>NZ_JAQYWD010000011.1 GCF_030145145.1 Desulfobacula sp. | reverse complement strand
CGATCCAGATGATCAAAGAATGGAGAGGGGTCAAATAGTTTTTGCCCAAACACGGGTTTTCGGTCAGGCACTAAATAAGCATTTATTACAGGGTCATAAAAAGACTGGCATCAGGCGGCTTAAGGGCGCCCTGATGCCCGCCTTTAAAAAAAAGGGAACAACTGATGATCAAGGGGATACAGTCTTTTTTCAGTTTTATTCACTGGATAAGTGAAAAGTTAGGGGATGGGGTCAGCATTTTGATAATGGCGATCATGTTCTTTACAGCCATTGAAGTCATTTTACGGTACGTGTTTAACAGCCCTACGATATGGGTATGGCCGGTGAGCAGACAAATTTTCGGTGTGTATATCCTGTGTGCCGGGATTTATGCCATGTCAAGCAATGCCCATATCAGGATAGAAATTTTTTATAACCTGTTTTCAAAACGACTCAAACAAATTGCCAGCGTCTTTGCCTTGCTCTCTTTTGTTCTTTTTATGGGCGTATTGATCTGGCAGGGCACCTGGATGGGGCAAAATTCATTGGCATCCGGAGAAACCGCCCATGGCGCATTCAGGATTCCTTTATACCCATTAAAAATATTCATCCCCGTGGCAGCAATATTGTTTTTTCTGGAAGGCATTTATGTTCTCTCAAAGAATAAAGATTAATTACCATTTTTTACAGATAAACAAGGAAATTAAGTTTTATGAGTATTGAACTGGTTACCCTATTGCTGTTCGGCGGGCTGATGATCCTTCTCATGCTGGGTGTTCCCGTGGCGTTTGCCCTTGGCGGCATCACGGTTCTTCTGACATATCTGCTGGAAGGATCAACCACGTTATTCATAGTGGCGACGACAACGTACAAACAGATAACCGATCCAAATCTGATTACCATTCCTTTGTTTTTACTCATGGGGAATTTTTTACTTCATTCGGGTATCTCTGATCGTATGTTCAAAGCCCTTGGATATTGGTTATCCGGTATCCGGGGCGGTTTAGCCGTGGTTTCCATTGGTGTCTGCGTGGCCCTGGCCATGTGCGGCGGATTTGGTCCCGGCATCTTAACCATGGGACTGATTGCTGTTCCTGCCATGCTCAAGCAATCCTATGGCAAATCTCTGGCCCTGGGCTCTGTCATGGCCGGTGGGGTGCTGGGAGAAATCATTCCCCCCAGCATTATCATGATTATTTTTGCCTATATTGCCAGAATCTCCATCGGAAAACTCTTTTTGGCCGGGGTTATTCCCGGACTTCTCACAGCCTTTGCATATGTGGTTTATGTCATTGTCAGATGCCATGTCCAGCCAGAACTGGCGCCGCCCATGAAAGAAGCGGTGACCTGGAAGATCAGGATCGCTTCCCTGAAAGATATCCTGCTTCCGGCAGTTTTGATTATTCTTGTCCTGGGCTCCATTTTTCTGGGAATTGCCACACCCACTGAAGCTGCCGGGGTCGGCGCAACAGGGGCTTTTCTGATTTGTATCGGTCTTGGAAAACTGTCCTGGAAAGTGATGTGGGATTCCTGCCGTCAAACCATGGCCATCAGTGGAATGGTGTTCTGGATTCTGATTGGTGCCACCTTGTTCAGTGTTTTTTACACCAGCCAGGGAGCACAATCCCTTGTAACCGATCTGATCAGCAGCTTGGAAATTAACCGCTGGATTGTTCTAGCGGCCATGCAGCTCATTCTCATTGTCCTGGGCATGTTCATGGATGACTATGCGGTTGTGACGGTCTGTGCACCCATTTTTGTTCCCATTGCCATTGTATTGGGGTTTGATCCCATCTGGTTTTCCATTATTTTCATCCTCAATATGCAGGTGGCGTATCTGACACCGCCTTTTGGGTGGGCATTGATCATGATGAAAGGCGTAGCACCGCCCGGTATTACCACAAGGGATATCTGGCTATCAATTCCACCCTTCGTGATCATGCAGTTAATTGTCCTGATACTGGTAATGATTTTTCCGCAACTGGCCTTATGGCTGCCGGATAAGATGATGTAATTTGCACGCTCAACTTTCGGACGTTAGCTTTAATGGGCGGGGTCAGGCTTTTTTTAGATGGCTCGCTTTATCCGTTTGTATTCCTTTGGTTCTAATTTTGTGGCCTTTATTGTCAGGGTTTTTGTCGATGTTCTTTATTCAAAAACAGAAGATGAAGCGGCTAAGAAAAATAAAATCATAAGACAACAGGCAAAAATACAGAAATATCGTGATCGATTGGTAATAGAGGCCAAGCTTGAAAAAAAATATTGGGAAACAGGCTCAATTAATTTATTTTTTGATGCCTAATTTCTTCATCCTGGAATCAAAAGTGGATCTGTTTATTTTTGCAGTATTGGCAGCCCGGGTCACAATCCAATTGTTTTGAGCGAGCAACTGCAGGATATATTCTTTTTCAAGCTCTTCCCATGAATAATCGGTCAGCGATATATCGGCCCTTTCAAGTGAAGCGTTATCGGGCAACCGTACCGGTTTCTCGGTGTAAGGCCTGCCGTTACCCAGTTCCAGGTGAATGGCTTGTTTTTGTTTGAAATGATCAGGGATATCCTTTAACGTCACGATCATATCCCCCCCAGTACTGAGAATGTACTTGACGAAATTTTCAAGTTCACGGATGTTTCCGTACCATGGATAATCCACCAGGTATTTTAATGCTTCACTGGAGATCTGTTTGGGTGGGATATCCAATTCCAGGGACTCTCTTTTGATAAAATAATTTAACAGAAGGGGGATATCTTTTTTTCTTTCCCGCAAAGGAGGGAGGCTTAACGGAAGAACATTGAGACGGTAGAACAGGTCTTCTCTGAAGGCCTTTGCTTTAATTGCGGCATTCAAGTCTTTGTTTGTGGCAGAAATAATTCGTACATCGACTTTTTGGATGTTAGAGGCCCCCAGGGGTTTGATCTCATTATTTTGAATGACCCTCAGTATACGGGCCTGAAGATTTAGAGACATATCACCAATTTCATCCATAAACACCGTACCGCGGTTTGCTGCCATTAAAAGGCCGCATTTGTTTTCATTCGCCCCGGTAAAGGCCCCCTTCTGGTATCCAAACAATTCGCTTTCCAACAGTGTTTCCGGGATTGCGCTGCAGTTTTGTACCACAAAAGGTTCCTTTTTGCGGGAACTCAGATTATGCAGGGCCATGGCCACAAGATCTTTTCCAGTGCCACTTTCTCCTGTTATGAGTACGGGAAAATCTGTTCGTGCATATTCACGAACATTTTTCATGGCTTTTTGAAACGCGGTACTTTGACCGATTATTTGAATTTTATTTCGAATTTCATCAAGGGTTTGCTCAAGTTCAACATTACGCTTGACTTGTTCTGTATGCTGCAGGGCATTGTCCAGGGCAATGGCGCCCATATCAACAATGCCTTTCAAGAGCCGAAGATATTGTTTGTCAAGATTCAGCTGCCCGCTGCCGGCACTGGTATCAACAATCTGGACGACGCCGTAAACCTCTTTATTCTTGAATATCAGTGGGAATGCCAGGATCAGGGTACTTTTCAGCTGCATATCCGTTTCAAATTCCTGATAGTGACGTTGATCATTGCCAACCTCGGCTATTGTCATCTCTCCATGTGTCATCACCCAGCCGACAATACTGGGGTGTTTGACGCTGATCGACGCCCCTTTGATGATATCTATTTTTGATGGGCCGCCTAAAGATTCGACGCAGACGTACCGGTCTTTCTGCCTGATCCATATAGATCCGCGTTCTACATTTTGAAGCGTTAACAATAATTTTAGAAACCGCTTCCTTAACCTTCCGGGATCAAGGTCCTCAAAAAGAACCCGATAAAAATTAACATCAATACAGTCCAAAATAGATGTCTCCGGTTATCGTTATAAAATCTATATCCGTTGAAGAATCAAGCGATGATGAATATGCTCAGCAATAATTGATACGTTTTAAATGTGATGATAATGATCTGGAGAAAAGATGTCAATAACTTATGGCGTTGTTTGAATAGTATTGGTTTGAATAATGTTATGGTCTGATGAAAAAAAATTCGTTTTCGTCTCTAAAAGGTTTAACCCATAAAATGCCGGGACAAAGGGGTGATCCTGTCCCGGCACAAGGTATGGGCTATTCAAGAGAGACAAGGGCATCTACGCATTCGTATCCTGAGGGATGTTTCTGGGATCCCGGGTGCAATACGAATTCTTTTTTTTCGCCCCCGCCTTTTTTATAGAGAATAAAGGTCTGTTGGGTTATGGGATGAATGCAACTGTTGTTTACTAAAAGTGGCAGATTCGAAGGAACTGTTTTCAGATACCGCCCTCTTTTGGAATATTCAGCATATGAATTTGCCCCGTTTTTGACATACTTGTGGCCGGTACGGGTATCAAAGTACATCTGTGATGCTGCTGCAGGGTCGTTTGTTGAATACTGGAAAATGCTTTCCATTACAGGGGCGGCTGCCACTGTTGTGAGTGAGTAAGTTTTTGTATCATTGCCCCATGCAATTGCCCCCGAAAAAAGATAACAAACAGTTAGGATTAACGTTAAATGTTTCATTTTCGCCCTCCTTTTTTAGTTACGTTATTGCCTCTTTATGGATTTGATTTTATATTTGTTATTGCAGAAAGCATGCCAGAGATGAGCTATATATGTAACATATTAAAATAACAGCTATTTTCTAATAATAGTTAATATCAGGAGACACAAAATACTGCTGAAGAAGTGATATATCGTAAATTTTATGATATTCAATAATTTTTATCCATGAATTCTTCACCGATTTCCCATGGCGGTGGATCCTGTGGCTGAAATCAAGGGGATGCGTCGATCATGAAGCATGGGTCCTCCTACATCCTGGCGATTTCCGATAACCAGGTTGAAAATCCCGTCAATCCCGTACTTATCCACCACAGGTGCAATGATGTTCTGGATGGCAATGGCTGTCAGAGGCGCCTTGTCGAAATGGCCTTCCCGGGAAACCATGGCCAAAGCTTTAATGAGTTTATAATCGAACATGGCAGATACATTGGTAACTCAACTTTCGGACTTTAGTTTTAATCGACGGGGTCAGGCTTTTTTTATTGTACTTTTTATCACTATTTCATATCCAGACGGGTAAAAAGTGCCATAAAGAAAGCCTGACCCCATGTAATGGCTAACTCCGAAAGTTGAGTTGGTAAAATTAATGAAGCATTAAAACCAATTTGCTGAAGCATCTTTTAATGGGATCCATTTTATAGTATGATTTTTTGCCAAGTGGGAACGGTATTGTTGACTATTATTGCCAAAGGAAAATCAGTCATGTTCAGGGAAATGAGACGGAAAGAAAAACAATTGTCTGTTGAAGCAACCATTGACGTATTAACAAAAGGAAAAGACGGTGTGCTGGCCACAATAGGGGCTGACGACTATCCCTACGCTGTCCCCTTGAATTACGTATACCACAATGATTGTATCTATTTTCATTGTGCCGGATCCGGCCATAAAATTGATAATATAACCCATCATTCCAAGGTCTCTTTTTGTGTGGTCACTGATGCTGAAATTATCCCGGAGGACTTTAATACTAAATTTAAAAGTGTTGTTGTTTTTGGGACGGCCCTGGAGGTCTTTGATGGGGAAAAAGAAGAGGGCCTGTGGGCGCTTGTTCAAAGATTTTCAAAGGATCACCTGGAAGCCGGTAAAAAATATATACAGACGGCAGCGGATAAAACCAAAGTCTATAAAATTAAAATTGAACATATGGTGGGCAAACAAACAAAATAGCGTGCCATTTTGAGCAATTGTCTCAAGGATGAATGATATAAAACCCAGGTAACCGGCCTGGATTATATTTCCAATCCGGTTTGATAGCCCTGGTGAACCGCATCAAATGCCATGGCAACCTGTTTGGCATCCCCGATGACATGGTAATCCATCCCCATTTTTTTCAGTGCAGGTTCAAGCCGGGCGTTTGATGCAGAACCGGCTGCCACCACAACTGTATCCGCTGCAATCTCATGACCCTTTCCCTCCTGTTCAATCGTTAAACCGGTGGGGGTGATTTTGATAACTTTGCTGTTGGTCATGGTGTTGACATGATATCGGCCAAGATCCTGCATCATACCCCATTTGGTTGATTTGCCGATATCTTTACCTACTTTATCCAGCATTTCAATAAGGGTAACCTGTTTGGTGCCCCGGGTGGCCATTTCAAACAGGGTTTCAGGATCCTGGGCCCTGTTCACCAGAAGAAATTTTACGGCTTCAGCCGATAAGGTGCCTTTTTCTGCCAGAAAGAGCGCGGTTTCCACACCCACGGCCCCGCCACCGATAATGGCCACCCGTTTACCGGTACGTACCTTGTCCTGGAGGACATCCCATGATTCCACAACATGGGGAAGGTCTATTCCGGGAATGGGGGGAACAATGGGGGCTGCACCCGTTGCCAGGATGACGGTATCCGGTTTTTTCTGCTGAATGAGGGCTTCATCCACGGGTGTTTCAAAAACAATGGGTATTTTCTGCAGAGTGATCTGGATTTCAAGGTCCCTGGCAAATTGACCAAACTCTTTTCTCCCCGGAGGAGCGGCAGCCAGGTGAAGTTGCCCGCCAACCCTGTCGCTGCTTTCGTAGATCACCACATGATGGCCCCTTGAGTGCGCGGTAAGGGCTGCTGTCATTCCAGCGGCCCCTGCGCCGACAATCATTACGTTTTTAGGGGACTTGGCCTTCTCAACCGGTACAAGACCTTCATAGCCGGCCAGGGGATTGCACAGACATTCAACATGCTTCAATTTGAACAGGTTATCAAAGCATCCCTGGGCACAGGCAATGCAATGAATGATTTCATTTTCTTTTCCAAGCCTTGTTTTTTCAGGGAGCATGGGATCTGCAATAAGGCTGCGGCCCATGGCCACCATGTCACACATGTCGTCATCCAGCATCTGCCGTGCGGTTTCCGGATCATTGATCCTGTGGCTTGCAATGACAGGAACAGTGACGGTTTCCTTGATCCCCCGGGCCAGGTAGGAAAAAACGCCCCTGGGCACGGATGTCACAATCTGGGGGACCCTTGCCTCATGCCATCCCACATTGACACAAAGAGCGTCAACCAGACTGTCTGACAAGGCTTTCGCATATTCCCTGAGTTCAAGCATAGAATTTCCGCCGGGCATGAAATCATTGCCGTTCATCCGGACAATAAACGGGTAATCCTTTCCCACGGCATCCCGGACAGCCTGGGCAATCTCCAGTCCGAACCGCATCCTGTTTTCAAGGCTGCCGCCATATGGATCAGTGCGGTGATTGGTCAAGGGAGAAAGGAATTCGCTGATCAGATACCCGGTGCCGCTCAAGACTTCAACCGCATCAAATCCAGCCTTTTTTACCCGTAATGCCGCCTGGGCAAAAGACTGGATGGTTGTTTTTATGTTGTCAATCGTCATTTCTTTTGGGGTCTCTTTTGTCATCCTTGAGGCCAGGGGAGAAGGCGCTACCGGCTGCTTTCCATCGAGGAAAAAAGAAAAATTATATCTTCCGGCATGGTTTAACTGGATGGCACCAAGGGATCCATTGTCTTTGATAGCCGTTGCCAGTCGGTGAAGCCCGGGGATGAAGGTATCATCATGGGCCCCGATATTCTGGGTATTGCCGGAAAGTTCGTCAATGGTTGCATAGCCGGCACAAATCATTCCAGGGCCGCCCTTGGCCCTTTGGGCATAAAAATGAACGATCTGGTCGGTGACTTCAAAGTCCCGGGCCATACCCAGGTGCATGGCAGGAAGATATATCCGATTTTTTATCTTGAGCTTGTTTATCGTGATCGGTTCAAAAATGGGATCTCTCATTTTTTTTTCCTCTACTGGTTATTTCATTGGTTTTTTCAACCCACCGTTTCAAATATCAGGCTTATGGTTGCGCTTCAAGGAATTTTTTTAACTGGTAAAACAGAAGGCAGGTGTATGGGTAAATGGTTTGTGATGATATCCGGGCATTGAAATGGTTAAGCTGAATTTTTGCTTGACAAACAAAAATTAAGGGTATTAACTATTTAGCATTGTGAATGGTTTTTTATCAGAGGTAATGGCGCCTCTTTTGTCCAATGATGGATAAAAGAGGCTTTTTGTATTTTTACACAATTGAAACAGCTGGGTCCCTGATCGTTTCATATACATCAGGTTGACCGGAAAAAAGGGTCGCATCAACGGTGATAACCATCAACATCAGAACAAGTCTGGCATTTTCTGAAATTTTCGGCCATTGGAAATTTCAGATGTCTATTCCCCGGAACGATACATTTGAGGATCTCCTTAACGCGTTAATACGGGTCCATGGAGAGACACTGGCATCGTATCTTTTTGAACAGGATGGAAAGACGCTCGCATCTCATATCATGTTCATGGTGAACGGCAGGAATATCAGATTTTTAAACAAAGAGAAAACAATTCTTCAAGAGGGTGATCAGGTGACCATCCTTTTGCCGGCCGGTGGCGGGTGATCAAAAAAAACCAAATCCCTTGCCTGGCAAGATTGTGAAAATCAGGATGAGAAGCCACATCTATTGATGGGCTTCTCATTTAATCACCAAACACAAACAAGCAGTATTCAACCCGTCTTCATTATTTATATGGGGATCTGTACCGATAAATTCGGTTCAAGTTCATGGTTCTATTATAGCGACTGAACCGGTAATCATTATTGGGGACGCATCAATATCTTCTGCTGACATCATGGATACGACGCGTTCAAAGGCGCTTTCAATCATTAATTGCTCCCAGCCCTCCAGTTTTGAGAATCGATGGGTGAATTGTTCCTGAAGAAGCGGCGGTACAGTGTCCAGTATTTTTTTTCCTTTTTCCGTAAGCGCTATATTGGTTTTGCGTTTATCATCCAGGCTTCTTTTTCTTGTGATGAATTCTTTTTTTTCAAGGCGTTTTGTAATGTCCGTCACTGTGGCCTGGCTTAAACTGACTTTTTTTGAAAGCTGGGTCACGGAAATTTGATTGTGGGTGGATATGGACTGTAAAAGGATGAGTTGGGGCCCGGTCAAACCAAATTTTTTTTTCAGCATTGTTGAATGCTGGTCTATGGCCTGGATTATTTTTCGCAGGGAGATCAAAAAATTTTTGCACCGTTCATCATTTGTATGGTCCATCACAAACCCTTTCTTTTATATCAACTAAATTGAAATTAATTCATTGCATAAAATAAATACCAAAAACATAGAATGCTATGATTTAAATCCTTTTAGGATACTATATTATATCAAATTTTAACATAAATAAAGGATTAGTGTTAAATGCGCATTTGACAAATTGATTCGTGTCCGATATATTTATATGGACAATTAACAACGCTTTTCAATCGGGCATTGCGCAAATGATTGTTGTTAAACTCTTTATTTTGTCCACTATTGTATTTAAAAAATAGTATTGCGCTCTCAAAGTCAAAGTGAAAGACAGATTTAACCATGAAAAATGTTTTATTTTTAATTTTTAAACGTCTTGGTGCAAGCCTGATAACGATATTTGTTATCTCGGTGATTATCTTTATCGGCGTTGAGTTGCTGCCCGGTGATGTGGCGGAAAGCGTTCTGGGACAATCTGCCACAACCGAGACGGTGGCGGCATTTCGAAAAGAGCTTAAACTCGATTTACCGCCGGTGATCCGGTACGGTGCATGGTTGAAGGATTTTATCCAGGGTGATTTTGGCACGTCCCTTGCCAATGGCAGACCGGTTTCCGAGCTCATCACCTGGCGATTGGCCAACACCTTGTTCCTGGCCTCAACCACGGCCGTGATTGCGATTCCCCTGGCCATTTTTTTAGGGATGCTGGCGGCATTTTATCGAAATACCTTTTTTGACAAATTGATTTCAACGACCACGCTGTCGTTTATCTCTTTCCCGGAATTTTTTATCGCCTATATTCTGATTTTTATTTTCGCTGTAAAGCTGAATATTTTTCCAAGTCTGGCAATCATTGACGACAACATGAACTTTACCTCTAAAATATATGCCATTTTACTGCCGTCCCTGACACTCACCTGTGTGGTAACGGCACACATGATGCGGCAGACCCGGGCAGCCATCATCAATGTGCTGGCCAGTGCCTATATTGAAATGGCAGAAATCAAAGGGATCACGCGATTGAGAATCATTATGCATCACGCCTTTCCCAATTCATTGTCCCCGGTGATCAATGTGGTGGCCGTCAACCTGGCCTATCTGATTGTGGGGGTTGTCATTGTTGAAGTGGTGTTCGTATATCCGGGATTGGGACAGCTATTGGTCGACTCCGTTTCCAAAAGGGATCTTCCCGTGGTCCAGGCATCAGGGTTGATCTTTTCCATTGCGTATATTTTTCTCAATCTTTCGGCTGATATCCTGTCCATGCTTTCCAACCCAAAACTCAGACAATCCCAAATTTAAAGGGGGGCCTAAGTGTGCTGAAATTACTTCAACAATCCCCTCTCTCCGCCCGGATCGGTATGGGGATTGTTATACTGAATGTCCTGGTGGCTATTTTTGCCCCCTTGATCGCACCCTATGGCGAAACCAGTATTGCCGGGGATGTGTGGGAAGGGTTTTCCGCCCAGTTTTATTTGGGTACCGACCATATCGGAAGAGATCTATTCTCTCGAATGGTCTTTGGCGCAAGAAATACCATTGCCCTTGCCTTTATTACCACGCTGTTATCATTTTTGTTTGGAACCGTTTTAGGGTTTATTGCTGCGGTTAAAGGCGGCTGGATTGACCAGTTATTAAGCCGGACCATTGACATGATCATGGCTTTTCCAACCCTTATTTTTGCTTTGATGATTTTATCAGTGCTGGGATCCTCCATCCCCACCTTGATTTTTACCATCGCGGTTCTGGATTCTACACGGGTGTATCGATTATCCCGGGCCGTGGCCATGGATATTGAAGTGATGGAGTTTGTAGAAGCCGCCAGATTGAGAGGAGAAGGGCTCTGGTGGATCATACGACAGGAAATCCTGCCCAATGCCATGCCGCCGCTGATTGCGGAATTCGGCCTGCGGTTTTGTTTTGTCTTCCTCTTCATTGCTTCTTTAAGTTTTCTTGGATTAGGCCTGCAGCCGCCTTTGGCAGACTGGGGAGGAATGGTCAGGGAAAATGCCGGAGCCATTACCTTTGGTATCTATATCCCTTTAATCCCGGCCGGCGCCATTGCGTTTTTAACCGTGGGTGTCAATTTAATTGTTGACTGGTTTTTACATTTATCCAGTGGCCTGCATGAATAGAAAGGAACATACCATGAACAATTTACTTGAAATAAAAAATCTTTATATTGAAGGCTTTTACGAAGACCGATGGCAGCCCATTGTCAAGGATATCAGCCTTAATCTGAAAAGAGGAGAAGTCCTCGGGCTGATCGGTGAATCCGGTGCGGGTAAATCCACCATCGGCCTGGCTGCCATGGGATACACCCGCCAGGGATGTCGACTGGCATCCGGATCTATAAATCTTGAAGGGATCGAGTTGTTTGATGCCTCGGAAGAGGATTTGAGACTGGTCAGGGGATCTAAAATCTCCTATGTCGCCCAGAGTGCGGCGGCTTCTTTTAACCCGTCCCATCGTGTCATAAAGCAGTATGTTGAAGCCCCTGTTCACCATGGGATAATGGGCTACAAGGAGGCTGAAAAAGAAGCTGTTGAGCTCTACAGACGTCTGTTTTTACCCGAACCTGAAAAAATTGGATACCGATATCCCCATGAACTTTCAGGCGGTCAGCTCCAGAGGGCCATGGTGGCCATGGCCATGTCCTGTAAACCGGATATCATTGTGTTTGACGAGCCGACAACTGCCCTGGATGTTACCACCCAGATTGAAGTTCTGGCAGCGGTCAAGGAAATCACGGAAAAGATGAACAAAGCTGCCCTGTATATTACCCATGATCTGGCGGTTGTGGCCCAGGTCGCCCACCGGATTATGGTTTTAAGAAACGGTCGGCTGGTTGAAGAGGGTGAAACCCGGCAATTGATTAAAAAGCCCAAAGAAAAATATACCCGGGAGCTGTTAAATGTCAGAACCTTGCGGGAAGAAAAAAATATTACCGATAAAATGGACGTGATTCTGGATATCGAGGATGTAGCGGCAACCTATACGGGACAGGATATGGCTCTGGAAGATATTAATCTGACCGTGAGAAAAGGCAGAACTGTTGCACTGGTCGGAGAATCCGGCAGTGGGAAAAGCACCCTGGCAAAAGTGGTTACCGGTCTTCTGCCTGCCATTCACGGATCCATAAAGTTTTTCGGAAAAGACCTTCCCCTTGAATTAAAAAAAAGAGAAAAAGAAGACTTGAGAAGAATGCAGATGATCTATCAGATGCCGGATACGGCACTAAACCCCAAACAGACGGTCAGAAAGGTCATTGGCAGACCCCTTCAATTTTACTTTGGCATCAAGGGTAAACAGGCTGAAGAACGAATCAAGGACCTGTTAAGAAATATCGAGCTTGACCCGGATATCTATATTGACCGGCTGACCACAGAGCTTTCCGGCGGAGAAAAACAGCGGATCTGTATTGCCCGCGCCCTGGCAGCTGAACCAGACCTGATCATCTGCGATGAAATTACATCAGCCCTTGATCAACTGGTGGCGGAAGACATATTGAATCTTTTGCAGAACCTGCAAAATAAAACCAATATGTCTTACCTGTTTATCACCCATGACCTTGCCACAGTCAAGGCCATTGCAGACAAAATTGTGATTATGCTCGAAGGAAAAATCATCGAGCAAGGTGAGAAAAAACAAGTCTTGTCCCCACCTCACCATGAATATACGGATAAACTTTTGGCATCTGTTCCTGAAATGGATCCAGACTGGCTGGACAACCTTTTGGAAGAGCGGGCGTCAACCTTTATCTGATCCGATGACTTGATTGCTATCATTAAATTAGGAGGAGAGAATATGACAGACCTATCGTTTTTAACACAGCTGTATCACCAGAACAAAATTACCCGGCGGCAGTTTATTACCGGTGTCTCTGCAATGGGGCTTGCCGCAGCCATTTCCCCGGCCCTGCTTTCAGGCACGGCCCAGGCGTCTGTTCCTAAAAAGGGCGGACGGTTCAAGATGGGAATTACAGGGGGCTCCACTACTGATTCCATGGATCCGGGGACACTGACGTCCAACATGAACCAGAATCTCAACTGGCAGATCAGAAACAATCTTGTGGAAATTGATCATCATTTCAAACCCATCCCGGAGCTGGCTGAATCCTGGGACTCCTCTCCTGACGCAAAAGTGTGGAAATTTAACCTTCGCAAAGGGGTTGAATTTCATAACGGCAAAACCATGACCGCCGAGGATGTCATCTTTACCATAAACCACCACCGGGGTGAAAAATCAACATCCGGCGCTAAGCCCTATTTAAGCAGTATTGTCAATATTAAAGCCGATGGAAAATATGGCGTTATTTTTGAGCTTTCCGGGGGCAGTGCTGATTTTCCATTCCTCCTGGGGGATTACCATCTGGGCATTTGTCCTGCCGGCACCCAGGGTCAGGAATTTGAAAAGGGCATTGGCACGGGGGGCTATGTTCTGGAGGCCTGGGAACCGGGTGTCAGGGCCTTTGCAAAACGCAATCCCAATTATTGGAAACAAGGAAAAGCCCTGTTTGATGAAGTTGAAACCCTTTCCATTGTTGATACCAATGCCCGGACCAATGCCTTAAAGACAGGTCAGATACACTACATGGATCGGGTTGAGCTTAAAACCGTCCACCTCATGAAACGGATGCCCGGGATTAATGTGACCGCCACCACAGGAACAGCCCACTACACCATCCCCATGCTTGTGGATCAAACCCCATACAATGACAATAACGTTCGCATGGCATTAAAGCATGCTGTTAACCGGGAAGAATTATTAAAACAGGTCCTGCGGGGGTATGGTGAACTTGGCAATGACCATCCCATAGCACCTGTAAACCAGTTTTATGCAAAAGACCTTGAACAGCGAAGACATGATCCGGACAAAGCAAAATTTTATATGAAAAAAGCCGGCATGCAGGACCATGTGTTTAATCTGCATGCTGCAGATGCCGCATTTGCAGGCGCCGTGGATGCTGCCATCCTCATCAAGGAACAGGCAAAAAAAGCCGGTATCAATATCAATGTTGTCCGGGAGCCGGATGACGGGTATTGGAGTAATGTCTGGATGAAAAAAGAGTGGTGCATGTGTTACTGGGGAGGTCGCCCCACAGAAGATATGATGTTCTCGGTTGCTTATGCAGCAGATGCTTCCTGGAACGACACCCACTGGAAAAATGACCGGTTTAACCGCCTGCTGATTGATGCCAGGGCAGAACTGGATTCAGAGAAACGGAAAAAAATGTACTTTGAGATGCAGGAAATCTGCAAAAATGATGGTGGCACTATCGTTCCCATGTACAATCAATTGGTGGAAGCAAGTTCAGATAAGTTGGAACATGGACCCATTTCCGGGCATATGGCAATGGATGGTATGAGAACTGCTGAACGTTGGTGGTTCAAGTCATAATTCCCTCGATTTAATTTAATCTAAAACAGGCCGATGGCAATGCTTTCGGCTTGTTTTAGATTAAAGCGTGCTTTAGATTAAAGGGGCTTTCTGGCCGATATAATTACGGATTCTCCAATTTCTTTCGCACGCGCTGCTGCATGCTCCATCTGTTGATATACGGATCCGTCATCTATACTTGAACGAATCAAGATATTTGCTTCGTCGATTTGTTTTTTTGAGTAAAAGCAGTAGATTGAATCTGCTTTTTGAAAATCCGTATCCAGTACCAACCGGGGATCACAATAATATCGTTCCTGAAACAGGTTCCCAGATGGCAGGGTTGTTTTGATCTCTGTAAATTCTAATTCCTCAAGCCTGGATAGAAGATTTGGGACAGGAATATATCTTGCCTGGATGGCAAGGGCTGCTTTTTCAATGTATTTATAATTCCAATAGGCACCGGAATGCGGATTTAGTTGTTCCTGTGAGCTTGTGTTGATGGTCAGGACACCGCCTGGTTTAATGACGCGTCTGCTCTCTTTTAAAAAAAGGGTCAGGTGTGGATAAGCCGGTTCTGTATCAAGATGGTGCAGAACCTGGTTAACCATATAGGCATCGAAAAAATCATCAGAAAAGGAAAGGTCAAGGATGTTCCCTATCTGCAAATGAACATTTTCAGCATTTCCAACTTTTTGTCTGGTTTCCTCATACCCTTTTTCAGATCCTTCCACCCCGTGGATTTCTTTCACATGGTGCCGGATATGATTTATGTATGCGCCGGTACCAAATCCACCTTCCAGAATAGTTTGTTCTTCAACCGGTATCCGGGATTGTTTAAAAATGTTTAAAATTTCCTGTAATCCATTGGGCTGTCGATTCTGGTCATAGGATATAAATGAATCATTATAGTTACAATAAGAAGAGGCATTCTTTTTTTCTGTTTTTTTCATACAGATCCTTTTCCAGCCATTCTCATTATGGTTATACCCGAATGAGAATGGCTGATTCTTTTTATGTTTCATGAAGACTATGGGTTCGCTGGTTTATGATATTATATGTTTATTTGTTTAAAGAACAGTGTTTAAATGATATGGTTTCATATCAAGCTTGAGAGATGGTTTAACAGGATATTATTTTTGAGCATTTGGAGGTAAAATCATGCCAAAATATGTTGGCGCGATAGATCTTGGGACCACCAGTGTCAGATTTGTTCTTTTCGATAAAACAGGCAATATTTTCAGTTCTGCACAAAAAGAGCACCAGCAGATTTTCCCAAAACCGGGTTGGGTGGAACATGATCCGATTGAAATTTGGAAAAACGCTTGTTCTGTTATTGAAGAAGTGATGGAGAAAACCCGAATCTCTCCAGAATCAATTGATTCAATTGGCATCACCAACCAGCGTGAGACCAGTGTTGTCTGGAACAGGCAAACAGGAAAACCTTACTATAATGCCATTGTCTGGCAATGCACACGGACGGAAAGCATCTGTAAACAACTCACCACAGAGGCAGGGGAAGCATTTTTCACCGAAAAAACAGGACTGCCCGTGGCCACCTATTTTTCAGGGCCAAAAGTAAAATGGATATTTGACACGGTCCCTGATGCAAAAAAAGATATGGGTTCCGGTAATGTTCTGTTTGGCACAATTGAAACCTGGATTATCTGGTGGCTGACCGGCGGACCGGAAAAAGGATCACACATTACAGATGTTTCCAATGCCAGTCGGACCATGATGATGAATATCCGGTCCCTTGAATGGGATAAAGAACTGCTGGATATCCTGGGGATTCCCCTTTTCGTATTGCCGGAAATAAAGCCGTCCATCGACAGCAATACCTGGGGAAGCACCCAAAAGGCAGGCCCTTTCCGAGGTGAAATACCGGTTTGCGGTGCCCTGGGGGATCAACAGGCCGCCCTGTTCGGTCAAACCTGTTTTTCCCGGGGTGAGGCAAAAAACACCTATGGTACGGGATGTTTTTTGTTGATGAATACAGGAAATAGCCCCATTTTTTCCCGGCACGGTCTTTTGACCACTGTGGGATATCAGATCAACAATGACCGACCCGTATACTGCCTGGAAGGCTCCATTGCTGTTGCCGGGGCCCTGGTGCAGTGGATGCGGGACAGCCTGGGCATTATTCAATCGGCTTCGGAAATTGAAGACCTGGCAAAAACCGTGGATGACAATGGCGATATTTATTTGGTACCGGCATTTTCCGGACTGTTTGCCCCCTACTGGCGATCCGATGCCAGGGGCATTATTGCCGGCCTCACCCGGTTTACCAATAAAGGTCACCTGGCAAGGGCGGTTCTTGAAGCAAATGCCTATCAGACCCGAGATATCATAACGGCAATGAAAAAAGATTCCGGGGTGGACCTTACACGGCTCAAAGTTGACGGGGGAATGGTCGTGAACGAATTGCTGATGCAGTTTCAGTCCGACATCCTGAACGTACCGATAATCCGGCCGACGATCATTGAAACAACGGCATTGGGTGCTGCTTATGCTGCAGGACTGGCCACGGGGTTCTGGAACGGTATCCAGGATTTAACGGCCAACTGGTTAGAGGGTAACCGCTGGCTTCCAACCATGTCTGAAAAAGAGCGCGAACATCTGTATTCCAGATGGGGAAAAGCCGTTGAAAAATCTTTTGACTGGGTGTGATGGTGACTTTTGGAAAGTCGATAATTTGATGGTGGATTAACAGGCATTCGATTGTTCACCGTTTTACCCGGCAAACGATTCGTTTGATCCTTAAATATTGAATCAGCCAGCAGAGCCGATAAAAATTTAAATTAACGGTCTTAATGGGTTGTTTCATTTCGTGGCTATCGGCGCAAAAGGTGATGACGCATATCTGTGCTTTTATCCCATTGGGGAATATGCAGGGGCCCTTACCGTCTTTAAGAAACGGGCATGGAGAAAGGTACAAGGTGTCATGGGCATTCAGGCGGTGTTGTATGTCGTCTTTCAGGTGGGGCAGCAGGGTGAGGATAAAAATAAAATCCCATAAGCTGAAAATCGAATCGATATCCAGGTTTTGGCAACACATCCCTTTGCATTTTTCCAGACAATACTGCATGGACGTGCTGCCAGCGACCAGCAGTGCTTCCTGGGATTCTTTTATTTTCCGGCACAGGTTTTGGACTTGGGTTTCATCGGAAGGAGGTAAGCCTTGAGAAATCCTGACTGCTTTTTCAAATAAATATCTGGTTCCCATTATTCAAATCCTTGAATTTAAATATTGCTGTCAGATAGATGGGGATAAAGGGGCTTATAATGGTTGTTTTCATTACAACCCCCTTGATATAAAAAATATAATCCCTTTTATTGTTTGATTTTCCGCAAGACCTTAGAGGACCATTTGGGATCATTCATACGATTGCTCAGGCTTGTTCCCAGCTTGGAAAGCATCTGGTTGGACTGGGCTTTTTCTTCTGCTTTGGTATAGAGCTTCGTTGCAGTATCAGGGTCATTCAGCTGGAGCAAAGAAATTTCTGCCAGAAACAGCAGGTCTTCAAAGGATGTCAGCTTTTTTTGGGCTGCATGTAAGGTGTTGGACAAAATTATCCGGTCTGACGTCTGATTTTTTATAAAGGAAATCAGTTGTGCATAATCTCTTTGTGACTGGCAGAGTGATTCTGCAGCAGCATATAGTTTTCCGGCCCATTCCGTGTCCCCAAGCCAGTTAAAAATCGCTCCGGCAGCACTGCTGAATTCAAACAGGCTGTGGCTGTTTTTCTCGACTTTGGTCAGCAGGCTTGTTGCCCATTCCTTGTCATTGAATGTTTCTATTGCTATGGATGCGAGTTTGATAAGATCACTGTTTTTTGTACTTTTCTTTTCAATGCCCGTATAGATTTCACGAATCCATGCCTTATCTTTGAGGGTTGCGGAAATGGCATTGGTCAATTCGTTATAAAAATTGAAGCTGTCACATTTGTCCAGAAGTTCAGAATAGATTTCCCGGACCCAGGTGTCATCTCCCAAGTCTGCATGGATATCAGCAGCCAGTTTGATAAAATCATTAAAATTGATGGTAAGTGATTTCGTAACTTTGTACAATTTGGCGGCATAATACGTGTCACCCGTTTTTTCAAACACCTCATGGGCCAGTGTCCGCATGAGGAAACAGGTTTTGTCTTCTTGTTCTCTTAAAATAAAATCCGCATACAACGCTTTGAATTCTTCCCGTTTTTTCAACTGGAAGGAAATGGCCGATGTCCAGGGTTCGTCATCGGTTACGATGTCCTGGATAGCCTGGGCGGTTTTAATAAAATCGGCATTATTTTTAACAGCTGCTTCAGCCTGTTTGAGAACCTGGACAGCGGCATCGGTGTCTTTGAGATCTTTTGCCAGGGCAATGGCCAGATCAACCAGTTGGCCGCAGTCCGGATTTGTGGCAGCCGCTTTCTGATATACGGCAGAGGCAAAGGCTGCATTCCCTGTATTCTCAAAACCGGCTTTGGCCAGTTTCAGATAGTCTGAAAAGTCTTTAAAAACGGTTTCAGCTTTCTGATAAACCGACATTAAAAAATCTGCATCATCCAGTTGTTCTTTGACGGTTTCGGCAAATTTGAGTAGCTCATTGCCGGATTCAAGCGATGCCAGGGCGCCTTCATAAATTTTCCGGGCAAGATCCTTGTCTTGAAGGTCCGTCATAACACCCGCTGCAAGGACGACAAAGTCATCTGCCTTAACCGCTTTTTCTATTGCTTTTTCATATACAGCTGCCGCACGGTCTTTGTCTTGGAACATATCCAGAAGTGCTTTTGCAAACAGGACAAAATCATCTATTTTCGAACATTTGTCAAAAGCCTTATCAATGATTTGTTCCGCAAGTTCCTGGTCTTTGATAACTTTGGCGATATGATCACTTAATTCCAGATAATCCGTTACTTTAACACATTTTGTACTTGCAGCACCGATAATATCTTTAGACACATCTTCAAGCTTAAGCGCCAAAGCGGCTGCAGCCAGGTTTAAATAATCCTCTGTTGAACTGCACAGGTTTTTACCCTGTTCCAGGAAGGAAGCCGCAACTTCCGCATTCTGGAGCAGATCAATGCCTGCCTTGGCATATGCAACCGTGTCTTCATAGCTTTCAGCCCAGCCGGCACCTTCTTCCAAAAGTTCGGAAGCCCACTCTTTATCCGAAAGTCCGTCCATAATCTCTTTTGCCACGGCAATATATTCTTCCGGTGCGTCACACTCCTCGGCTTTTTCTTCCAACTCTTCTTTGAGTCCCATGTTCTCTCCTTATTTTTTTTGAGAATACCAGTTTAATATTGTGATTTAGGTATGTAAAACAATGTATTATATTTATAATCTAAGAAATTTTCCTATCACAGGTCGGTCTTTTGTGCAATCAATATTGTCCTTTAACAACAGTTCACAGTGAAGTTTATATCTCACGGGTGAGCGGGCTTTGCTTTGTATCGAGTTGGAAGAGCAATCCCCTCTGGATTCTTTCACGTTCCAGAAAACTAATAATTCGAAGAAATAGGTCGGCAGAAGGGTAATGTGGTGGGTGGTGAGAGTGCAATGTGACAGTGCCTTTGTAGAGGTCATAATCAGATCAGGATCTGACCTAAAATTTGTTTTGCATTGTAATTTTTATTTGTGTATTATCACTTCGATCTACCGGCAATGCCCTGTATAGTGCGGTTTAAAAAAGATAAGCCCATGGCCTTTGTATCTGTCAACTGGACAGGCATCTCTTTTTTTGAGTTGGTGGATTGCCGGCAGACGGGATTTGACGATTATTTTAAAATACATCGAATATCAAGACGCTTGTGAAAGTCGCAAATGATGCATCTGAAAAGATTGAAGGTTGGAAAAAGAAATGCTGCAAAAAACAGCAGTGCACAAGTTAAGAGGTAAAAAATCGTATGACCAGTATTAAAAAACTTTTTTTGCATAATATGCTTTCTATAACCTTTATTTCCTTTGTCTGCCTTTATTTTTTTGGGGTTTTGAGTGAATATACCGAATTTAATAAAAACTCAGCATCCGTTAAAGAAAAATTTGTTGCCTCAGAGAAACAAATACTGAAAACACATGTTCAAACCGCACTGGAATATGTTCAGTATATGAGAAACCAGACGGAAAAAAGGCTTCGGAACTCGATTAAAGGGCGTGTGAATGAAGCCTGTGCCATAGCCTTGAACATCTATAATGAAAATAAGGAATCGAAATCCCGCTATGAAATAAAAAAAATGATAAAGGATGCTTTAAGGCCGATACGGTTTAACCAGAACCGGGGGTATTTTTTTGCCTTTAACATGGAAGGGATTGAAGAACTTTTTGCCGACAGGCCTGAAATGGAAGGCAAAAATATGATGGCGGTGCAGGGCGCCAAAGGCGAAGATGTTGTGCCGGATATGATCGAAATAATAAAGGCACGCAAGGAAGGCTTTTATTCTTATACATGGTCAAAGCCGGGAGAATCGGATGCAAACCATTTGAAAATTGCCTATGTGAAATATTTTGAACCCTATGGATGGGGAATCGGAACCGGTGAATATTTAGAAGATGTGGAAAAAGAAATTCAGGAGGAAGTTCTGGAAAGAGTTTCAAAGCTCCGATTTGAAAACGAAGGCTATTTTTTCGGGAGCATTTACGGGGGGCAGCCTTTATTTATAAACGGGAAAATTACAAAGACAACAAAAAACATTTGGGAATTGACCGATCCCAAAGGGGTTAAAATCATACAGGAACAGAACAGGGCTGCAAAAGAGCCGGGGGGGGGATTTGTTTCCTATTTCTGGCAGAAAATGGATTCAGAGGAATTTTCCCCCAAGTTGGCCTATGTTGTCGGTGTTCCGGAATGGAGATGGATCATTGGTGCCGGGGTGTATCTGGATACGATGGATGAAATTATCCTGTCAAAAAAAAAAGCGCTGTATCATGATTTTTTAAAACGAGCTGTTTTATATTTTGTAGTTATGATTTTCATGTCCTTTCTGATTCTTTTTTGGACCCGATATCAAGCGCATAAAATTCAATCCGGGATCAGGCTCTTTTCAAACTTTTTTAAAATCGCATCTTCACAGACAACGGCCATTGATACGGCTGGACTACAGTTTGAAGAGTTCAAGAGTATTGCTGTGTCTGCCAATCAAATGATTGAAACGAGAACAGAAGCCATTCAGGCCCTTCGGGAGAGTGAGGAAAAATTTCGGCTGACATTCCTTTCAAGCCCGGATTCGATCAATCTCAACAGGGTGGAGGATGGGATATATCTTGAAATAAATGAAGGCTTTACAAAGATTATGGGATACTCTCGTGAAGAAGTGATTGGAAAATCTTCCCTTGACTTCGATATCTGGAATGATCCAAAAGACAAGGACCGCCTGGTTTCAGGGCTGAAAAAAGATGGGGTTGTTGAAAACCTGGAAGCAGCGTTTCAGGGAAAAGGAGGGCAAATAAAATTTGGTCTTATGTCTGCACGAATATTGAAAATCGGAAATGAAGATATCATTCTTTCCATTACCCGGGATATCACCGAGCGTAACCAGATGGAGGCAGATCGTAAGCGACACCTTGCCGCCATTGAGCAAATCGCAGAAGGTGTTGTAATTACAAATGCGGATGGCAATATAGAGTATGTCAATCCCGCGTTTGAGAAAACCACAGGGTATTCAAAGCAAGAGTTGATCGGAAAAAATCCACGAATTCTGAAAAGTGGTGAGCATAATGAGTTGGTTTACCGGCAACTGTGGGAGACGATAATTACAGGAAATACCTGGAATGGCAGGTTGACCAACAAAAGAAAGGATGGCAGTTTTTATACAGAAGATGCCACGATTTCACCCGTACTTGATAAATCAGGAAAACTAATCAATTTCGTTGCAGTTAAGCGTGACGTTACCGATGAAATCAGGATGGAGAAAGTATTGCAGCAATCCCAGAAAATGGAAGCCATCGGCACCCTTGCCGGTGGTATTGCCCATGATTTTAACAATATTCTTTTTCCCATTGTGGGGCACTCAGAAATGCTCTTAGAGGATGTCCCTGATGATAGTCCATATAGAGAAAGCATCAATGAAATTTATACGGGATCACTGAGAGCCAGAGATCTTGTGCATCAGATTCTTGCCTTTTCACGCCAGGGAACCAATGATCTGAAATTGATAAAGATGCAGCCGATTATAAAAGAAGCCTTAAAACTTATCAGATCCACAATCCCCGCAACCATTTCCATCAATCAGAGCCTCCAGCCTAACTGTGATGCCGTAAAAGCAGATCCCACACAGATCCATCAGATTGTAATGAACCTTGCAACTAATGCCTATCATGCCATGGAAGAAACAGAAGGGGAATTAAAAGTAAGCCTTAAAGAAGTCGAATTGGGGCAGTATCACTTTGTAAATTCTGATATGGCTCCTGGTTCATATGCCTGCCTGACAATAGCAGATACCGGCACGGGTATGGATAAGAAAACAATTGATAAAATTTTTGACCCGTTTTTTACCACGAAAGTAAAAGGTAAGGGAACTGGAATGGGATTATCAGTGGTCCATGGTATTGTGAAAGCCATGAATGGCGCAATCCAGGTTTACACCGAACCTGGCACAGGGACTCAATTTCATGTTTATCTGCCTGTCATCAAGACCCGTTCGGCAAAAAAAGAGACCCAGGCAAATGAACCCATACTCGGTGGTACTGAAAGCGTCCTTCTGGTGGATGATGAAGAGGGCATCATTGCAATGGAAAAACAGGTTCTGGAGCGTTTAGGGTATCAGGTTACTTCCCGCACCAGCAGTATTGAAGCTCTCGAAGCCTTTAGAGCAAGTCCGGATAAATTTGATTTGGTTATTACAGATAAAGCAATGCCGAAAATGCCTGGGGACAAACTTGCAGTTGAATTGATCAAAATACGCCATGACATCCCCATATTGCTTTGCACGGGGTTCAGTGAATCCATTTCTGAAGAAAAAATTAAATCTCTAAACATTAAAGGTTTTCTATTGAAACCAATCCTTATTAAGGAGCTTGCTCAAAAAATTCGTGAAGTGCTGGATACAGTATAGTTGACAGCCGGTCTAAAAATAAAATTGCCTCTCACCACAACATATTGTAAACTTAATTTTTTTGGACATTGCCGGAATTTAAAAAGCCTTCATGTCCTTTTTTGTTTTATAGAATAAGTATTATTTTTGGGGAAATAATGAAAAGCATTACCGCAAAATTGTTAATTTCTATCGGTGTTATAACGGCTTTGTTTTCCTGTTTGCTTCTTTATTCTTCATATACCTTCACAAATAATCGTATTTATGAGGTTATTGAACAACAGGCCTTAATGGCATTGAAATTTGATCTTGCCATCCGTAATTATGTAGGAAACTATATCCGTCCAGTGATGTATCAACTGATCGGTGAAAAGGAGTTCATTCTTGAAACAATGTCAACATCCTATGTTGCTCGCTCAATTTTTGAAGACGTCAGAAATGAGTTTCCAGAATATATAATTAAATTTTCTTCTAAAAATCCTCGAAACCCCCTCAACCATGCTGGACCTGAGGAAATCAAAATCATTGAGTATTTCGATAATAATCCCCATTTAAAAAAATGGGAGGGCCCGATAAAAATCGGAACCAAAGAGTATATGGCCAAATTCAACGCAAGACGTATGGAAGAATCATGTCTCAATTGCCATGGTGATCCTAAAAATGCACCAGTTTCCCTGATCGAAAAATATGGTCCAGTTGCAGGGTTTTATCAACCAATGGGAAAGGTAATCGGTATGGATACCGTGGCAATACCCATTGCTAAGGTTACGGAAAAATTGTGGTTTGAGCTTAAAAACACTTTTCTTTTTGGTGCTGTAGGACTTTTATTGTTTTTTGTAGTTATTATCTTTGTCATAAAGTTTCTTATCATCAACCGTTTAATTCTTATTTCAAAACATTTTTTAACTGCTGTGGAGGAGTCAAATTATTCCCAGATCAATCCGATTCTTGTAAAAGGGAAAGATGAGATTTCTGATTTGGCATTTGGATTCAACAAGCTTACTGATAGACTTAAAAATTTTTATTCTTCACTGGATACCCAAGTAAAAAAAAGAACTAAATCACTTGAAATAGCGAATGAAAAATTATTACAGGGAATCAATGAAAGGAAAATGATTGAAAATGCTTTAAGGGAAAGTGAAAACCGATTTAAAGCCCTTCATTATGCATCGTTTGGCGGCATTTCAATCCATGATAAAGGGATTATTCTGGATTGTAACCAGGGGCTTTCTGATATGACCGGCTTTTCCATTGAAGAGCTGATAGGCATGGATGGACTCATGCTGATTGCACCGGAATGGCGAGAACCAGTTATGGAAAAAATACGAAGTGGTTTTGAACGGCCCTATGAAGTTGAAGGACTCCGTAAAGACAACACCAGATATTATATGAGAATACAGGCTAAAAATATTCCCTATCATGGTCGCGCAGTGAGAGTTACAGAATTCAGGGATATCACAGAGAGCAGGCGGGCAGAGAAAGAAAAATTAGATGCCCAGAAAATTGCGGGTGAACAAAAACAGCTTGCTTTGGTTGGACAGGTTGCTGGAAAAATGGCCCATGACTTCAATAATATCTTGAGTATAGTAATGGGTAATGCTGAACTTTCGCTTATGGAATGTAAGGATGCAGAAACAAAGAAGACGCTTGAATTAATATTCCAACAAACTTTACGCGGAAAAAATCTTACCCGAAACTTAGTGGCTTTTGCCAAAAGCCAGGAACCTAAACAGGAATTTTTCAAGATTAGCGATAAAATCGACTTTGTTATAAATCTTATGAAAAAAGATATGGCCGGGATTGAGTTGATAAAAGAAGAAGAACAAAGTATGCCTTATCTGCTCGCTGATCCAGGTATGATTGAGCATGCATTGGTAAATCTGTTTCAAAATTCAATTCATGCTTTGGGAAAGGTTGGGACTCCGAAAATAATGGTCAGAACATATTATATTGAAGAGAAAATTTGCGTTGAAATTGAAGATAATGGCTGCGGTATTCCAAGTGAATATTTGGATAGGATTTATGAACCCTCTTTCACTCTAAAGGGAAGCAAGGACGTATATGAACTGTATAAAGGGGATATTGGGGGAACAGGTTATGGGATGGCAAATGTAAAAAAATATATAGAACAACACAAAGGGGAAATACTTGTTGATTCGGAATTTAGAGCGGGCACTAAAATTACCATTAAATTCCCCGTCATAAAAAAAGAATTAACAGAGGAAGAAATAATAAAAGTTAAAAATGAAAAAATCTGTTTCGGAAAATATATTCTGCTTGTTGAAGACGAGCAGGCTATCTCAGATGTCCAGTACACCATACTGACAAGTGAACCCTTCAATCACAAAGTGGATATTGCCAGTAATGGACAAATTGCAGTAGACTTGTTGAATAGAAATAAATATGATTTTGTAAGCTTGGATTATATTCTTCCTGGAGATCTCAGTGGTAAGGATATATATAATCACATCAGATTATCAGACAGAACCATTCCGATCCTTTTTATTTCCGGCAATATAGAATTTTTAGAATCCATAAAAGAAATAAAACGAAAAGACCCTTATATTGATCACCTTTCAAAGCCTTGCAAAAATATCGATTATGTGAACCACATAAATAATATGTTTGAAATAACACCACTGCCTGCCAGATTATGAATGACTCATTTTGAATTTATTTCCACCTTAATGAGCTTTTCAAGGGTTTCTCTAAATTTGAGGGATTTAGTCCCAGGGGCTCCTTTTTTAATATTTCTAACCAATTGCCTCAGCCGCTGGCGCTCAAGCCCGGGAAATTCATCCAGCAAGGCCTCCATCTCAGCCGGTTCACCGGTTAACAGCTTGTCTATCCACACCTTGGATTCTTTCGCAGCTTCAGATTCAAGAAGATTTTTTTCTTCCGCTTGCAGTAATGCCAAACGGATGGATTCTGGGTCTATATTCCGCATCAACGCGCCAATGAACTGCCGGTGCCGTCGGCCTGCAATATGGGATGTAATTGACTTACCCTCGATAAGGGCGGTCTTCAAATTTTTCGGAATCTCAATATTCTCCAATTGCTGGACAGATAGGTTGTCCAACTTCAAACCTAACCGCTGAAGTTCTTCAGCTTCTTTTTTCCGCTGTGTCTTACTTTGATATTGAATCTCATCTTCCACGGTTTCTGTCCTCAATAGATGCCTGTATTATCAGGCGGATAATTTGAACTTTAATTTCCAGATTGAGGTGTTTTTTACCACATCCCGGGCAATGCTGGAACTGGTGATGATTTGGATTGTCCAAGTTTAGTCCTTAGCAGGTTAAATGAAAGCAGGCAGCGATCTTTTTATTGCCCTGAATTTCTTTCTGATATTTTTCTTTTGCTTTTCCGGTTCGCAATTGAATTAATTTTAATGGATTTTTTGTTACAGCCTTGAGTGTTTCAATCAGATTGGGATCAGTTTTCATCAACCCGAAAGCGCCTGTACCGACAATAAGAACCTCAGGTGTGGCATCAATGATCGGTTGTATGTCATCATAGGCGAGGAAATGCCCTTTTTTTCGACGCCAGTTTTTTAGGATATGACCGTTGGGAAGGATCATCAGATCAGATGTAATGGATTCTGAGTTGACAATTATTTTCCCAAATCGATAATAGTCTATGCTGGGCATTGAATTCATAACAGTATCATACCCCGAATCAAATACAATGATCAAGGTCAAAGCGTTTGAGAAAATGAATTGTTTTTGCCTTACCCAAAATGGGTTCAAAAAAATAAACGATCCATTTTGGATTCCCGTTCGTCCTAAAATCGCAGGCTTAAAATAGACATCGGGGAATGCCGGAATACTTTTTCCGCTACCGTACCAAAAAGAAATTCCGGAAGGTCTGTTTTTCCTTTTTGGCCGATGACACAAAATGCAGCGTCTGAGTTCTCCAAAAAATTTATTATTTCAACCGAAGGAATCCCCTCTTCAATGTGTATTTTAGTGGTGATATCTTCAGCCTGACAATCTTGGATGAGGGTTTCAATTTTGGCAATCCGCCGGTTTTTTTCACCCGCAATAAACTCAGAAACCGGAAAAAATTCCAACTGGTCAGCCTCAAATTGCTTTTTTGCAAAATCAATGACCTTTTGGTTAATGATATGAAGGATCGTTATTTCAGATTGAATCGACCGGGCCATATTTACCGCATATTCAAATATCGATTTAGAATATGTTGAAAAGTCCAGTGCCACCACAATTTTTTTTGTTTTATTCGTTAACGGTTTCATTTTATTTTCCTCCATTTTTTTATCAACTGATTAACAGGTGGCAAAAAATACTGGCCAGATACCCGCATGCGATCACCGGCATCCACTTTAAATGAACACCAAACGTATATGTCCCCCTTGCCGTTCCCATGAGGGCAACACCTGCAGCCGAACCAATGGCCAAAAGGCTCCCGCCTGTTCCGGTTGTCAGTGTCACCAGGAGCCACTGATTCAGGGGCATGCCCGGATCCATTGTCAGTACGGAAAACATGACCGGAATATTATCCACAATAGCGGAAATAGCACCAATAATAACGTTGGCCAGCGTAAAACCAAGGGTTGCGTACATGGAAGTTGAGATAAGATCAAGGTAGCCGAACTGTGCAAGCCCGCCTACGCAAAGGATAACCCCATAGAAAAACAAAAGGGTATCCCACTCAGCCCTGGATACGCGTTCCATAATATCAAATTGCCGGGCTTTTTTATGGAGTTCGCTTACATCCTCTATCACCTCCACAGCCCCCTGTATGTGGCCATTTTTATCTGTGATGGGGGCTGCCGTAAACAAAAGCCATTTGCCGGTATCAGAAATGGAAGGGAAAAAGTCAGATACGTCAAAAGATGATTTTATAAGGTCATTTGTCTGGTATTTCCCATGATAGAACTTACCAATCAGGGCATCCGGGGTACGGTCTATGACAATATCGCATAACGCGGGCCGTTTTTTATGATAAAAGGGCTTCCACTGATCACGGGTCCCCATACACGCTGTTGCCTTGATGCCGGTAAGGTCTTCCATGGCTTTATTCCAGCGGGTGATTTTATGTTCCCGGTCAATCATGAACGCCGGCAGGGAACTATCTTCAAGCAGTTGTCCTATTCTTTCAAAGGTTTTCCCCAGAAACGGATGAAGGGGATGATGGGATTTACCTAATTTCCTTGCACCAAGGACATAATCGTAACGGTGTTCCCGGCCCTCTTTAAGTTTTACATGATGGCTGAAAATACCCAGACATGCCAATCCGAACATCATGCCGGCAGCCGGTGGAAGGTTTAAAAAATTATGGAAACACACAGCGGTCGTAATCGTCAGAAGAAATAGGATCATCATCATTTTAGCCCCATATTTCATGCGGACGTCTTCAATAACAGGGGTGGGCTTTTTGTTGCGGATTATGGCAAAATTCATGATAATGGCGGGTACAAGCCAATTGGCCATGGCGGGTAAAAACAAGGCAAAAAATTCAAAAAAATCAACCTTGCCTTTTTGCCAGACCATGAGTGTTGTAATATCTCCAAACGGTGAAAACGCCCCCCCGGCATTTGCTGCCACCACAATATTGATACAGGACAGGGCAATAAATTTTCGGTCATCCCCCCCCACTGCCATGACGATACTGCCCATGAGCAAAGCGGTGGTAAGGTTGTCTGCCACCGGAGAAATAAAAAAGGCCAGGGCCCCTGTGCTCCAGAAAACCCCGCGCAAAGAAAACCCTTTCCCGATTAAAAACGCCCGTATCATCTGAAAGACATTTCGCTCTTCAAGGGAATTAATATAGGTCATTGCTGAAAGCAGGAAAAGCAAAAGCTCGGCATATTCCAACAGGCAGCGTTTGATGGCGTCATGGGCCGTATGCAGATCTCCTGATCCTTTGTAGGCCAGGGCAACAAAAATCCAGATCAGGCCGGCAGCCAGCATAACCGGTTTGCTTTTTCTCAAATGGATGAAATTTTCCAACGGCACCAATGAATAGGCCACTAAAAAAACAAATATTCCAAGATACCCATAGACTGAACCCGCCATATCAATTGCCCTCCCGCATTATGTCCACCCACGGCACCCTACCCTTCGGGTTTACCCCTTATCGTTAATATCTACACAATTGCTTGGATAAACCGTCCCATGGCCTTATAAAAAGATGTGCCGGCATTGTGTTCAAGGGCCCTGGCAAATCGGGATGCAAAAGGGCCAAGATGCTCTTCTAAGACCTGGTGTTGAAGGGTTTGGGCATACATTTTTTTCTCTTCGTCGTCTTCATTGATACCCTCGATTTCTCTGAAACACAGGTAGGCCAAGAATTCAAATTCTGTGGCAATATGATCGGGCGGCATGTCAAATCCTTCATCCATTTGAAGGCCGGCTTCATAGTATAATCTGGCGATTTCAAAGGTGGATTCCTGAAGCAGCTTTCCTTCCCGGTAAACAGATTCAAAAAGATAGACCTGCCGGGGTTTTGAGGCAAAACACATCCAGGTATAGTCTTTTTCCAATGCAAGAAGCAGGTCTTCTGGGCTTTTTGTGGTGTTACCATACTCCTGTTGGAGGTCTTGAACCGCTTCTTTTGTGCCAGGCCTTTCTATCTCCTCAACGATCGCCAGAAGATTCTGAATAAACGAATAATCCAGGAGCCCGGCAACCAGATCCTGGTCTGGATAATTGAGGGCCTGGGCGACCCGTGTATACATCATTTCCCGGATTTCAGGAGAAGATTGAACGTATTGATCTGAAAATATCATTTTTTTTTCCTTGGTCGTTAAATGATTGCGTTGCGAGCTGTTTTCACCCCGCAACGCAATCAATGGGTTATGGGGTTGATTTTTCCTTTTCCTCGGTTTCAAGTCTGGCTCTTCTATTGCTAAAGGTTTTGAATCCCCCAATGGCTAAGGCAGCCATACCGGGAAGGGTCACATCCATGGCCGGTTTGTTTTGGGCCCTTTGAACGACGTTGGGATATCCTAAATCGGCGGGTGCCTGTTTCATCAGCGTGATGAACCGGCAACCTCCGGCTTCCGTAAGCCCATAGAGGTTGAGATGTTCTTCTATCGTCCGTTTTTTGGCCAAAGCCACGATGGCATTGTATTCGCCGAAGCAGAGCGCATCGCTGGGGCAGACCTCAACACAGGCGGGCAAACCCCCGTCCTTGACACGATGGGCGCACATGTTGCACCGAACGATTTTTTGGGTCATGGGATCATATTGGGGAACCCCAAAGGGGCAGGCATCAACACAGGCTTCACAACCCACGCAGGCGTTGGCATCATAGAGCACAGAACCATATTCCGATTGAGTCAATGCCCCTTCGGGACATGCCTCAACACAGGCAGGATCCTTGCAGATCATGCACCTGTAGTGACGTATGCCTTCATCCTTTATTTCAACAACGGTTCTGAAAAGACCCTGGGAGGCCTGGGCATGGAACCTGTTTTCCTGGATGCATTTGTAGGTACAACTATTACAACCGGTACAAATTGTTGCGTCAAGCAAAATAGCATAATTCTTCATGGTGTCACTCCTTTAAACTTTCCTGATTCTCACGTGGTTATCCAGAACCCATCCCATCCCCAGGGCATCATATTTTTTAACCATTTTCGGGTCCTTCTGGGGGATGAGGTCACCGTCACGATACCCCCAGTCCCTGGCGTGGCGGAGATTTTTAGCCCGATGCCCGAGACCGTGAAAAAGAAGAATACACTCCTTTCTGACCCTTTTTGAAAGGTGGAGCCTGGCACGAACCGGCCTGGGAAGCTCTTTCATGTATTTGGGGTTGGTTTCCAGAACAACCTGTTCACCCTCTGTAAGGCTCAATTCCCTGGCATCATCCGGGTTGATCCACACACAGTCCATATGATTCCGGGTGGTTAACTGTTTCATGATGGCGCTGTTGACAAAGTTGGGGTCTGCATGCATGAGCCAGGGGGCCCGGGTATTCAGGGTGGAGAACCGATACTCTCCTTCAGTGCCGTACCACCGGGGGGACCATTGGGGAACGCCCTTGTAACCGGCTTGAACAAATTCATCCACATAAATTCTCAAGCGGCCATTGGGTTTGTTCCAGCCAATCTTTCGGATGTGCTGCCAGTTTTCATAGGGCTTTTTATCCACCCAGACCCCGCCTTTGTTGATAAAGTCCTTAAAATCCTTGCCGGCATGGGCTTTCTGTACCGCCATGTCAGCCCGGGTATCCTTGATGAGGTGTTTGGGGTTTGAACTTCCGTCTGTGGTCCAGTACTCAGGGGCCAGTCCCAGTCCTATTTTTTTGGCCAGGGTCCCCCAGCCGATCTGGTCTCCCGGAGACTTCTGAACCGGCAGGCCTCCCGCCAGGCAGGGCCACTTGGGGTAGTAGAGCCGGAGATCAAGCTTGGCACTCTCGAATTGATGGCCGGCGGCAAAAACGTAGTCACACCAATAGCCCAGGTCGTCCAGGTAAAGGTTCCAGTCGGCCACGATTTCCATTTTTTCCAAACTCTTTTCCACCATTTGAGGCTGTATAAACGAATAGAGACCCCGATGGGGATTCCTGAAAAAGACCACTTTGGTGGTGGTGCCATGGTAGAGACCGAAACCCGCCATGCCATAATGGCCCGGGGCAGAGTAATCCCGATTTTTGTAAATATTCCAGGTGACCGGAAACTCGTTTCTGCCGTCCACCGGCTTTTGCGGCTGGGGCGGATAAGGCCTGGGGATTGGCGCTATATCGTCCAGCCAGGGAAGCGTGACGTCATGGAGCAGGAGCACGCCGCCCTCATGGTCCATGCCCCCGGAGAGCATGTTGAGAATGTTGATACAATGCCGCAATTTCCAGCTGTTGGCGTAGTTGGGTCCTGCAGCATCCCGCTTGAGGGCGGGGCAGAAGGCCCTGGGAGCTGCGGCACAATATTCCCGGGCGATGCGTCTGATGGCCGTTGCCGGCATGCCGCTCAGTTTTTCTGCAGCCTCGGCAGTACACCCGGCAGTGGCTTCCCAAAGTTTTTTAAGGGCCGGACTGGCAGTGATTTTTTTACCCTTGAACTCAACGGTATAGGGTCCACCCTCCAGGGCCGGGGTTTTGCACTCGTCCAGGGGTTTGATTTTTCTGTCCTGGGTGCAATACCCGAGCCATTTGCCGGTGTTGTCTGTGGCGTGGAGATGGGTCTTTTCATCAATTAAGGCAGGGGCATCCGTATACTCGCTCATGAATTGGCGATTGTAGATGCCTTCTTCCGTAATGGTCTTGATCATGGCCAAGGCAATGGCCAAATCCGTCCCCGGCTTGACGCTGTAAAATTCGTCAGCATAACAGTCCGCCAGCGTGCTCCGCACAGGGTTGAGCATCACTCTTTTGGTCCCCTTTCGCCTGCCTTCAACGATATGGTTCAGAATCCCCGCCTTGCTGGCCTTGGTGAGGGAGTCGAAACCGAACCAGAGCTCATATTTTGAATCACTGTAATCATAACCGCAGATGTGATGGCTCGGGGTATAGGTACTGGAATAATAAGGATTGGGCGGGTTGGTGACCGTCAGGCAGTTGATATAGTAATGGGTTCCGAAACACTCGGTCCTCTGATCAGCCCGGGTGATGCCCGTGCTCTGACAGAGTCGGTTGGTATAGGGATCTCCTGGAGAGCACATGAGGATCTCTTCCCTTTTGTACTTTTTGAGGCGGTCCACGAATTCATCCGCCGCTTTTTTTGTATCCATGACGACCCAGCCTGGATCATGGTCTGTCCCTTTCTGGGGGTTGGTCCGCCTGAGGGTGACCATGAGTCGATCCGGGTCATACATGGAATCCACGAATCCCATCCCCTTGATGCAGTATTTACCCCGGGATACCGGGTCTTTTTTTCTACCTTCCAGGGTGATGGCCCGTTCAAGGCCGGTGACAGGATCTACCCCCACCACGACATTGTAAGCGCAGTTGGCTTCGCAGGCCCGGGCACATACCTGGGGAATTTTTTTTGTGATACGATAAGGGCGTTCCTCCTGGGGGTGGTCACCAAACGCATGGGCGAATTTGAGATGTCTAAAGGGAAACACAGAGGCTGCTGCAAGTCCTGCTGTTCCTGCTGTGGTTTTGATAAAGTTTCTTCTGGAAATTTTCATTTGAGAGCTCCTTCTAAATATTCAGGCAGAGTTAACGTCTTTAACACGTTTGAGGAAGACAGATGTATTATGAACCGCCCCTGTTAATGGTGTTATTTTGTTTGCCTTACGTTTTATGATTAGCAAATTATATACCTGAACAAGTAAAAAAAAGATTTAAGAGGCCACCGGCCTGACACCGCCCGAATGGACAACCGGTAATACATACAGCAATCTCAAAATAACGGAAGAATGGATCAAGTGTTTACAAGATGTAAAATATTATTACATCGTCCAGAAGATATACGTGAACCTGACCGGCATCAAAACCATCAACTAAAATTCATGGTTTTCCAAAAATGCCGTGACGTAATGTCCATTTTTTTAGGGGGATTCCCTTTCAACAGGGTCATATAAAGGACGATTCGAAAAAAACCATTATGATTTGTCTTGCATCCCAATTTGGTGTAAGCTGATGGTATTTGAGATTCATCTGACCTTCAAAAGTGTCCATGCGGTTTTATGGTTTGGAAACGCTCCGGTTTATGACACGCTTTCTGCAGCTGAAATTAGTCTGTTCAAACGTAACGATAGGACAACCGGCTGACACACATATGGAGTGGATGCATGCAACAGATAAAAAAAATACTTTGCGCAACCGACTTATCAAAATTTTCAGACCGCTTTCTGTCCTGGGGAGTCGACCTTTGTCTGAGGCTTGACGCTTCTTTTTCAGTGTTTCATGCGATCCCCCCTCCCCTCGATTCCGTTGCCCGGCAAATTGAGTTCGAAAGAGGCGGTGAAAAAGAAGAAAAGATAGCGGCAGCCCGGGAAAAAATAAAAAAAATAATGGCGCCCTTTGATATCAGATGGGAATCTTTTATACGGTATGGCGATCCTGTCCTTGAAGCAGCAAAAATTGCCAAAAAATCAAAAGCAGATATGGTCCTTGCAGCCAGCCAGGGGTTTTCAGAATTCCAATTGTTTTTTATGGGTTCAGTGATAAGGCGCATGGCTCAAACCATGTTGCAGCCTTTTTTGGTGATTCCCCCTATTGTTTCTGACACCCCGCGTCCAAAAGATGCGTTTCTCAATATCCTGGTGGCCTGCAGAATGTCAAAATCAGATGCTTACCTGAAAAATTTTGCAATGACCTTTTCTGAAAAATTTACAGCCGAGATCTGTTTGGTCCATGTCATGGAATCGCCGGTGAACGAGACGGTTGTGGACATCACTTCTGCCCATTATGATGACGTACAAAAACGGTTGGAAGAAAAATTGTCTTTACAGCTGAAAAAGATGATGCCTGCTAAAACGCATATCCTCAGGGGGGTTCCCGGTGAAGAGCTGGCCATTTATGCGAAAACCCATGGCATCGATTTAATCATTGCAGGAATGGATGATCGCCCGGGCAGGCTCATACCCACCACCACCGAAGCATTGCTGCGTCATTTACCCTGTGCCGTGCTGACAATTCCCGTAAAATCAACTTGACAGGCCCATAAAATTTGAATTTTGGATAAAAACAATGACAAAAAGAACCGGCATCGTAAAAGGGAACATCTTTTTAACGCATATTCCAGGGGAGGGATGCCCGGATACCCCTGAAAGACTCCAATCCATCTATTCAATGCTGACAGATCCTGACATGCAGGATATCTTTGTTGATGTTCTGCCCCAACGAGCAGCAAAAGAGGACATCCTTCTTTTTCACACCCATGAGTATGTTGAAAAAATCGCTGAAACTAAGGGAAAAAGCCTCATCGCCTTTACAGGGGATACCCATGCATCTGAAAATACCTTTGAAGCAGCACTCCATGCCACGGGCGGACTGTTAAACGCCATATCCCTGGTAGCAGCAAAAAAAATAGAAAATGCGTTTGCCCTGATACGGCCCCCGGGGCATCACGCGGAAAAAAGCCGGGCCATGGGGTATTGCCTGTTCAACCATGTTGTTCTGGGTGCCATGTTTGCACAGGAACGGTTAAAACTGGGCAGGATTTTGATCATCGACTGGGATATTCATCATGGAAACGGTACCCAGCATGCATTTCAAAGAGATCCCACGGTGTTGTTTTTCTCTGTCCATCAAGCCGGTCTTTTTCCGGGCACGGGCAGTTTTACCGATACCGGTTCAGGTGCAGGAGAGGGATATACCATCAATCTGCCGATTCCCAAGGGATCTGGTGACGCAGAATACGCAGCTATTTTTGAGCAATTGCTTGCGCCGGTTGCCGAACAATTTGCACCGGAACTGATATTGGTTTCAGCAGGGTTTGATATTCATTCGGATGATCCCATGGGGGGCATGCGGCTGACGGCTGAAGGATTTGCAGCAATGACAGCCTCAATTAAAAAAATCGCCGACACGGTATGCAATGGCAAATTTGTGATGTCCCTTGAAGGCGGCTATCATTGCGATGCGCTTTCAGGGTCGGTAAAAGCGGTACTAAAGGAGATGGCGGGTGTTACACACTGTGATGTCAGTGCAATGGCAGCAAAAGCGGATAAAAAAAAGATGGCCTTTATTGTCCGTCGATGCATTGATGTCCACAAACATTCCTGGAATTTTAGTTAATCTGGTGAGGTGTGGTATCATGAATAAAATCAAAATTATGGACGCTGCAGTGAAAAAATGGCAACGGATTATCGATAAAAAAGGGTCTGACGGGGGCGTGCTGGATTGTCCGCCCTGCAGAATCTATTATTTTCTGGTCTGCACAGGATGTCCCATTGCTCAATATACAGGACAGAAATTTTGCAAAGGGTCGCCCTATATCCCCTGGTTCCGGCACCAGTTGGAACAGCATGACAAACTGATCAAAAAGGTCTATTGCCCGGAATGTGAAATCCTTGCCCGGGATATGCAAAATTATATGATTGAAATAAGAGATCATCTCAAGGCAAAAGAAGCACAGAGAGCAAGGCAGAAAGAGTGTTGATCCCTGCACTGGTTCTCGTGGAAATTTTTTGCATGTGTACGGCAGCGTTTTTTTTGTTTCGCAGGGACGGCAATCCGTTTGCAGAATCCGCTTCATATGCCATTATTTCGGTTTTCATGGGATTGTCTTTTCTTCACCAGGTCTCTTTTATTACTGGCTATTCCATCATTTCCACATGGGGAGAAACTTTTTTTTTCATGGTTTCATTGATCCTGATTTTTAGACATCGTTCCTGCATTTTCAGCATAGTTGACACATTAAAAAGTATTGGATCTGCAAATCCCATCTCTTTCATTTTTCTGGGGGGGTGTTTTTTGTACATGATTATCCATACTTTTTTGCCGATTCCAAAAGAATTCCAAAAAGACCTTTACACGATAAGCCTTTATACAAAAACCGGATTTTTTTCTTTAGGAAAAGCGGCTGAATTTCCTGGGTTTGTACCGGTTAACCACCTTGTTTTATTCCACACCTTTCTACGGTTCGGATCCGGAGCCGGTACCGGCGTTTTTTCTTTTTTAGCGTACCTGTCCATTGGTTTTTCCACCTATGCCCTTGCCAGACGGTATTCGTGGCCGCCCACAGCCTTTACCACCGCCATTCTGGTCCTGTCCCTACCCCGTCTGGTTATCCAGGCCCTATATCCGGATTGCGAAATTATATCCGTTGCCGTGGCACTTTTTTGTCTTCTGGCCATTTATCGAACGGTGGAGCTGCCAACCCTGATGGATTCCATTTTTTTAATCCTGGGACTTTTTTTCTGCCTGTCTGACAATATTTCCAGCATGATCTTTGCGCCGATTCTTTTTGTTTTGTCCGGCGTGGTTCTGTTCAGACGGCATGGCGTTCTCCCGTGGAAAAGCATGTTGGGAAAAAATTACTATGCCATTTTTACCATTGTACCAGGGGCAGTTTTTTCCCAATCCTGGCTTTTTTTGTCCAATCATTTCAACAAAGGATCCTGGCAGGGTAACATGGTCACCCTGCCTTTCAACACCCATGGGATACAGGGCGCAGTGGCAAATTTTATACGGTATATTTTTGAAAGTATGAATGTTACAGCACCGGTCGCTATCTTTTTAGAAAGAGGGTTGAAATGGAACATTGCCCAGCCCCTGGAGTCGCTTTATAATTTTTTGGTAAGGCCGTTTTTAGGTGAAAGTGGTGCTGCTCAGATATTTCATTTGACTGGGATGCCAAAGGAAATATCTTCATTCGGACCGGTGGGGTTTTTTCTGGTGTTTCCAGCCTTATTTTATGCCATGCTAAAAGGACCCCGCAGGCTCAAATCGGTTGCCATCGTCTTTTTTGTTTATTTTTATCTGGTATCTTTGATCATGGCCTGGACTCCTGATAATGCCCGGTTTTTTTTGTTTTTTTATGTCTGTGCCGGTTTCAGTATTGCCTTTTTTTTACCCCCATGGCGGTTCATGAAAAGGACCAAACAGATTTTTCAGGCAATTGGATGCGTTCTGCTGTTATTAAGTCTTTTAACAGCAGTGTAACTGAATGCCATTACCATGACCCAGGACGGGTCCAACCCCCGGGACCCGTCAGAATCACTCCTCCCCGATGGTTTTGAACGATTCCTCGGGCGCGCCGCAAACCGGACATTTGGCCGGCTTTTTCTTGTCGGTGACATACCCGCACACCTGGCACACCTGGTAGGCCTTGACCACTTTTTTAATCATCTGGTAGATGGCCCTGTCATACAGTTTTGCATGGAATGATTCCGCATCCCTGGCATGGGTAAAGGCCAGCACGGCAGCCGCTTCGCCTTCATCTTCCGCATCTTTGATGAAGTCAGGGTAGATGTTTTCACTCACGGATTTTTCCCGCTGAAAGGACAGTTCAAGATTGGTGTCGGTATCCTTTACCACCAGATCCTTGACAAGGTTTAACTGACGGGTGGCATGGACCCTTTCTGCATCGGCAATCGCCCGGAACAGGAGAGCAATCTGGGGGACATCTTCCTCTTCAGCTTTCCGGGCATAGGCCAGCAGTCTGAAGTAGGCCTTGGCTTCACCAATAAATGCCTTGTAGATATTTTCTTTTGTTTTTTCTTTCATTTTTCAGGGACCTCTCAGGTTTTAATTCGATTTATTGAAACCCGGAAAGTCTATCATTTTTTGTGTTTCTCCACAATGGATGAACCCAATAAAAAAGAGTTGACTGATTGTATGGTTTGCCCTTTAAATCCGGTTTGAGCCAGATCAATCTTTTTAACCCCTCCAATGGAATTTTGCCCGGAGACCTTTCAGGAAATGCCTGCACGGGGCAAAAGCTGTCATTTCCGAGTCCCTTACCGAATGTCTATATTCTTTCATTCGTTTCAAGCGCATCTGCGACATTATCAAGGCCCATGGATTCAAGGGTTTTTCTGGTTGGACACCCCGTGTTTTCATCCCAACCCTGGAACCGATAAAAACGGGTCTTGAAATCTTCAAATCGATCTGGGTTAAAATGCCTTCCGGAAGTTATCACATAATCCCACTTTCCGTTTTTTATACCTGGCATATATTCCGGGTATCCGCTGGGGGTTGTTCCCGGACGGGTATAGATATAATCGGCAAATCGAACCATGTCCCGGTGCCTGCCCTGGAGGGCCCAGATGGCATTGTCCAGGTTCCATATCTTTTTACCCAGGTTAATGCCATCCAGAAATGAAAAGTTCTTGCCGGTCACATCATTGAAAAATCTTTGTTCGGCTATGCCTGTGGCACCGGCCTGCCCTGGTCCGTAGAGGTTTAGAAAATCAGGCCAGCGAAAATCACATAACTGGACCGACTGTTTCCAGAACCGGGTATAATACCTGTGCCAGCTCACCAGCTTGATCATATGCTCCGAGTACATGTTTTCCGTGCTGAAGTCGAGCATTTTCATATCTCCCTGGAAGGGTTCCATCTTGTCGGTAATGATCTGGACCACATCCTGGGAAGGGGGTAAGGGTTTACCGGACTGTTTATAATATGTTGGGAAAGCCCTTAGCATATCAAAGCAATGTTCATTTATATCCCGGTCACCCAATATGGTGCCGTAGCCCCAGTCCAGCTGGGATCTCTCCAGTTTGTGCCTGGGAAGCCCCCAGTGGGGGAACTGGAGAAGGCCGGTTTTGAGATCAGAATTCTCTCCTTCCAGACGGCCCCATTTTTCAGCAGCCCGGACAAACCCTTCTGCCAGGATATCGCCAAAGGGATGGGGATTCCCCTTGCCGTCATTGCGAAAGGAAATCGCTTTCACCAGTTGCTCAGCAAAGGACAGTTCCCCGTATTGTTCATACGCCAGGGGGCAGTCAATTTCTTTTCCCTTTCCGATAATGCCCCTGGCCTGGAGCCTTTTTAAATAAAGCTCTCCCACAAACATCTCTGCGGCGTTTAAACCGTACCGGTTGATGAGATCCGCCGCCTGGCGCTGGATTAACAGGGTCTTGCCCAGGTAATAAAATACGGATGTGAAGCAGATGGCCTCGTTTCCAATACCATCCTCGTACCGGCCCCGGCACCCGGCCGTGCATCCCACACATGCCTGTGGCCTTTGGCCGATCCTGGGCTTTCCATACCGGTAAAGCGCCATGGGCACGGGCGGGCTTTGAAACCCCATTACAAACGTGTTAAATTTAAGATTTTTCAGATCAAATTGATACTGGTCTTTCAGCCACAGCCTGGATTTCATCAAGGCTTTTGGATCGTTCACTTTGACACTGCCGGTACCGATGACGCTGATGGCTTTGAGGCCTTTTTTCCCGAATACCGCACCAAAACCGCCCTGGCCTGCACCATTGCCGGCATCATGGATCAGGCAGGCCATGCGGCTTAAGTTTTCGCCTGCAGGGCCTATGGCCAGGACCGCAGGACGCTGGGTGGTCATATCGCCTTTTTTATTGACCTTGACCCAGTCTCCGTAAGCCCCGTCTCCGGCCACATCCTTCCAGATGATTTTCTGGCATTCCCAGGTATCGGTTCCCCACAGATCCAATTCCCGGCATTCCCTGATCCTGACTTCGTGATTTCGAATATCAATCCATACCCGGCTGTCTGCCTGGCCCTGGATCGCAATACCGTCCCAGCCGGCATATTTGAGCATGGCTGAAAATCGTCCGCCAAAATTACTCCGGGTAAACCAGCCGATGGGAAGGGACTGAACACCAATACCCTGAATTTCCGTTCTGGCCGCACCCGATGGTACCAGTGTGCCACATAAGGGAGAACTCATCAGGGTAATGACATTTTCAGGGTTAAACCCGTCAATGGTTTTGTCTTTAACCATATCAAAAAACAGGGCAGATCCCATGCCGTGCCCCCCCACCCATTGCTCATATTTTTTAGTGGGGATGGTGGTAATGCTTCGGGTACCCAGATGAATGCTTAAAATATTACCTGCATATCCGTTCATATCTAATACCTCCGGAATTAGCCGGGTTCGCTGTATGTCTGATTCGCCTCACGATTTTCGGTAGCCTAATCTTACCCAGTTTTCGTCCCTGAGATTGACTTTATACCCTGATTTTCCTTCCTGGACCGGCAGTTTTCTGGTAAAGGCAATGGCACCGACTGGGCAGACTTCCACGCAGGCCTGTTTGCCATCTGGTCCGCCGCCTTTTTCATCCCAGTGATGGGGGGCATTGGCGCAAAGATCGCATTTTATGCTCTTTGATTCCCGGTTAAAGGTTTCATCTTCCATAACCAAAAGCCTTGTCGGGGTATAGGGACAGGCGTTAAAACAACTGCCGCAGCCCGTACATTTTTCTTTATCCACCATGCGAACATGCCCGAATTCAGCATTGGCCGTAAGGGCATTTTCAGGGCATGCCTCGACACAGGCAGGTGTTTCACATTGCCTGCACTGCTCAATGGTCAGATCATCCGGGAATTTTCCAAAAGAATCCTGCAAGATCTGAATCCTGGAAAAAGAAGGACTCAATACGCCTTCATGCACAAGGGAACAGGCCAACATGCAGCTGATACATCCCTGGCATTTTTCAATATCAACCACAAGGTATCCATCTGAGACCGCTATTTTGGAACCGTCTTCTTTTGCCCGGCATTCATCCAGCATATAGCCGCTGCTTCCCATGGCAAAAACAATGGTGCCGGTGTATTTCAAAAAAGTTCTCCGGGATAGCCCGTTTTTTTCTGGTACGTTGGGTTTCATATTTTTATCCATAAGCTTGGTGTCAGGCTTGCATTATTTCATGTCATAATCAAACTTGTCCATCAATTTTTTATCCCCTGCAATCGCCTTGGTCGTAATGGTGTAGAGGCCCTTTTTTTTCATATCAGCCGTAATGCCAAATCCATTGCTCATGAACATGCCCATTGCTTTTTGGGCGTTACCCTTGGCATCCTTGATCAGAAAGCCTACCTTTGCTTTTAAAACAGGCTGATGATGCTGATCCATTATATACACCATGAGATGATGGGGTTTATCCATTGCTTTGTTCGGCATGGAATGGGAGTTGTCCATGTCCGCCATATCATGCGTACCCCCCTTTTGATCTCTAAGATCCATGAAATAGTAGGACAGCATATATCCGTCCACTACAGATTCATGAATCAGGTCCCCTACCCTGTCTGATTTGGCCATGTCATGGCCTTTCATGTCATGGCCTGCCATGTCGTTGCCGGCATAAGCCATGGCCGTGATAGAAATTGAAATAAGCCATACGACCACCAGGTGTTTAACGTTTTTTTTCATGGGGTGTTCCTTTCTATCTTTATTATTTTGGGTTTATTTTCCACATTTTCCACAGGTTATAAAACACCGGTATAATGATAAGGGTCATGATGGTGGAGGAGACAAGTCCCCCCACCATGGGAGCAGCGATCCGTTTCATGATCTGGGAGCCTGCACCGGACCCGTACATCACCGGTAATAACCCGATTAAAGTTGTGGCAACGGTCATTATTTTAGGACGAACCCTGTCCACGGCACCTTCAATAATGGCATCGTGAAGATCGGTTAAAGCGTTCATCCGGTTTAATTTTTTTTTCCTGTTAAAGGCTTCATCCAGATAGACCAGCATGACAATCCCTGTTTCCGTTGCAAGTCCTGCCAGGGCAATAAATCCCACCCCCACGGCAACGGACAGATGATACCCCAGCAGGTAGATCAACCAGATCCCGCCCAGCAAAGCAAAGGGAAGACTGGCCATGACGATGATCACCTCCATCATATTGTTAAAATGAATATACAGAAGAATAAAAATCACCAGCAATGTCGCGGGAATGATAATATTCAAGGTTTTCCTGGCCTTTTCCATGTACTCATACTGTCCGGACCAGATCAGGGAATACCCTGGGGGCAGATCTATCTGTTCATCCACCAGTTTCTTGGCGGTTTTAACATATGACCCCAGGTCAACGTCTTTTATGTCAACATAAACCCAGGCTGTTCGTTTTGAATTTTCACTCTTAATGCCTGCGGGTCCTTTATGGATTGAAATATCCGCCAGATGGGTCAGGGGGACTTGTGCCCCGACGGGTGTGGGGACCATTACGCGTTTTATCATATCGATATTGTCCCGTAATTCCCTGTTATATCGCAGGTTAACCGGGTATCGTTCAAGACCTTCTATGGTATAGGTAACGTTCATTCCGCCAATGGCGGTTTTAATGATATCCTGTACATCCTGCACCACCAGGCCATACCGGGCAATATTTTCTCTGTGTATGTTAAAATCCAGATAATTCCCCCCTGTGACGCGCTCTGAAAAGGCAGACAGGGTTGCAGGATGGTTCCTTAACGTGGCTTCAATATTTTCACCTATCCGGGCCAGGATTTCAAGATCCGGTCCCATAATTTTTATCCCCACCGGGGTTTTAATCCCGGTGGAAAGCATATCAATCCGGGTTTTTATGGGCATGGTCCAGGCATTGGTCAGCCCGGGGAACTTAACCGCCTGTTCCAGATCATCGGTCAGTTCCTTGAGGGTAATGTATCGTTCTTCCGGCAGCACCCAGGACAACGGTGTTTTAAAAAAACCGGGCCAGTTTGAAAAAAACCATTTATTTTTTTTCTTTCTCCATTCATGGAGGATCTTACCCTCTATTTTTTCCGGCCAGATCCAGGTCAATGGTTTTTTTACCCATCCGGGCCAGTGTGAAAAGAACCGGTTTTTTTCAATGATGTCATATTCAACCTGGGGCCTGAGCACAATCACGGTCTCTATCATAGACAAGGGGGCGGGATCGGTTGAGGTTTCTGCCCGCCCGATTTTGCCTAAAGTGGTTTTCACTTCAGGAAATCTCTGGATGATTTTATCGGTCTGCTGCAACAGCTCTTTGGCCTTTGTAATGGAAATACCCGGCAGGGTTGTGGGCATGTACAAAAGATCCCCTTCGTTTAACGGCGGCATAAACTCACTGCCCACCCGGGTCATGGGGTACAGGGAAATCAAAACCGCAACCAGCGATATCAGGACGGTTGTTCGTTTCCATTTTAATGCCAGGCTGATGATGGGCAGATACAGTCGTATCAGAAACCGGCTGATGGGATTTTTCTCTTCTGAAATAATTTGCTGGGGATTCAGGCAGAAAAACAAAAAAAGGGAAAGCACCAGTGCTGCAACAAGACTTAAATCCGGCAGGTGTATTCCCGCCAAACCAGCACAAATAACGGCGAAAGGCGGTCCTGCAATGGCCAGCGTCCAGATTTGGATTTTTTTCTTTGACGGCAAGCCTGGATCAATGGGCGTTTCCCGTACAAAGAACGTCATCAGGACAGGAATGATGGTAATGGCAAGGAGGGCAGAAGCTGCCATGGCCGTTGTTTTGGTATAGGCCAGTGGCCGGAACAGCCTTCCGGACTGTTCCCCCAGGCTGAATACCGGCAAAAAAGAAATCGTAATGATCAACAGGCTGAAAAAAAGGGCTGGGCCTACTTCTTTTGATGCATCGATAATCATCTGGGTATGGCTTTTTTCCCCATTGTCCCGTTGAATGTGCTTGTGGGCATTTTCAACCAGCACGATGGATGCGTCCACCATCACCCCAATGGCAATGGCGATTCCCCCAAGGCTCATGATATTGGCATTAATTCCCAGGGGATACATGATGGCAAAGGACATTAAAATGCCCACCGGCAGGGTAAAAATGGCCACAAATGCAGACCGGAAATGCAAAAGAAAGAGGATACAGATCAGGGCCACAACGATCAATTCTTCGGTGAGTTTTGTTTTCAGGGTGTCAACCGCCCGTTCAATGAGATCTGACCGGTCATAACCGGTAACGATCTCCACACCATCCGGAAGACCTTTTTCAAGATCTTTTAACTTTTGTTTCACCTTTTTGATGACCGTAAGGGCATTTTCTCCATACCGCATGATCACAATACCGCCAACAGTTTCTCCTTCACCATTCCATTCAAGGATACCCCGGCGAAGTTCCGGACCAATGTGAACATTGGCGATATCCTTCAATAAAATAGGGGTTCCTTTTTTATCAAAGGAAACAACAATATTTTGGATGTCTTCAACCGATTTTATATATCCCAGGCCCCGCACCATGAATTCGGTCTCTCCCATTTCAATGAGTTTGCCCCCCACATCCGAATTGGACCGCTGGATCGCCGTCTTGATTTTCCGGAGGGAAATGTCATAGGAAACCAGCTTGTCGGGATCCACTTCCACCTGGTATTGTTTTACAAATCCCCCAATGCTGGCGACTTCCGAAACACCGGGAACAGCGGTCAGTTCATATCTTAGAAACCAGTCCTGGATGGAACGAAGGGTTTGAAGATCGTTTTTCCCGGTGGTGTCTTTCAAGACGTACTCGTAGACCCATCCAACCCCTGTGGCATCGGGCCCCAGGCTCGGGGTAACGCCCTGGGGCAATCGGCCGGAGACAAAATTAAGGTACTCCATCACCCTGGACCTTGCCCAGTAAATATCCGTACCATCTTCAAAAATGAGATATACAAAAGAAATTCCGAAAAACGAATATCCCCGGACAACTTTTGCAAAGGGCACACTGAGCATGGCCGTGGTTAACGGATACGTGATCTGGTCCTCCACCACCTGGGGGGCCTGGCCCGGATATTCGGTGTAAATGATCACCTGGACATCGGACAGGTCGGGAATGGCATCCAGCGGGGTTTTCAACAGGGCGATCATTCCGGCCGCAATGATAAACAGCGTTGCAAGGATAACCATGAACCGGTTATGGACAGACCATTCGATGATGTTATCGATCATGGGACATCCCCTTTTTAATCCATATCTTTGAAAAAATCATCCGTGGTCTCCATGTCCTTAAAAAAATCGTCGTCTGTCGCCTTGTCTTCAGCTTCAGGGGCGGGTTTGGCGTCAATCATTTTCTGGATCGCTTCTCTCAGCTTTGATTCTGAATCCAGGAGAAATTGTCCGGAAATGACCACGCGATCCGCCGGGGTAAGACCGCTTAAAATCTCCACCCTGCCCTGATCAAAATAAATGCCGGTCTGTATTTCCCGGGGAGTATATTTGCCCCCACCTTTGGCAACAAAAACGATTTTTCTCTCTCCGGAATAGATGACAGCTTCCGAAGGGATGGATAGTCCCGTTTTGTCGGCCCCGGTTTTTATTTTTATTCTCACAAACATATCGGGTTTGAGGTCAGCATTCTCATTTTCAAAATCGATTCGGACGATGACATCCCTTGTTTTTGGCTGGAGGTAGGGGAAAATAAACGCTATTTTTCCCGTATACATTTTTTCAGGATGATACGACAGGGTCATTTCAACCGCCTGGCCTTTGAAAACCAGGTTTTGCTCATATTCAAAAATGTGGGCCTCAACCCAGACATGGGATAGATCGGAAATCGTAAAAAGGCTCTCCCCAGGTTTGGCAAAGGCCCCTTCGATGATATTTTTATGGGTGACAACGCCTGTAAAGGGTGATCTGACAACCATGGCTTTGATCACCTCACCGGTTTTTTCAATGGCAGCGATTTCCGGGTCGGCAATATCAAAATACCCCAGCCTTTTTCGGGCTGAAAAAAGAATTTCCCTGTTCAGGCTGGTGTTATGGCGTTGATAGTTTTTAAAGGCTGACAAATACTCTTCCTGGGATGCCAGAAGCGAGGGAGAATAGATTGCATACAGGGGTTGGCCGGCTGTCACAAAAAAACCGGTGTAATCGGCATACAGCGTTTCTATCCATCCGCCGGTCTTCTGGCTGATGATACCGGTTCGGGTTTCATCAAGGGTAATATGACCATAGGTTTTAATGGTATGGTGGAGGGGACCTTTTTCTACTCGTTCAATTTTCAGCCCCATATTCTGAACCACAACCGGATCTATTCGTATGTCGACGCCTCCCACAAGCTCGTCTTCATAAACGGGCACCAGGTCCATGCCCATTTTGCTTTTGCCGGGTTGTTCATAAATTTCAGTCGGGTCCATGGGGGCTTTCCAATAAACAATTTTTCGGTCATGGCTTGTTGAATCCCCGGTAACATCATCCGCATACACCGGCACCAGGTCCATGCCCATTTTACTTTTGCCCGGATCGTCATAAATTTCCATGGGATCCATTGGGGCGCGCCAGTAAACAATCTTTTTTTCCTGGGATCCTGTGTTTTGTGGTTCAGTCCGCCCCCCCCCATGGGTGGGTTTGACTGAATCCGGGCTGAATCCCATAAATTTGAATACAGCAAAAAAAACGGATCCAGTGATCACAGCCGTCAATAACGCCGTTATAAAAATGAGTTTTCCATTGCTTTTTTCCATGGGTATATTTTCCTAATTTTTTATCAGAAGCGGATGCCAATGATTTGTTCAAGGGTTGCCGTTGAACTTCCCAGATCTGTTTGTCTTTTTGCAATGGCCAGTTTTATGGATAGCCAATCCGTATAGGAATCAATGGCCTGGGAAAAAGGAATTGAACCGGATTCATACTCCCGGGTGGACACATCCAATGCGGATTTGGACAACGACAAAATCCTGTCTTTATATAACAACAGTTCCCGCTTGTTCTTATCAACGGCAAACCAGGCGTCTCTTACCATTCTATCCGTGGCATTTTCCTGTTTCACAAGGGTTTGTTTTAAACTCAAAAGCGTTTGTCTGGTTTGGTTCAGCCATGGGTCATCAATACCGTACCAGGGGTTTAAAGGGGTGTTGTTTTCCATGGCGGCCATGGATTTTTCAGCAAAAGATGATTTTTGAGCACCAGACCCAACCGAATTTATGGCCGCATCTTCATAGGATGAAAAATTAAGGGTAAATGGCGCCTGTATCATGGATTCAGCCATTTCTATCAGGGTCTGAACCTTGTTGATTTGATGCCGAATTATTTTGAGCCCCTGGCTGTTCTGCCGGGCCCTGGAAAAAAGAGTGTCAGGGCCTGGAATATTTTTGTCAGGGCCACTTAAAACAACGTCACCCATTCTGGTGTTTGCTGGAAGATTTAACAGTTCATTCAGCCTTGCTTCAATATTTCTTTTTTTAGATGAAAGGGTCAAAAGATCTTCTTTCAGGATTTCAATCTTGATGTTGATTTTAATAACATCCTGGAAACTGGTCTTACCGCTTTTATACAATGTGGTTGCCACATCTTTCAGCCGGATCAACGCATCAATGGTTTCAGCGGTCACATCCATTGATTGCTCGGTAAACACCATTTCCCAGTATGCCTTACGCGTCTCAGTGATAATATTTTTTTGGATTATTCTCATTTTTTCCACCAGGATTGCCACCTGCTGGTGAATAATTCTGCCTTTAAGGGCGGTCAAACCCGGAAACGGAAACATTTGTTTTATGGACGTCTTCATTTTAAGGGGCCCGACCTTATTGTTCAGACCTTCGGTAAACGCAGAATATTGCTTAAGATTTTCATCAAGATCCATTACCTGGTCAAACGATTCCAGTTCAGCGATTACTTTTTTTTGTGCCCCGATAACCGCCGGGTTTCTCACGCCTGCAACAATTTCTATTTCATCTAATCTTAAATGATGACGGACCATCTGCCTGACCGCTTCCATATCCATCGACAGAACAGCCAGCCGGTTAAACATTTCTGTATCCATGGGGCACAGGAAAAATGGCCCATGACCCGTGCTTATTTTTTTTTCATACCCCTGTTTTAACGTTTTAATCCGGGATAAAACAGCGTCTGTACCGGGGTCCGGTTCAATAGGCGATTCAAGGCGTTCAGTCTTAAATCCCAGTGAATCGGTAAAATATTCAGGAGGGGTATACTGTTGCAATGCATCCTTTAATCTGTCGTAATCAGCCCATAAAGGAGATATACAAAATAAGCAAAGGATCAGTATAATGGCTGTTTTTATTTTCATGGGGTATTTCCCCCTTTTTTTTCTTTAATCTTTTTATCCAGGATAACGCCGGCCAGCTGTTCAAGCTGGACAAGGGTTTTACCGTAATCTGCCATTGACCGGGCAAGGGACAATTGAAAATTATAGGCGGTTGCCTGGATTTCAAGGAAATCGGAAAAACTGCCTTTTCCTTGCCTGTACCATGTTTCAGCAGTTTGAACAGATCGTATGGACTGGGGAATCAGTTGTTTTTCGTACAGGGTAATTAATCGTTTTGAATTTTGGAGTTTGAACCAGAGCCTGCTGATTTTCTCTTTTGTCTGATTTGCAATGGACACTTTATCTGCTTTGGCCTTTCGCTGAAAAGCCAGGGCTTTGGATACGTCGCTTTTATTTTTCCCCAACCATAACGGGATATTCAAACCCAATTGAACGCCAATGGCATCATCCCCGGCATTCCCTGGCGGCACTGACACATCAGGATCACCAATGGCGGCATAGAAAAGGCCCAGCTTGAAGCTGGGAAGGGATTCATACCGGGACAGCTTGACGGCTTCCTCAGATTTAATGACCGCTTCATCGGCAATTAAAATATCTTCCTGAAGGGTCATGGAAAGATCATAAATTTCATCAAGGCGATACACGACATCCCTGAAAAGAAGATCTGATGCCCTGCCCAAAAACGCATCCGGAACCCGGTTCAATATGGTATTTATCCTTGCTTTTTCAGCCTGTTCCAATTCTTCCAAAAGAAAAATATCATACTGGATCTGGGCCGTCTGTGCCTGGGCTTTGGCAATGTCATAAAACAATGCCCTATCCTGGGCAAAGGCGGTCTCACCGATGGTGATCAATTTCTGATTTAAATCAAAATTTGCTTGGGCAATATCCATCGCCTTTTGAATATAGATCAATTCATAAAATGAACTGGAAATGGAAGTCACAATATACTTGATGGTTTTATCCAGTTTGAGTTTGGAAATTTTTGTGTCTGCCTCAAGGACTTTACCCATCTGAGTCAGTTTTCCTGGAAATGGAATCGCTTGGGACAGGGTCAGGTTCCAATCCTGGGGACCCAGGCGTGTTTCTATGGGCGAAGGAAACCAGGTAACCATCAACTGTGGGTCGGGATAGCTTTTGCCGATACGATAGTTTTCAATAAACATTCTCCATGATTCTTTCGAGGCTTTGATGGAGGGGTTGGATTCATACGCATATTTCAACAGGTCTGATAAAAAAAGGGTTTGAACAAACCTTTTTTCGATGTTTGTCACGGTCGCTTTGTTCATTGCATAAGAAAATGACGGAACAGCCAACAACATACTGATACCCAATAATATTCTCAACGACCTTGTTTTTCTCATTATGCCTCCTTTTCTATCTTTCCACATTTTGGCGTTCATTTTCATGGATAGCTATAGCATTTTCTGTGCCCAGGGGTATAGCGGATCATAACCAACTGATTTTAATCGTTTAAAAATAAAACCGCGATTCCACCTGAATGAAGGTTGTCGGATATTCTACAGGCGTATTCGACTATTCTACACGTCAGACCCAGTTGTTTTTATCCTGAAAGGCCTGAAAATAGAGTTAATCCCCTTGCGAATGTCAATCTTCAACCGCTTGCTTGTTCTCCCTGGGATTCCAATCCGATATTTTGTTCATGCCATTTATAGGCTTGGAAGGGTCATCAATGGGTATTTTAACCTTAAAGATCGTTCCTTTACCAAAATTGGATGAGACAGCCATATCACCACCACAACTTTGAATAAATTTATAATCTGAGGCCAGGGAAAGTCCGTGCCCGTATTCTTTTGTTGTAAAAAAAGGGTGAAAAATTTTTTTCAGGTGTTCAGGTTTAATCCCCTCGCCCTCATCTTCAACTTCTACTATATTATACGTGGACATGTGGCGGGTGCGGATCAAAATTTTTCTTCCCCGGGAAGACGCTTCAATGGCATTCACGATTAAATCTTTTATTAATTTAACAATGGATTCTTCCGACACCTTGGACAGACACTCTTTTTTGTCTAAAATCGTCTCAATTTTAATGCCTGCTAAATGGGCTTTTTCCTTTAAGGCAGAAATTTGTTCGGCAATGACTTGATTGATATTGAAGTTCAACCCATGCCTGTCCGTGGGTGTATCAAAAGAGGTAAGGACCTTTACAAGCTTGTCCAACCGGTTAAATCCTTTTTCAATTTCGTCTTTTTCCGGGGAATCCACTTTTGATTGACACCCTGATTTTTTCAAGGCGACCAATACATCCTGGATTTCTATACCAATGTTTAATGCCGCGTTTCCCAGGGCAGCCAACTCTTTCTTCCTGATATTTTCTTCATGAATTTTTTCATTCTGGTTCACCAAAACACCAAGAATGATGGCTACCAGCAGAAACGTGATCAGGTGAAAAAGCGTTGGAACAAGCAGCAATTGTGTTTCCGTTCCGAAAAAAGCCTGGGAAACATAGAGTAAGCTTACAATTCCCACAGTAATCAGCCCGGGTTTTAACCCAAACCAGAAACACGAGAGAATAATGGGGAAAAAAAACAATTCCCGGTGAATCATATGAGTCCCCATATGGGTTTCAGACCCTGTGAGATGGAATAGAGCAATGCCAATCGTTAGAATGACGATAATGAAAGTTTTTGATTCCTTTGCTAATTTCATACTGATATCCCTCCTATCTAAAGGGGTTTGACTTATCATCTCAACTTTCGGTCATAAGTTCTAATGGACGGGGTCAGGCTTTTTTATGGTGCTTTTATCTTTGTTTCATGACCAGACAGGTAAGAAGTGCCATAAAAAAAAGCCTGACCCAATGTAATGCGTTGCTTGAGGCATTCTTTTGTGAAATCATCTATAGGAATTTCAGAACTAAAAGCGTAATATCATCATTCTGTTGAATGTCACCGCGAAATTTTTGAGTTTCCGATATAATCGAGTGTACAATTTCTTCAGAGGAAAGTAAAATTGATTTTTGAAGCACCTTTTCCACGCTTTTTTTACCCAGTCGTTCTCCTGATTTGTTTTCAACTTCCCAGGTGCCGTCTGTGCCGATTAAAACAACGGTGCCTTTGGGAATATGATACTGAAAATTTTTTGTATACGTCCAGTCTTTATCCACTCCCAGAACGATTCCCTCACCTTTGAGTTCGGTAATATTCTCTTGTTCCGGACTGTAAAACATGGCTGGCTCATGACCGGCACGAACCCATTGAAGCTCATCTTTGTTTACATCAACCATTAATAAAAACAAGGTAACAAAACTGCCCGTATCACGGGTATCCAAACAGAGCAGCCGATTGACATCGTTCATGACGCGGGACAAAGACCCTTTTTGTGTCACCCGGCTTCGTAATAGTGCGCGAGTCGTTGCCATCAGAAGCGCTGCCCCTATTCCATGACCCACCACATCACCAACTGCCACACAAATTTTCCCGGGTTCATCGGGAAATTCGATGATATCAAAATAGTCCCCGCCTGTTTGATCACAATAGACAGAACGACCGCTGATCTCAATATTTTTATATGAAAAATTGGTGGGTGGAAGCAGGCCTTGCTGCACTTTCATGGCCAAATTCATTGCCTCTTTCAGCTCTAATCGTTCTTTTAACTGCTGGGTCATCTTATTAAAATTATAGGTCAGCTCCCCCACCTCATCTTTTGACAGGACGGGGAGTTGTTGGCTAAACGTTCCATTGGCAAGATGTTTAGCAGCCTCGGACACCCGTTTAATCGAGTTGGCCGTCCCTGTAATCGAGATGCGGATAAAAAGGAGAACACATATAATAGATAAAAAACCCACAATAAAATAATACCGCCTGAAATTTATTATAGGTTTCAATACCTGATTGCCGGGTGAAATAAGAACAAGGCTCCAAGGCGCTTCAATCAAATGATAATATCCGCTTATTTCATCGGGTGGATGACCGGGGCCAAAGATGGTACCATATGGATTCTGTTTTAATGCCTCTAAGGTCTTTTTTTCCAATGGATCCGTGTCTGCGAACACGTCTGATTTTGGAATTTCTTTATTCTGTTGCGTGCTGATGAGGATATTGCCCCCATGATCGATTAAAAATGCTTTATTATTTTTCCACCAGTTTGCCTTGCTGATTTGATCGATCAAATCCTGAAAAGAGATGACCACTTCAATCCGGCCGATTTTTTTACCGATTTTATCTTTAACATCTGTTGACAGGGATACTGTTTCGCTGTTGAGCTTAGCATTATACTGGGGAAACGATAATTGAAATTTTTCCATTCGACCGAAAGGCATGGGATTCGGGTTAACCATGTACCGTCTTGAAGCATATGCAGGGATGCGAGTATCGTTTAAAAAATCAGAATTTACTTCAACAACCCCTTCCATTTCCTGCAATTGTTCAACAATGAAGCGGTGAACAATATGGCCCTGATCCTGGCTGTAATTATTTTTTAACATGGACAATAAATATTTTGTCCGGCTGAGGCGCATATCAATCATATGGGAGGATTTTTGAAGTTTTGCAATAGCGGTTTCGCCCCATTGTTTGAGCATTGCATTGCGGGTATACAAGAAACTGATCCACCCCATTCCGGTCAGAATAAAAAATACAGGGATCAGGATAAAAATCATAATGCGGTGTTGGAGGGTTTTGGGTTGCATGCAATTTTATCCTCATTTTATCAGATGGTATAAAAAAAATTCAATACATGTTTTTGCACAATATGTACCAGAAGGCTTATTGACGATAACCCATTAATTTTATATCAAATTTCTATACAATCAATTCAAGAATATTTTTATAATAGAGAATATTCTACACCCATTATAGATAGTTGTATAGCCATATCCTGTTTCTGCAGAAATTATCTCATGATAAAATGCAATGGTCCTCGGACAAACGATATCGGCATTCAAAGCCAGGGCATAAACAGTTGAGGTCCATTGAAGACCGAAAGTTGTAACAAATATTTTGGCTGGCGTTCCGAATTTTTTAAAAATTAAGTAAAAATATTTACCATGAATGACTAAGCCGAATATTTACCGAAAAAGTAAACTTTTTTCTATCATTCAAGCGGCTTCGGGAATACGTGCTGAATCATTACGCTTCTTATGGGTAGCGTTTATGATTATGACGGCCGTATAGTTTTGTTGACAAAAAGCAAGTTCCTATCCTATAGGTATCGCTTCACAGTATGAGAAAGAGTATAAACACGACAAAGGAGCAGGTATGAAGAAACTATTAATTGTATTAGCGGCAACAGCTTTGCTGAGTTCGGTATGTTTTGCAAAGGATTTAAAAATTGGTATCGCGTCCGGGGCCTTGGCAATGGACCCATATTACCAGAATGAGACGACGACAAATTCAATTCTTTCGAATATTTTCGATTCTTTGATTTCTTTTGATAAAGATATTAAAACCAAGCCAAGCCTTGCGGTTTCCTGGGCAAATCCGGAACCCACCGTATGGATTTTAAAGTTAAGAAAAGGCGTAAAATTTCATAACGGAAATAACTTTAATGCCGATGATGTCATCTTTTCTTTTGACAGAGTTAAAAATTGGGATAAATCCGGATTTAAAAGCACGGTGGCCATGATTGAGTCCTTTTCTAAAATTGATGACTTTACCGTTAAATTTGTAACAAAAAAACCATTTCCAATTCTATTACGAAAACTGACCTATGTCGGTATACTGGATAAAGAAACAGTAGAGGGTAAATCAAATGAATGGATAACACTAAATCCAGTGGGGACAGGACCCTACAAACTGGTTACATGGCGCAAAGGGGATCTGATAAAATTAACGGCATATAATGATCACTGGCGGGGAAAACCCGAAATTGAAAATGTTGTCTTCAGACCCCTAACAAACAATGCAACACGAGTTGCAGCAATACTCAGCGGGGAAGTCGATATCATTAACAGGGTTCCTGTTGTTGATGTGGCCCGGGTCAGAAGAAATGATAAATTGAATTTTTTTGTAAAACCCGGATTGAGACTCATTTTTTTGCAGATGGATCAATTTCGTGAGGATTCTCCCCACATAAAAAGCCCAACCGGGAAAAACCCGTTTTTGGATGTTCGAGTTAGAAAAGCGTTGTTTTATGGCATAAATGAAGATGCTATCGTTAAGTATGTGATGAAAGATTTTGCAATACCAGCCGCCCAATTCAGCCCGAGTGTTGTTTTTGGGTATGACCCCAGCATTGAAAGAGAAAAATACGATCCGAAAAAAGCAAAAGAATTACTTGCTGAAGCAGGATATCCAAATGGGTTTGAAGTACAGCTTGACAGCCCGAACAATCGATATATAAATGATTCTCAAATCGCACAGGCAGTGGCTGCAAGCCTCTCAAAAATAGGGATAAAGGTCACGGTCAATGCAACGCCAAAATCTACTTTCTGGGCTGAAAACAGGAAGCTGAACACCAGTTTCTTCCTGATGGGATGGGCAAGTGCGGATGGTGATGCAAGTTCAATTTTAGATGCTATTGTACATTCATATGATACCGTTAAGGGGTTTGGGAACAGGGGAAGATTTTCAAATGCTGAAGTTGATGCGTTAATTGATCAATCATCGGCTATTATGAATCCTGATGAGCGGCTGAAATATCTGCAGAAGGCTCAAAAAATAGCTTTGACAGACCTTCAATGCTTTATTCCCCTGCACTACCAGGTTGATTTGTATGCATTCGGTAAAACCATTAATTTTGAACCAAGAACCGATAGCCGTATCTGGGTATTTGATATCAGTACCCAGTAACAGTATGGCGTTTGATGAATAAATACCAACAATAAGGATGGTTTTGTACCTGAAGGATGGATTTTATGGTATAAAATCATCCTTATCATTTAAGGAATAAAATGGCTAAATATATCTTTAATAGATTGTTTCATTCCGTTTTAGTCATGTTTACGATTAGTTTTATTGTGTTCTTTATCATGTTCAAAGCCGGTGATCCTGTTGAACTCATGCTTCCCATTGATGCGACTCAACAGGAGGTTATTGAAATGAAGCATGCACTGGGGTTGGACCAATCGTTTATTATTCAATATGGAAAGTTTCTGGAAAATGTTGCGCAAGGGAATCTGGGCAACTCCTTCAGATATGGACAACCGGCTTTGGACATCGTGATAGAACGATTTCCCGCTACGCTTGAACTTTCTGTGCTGGCAATGATTTTCTCAATCATTCTTGGTATTCCCCTTGGAATAATATCGTCTTTAAAGCCCAATTCAATACTGAGCAGGGTCATCATGTTTTTTTCCCTGATAGGAATTTCCGTGCCTGTTTTCTGGACCGGCATGATACTGGTACTGATATTTTCAGTGGTATTTGGTGTGTTACCCTCATCCGGGCGGGGGGAAGTTTTTCTTTTTACAAGCGCACTCACCTGGGACGGCATAAAACATTTGATTATGCCTGTTATCACGCTTTCAGCTTTTCAGCTGGCGCTTATTTTAAGATTAACACGAACAGGTATGATGGAGGTTTTGCTCCAGGATTATATTAAACTGGCTACCGCAAAAGGGGTTCCACGAAGAATAATTGTTTATTATCATGCCCTTAAAAACACATTGATTCCCTTGATTACGGTTATCGGTATTCAGTTTGGGCAACTTGTAGCGTTTACAATAATAACTGAGACCATATTTGCCTGGCCGGGTACTGGAAAACTTATCATTGATTCCATACAAAATCTTGATCGGCCCATCGTTGTTGCATACCTGCTGTGCATATCTGTTATTTTCGTTGCAATTAATTTTATAGTCGATGTCCTTTATACATTTATTGATCCAAGAGTGCGGGTGTAATGAAACTATTTACAAACGAAGCGGTAATAGAGTTTATGGAAGATAAGATGGCTGTTTCGGGCCTTGCAGTATTTATACTGTTTATTGCATTGGCCCTTGCACCATCATTGTTCACGTATCAGAACCCCTATGATTTAACACAATTATTTCTAGAAAACAGTTTCCAGGCACCCAACACTAATTTTGTTTTAGGGACAGATGAGCAGGGCAGAGATATTTATTCAGCCATTATTTACGGACTCAGGATTTCTTTGTATGTGGGGCTTGTTAGTACGTTTATCTCCGTTATCATTGGTTTTTCAGCCGGTTTGATTTCCGGTTACTATGGTGGATGGGTTGACACGCTTATCATGAGAGTGGCCGATATTCAACTCTCATTCCCTTCAATTTTAATTGCTTTGATTATCATGGCACTCTGGGGCGCCGGCATCGGTAAAATCATTATTGCCATAACCCTTGTAAACTGGGTTTATTATGCAAGGACGGCCAGGGGTGTGGTCCTTTTGGAGAAAGAAAAAGATTATACCCAGTCGGCCCAGGCATTGGGTATGCGCAATTTAAAAATTATTTTTGGCGAAATAATGCCAAACACTACAGCGCCCATAATTGTTATTGCAACCGTAAGGATAGCAAATGCCATCATATTGGAAGCAACGTTGAGTTTCCTGGGATTAGGTGTTCCTATTACTGAGCCCTCCCTGGGTTCGCTCATATCAAACGGGTATCAGGTTTTATTCAGCGGCTACTGGTGGACTTCCGTTTTCCCGGGTATTGTTTTGATGGTGCTGGTTGTTTCCATAAACCTGGTGGGTGACCGGATGAGAGATATAATGAATCCAAGGCTGAAACGATAATGGCACTTCTGGAAATAAATAATCTGAAAACATATTTCTTTACAAGAAACGGGGTTGTAAAGTCAGTAGACGGAATTGATTTCTCAATTGAGAAAGGCGAGATTTTAGGGATTGTCGGAGAGTCTGGGGCTGGTAAATCCATCACTGGATTTTCCATTTTAAACTTAATTGATGACCCGGGAAAGATTGTAGCGGGTGAAATTATTTTTAATGGAATAAACCTGCTTACATTGAGCGAAGAAAAGCTTGAAAAGATCAGGGGAAATGAAATTTCCATGGTTTTCCAAGACCCCCAGACGTCATTAAATCCGGTGATAAGTATTGGTGATCAATTAATTGAGACCATATTATATCATAATAAAAAGGTGGCAAAAAAAGATGCCCGAAAAACATGTCTGGACATCCTGAAATTGGTTGGAATGCCTGCTGCTGAAAAAAGAATGGGGAGCTATCCCCATCAACTCTCAGGTGGAATGAAGCAACGGGTTGTTATTGCAATGGCACTTTTAAATAATCCCAAACTTTTAATTGCTGATGAACCCACAACGGCTTTGGATGTGACCATCCAGGCACAAATTCTGTACCTGATGAAAAAACTCAGCAAAGATATGAACTCTTCATTGATTTTAATAACCCATGATATCGCCGTTGTGTCTCAACTTTGTGATAAAATTGCTGTGATGTATGCTGGAAGAATTGTGGAATATGGGCGTAAGAAAGATATCATATTTAATCCCATGCACCCATATACAAAAGGGTTGGTTGCATGCCTGCCGAAATTAAATGATGAGAATGACAGGCTGTATCAGATACCGGGAATCATGCCCTCGCTCCTGAATCTCCCGGAAGGCTGCTACTTTAAAAACCGATGCGACTATGCTGATGAAGAATGTAACACGTACCCTGAAAAAAAACAGATCGATAAAAGGATACTATTTTGTCACAAAGTCAAAGAAAATTAGTAGAAGTAAAAAATGTCGTAAAAACTTTCAGCGTTAAAACGGGTACGTTTAAAAAAAGAGATTTATATGCTCTGAATAGAGTAAGTTTTGACATCTTTAAGGGAAAGACGTTGTCACTGGTTGGAGAGAGTGGTTGCGGCAAGACAACAATCGGGAAAGTCATATTAGGACTCCACCAGGCCACAAATGGATTGGTAAATTTTCGCGGAAAGGATATCTCAAAATTATCCCCCCATAAAAGAGGCGCCATCCAAAAAGATATCCAAATGATTTTTCAGGATCCATACTCTTCTTTGAATCCAAGAAAAAAAATTAAAACAATTCTTGAGCAACCGTTAAAAATCCATACTGACTATAAAAAAAAAGAGAGATTAAATACCATTTTATCGTTATGCGATAATGTGGGGATTGACCATAGTTATCTCAACAGATACCCTCACCAGTTTTCCGGCGGTCAACGGCAACGCATTGCCATTGCACGGGCCATGATATTAAAACCGGAACTGGTTCTGGCTGATGAGCCGATTTCAGCATTAGACGTATCCATTCAAGCACAAATAATTAATTTAATGATGGATTTGAAAGAAAAGTATCGCTTGACCACTCTTTTTATTACCCATGATATTAGCGTTGTTAAGTATCTAAGTGACCATGTGGCAGTTATGTATCTTGGTGAAATCGTGGAATATGCTTCAAAAAAACAATTGTTTAACTCACCCAAACATCCCTATACCCAAATGCTTTTTTCCACTGTGCCGGATATTAATACACCGCTGGAAACAGACAGCGTATTGAAGGCGGGTGAAATTCAAAGCCCTATTGATTTGCCGCAGGGGTGTTTTTTTGCCAATCGGTGTCCATACAAAGTACCCTCCTGCAGTGCTGCACACCCGGAAATACTGGATGTGGGGGATAACCATTTGGTGAGATGCCCCAACTGTTAATTGGGATCTCAACTATAGGAGCTGCTGTTATGACGGATATCAAGGCAATGATTGAAAATGAAATGGAAAAAATTTCTTCCATTCGCCGTGCCCTTCATCAAATTCCTGAAAAGGGGTTTGCAGAAAAAAAAACAGCCCGGTTCATTGCTGAGCATTTGAAGACAATACCGGAACTGGAAGTGTTTACCGGTATTGCAGGAACCGGCGTTCTGGGGCTTTTAAAAACCGGAAGGCCCGGTAAAACGCTGGTTATCAGGGCGGATATGGATGCGTTGCCCATTTCGGAAGAAACCGGGCTTGAGTTCGCATCCACCCATGAAAATATGATGCATGCGTGCGGCCATGATGCTCACATGACCATGACCCTTGTGGCCGCCGGTATTCTGGCCAGGCTCAGGGAACATTTTTCAGGCAATATTAAATTCATGTTCCAGCCGGCCGAAGAGGGCCCTGGCGGAGCAAAACCAATGATTGACAGCTTAGTTCTTGAAAATCCCCATGTGGATTATTCAGTAGCGTGTCATGTATGGCCAGGCCTTCCTGCCGGCACTCTGGGCCTGAAATCCGGTGTCCTTATGGCGGCGGCCAGTTCCTTTAAGATCAACATTAAGGGAAAGGGGGGGCACGGTGCCATGCCCCATCTGTGTGTGGACGCGATTGATACGGCAATTCAAGTGGCCAATGCGCTCCAGCGAGTGGTGACCAGGAAGCTTAATCCATTGATCCCATCGGTTGTCACCATCGGCTCCTTTCATGCCGGATCAGCGCCGAATATAATATCGGAAAACGCTGAGTTACGCGGCACAATACGGACCTTTGACAAACAAACCTGGAAAGAATATCCTGAGATATTTAAGCAGATTATAGACGGTGTGTGTGCCGCCACGGGCGCTGCCTATGAATTCTCATCCTCCATTGGGGTCCCCCCCCTTGAAAGTGATCCTGGTATCGTTAATATAATGAAAAAAAGTATGCTCGAAGTGGTTCCCGGTGACCGTATTAAGGAACCGGAATCAACCATGGGTGCAGAAGACATGGCCCTGGTTTTAGAAAAAACAAAGGGATGCTATTTTTTCCTTGGAACCGGATTTATGGGTTGTCCCCCCCTGCATAATGCACAATTTGATTATGACGAGTCTTTGCTATTACTTGGAGTGGAAACATTTGTCAGGTTTGCCCTGAATCTGCTTACGACAGTAACGGTAACCTGAAGGTTAAACGTAATCCCCCCCTCCCGGTTCCTACATTGTTAACAATAATTATGTTTCACAACCAACGTCTATTTTTTTTAAATTGTTCCTTTTCCTTTATCCCGGGAAAATCTGTTACCAGCAGCGCCAGCCGCTGAAGATTATCTGCGACCTGGTCAATGTTGACGGGTTCCTGGCCGCGAGCCCCCTTCAGAATGGGGAAATTTTTTATCTGCTGCACCATTTCCAGGCTTTCAGCTAAGGTCACAGCGGGGCCACCAGTGCAAACCCAACATCTTTTAACACCCCGGTATAAATCCCCCCAAGTCCGAACATGATTCCATGAGGCCCCCTAAAATATATAACCCGCCTGGGTGCGCATTCAGGGTCGAGCCTCCAAGAGTCTAGCTGGTTTTATTCAAATTAATTCAATAAAAATAACGTAAGTTCAAACTGATTTCAGAAAAAGACAGACAGCAATGAATTTCTATGGTATCCCAAAATGTAAGATTGTTCCAATAAGGATGCCGCATGATAACAAAAGACACAATCAAAACTTTCTTCAAATGGACCAAGATTGCTCTTATCGGATCACTTGAGCAGCTTCGAAAGAAATATCAGGAATTAGAGGAACAAAACAAAAAACAGCGGGAAGAAATAATCCGTCTCAAATCGGAACTGGAAAAAATCAAAATCAAGTCAATAAATTTGGAAGTGAATAAACCATCATCCAAAATGTCACCGCCGGTGTGCACGGCCACCACCTTCGCCGGATAAGGAAGGATCCCATTTTGTAAGTTTTCGATTTCTCGATGTATTTCAGGCGATAGTTAAAACATCGTCTGTCCCATCAATTTTATTGATAGAGATCCTGTCAATTCCAGCTTGAATGTTTCTGAATAAATAGCAGGACGTCCAGAACGCGAAGCATCAGTCAAATCCCCAATAATGTTCATGCGCTTGATGCTTCGAGCTACTGTGGACACACTACACCCCACAAGCCTGGCAGCTGCATTGAAAGCATATCCTTTATTTATAAGGGTAACAGCAATCTGTCGACGAGCTATTTTTGAAATTGGCTGTATATCTGGATAAACTGACCTCCCCTGATCCAAGCACAACATGTCTTGGATCAGGGGAGCAATAATATTTTTAACTTTAGGGATTTTCGATACTTTCTTTATCAAAAAGCAAGTTCCTATCCTAATCCTACGCAAACTGATTTATCCGATAAATATTACCCTTCAGTTCATACATTTTATCGATTTATTGCCAGCCTGAGAATCAATTGGAACTTGGTTATATGAAGGCAACAATCGATAAAACGCTCTTCTATTAGGGCTCAGTTTATCTTATGTGGTGTTGGACGAAGCCGCTGTGCGGCGGAAAAACAAAAATAGTGTATACTCCTTCCCGGGTCCAATTTGGGTACCATTATTTTAAAAAGAGTATACCATGAAAAAGTCAGAATTAAACCGATTCAACAGACTCTATAAACATCACCTGAGATCACTTAAACTTCAAAGGAAAGCCCAAAAAACTATTGAAGCCTATTCCAGGGCTATTCGTCGGGTCCGTGATTACTTTGATTGCTGCCCCGACAAATTGAAGCCGGAACAATTGGAAGAATACTTTACTGATCTTGTATACAGGCCTTGCTTGATCATGCAAGCCCTGAAACAACGGCACGCTATGCGCATATAACTGACTTCACAGAACAAAGCAGCCTGCTCACAATTAATAAACTCATGAATACACTTCAATTAGATTTAAGAAAGGTGTAATCATGAAAATTTCTTCAATTATTAATCAATATAAAGATTTATTTGCAGACAAATATGGTGATGTTGCATTGCCGAGTCATTTAAAAGCAATGGATGCTATTTGCAATTGTCGTACTCCCGCCGCCGGTGAACTTTATGTGGGTTGTCCCGACTGCAATCATGCTGAATGGAAACCTCTATCCTGTGGACATCGGAGTTGCCCACAATGTCAGAACCATGAAGCCAATCAGTGGATTGATCGACAACAAGGCAAATTATTACCGGTTCCATATTTTTTGATTACTTTTACATTACCGAACGAACTAAGATCATTGGCCTTTCACAATCAGAGATTAGTGTTTTCTTTTTTGTTTCTTTGTGTTTCCAGTACACTTAAGGATTTTGGTTTAAATCCAAAGAATTTGGGGGCCGAAATCGGAATGACCATGGTACTGCATACTCATAGCAGGAGACTTGATTTTCATCCCCATATTCATGTTGTCGTTCCAGGCGGCGGTGTTGACAAACGCAGACGTCATCGGTATATTTAATGACCTTTTTTAGGGTTTGATACCTGTTTAGCCAGACCGGTGCAATCTGTGCGATACCGACTTTTATATTGTTTCCTAACAATTCCCTATTTGATCCTCCCCGATATTTTGAATACTACGAGCCGTTAAGCAACTTTTTTATATCATATGGAAGTATTTTTTGAGGTCAAGGATTATTATCCGATTCTTTACCTTCACCGAGCTTTAAAGTATCAAAGATATCAATTGTAACTTTGAGCATTCTGAGAAAAAATATTTTTGTTTTCGACTGGAAAATTTCTTTAGTAAGGGAGAGCATTAAGTTTATAAACCCTTTCCAGCACTAGCCAAAAGGAATGCTAATATTAAACCTGATCCACAATATAGAGAGTGGCAAAGGCCAAAAGTGTGGCGCTAAAGCTACCGTTCTACCAGAAAGGGATGTTGCCCATCATGCAGGGAAACATGATGGGCAACACCATGAGGTCCATCAGGGCCAATTTAATGAAAGAGAAGGCTTTGAACTCCTTGCTTGAGAAGGATCTTCAGGAATTCGGATTGGGTATAAAAAAAGAAATGGTAGATAAAAGTTTTAATTGACAAGGGGCGGCAATTGTCAATATTGTACTAATCGTTCAGTTTAATTTGTTTTCCATGCAAAGCCCAGAAGGTTGAAAAAAACCTTGCCGGTATTGATATACATCTGATGGCAGCCTTGAACGTAAGAAAATCTGGCTAAAATTGTAGGGGCTGCCATCATCAGCGTATTTACAAACCGAAAGTTGACTAACCATGAACAAAAACCGATTATTCGAATATCTCAAATATAAAGACAACTCAATACTATTGGAGCTTTTGAATTTAGCCTATGATGTCATCGATACAAATCAACGGCATGATGTGTTTGGAAAAATAATTATGGAAATGCCACCCTCCCCTGTTAACGGTAAAAAATTGTGGACGACCATTGAGACGTTTCATGAAAACTCGATGTCCGGGTATTATTACGCGCCATTTGGGTACTGATGGATTCATAAACTTTAAATCAGTTGGTGATATGAACAGTAACGGGAAAATCTGGAGAGACAGCAACGGTGTCTGCCATATTGAAGCAGAAAATAAATCAGATGCGTATCGATTGATGGGAGTTGCCCACGGCAGGGACCGGGGGATGCAGATGATGATGATGAGAATCCTGGGCCAGGGTCGGCCATCTGAAATATTGGATTCCAGCGATGAGCTGCTGGCCGTTGGTAGGCGCGAACATGCCCGGCATCCCCGCTCTGCTGGTGGGACGGAACAAGAACGTTTCCTGGGGAGTGACCTATACATTCATGGACGGGACCGATTCCTGGATAGAAAAATGCAGCAACGGAAAATACCTGCGCGGGACCGACCAGTGGGTCCCCTTTAGTGAACGGATAGAAATATGGTAAGGTGGATCCGATCAATGTGGGGATGGGATCCTACCGGTCAGATCGGATCGGCAAACAACTTGCGGAAAACAACCAGTTGACGGTGAAAGACATGGCCGTTATACACTATGATTTTTATTCAAATCAGGCAGCGCTCTTTATGGAGATTCTTGCCCCGCTGCTCCCGGAAGGAGGCAAAGCAGATATTCTCCGACATTGGAATTTTGAATACACGGCCGAGTCAGAAGGGGCATACCTGTTTGACCAATTTTATAAAACCCTTTACCGAATCGTTTTTGGTCAAAATGGGCTTGGCGTTGATGCGGTTGATTATCTTGACCAAAAACCGGTATATTTAATGATTTTTATATCAATTTTGATCGGATCCTGCTGGCGGAACACTCGGTTTGGTTTGGCGGTCACTCCCGGGAAGCACTTTTTCAACAGGCGGTTGAAACGGCTTTGGCATCCTCTGTTAAACAATGGGGCGATACCCGGAAAGTAACCATGAAAAATATTGTATTTAACGGGAAACTCCCCCGATTCTTAGGGGTTGACCGCGGGCCGATTACCATCAACGGCAGTTTGGCAACCCCCCATCAGGGGCAGATTTTTGAAAGCGGCGGACGGCAGACCACCTTTTCGCCTTCCTTCAGAATGATTGTTGATATGGCTACCGAGGAAATTCACACCAATATGGCCGGAGGGCCGTCGGATCGAAGATTTTCAAAATGGTATTGTTCAGACTTGAAAAATTGGGAAACCGGCATATATAAAAAGGTGTCCGTGGAGGGAAACCAGGAAAAACTCCCTTTTAAATAAACGGCCTTTTCTTACCAAATCGAGGCGGGTTTAAAATTTTGGCTGATCAATCACCTGGAAGAGTTTCATCAGGACAAAGGAGATGATATCATCCGCCTTAATGAACTGGTGTTTCAATTGCCGGTATTTTTCGAGGGGGTTCCAACCGATCCATTTGTCCCTCGGTTTCAGCGCTTTGGCTACGTTTGAAAGGTCAAAACCAGAATAAGATTATTCACTTTTCGATAGGAACGGTTACATATACAAGGCCTTTAAAAATTCTGCCTGAAATTTCTCACTGACGGTGAGTTCCAGGTACTCGACCCGCTCGCCGATGCCAGCAGCTTCCGCCCGGCGTGTGGTAGACAAAAGGGCCTGCTTTGCACCAATACCGGCGGCATTACCCACCTGACGAAACCGATCTATGGGAATATCGGGAAACATACCAATGCCAACGGCAGCTTCTACGCTGATGTAAGAACCAAAAGCACCGGCAATAATAAATTCATCAACATCCGCTGCCGTGACACCTGCCGCATCCAGCAACAGTTCAATGCCCGCCCGCATGGCGCCTTTGGCCAGCTGAATTTCATTGATATCACTGCGGCTTAGGACAATATCATGACCGTTTCCGGATATGGCAGCAGCTGCCAGAAGCGCTTCGGGCAATTTTTTACCCTCGCGGATCAAGGGATGCTTGACATCCAGGGCACCCTTGTCGTTCATTGCCCCGCAAAGCTTGAGCTGGGCAATGGCATCCAGGATACCCGAGCCGCAGACCCCTACAGGCGCCGTATGGCCAATGGTTTGAAAGGCCAACTTGTTGTCGACAATCTGGACCCGTTCGATGGCACCGTCCGCGGCCCGCATGCCATGATGGATATGGGCCCCTTCAAAAGCCGGTCCTGAAGCGGTTGAGCAGGCAATCATGCGGCCATGGGATACAAGGGTTATTTCCGTATTCGTGCCGATATCCAGGCTGATCACCACCCCTTTTTTCTTGTGGGTATCTGTAGCAAGAAGCATGGAAAGATGATCGGCCCCGACAAAGCCGGCGATATTGGCCAGCAGATGGACAGTGGCACCCGGTGAAAAAGCCAGGTCAATTTCATCCGCCTTTACATCCAGCGGTGATGATACCGCCGCCACATACGGTGAAAGGCCCAACTGTTTGACCGGCAGGCCCAGCAGCAGGTGATGCATGGCGGTATTACCCACCATGACCGATTCCACAATCTGGGTCGGCACATAAACCGATGTGTCGGTGTCACCGTCTGCCCCGGCTGCGGCGCAGAGATCAATGGCCAGTTTATTCAACGCATCGATGATGGCCTTTTGCAGAATGCCCGATCCATTCTCATGCATCAAAGAATAGGTGATCCGGGCCATCACGTCTTCACCGTAGACAATTTGGGGATTCATGATGCCTTTTATGGCAAGGGTTTCGCCGCTGGCCATATCCACCAGATACCCGGCCACCTTGGTGGTGCCGATGTCCACGGCCATCCCCAGCAAAAGGGTTCCCGGCGCACTGACACTGACCAGTTCGTCACCGCGCAGTCCCACCCGGATTTTCCATTTGTTTGCCCGCAACAGGCCTGGAATTTGTTTAAGAATATTCATTCTATCGCAGCGCAGGGTAGTCCAGCCGCTTGTCAAAACAGCCGCACGGAGTCTCTCAAAATCCGCCTGCGGGTCTGTGGCATCGGCTTTGGTCAAGGTCAAATCCAGGACTTTGATGGGCGATTCAAATTCAAAACTGATTTCTTCTCCTTCCACCTGGGTGCGCTGGGTTGCCGTCATGGACTCGGAAGGGACATCCACCCGGATGGGGCCATAAATTTCAGTCTGACAAGCCAGCCGTATGCCCGAAGCGATGTCATCGGAATCAAGAACTTCAATTTCGGTCTCGTTTGGTTTGCTCACATGCTCTTGGTCATCCAGACGAACGCGACAGGCGCCGCAGGATCCCACACCACCACAAATAGCCGAAATACCGACACCTGCCTCCTGGGCCGCTTCTAAAATCGTTGTGCCTGAATCAATTTCCACATGTTTGCCGATGGGTTGAAAATCTACTTCAATGTTCATTTTTTATAATCCCTTAAAATTTTTTAAGTTTAAAAATACTGTTCTTCTGTTCTGATAAAAAATGCATGAATTTTGTTATCTAAACCTTGCAAAGCCAGAACCAAATTGAATATTAAAAGTGACAACTTGTGGTATCGCTCCGCTCTATTTTGAACATAAAAACAAATGTTTCAAAAATTAGACCCCCACTAACCGATTCAACCATTCTCTACAAAGCCCCCTCTTATCCGAAAAAACCGAGTATTTCAATATTCATTCCATTTTTTTTATTCTACCTTTTCACTTGCCCCCCTTCTTTGCCTTCATCTCCATGAAAGTCCCTTTCCTTAAAAAGCAGGCCCACCCATACACAAAGAATCTGTTTCGGCTGTGTATGGGTGGGCCTTAAAGCATCCTGATATTATAAGGGAAATACATAGGGCCTATTATGATGCCGGATCAGATGTTGCAACAGCCAATACATTTGGTGCATCCGCCATAAAATTAAAAAAAATGGGTGTCACTCAAAGTGTGGAAAATGTGAATCGAACCGGGGTTCAGATTGCAAGATCCGTATGTGGTAAATATGAAATCACTGGTTGATGCCGGTGCCAATGCTGTTGGTGCCAATTGCTCAATGGGAAGCAGAACAATGATTGATTTGGCCCGGGAGATTAAATGCAGTGTTAGTGTACCTGTAATCATTATGCCCAATGCAGGTATGCCAGAAACAACAAAAAATACTGCTGTCTTTTATCCAGAGGATGAATTTTTTTTGCAGATAATATTAAAAAAATCAAAACGCTTGGTGTGAAAATTATAGGCGGTTGTTGTGGAACAACCCCGGAATACATAAAAAAAATCAAAGAAATTATTTAATAAAAGGAATCTCATACTTAAAATGGTTAACGTTGAAATAGATAGTGGTATTTGTGGATTTACAACCATGGTTCATGTTTAGTCGCCATCCAGCATTCTGCCCAGACCTCCCAAAAGAGAGCCTTCTCCTTTGTTGGCACCACCTGCTGACGGTGCATGCTGGATAATTCTGTCTGCCAACCTTGAAAAAGGGAGGCTTTGGAGATAAACCGAACCGTGACCGCTCAGAGTTGCCAGGAATAGACCCTCTCCGCCAAAAAACATGGATTTCAGGTTTCCGGCCCTCTGGATATCGTAATCAACACCCGGGCTGAATCCCACAATGCAACCTGTGTCCACCCGGATGGTTTCTCCATGTAATTGCTTTTCTACAATGGTACCGCCGGCATGAACAAAGGCCAACCCATCCCCTAAAAGACGCTGGAGAATGAATCCTTCACCCCCGAAAAAACCGGTGCCAATTTTTTTACTGAATGCAATAGTCACCTCGGTTCCCAGTGCTGCACACAAAAACGCATCTTTCTGGCAGATCAACTCCCCACCGATTTTTGCCATATCAACAGGAAGGATTTTTCCAGGATATGGGGCGCTGAAGGCCACTTTTTTTTTGCCTTGTGCCTGGTTTGTAAAATGCGTCATGAATAAAGACTCCCCCGTAATCGCGCGTTTGCCGGCATCGAATAATTTGCCCATAAGTCCTTTGTCCGGTTGAGAGCCGTCCCCCATTTTGGCTTCAAAAGAGATACCGTCTTCCATCCAGTTCATGGCGCCCGCCTCTGCTATAACGGTTTCACCCCGATCAAGTTCGACTTCTACTGTCTGCATATCATCCCCAAATATTTGATAATCAACTTCATGGCATTTCATAAACACCTCCTTAAAATTAAGGTTTTAATTAATTCAAAGAAACTTCAAAACATCTTGTAACATAATGTTTTGTTATACTAAATAGGTCCAATTTAATCTGCGGCGGCCCGGTCCTTCGGGTCCGATGAAGTTACATGTTCGGCCTTTCTTTGATCAAAGATATCAGCTTCAAGACCCATGGCTTTGGCACGTTTCATCCATTGTTTCCGCGCCAGAGCACGCATGTCTTCAACATCGTCTGTTTCATCCATAATTTCCATGCCTATAAGCGTCTCGATTAAATCTTCTAAGGTCACCAGTCCGTCAGTCCCTCCATGTTCATTGATGACTATGGCGATGTGCTGGCGATCCTTAAGAAAGCGCTCCAACAATGCTGTCAACGATACTGAATTCGGAACAGCAAGTATGTCTCGTTTCAATGCCTTGAGTTTTTCATCCCCTCGCTTCTGCGCCGCATTGATGAAAATATCCTCTTTAAGAACAAAACCGGTTATGTCATCCGTATGCTTCCCGTAGATCGGCAGACGTGAAAATGGGGTTCTGGTTGCGTATTTCATTGAATCCATAATTTTCATATCCTCGGGTAATGCTGAGATTACAACACGGGGCGTCATGATATCGGACACTTTTAGCGACTCGAATCGGAATATGTTCCGAATAATCCTTGATTCTTTATCGTGAATATGCCCGGCTTCTGCACCGACCTGAGCCATGGCGATGAATTCGGCTCTACTGAACGTGTGTATGTCCTTTCCGTGCGAGATAAACCTTGTCACTTTATCGGAAACCCATACGATTGGATAAAGAACCACTATCAGGGTGTTCACAAAAAATGACATTGGGCCTACAAGTTTTGACCAGTAGACAGCACCTATGGTTTTAGGAACGATTTCGGAAAAGAAAAGGATCAAAAACGTCATGACAGCCGAAAATAGACCAAACCAGGCACTTCCAAATACAATCGTCGCTTTGGCCCCGGCACCGATTGCGCCAACCGTATGCGCAATCGTGTTGAGTGTCAAAATGGCTGCAAGGGATCGGTCCACATTATCTTGTTTCAGTCGTTTCAAAAGCGCTGCATGCTTAGGTCGCTTTTCTTTCTGCCCTTCGATATATGAAGGCGTGATGCTTAAAAGTACCGATTCAGCCACTGAACAGAGAAATGAAAAGACCAATGCCATCAACACATAAATTATCAGTAGCAGGACATCAGCGCTGAAATTTTCAATGTCTCTTTCGAGTGAACCTTCTACGCCAATGGCCTGAGTCGAGATAGCCAATACCACTAACAATAAAAGGGCTAAAATCCAAGTTGACTTTTTTAGTGACAATCTCATAAGCGTTGTGTGTTTCCATTTCAAAAAACTTTTTCCTTAAAAAAATTGCGTGTCAATTAAAAAATAAAGAAATTTTGTATCTTTATTCCCAAAGAGATCTGTGATCATAGAGGATAATCAAAATAAAAATTTTCTACAATCCTTAACGTACCTTTTCTCGGGGTTAGGCAAAAATACCCAATTATCTTAAATACTCAACTTTCGGAGTTAGCCATTTTTACATGGGGTCAGGCTTTCTTTATGGCACTTTTTACCCGTCTGGATATGAAATAGTGATAAAAAGTACAATAAAAAAAGCCTGACCCCGTCGATTAAAGCTAAAGTCCGAAAGTTGAGTTAATTATATAGCGAAGTTTTTAATTATACAAAACCTGTTTATCTTGAAATTTTAAAAATCATCTTGCTTAAATAGACATTATATCTTAAAAATTTCAAATTGCCTGGAATTTGAGCAACTTGTTTTATCCCGGCTTTGAGTATCGTATCTGGCAAAGGGCGAAGCACCAATTAACGATGGAGGGATTCACTTGGTTCAAAAAAAAAGTAAAGGACAGGTTGAAGCCGAAATAAGCACGGCCTTGATCGCATTTGAGAAAAAACATATGGGACGTGGTCCAGTAGATGTGAAAAGCCATCTCATTGATGATATGGTGCTAATTCGCCTGAAAGGTGTATTGACACCTGCCGAGCAGCATTTGGCAAAAGATGTTGATGGAATTCAGCTTATCAAGCGAGTACGGGCAAAACTTCTGGAAAATTCCAGCAAAATGCTAGAGGATGTAATCAAAAAAATTACCGGTGTCAGTATTGTCAGTTTCCATACAGATATCAGCACCAAAGAGGGAGAGCGAGTTATTATCATAACATTTGAGCAGAATGTAGAAAAAAAATTTTCTTTTTAATGGAAAATTTACAAATTTAAAGCCTTATGGGGACGTTACAGGAGGATGCCGAAACAAAATAGGACTGCAATTATGGTTCAAGGCTCAAAATCAACCTTGAACCATAATTTATTGATGATTTTACTCTTGGGGCTTACCCAATACACTTGCAAACATGTCATCATTCCATATCATGGAATCAGCAACGTTCTGACGGAACTGGATAAAATCAATTGTATCCTGACCCGTAATTTTCTTGGTATTGAATGCGCCAAATCCAAGGAATGCTTCGCCGGACATGTTGGCTGCGAGCCAATGTCTGTGATCATTTTTCATTGTATCCCAGAAAAATTTCTTTTTCTGACGGATACCGTCAATGGATTTAATCAGGCAGCCCGGGAACAGGTTGGCGAACTTCCAGATAATCGCATTCACTTCTTTGTCAAGCAGTTCAAAATCTGCATTGGCCTGGTGCTGTTTCAGGATGGCACGGCCGTCTTTGAGAGCCTGTCCGGATTTAGAATCGCCGTAAACAATCTCACCGTCCTGAACATAGGTGTCCGTGATGACGGTGGGATTTCTAACCCATTCGCCATCAATTTTCAGAACCGGAACAACCTTGGAGATCATGCCTTTTGCTTTCATTTTATAGGCAGACCACATCTCGCAGGAGATACAGTTGTACATGGCATCTTCTGCACTCAGGTACCAGGGAAGGAAATCTGAGGAACCGCCGGCAGGGGCGGAACCATGTTTGGGTCCAGCCTGACCAAAAATGGCAAGGTCCGAAGAAACAGCAAGGTCACATGCCAGACCAATTTCCTGGCCACCGGCAACTCTCATGCCGTTCACCCGGGAGATAACCGGTTTTTTGCAGGCCAGGATGGAATCCACCATGTGGTTGAACAGCTCCATGTACTGACCATATTCATCACATCTTTTTGAATAAAATTCTGAATATTCTTTGGTATTGCCACCGGTGCAGAACGCATAGGGACCTGTACCAGTAAAAACGACAGCCACAACACTTCTGTCAAGAGATGCATTTTCAAATCCGGCAATAACGCCTTTTACCATGTCTGTGGTGTAAGAGTTGAACTGTCTTGGGTTGTTCAACGTAATCCATGCCACAAACAATTTGTCCGTAACATTTCCCTGGGGATCTGTTAACGGTCTTTTCTCATACACGACGCAGGGGGCTTCTGTTCCCCAATGGGGGTTTCTATGTAACGTGTGATCTTTTACTTCGTTTTCTCTTGGCATCCACTCAAGACTCATTTTAAATCTCCTTTAATCTTTTTCTATACATTCCATTCTCAATAAAAATATCTTCATTTATATCAACGCTGTTTATGCAAAAAAATAGGTCAACAATGAAACTCATTGCTGACCTATTTGAGACTGATCTTTTTAGCGAAAAAAAATCCTTCCCTCATCTGTCTGACTAAAATAAAATAAGAGATCTCTTATTTTATGTCAATTCTTTTTTTCAAAAACCCAAAAATATGCTCCCACTGGATATTTTCGACTCTATTGTTTCGTCAAAATTATGACAATAAAAATAATTTTAGGTTCAAATACCTGACATCCTGGTTAATGCAATACATAAATTTAAAAATAAAAAGCATGAAACCCCCGGACTTTTTTTTGACAAACTATTATCAAAACCGGCATTTAAGAGCATCAGGGTAATGGTATACCGGAACGATCGCTGTTTAAGAAGGCCAGGAATCATGGGGCAAATTCTTGCAATTCAAAGAAGTCCGTCCATGTTTCGAAAAAGGCATTAGTACATTTTGGCATACAAATTGCTTTTCTTGATATCAAGTTTAAAGCATTATCAGGGAGGAAATATGTCAGACTCAAGAATTTTTGGACCAACATCACAGATGATCGGAAAAGCACTTGATATTTCTGCCAGGCGACACAAGCTTATTGCCGGCAATATAGCTAATATGGATACCATTGGTTATAAACCGAAAGATCTCGATTTTAATCGAACGCTTAAACGGGTGATGAATGAAAAAGAACCTGATTACCTTGATAAAACGCATTCTAAACATTTGTCGCCAAATGGTGGGGATTCATTTTCCATGAATGAAGAAAATACTGAAGAAGTTGATATTTATCACCTTGATTCCGTGAATATTGACAGGGAGATGATGAATCTCATGGAAAATAATATCAAATACAGGACAACCGTAGAATTGAAATTGAGAAAGTCAGCAATAACTAGCTATGCGATTGATGAAGGCGGAAAATAATTTTTCAACTCCCTAAAGGAGCCATATAGGTTGAGCAGGGCCTCTATTCCAGCCAAATCAAACTTGTGGGTTAATTTTTTTTACCGATACCGAGGTCTTCTCCATCTTGGTTTTCCGCCATGGCACCTCCCCTGCTGCAAGGTTTGAGTCTTTTGTCATCGGTTGGACTTTCACCGACTGGTTTATTCTTTAATCGCCTGACCTCTTGAAACAAAAGAAATTCCCTGCTGACTTTGTGTGCTTATCATAATCGCTTCGATAAGCGGGGTATTTACCAGCGCATCAGATTTCCACCGAACAATGAATTTGGCCCCGGACCCGCCGGTATTATCTTTGGCTTTAACGATATACCGGATTGTTGCAAATTTTTTCAAGGTGATTGGCGTTTGTATGTATCTTCTAATCAGATCGCCGTTTGAGTTAAAATAATCAATTGATTGGAGGGAAATATCTTTTTCAAGGTTTGTGTTCCGGATGCTCAGTGTTGCCGTAAGATTAAACGGTTTTTCCTTGTTACCATGATAAATATGTGAATACACAGGCACATAAACACTTTGTCCGCGTGATAAAATACTGCTCGACGCAGCCTCTCCCGAAACAGATAGGACACTAAAAAAGGCGACAATCATTATGGAAATTACCCATTGCGGTATTCTTTTATTGTTCATCAGTCTGTCCTCTCCTTTTTTCTTTTATAGAAAAATTTTAATCTGGATCAATATCAATGACTCAATAATCTTGACTCTTGTTCTCTATCTTCTTTAGTTTTGAATTCAGGGTTTTTCTGTCAATTCCCATAATTTTCGCCGCCTGTGTTTTATTTCCCTTGGTTATCGTGAGTATATTCAAGACATGATCTGCCACAACATCGTTAAGTTTTTGTTTTCCTGCCTGCCTGATTGATATATTAAACCGCATGGACTCGGGAAGATCAGTGGTTTTAACCTGATGGCCGTCCAACATAACAACAAGGCGCTGAATCAGATTTTCAAGTTCTCTTACATTGCCGGGCCAGGAATAACGTTTTAATGCATTAATTACGTTGTCGGAAAATACTGGTAAGCGGCAATTCATTTCATTTGAAAATTTATGCGCAAAGTAATTTATTAAAGAAAGGATATCGTCCGAGCGTTCATTTAAAGCCGGCACAACAATGTCAATCACATTCAGCCTGTAAAAAAGATCCTCCCTGAACAGTCCCTTGCCAACCAGACCGGGAAGATCTTTGTGCGTGGCTGCGACAATTCTGGTATTCACATGTTGAATCTGGGGCGACCCAACCGGCCGAATTTCCTTGTTTTGAAGAACCCTTAACAGTTTCCCCTGCATGTTCAGACTGGCATCTCCGATCTCATCAAGAAATATAGTTCCCCCATCGGCAATTTGAAAAAAACCGTCCCGTTTGTCTCTTGCACCTGTAAATGCACCTTTCACATGGCCGAAAAGTTCACTTTCCAGTAAGGTATCCGGGATCGCTGTACAATTGACCGGAACAAAAGGTTTCCTGCGGCGTTCGCTGTTATAATGGATGGCGCGTGCAACGATCTCCTTTCCGGTTCCACTATCACCTGAGATCAAAACCGTGGCATTGGTGCCCGATGCTTTTTCAATTCGATGAAACACATGCTTCATTTTTGCAGACTCACCAATAATGCCGTATGTTTTTGCCGGCTTGGCAGTAGATTCAACAAATCTGCGGTTATTGAGCTTTTCCACCATCCGTTGGACTGCCAGCAGCAATTCATCATCAGTAAAGGGTTTGACCAAATAATCATCCGCGCCGTCTTTGATCGCCTGGACCGCATCTTCAATATCCGGATAACCGGTTATCATGATGATTTCGATATCATAGAAATTATCCCGGATATGCCGAATAAGTTCCAGGCCGTTTTGTTTGGGCATCTTAAAATCCGTGATAACGATATCAATGGTACTTTCCATTAGAAATCTCACAGCATCCCGGACACTGCTGCAGGTGTATGCATCATACCCGTTTGCATTCAGGTTTCGCTGAATCACTTCAAGTGTCTGAATGGAATCATCGACAATCAAAACTTTATAGTTTTTTTTTGATCGGGTGTCAGGCATTGTTTTCTCCTTTTCCCGGCCCTGCCGGAAACGCTACATGGAAACGGGATCCTTTTCCCAATGTACTGTGCGCTGTGATAACCCCGTTGTGAGATTTAATAATACCATGAACTACGGATAGTCCAAGACCGGTCCCCTGGTCAACATCTTTGGTTGTAAAAAACGGCATAAAGCAGTGCTCAAGTGTTTCTGGGGACATACCTGTTCCGGTATCCCTGATGATCATTGCGATCCTGTCTTTTGGTTCTGCCAGGGTTTGCAGGATGATCTCCCCGCCTTTTTCAGGCATTGCCTGTGCCGCGTTTACCACAAGATTAACAACGACCTGACGGAGTTGGGAAAAATCTCCCTTCATCTCCGGCAAATTTTCATCAAATTCGCATTGGACGTCTATCTTTTCCTGCCTGCACAGTGGTTCGGTAAAGTACAGACTTTCCTTGATCACTTTATTCAAATCAATATTTTCATGACCCGGTGGTAGCTGGCGGCTGAACAGCATGACCTTCTTGATGATTTCCCTTGCATGCAAAGAGAGCCGGATAATATTGTCCAGGTCCTGATAGACCTGTTCGGGTAAATCCTGCTGTTTGGATGATAATTGTGCATATCCCAGAATATTGTTCAGGGGGCCATTCAGCTCATGGGCGACCCCGGCAGCCAGCTGACCCACCGTGACCAGCCGGTCTGCATGCTGAAGCTGCTGCTCAAGTTCTATGTGTCTGGTAACGTCTATTCCCACACCCAGAATATGGGCTGTGGTATCACAAGATTTGGCAACCTTCAGAAAATTCCATTCTACGAACAACTCGTTATTATAAGATGTTAAAATTTTGGGCGTTTGATTTGCCCCGCCCCGTTGAAAAACCGCATCTTCAAAACAATTTTTAGAAAATTTTCCTTTTTTTTCAGGAACAAATATTTCAACCCAGCTTTTCCCGATAAGGGATTTTCCGGTTTTCGGAGAAATTTTATCCAGATAGGAGTGAAATTCAAGAATATTCCCTGATTTATCCAATGAAACAACGCAGGCAAATGTCATTTGTATGACTGCATCATGAAAATTTTCTATTTTTTTGAAAAGCATTTTAACACTCTCTATATGTTTTACGTTACCTGTTATTGCAAATCTCTTTGAAAACATCTGTCAGCCGTAAAATTCCCACAATATCTCCATTTCGGGTCACCAAAAGAGACTGATGGTGTCCCATGATGAGTTGGTGAATCGCTTCACCTAAATTCGCATCTTCTTTAACAAACTCTCCGACCGAAGGTGTTTGCATAATATTTTTAACTTTTTGAACCTGTGCTTTTTTACAGATATCACTGATGGGTTCATACCACAATTCGTATTGTTCCAGAATATCTTTCATAAACTTTGGGCTGAAACCAAAATGTGATGTTCCGGCGTTCGGAAATGTCTTATCTTCAGTAAATAATTCATATTTAGGTTCCAATGACCGGATAACGTCAAGCTGGCTGAGCTTGCCGATCACTTTTCCACTTTTTTTCTCGCAAACCAAAATTGCCCGATGGCGGTATCTGCTTTTGTCAAATTCCGCTTGTGCCGATTCCAGGGCGTCCAAAGCATCCGAGAGCATGGCATCATCGGTTACTGTTGCATATTCCGAAAGGGGAACCATTAAATCTTTCACTAGGATGGATTTCATTTGTGTCTCCTTGAGTTTAATCGCAGTTGAGTTTTATAAATCCCCACTTTTTCTTAATAGAAGACGGACTTCCGCCTGCCGAATGCGCTCCTCGTGCTCATCTTTTCGTTTTCTGGCATTCTCAAGTTTTATTCTAATGTCTTCAAAATCAGCCGGTTTCATCAGGTAGTCAAACGCCCCTGATTTCATACCTTCCACAGCCGTTTCCGTGGATCCGTGCCCTGTCAGTAAAATAACTTCAACAAGGGGATATAATGTCTTTATCTGTTTCAGGGTATCAATACCGTCCATACCCGGCATCCGGATATCCAGGATGACCACATCAATCCTCACCTTTTCCAGGATCTCCAATGCCTGTTTCCCGCTGAAAGCCGTGGATACTTTTTCTCCCTGGCCTTTCAGCCGCAATGAAAACATTTCCACAAAATCTTTTTCATCATCTACGATTAAAACTTTCGCCGGTATTTTTATCATTTGATTTGCCCCCTTTCCATTTTATCTGTCCCGTCACTGATTTTGGTGTATTTAGGAAACCTGATAGTAAAACAAGTTCCTTTTCCAACCTCACTTTTTACATGAATTTCTCCATTCAGAGCGGAAATAATCTTATGAACCACGAATAGACCTAACCCGGTTCCTTTATCAAAAGATTTGGTTGTAAAAAACGGATCAAAGATTTTACCCAAATTTTCCTTGGGAATTCCAATACCGTTATCCCTAATCTCGAGAAGGACATCACTATCAATCATATAACCGGACAGGGTGATTGAACCGTTTTCTTGTGTTGCATGAATGGCATTGCTCAACAGATTCATACATACCTGTCTGATTTTATACGGATCACTCCAGATGGTCATTTTTTCCGGATCCATTTCCCATTGTACACTAATATTTTTATCGTCCAGTTCATTTTGTAAAAGACTCAGGGTTTCAAAAAGCAGTGCTTTCACGTTACATTCACCGATCTGGGACGACTGCTGTTTGACATGTCCAAGGAGCTGTAATGTTATTTTTCGGGCCCTTTTGATGCTTTTTTCAATTTTCTCAATCCCGGTTAACAGGGCTTGTTTTTGAGGAAAAGCCGCCATTTCAGGGGATTGGACCACCTGTTTCATAAATCCGGCAGACTCATTAATGATGGCCAGGGGATTGTTGATCTCATGGGCAATCCCGGTGGACATCGTTCCCAGAGAGGCAAGCCGTTCCGTATTTATCATCTTTTTTTCCAGATTCAAGCGGTATTCCTGTTCTTTTTGCTTTTCTGTTTCAAACCGGAGCATATCCGCTGCCTGCCGGATTTTATTTACCAGATGATCAATCTCAACAGGTTTGGTTAAATAGTCAAAAGCACCAGCCTTTATTCCTTCAATGCCGTCGCTCACTGCTGCATTGCCTGTCAAAAGAATTACCTGAATCTTTTTAACATATACTTTTTTAATGGCTTTTAATGTCTCGATTCCGTCCATTCCCGGCATTTTTACGTCAAGAACGACCACATCAACCGGTTCTTTTTCAAGTATTTCCATACACGCCTTGCCATTGGGCGACTCTATGACTGCCATCTGACGTTTACCGAGACGCTTGGCGATTGTCCGACGGAACCCAGTCTCATCGTCAACCAGAAGAACGAGGATTTTTTCGTCCGTCTTGTTTTCCATCTCGTGTTCTTTATCTGTCATTCTTTTCACTTGCCCCTTAGATTAATCCCAGGATTTTCCACCACACGGCTGCTACGACCACAAGAAGTGTTAGCAGGAGCGGTGTGGCCACCAGGCCCACCTTTGTCAAATCAGATGATTTAAAATACCGGTAACTGTATGCAATGGCATTTGGCGGACAGCCAATGACCAGCAGCAGTGCAAAGGAGGTGGCCATCCCAAGGCATAGTGCCAACACTGTCGGGTCCACGCCTTCAAGCTGGGCCATTGGGATGACAATGGGTAAAATAAGCGCTGCAGCAGCCACATTGGCCATGGCATTGGTGACCAGGGCACCAAAGACGCCGACTCCGATGAAAAGCACCAGCCAGCCTTTCCCCTGGATCAACGGGAAGAACAGGTGGGCCAAATAATCGGCCGCACCGGAATAGCCCATGGCAAGCCCAAGGGAGATACCACCACCAAAAATAAACAATGCCGTTCCCCATTCCATGTTGTCATTAATATCTCTCCATTTGAGCACTTTAAACACCACCAGGACGGCAACCCCAAGCATCCCTGTCACCGAATAGTCTATGCCGTGCAGACCTTTGGTCAGCCACAGGCCAAAGGAAGAAACAATAATAATCAACGTCTTTTTTTCCAGTTTTGTCATGGGGCCCAGGTCTTCATCAAAATCCGGCAGTTTAAATTCCGGGTCTGGTCTGTAAACCATATATACGATAAAAACTGCCGCCGGAACCGTCACAATGGCTGCCGGCATCGCATACAATATCCAGTCAAAAAACGTGATTTCAATGCCTGTAAATTCTTTTAAAAATGCTGCGGAAACCATATTCCGGCCACCACCCACAAGCGATCCCATGCCGCCGGCAGAGCAGGCAAAAGGCAAAGAAAGCATCATGAACTTGGCTGTATTGGTATACGGTTCAATCCCAACCGACCGCATCAACGGCAGCATGGTTACAATCCCCACTGCACAGGCAGCCGCATCATGCATCACCGACGAGGCAAGCCCAAGGCCGATGGCAATGATAAATGTAAACCGGGTGACGCTGTTTCCTGCCTTTTTAATAATGTAATATCCCAGGCGTTTGGTTAAACCGGCTTTGTCCAGGGCAATGGCGAAAATAAGGCAGCACATGATAAAAATGACCACCGGATGCATATACGGGGCCCATGCCGTTTTCACATCTACAATCTGAAAAATGACCAGAAACACACCGATACAAACAGCGGTAATTTCCAGTGGTATGGGCTCAATCACAAACAATATGACAAGAAACGCAAGGATGGCAAGAAACCTTTTTGCTTTTGGTGAAAGCCCGTCTATATAGTCGACTTTAACCTCTTTTAACCCCATGTCTTTTACCTTCTGATTCAGGAAGTCTGCAGACGCCTCAGGTGCCCCGGGGTTTTTAGCCTTCACAACGTAGGAAACAGTCTTTTTCTCTTTTTGGGGAACCACATCAAAATGCGTACTCAAATTCTGCAACAACATCATGTCCTGATCATTGGTTATCCTGAACTGAGTTCCTTCAGGTCTGGGCAGTATAAAAACCAAGATACCAACAACAAAAGCAATGCACAGTTTAAATTCATTTGTTTTATAAAACATCTTAACTCCTTAACAGATCACATCTAATCCAGCGGCTCAATTAATCCACAGGGTAAAAAGATTGTATTTGTCTTGATTTTTCAATACAGGCCTGTTCGATTTTATCGATCAATTCCACCAGCTCGCAGGGTTTGGTCAGATAGTCAAAAGCACCGTAAGAAATTCCTTCTTTGGCCGCTGTCTGGGATCCATGCCCGGTTAGAATAATGACCGGCAGTTCCGGGGCCATCTTTTTTATTATTTTCAGCACTTCGATGCCATCCAGTTCTTCCATTTTCAGATCCAGGACCACGACATCAAAATCCTTTTTCCTCAAAATCCGGAGCGCCTGTGGACCGGAAAACGCTTTTGTGGCATTGACAAACCGTCTGGAGAGCCTGTTTGCAAGGACATTTAAATACCCTTTTTCATCATCAATGAGCAAAACACTGATGGTATTCTTATCTTCTGGCTGTTTTTTCATGGTATTCCTCTTTAAATCTTACACCCGCCGATCCGTAATTTCCTTAATCCGGGCTTCCATAATTTTTTCTTCATGCAGTCTTTTCCTGTCTGCCGCATTCATGGCTTTAGTTAGCAACAGTTCAATGTCGCAGGGCTTCATGAGATAATCGAAGGCCCCTAGTTTCATACCGTCAATTGCAGTTTCCACCGTGGCATGACCTGTCAGCATGATCACTTCCACCAGGGGGAACGTTTTTTTAATCTTGATCAGGGTTTGGATGCCGTCCATTTGCGGCATCTTTACATCAAGAATTACCACTTCAATGCTTTTATTCTTCTCAAGCTCGGAAAGTGCGTCATTCCCGCTGTAAACGGCCGTAACATCCATTCCTCTTTTTTTAAGACGTTTACTGATCGTATCCAAAAATGCCTTTTCATCATCTACCAGCAATACTTTGATTTTGTGCATAATTAATCTCCCTTTTTTTATGATTCAATGATAAGGTCTTCTCCATTAATTTCTGTATCTTCCTGGAATGGTATCCAGATTCTAAACTTTGTTCCGACGCCCACATGGCTGTAGACTTCTATCTTTCCGCTCATTCTCTGAATAATACCGTAGCAGATTGAAAGCCCGAGACCGGTTCCCTGTCCAACGGGTTTTGTCGTAAAAAACGGGTCAAATATCCGGTGCAGGTTATCCTTGGGTATGCCGGGACCATTATCCTCGATTGCAATAACGATGTGATTTTTTTTAGTGGTGCTGGTTTTGGTTTCAATTGTTATCACCCCGCCGGTTTTTTCCATGGCATCAATGGCGTTATTGATTAAATTGAGGATAACCTGCTGCAGTTCGGAAAGTGATACCTTGATATATGGAATTTTTTCATACAGTTCAGTTTTGATTGTCACATTGTTATATCTGGCCATCTGGGCGGTCAAAGAGACAATCTCCGTGACAGCCGTATTGATCTGTACATCGTTGATTGTTGAATCGGTCTTTCTGGCAAAACTGAGCAGTTTATGCGTAATTTCCTTGCATCGTCTGCCCTGCGTTTGAATCTGACCCAGGGCACGGGTAAATTCCTCGAGATTTTCACATTCCCTTAAATCCTCTTCTTCCAGCAGGTCGCCTATCCAGCCAGCCTCTTCCACCATAATGGCCACCGGATTGTTGATTTCGTGGGCTATGCCGGCTGCCAGTTCGCCAATCGATGCCAGGCGCCCGCTTTCAACAACCTGCCTGTTCATGGCCTCACTTTTTTTATCCGAACTGGACATCAATTTCACAATTTTGCGGGGAAGTGCAACGATTACCCAAAGGATGGCAATACTTCCGATCATAAAAATGGCCAATGCAAGATACTGGGCTTCCCGCATATCATGAAACGCGTCATTGAGGTCCTGCTGAAAAACCATGACCCAGTCAATATTATTGAGCATGGATGTCACGACAATATAATGATTTCCCGAAGCATCCTGTTTTTTTGTAAAAAATGTTTTCTTATTTTTGTAAAGGTTTCGATCAACCATTGATGCAGCTATTGACGGGTCAAATCCAATATCCCTTTTTGTCTGCAGCGTACTGTTTGCATTAATGATAAAGGCGAATCCGGTTTTCCCGATATGGATATTTTCAACAAGAGAATTAAAGGCACCAAAATTGATGGTCGATCGTAAAACATAGTTGGAATCATCCGAATTAATTTTAACCGCAATAATAAAATGCGGGTGCCCTCTCAACCCGGTAAACACATCACTGATATAAAACGGTTTTTCTTTTGCTTCTATAAACCATTTTGCAGTTGAATAGTTGGCATTCTCAAGCTTAAACGGACCTTCATACGCAAACTGGATGCCATTTTCATCGACCAGTCCCACGTCCGTGAATACGTCACCATAGTCACTTTTTAACAACTCAAAATTTTCTTTAAGAAAAATTTTCGGTGCCATTTTTCCACGATCAAAATGATGCGCAAGGTATTTTATATTCCCTACTTTCTCAAACAGAAAAGTGTCGATCTGGTCACTGTGTTTTTGAATCAGCTCTGAAATATGTGCCTGTGTTTTTTTGGTATAGGTGAGATGAAAACGGTAAAACAGAATGCCAGTGGTTAATATCATAGGAAGGAAAGAGACAATCAGTATCAAGGACCTGATTTTTCTCGTCAGTACCTGATAAAATACCGCTCGCTCTTCAGAACCATTTTCCATGTGACTTTTCCTTTATTATCATTTTTCAAGTGCCAATGTCATGTATGTCCTTCTATGCTTCTTTAATAGTGATATAGAGCAACTCGTGTGCCAGCCCTTTGAATCGCCGAATTTCGAACCTGCAAGCGGTCTGAAAAGTGATTGATTTTTAGGGGTTATCAAATTGACGATTGATTCTGATGCGTTTGGGGCCAAGGGCGGCCGTTTGGGGAGTTATTCCCCAAACGGGGAATAACTCCCCAAAAATAAGAGCTTGTCTCCAGAGGTGTCCAAACCCCTGTTCCCGGCTGACGCCGAGAATCATTTCCGTTCCAGTGACCATGGCGGGGAAATCCGATGGTGTTGCAGGCTGTTGACAGGGCAGCCTTGTCTGATACGGTTACCAGGGCGGCCTGGTTGAAGCCGGCGGCCGTCAGGAGACGGTCTACGGTTTTAGGAGCAAGCACTGCTTTCTGACCATTTAACACGGCTGCAATGGCGATTTTATTACCATTGTCTAAATGAATTCCCTTAATTTAATCAAATAAAATTTAATTTTTCATAAATTTTTTTAAATTTTATTTGACAATACCATTATCGTAAGATATTTTTTATATCATTATAAAATAAAAATCATTTTCCACAAATATATACCAAATAATGGGGAAATCATGAAAATTGACGATACCAATATTGATATCATCAGAGAATTAAAGCAAGGAAAAAAATCCTTTAAACGGATTGCCGATAAACTCGCCATCACGGAGAACACCGTTCGATCCAGGGTAAATAAACTTCAGGAAGAAGGTGTTCTGGAAATTTGCGGCCTTGTTGACCCGGCAACCCTGCCCGATCACCGGGTGGTCATCATCGGCATCAAGCTTTCAGAGATGAACCTGGTGGAAAAAGGGGAAGAAATCAGCAAGCTCAAAGGGGTTATTTCCGTCAGCGTTGTCACCGGCAGGTATGACCTTCTGGTGCTGATATTGTTTAAAAAAGGCTTTGGGCTGCTGGAATTTTATACCGAAGAAATTTCCCAGGTCCAGGGCGTCAGATCCGTGGAAACCTTTGTGGTCTATAAATCCTATAATTTAAAGGTTCCTTATATTTTTTAATTTAGAAAAAGGATGGTTATTATGAGCATGAACACCCGCCTGAAAACAACTCCGTTGCATGGCTGGCATATAAGCGCCGGTGCGAATATGGCTGATTTTGGTGGATTTGACATGCCGTTATGGTATGACACCGGGGTTAAAAACGAGCACCTTACCGTTCTGACATCCGCCGGTATATTTGATACCAGCCACATGGCCTGCATCAGCGTTACCGGGGTCGGCACCTTTGAACTGATCAATTATTGTTTTACCCGGGACATTACCCCGCTTCAGCCGGGTCGATGCGTATACGGTGCGTTCTTGACAATGGAAGGGCATTGCATAGACGATGCCATTGTTTACAAATTTTCAGACAGCTCGTTCATGGTCTGCGTCAATGCAGGCATGGGCGCTGCCATTGCCCGACATCTGGATGCAAACAAAAAGGGCCTGGATGTCACCATTGAGGACTTATCTGAAAAAATCGCCAAAATGGACATCCAGGGCATCAATTCCGCCCGGATTCTGTCACGCGTACTTCGAAATCCTGAAAAAGTGTTTGATCGCATGCCGTATTTTTCATTTAAAGGCAACTTTAATGAACCTGTCTTTGGTAACTCCGATGTTCAACTGCTGGACGGCACCCCGGTCTTATTATCACGATCAGGATATACCGGTGAATTTGGTTTTGAGATCTTTCTTGCTCCTGGTGCCATCGTTAAACTGTGGAAAGACACCTTGGCCGCGGGAGACGGTTTTGGCATTGCCGCCTGTGGTTTAGGCGCCCGGGACTCTTTAAGGGCCGGCGCATGTCTGCCCCTGTCCCATCAGGATATTGGGCCCTGGAAGTTCACAAATCACCCCTGGGAGTTTGCCCTGCCCTATACAAAAGACAAAACCGCTTTTACAAAACCCTTTCTTGGAGCGGAAGCACTTTCGGCCGAATCGGGCGATGCATTTACCTATCCCTTTGTGGGAGAGTCGTTAAGAAAGGTTTCCCCGGGCGATCATACCCAGGTAACGGATGAAACAGGAAACATCCTTGGTAAAGTGCTGACCTGTGCCACCGATATGGGGATCACCTGGCATAACAACAAAATTGTAAGCATCAATTCCGCAAACCGTCCCCCGGATCTCAAGATAAAAGGCATCAGTTGTGGGTTTGTAAAGGTGTCCAGACCTTTGGACCCGGGTATGAAGTTGACGTTTAAAGAAGGAAAAAGAACGATAACCGCCACCATTGTGACAGATATCAGACCGGACAGAACGGCAAGGAAAAAACTGGATAATTTTATTTAACATTTATGATTGGAGGCTCGCATGAAAGAAATGAAGGATCTTAACTTACCGGATGATGTGAAGTACACAAAAGATCATGAGTGGGCAAAACTTTCCGGTGATATTGTCACCATTGGCATTAATGATTATGCCCAGGACCAGCTGGGGGAGATCGTTTTTGTCGAACTTCCGGAAGTCGGTGATGAATTTGACCAGGGGGATGAGTTTGGCAGTGTGGAATCTGTCAAAGCGGTTTCTGAAATTTATCTGCCCATCGCCGGAGAGATTGTGGAGATCAATGCAGCACTTGAAGATGCCCCTGAACTGGTGAATGACTCTTGTTATGACACCGGGTGGCTCATCAAGTTAACACCGTCGGACATCTCCCAGATGGATACCCTTATGGACAAAACCGCTTACCTTGACATGCTGAAAGGATAAAAAGCCATGCGTTATCTCCCCCACACCACGGAAGATATCGAAAGTATGCTAAAGGTCACAGGACAATCCTGCCTTGAAGACCTGTTTGACTGCATACCCGATAATCTCAAAACAAAGGACGGTATTGATATTCCGGAAAGCTTGTCTGAATGGGAACTCAATACCCATATGGAAGCACTTGCTTCCGAGAACATTGCGTGTAAGGATTATAAATGCTTCATCGGTGCGGGCCGATATGACCATTATATTCCTGCTATTATCCCCTATTTGATTTCACGGTCTGAATTTATGACTGCGTATACGCCCTATCAACCGGAAGTCAGCCAGGGAACCCTTCAGGGCATCTATGAATTTCAGACCATGGTGACAGCGCTTTTGGGCATGGACATTGCAACGGCATCCCATTATGATTGCGGGACAGCCCTGGCAGAAGCCACGCTGATTGCCTTAAGGACGAGTAAAAAAGTCCGCAGAATTGCCGTTTCGGCCCTGGTTCATCCCAGCCACAGACAGATCATTCAGACCTACATCAGCCCTTCGGGCTACGAAATGGTTGAAATTCCTTATACACCAGAGGGGCGAACAGATCTCACCGCCTTAGCAGGTATGGAGGACATTGCCGGCATTGCCATTCAGTCTCCGAATTTTTTGGGTAACATAGAAGATTTAGCCGCTGTAAAAGCCATTGCCGACGTTAAAAAAAGTTTGTTTATCGTCTCTTTTACCGAGGCAATGGCCTATGGTCTTTTAAAAACACCGGGCAGCTTTGGTGCAGATCTGGTGGCTGGCGAAGGCCAGAGTTTAGGCCTTGCCAAATCATTTGGCGGCCCGGGTCTGGGATTGCTTGCCGGTACGCAAAAACAAATGAGAAACCTTCCCGGGCGATTGATTGGAAAAACCCATGATACCAATGGTGACCAAGGGTTTGTATTGACCCTGGCCACCCGGGAGCAGCATATCAGGAGAGAAAAAGCCTCTTCCAATATTTGTTCCAACAATGGACTCAACGCCATGGCAGCGGCCATGTACCTTGCCACTGTAGGTAAAATCGGCATCCGGGAAATTGCCCAGCAGAATCATGATAAAGCCCACTATCTAAAAGAAAGTCTTTTAACGGCAGGTTTTGAATCAGTATATGAGACACCTTTTTTCAATGAATTTGTCCTCAAGGCGCCGAAGGGGTTTGAACAAAAAAGGACGGCCTTGATTCAGGATAAATGCATTTTTGCCGGAATGAATCTTGAACCGTTCTATCCTGAACTCAAACACCATTATCTGTTCTGCGCAACGGAAACCCTTTCAAAAAAAGATATCGATCAACTGGCAAAGGAGGTGAAATAATGAACGAGCAACCTGGAACAAGCGGCCTTATTTTCAATGAACCGCTGCTGTGGGATAAAAGTCGTAAAGGACGGTGTGCCATGTCCTTGCCAAAGCCGGATGTTGAACGGACACTGCTGGATGAACACCTTACAGGGGATGCCCCTGACCTTCCCCAGTTGTCCGAGCTGGATGTGGTCCGGCACTACACCCGCCTTTCCCAGTGGAATTTTGGGGTGGATTCCGGTATGTACCCCCTGGGGTCGTGTACCATGAAATATAATCCCAAAACCAATGAAGTACAGGCGGCCCGACAAGGGTTTGCCGCTGCCCACCCGTTCGCCGGGGATATGTTTTCCCAAGGGGCATTAAAACTGATGGCGAACCTTGAGCACTATCTGGCGAAAATAACCGGATTTGATGCAGTGACCCTTCAACCGGCCGCTGGCGCCCATGGTGAATTTACCGGCATGCTCATGATCCATGCCTTTCATGCAAAAAACGGTCGACAGCGTTCGAAAATTATTATCCCGGACACGGCCCATGGCACCAACCCAGCCAGTGCCAGTCTTTGCGGATATGAATCCGTGAATATCAAATCCGGTAAAAATGGTATCCTCGAACCGGAAGCCGTGGCAGCCATTATGGATGAAGATACGGCCGGGATCATGGTCACCAATCCCAATACCCTGGGACTGTTTGAATCCAATATCCGAGAAATCGCCGATATTGTCCATTCCAAGGGCGGGCTCGTGTATGGCGACGGCGCCAATATGAATGCCATAATGGGTATTGTCAAACCCGGTGAAGTCGGTATTGACATCCTTCATTTAAATCTTCATAAAACCTTTTCAACCCCCCATGGCGGCGGTGGTCCGGGATCAGGACCGGTGGCGGTTGTCAAGGCCCTTGAACCCTTTCTACCCATCCCCAGAATTATAAAAAAATTAGATACCTATGAGTGGGTTACAGACTGTCCGGATACCATCGGCAGAATCCATACCTTTTACGGACATTTTGGTGTGATGGTCAGGGCCTATTCCTATATCCTGTCCATGGGCGCCAAAGGACTTGCCGATGCCAGCAAACTGGCCGTCCTCAATGCCAATTATATCAAAGAGAGTTTGAAAGGCACGCTTAACCTGCCCTATGACAGACCCTGTATGCATGAATGTGTATTTAATGATCTATTTCAAAAAGAGACGCACATTACCACCATGGATATGGCAAAACGACTACTGGATTTCGGGTTTCATCCGCCCACTGTATACTTTCCCATGGTTGTGGATGGTGCATTTATGGTTGAACCCACGGAAACCGAATCAAAAGAAGATATTGATCAATTTATTGACGCGGTAAAAGCCATTGCCAAGGAAGCAAAGGAGAATCCTGAAAAATTAAAAACAGCACCCCTTCGGCCCAAGGTCACACGGCTGGACGAAGTCACGGCAGCAAGGAAGCCATGCCTGAGAGGATAAACCGGGCCAGGCGCTCTGCGGTATTCATCGATCTTGATCTGCTGGACTACAGAAAAGCGCTTGATTTTCAATTGGAGACCTTACACTCAAAGATGAATCAACCGCTCCTTGAGGACCGGATATTTTTTGTGGAACACCCGTCGGTTTTCACCCTTGGAAAAAGAGGGGGACTGGAAAACCTGGGCGTATCCCGAAACTTTTTACGCGAAAAAAACATTGATCTGGTCCAAACGGATCGCGGTGGAAATATTACCTATCATGGCCCAGGTCAGGCCGTCCTGTACCCCATTGTTGATCTTGAACGAAACCGACTGGGGGTAAAAGAGTATGTCCATGGTCTTGAAGAAATCATGAAACAAACCGCATTGGCGTTTAACATTCCTGCAGACCGAAACCCAAAAAATCATGGCATGTGGGTGGAGAATGCTAAGATCGGGAGTGTCGGCATCTCCATTAAAAGAGGTATCTCCATTCATGGGCTGGCCATGAACATCACCCCTGACCTTGAACCTTTTTCATGGATTCATCCCTGCGGGCTCAGCGATATCTCCATCACCTCCATTGAAAAGGAATTGGTCAAATCCGGGTCGAGTTGCGGCCCAGACACGGACACTCTGTCAATGGATCAAATAAAAACGGCTTTTATACAACATTTTTCAACTGTATTCGACTATTCGATTAGAAAAAAAGAAACGAGTTAAGAACCAATGTCTATTGAAAAAAAACGAAAAGGAAAACCTTGGTGGTTGAAAAAATCGCTTCCCCAGGGCGGGGAGTATCAACGGGTCAGGAACCTCTTGTCAACATCCGGGTTAAAGACTGTCTGCCAGGAAGCCAATTGCCCCAACATGTTTGAATGTTTTTCCAAAGATACTGCCACCTTTATGATCCTGGGATCTGACTGCACCCGAAACTGCCGGTTCTGTAATGTGTCCTGGGGCGCCCCCCTGCCCGTTGATCCAGAAGAACCCATGCGGGTGGCCAAAGCTGCCCTTGATTTAAAGTTAACCTATGTCGTGGTGACCTCAGTTACAAGGGATGATCTTGAGGATGGTGGTGCCACCCATTTTGCGAATACCATCCATGCCATAAAATCCGTTCTGCCGGACGACCCGAAAGTAGAGGTCCTGATTCCTGATTTCCAGGGAAATATGGCGGCGCTAAAAATAGTTGTATGTGCAAATCCGGATGTGGTGAACCATAATATTGAAACGGTTCCCTCTCTTTATCCGATGGCAAGACCTGAGGCCAATTATCAGCAGTCTCTTGATCTGCTGCAGAATGTTAAGGCCATTGACCCTGCCATGCCGGTGAAATCAGGGATCATGGTGGGGTTGGGGGAAACCACGGCAGCACTGGAACAGACCCTGGCAGATCTGTTTGATCATGGCTGTGACATCATCACACTGGGTCAATATCTTCAGCCCACAAGAGCCCATCTAAACGTTCAAAAATATTATTCCCCGGATGAATTTCAGCAGCTTGAACACATTGCCCGGCAAATCGGATTTAAACGAATAGCAGCAGGCCCTTTTGTTCGAAGTTCCTACCAGGCCCAGGATCTATTTGATATTTAGGGTACAATTTCCTTTAAAGTTTTTAGCAGTACTGATTTCCATATAGGAAACACCGTGTTTGACCCCAAAACTGCCGGCCAGGACAATGATCAGGTCCTCGTCCATAAAGTGTTTTTCATCAATCAGCCTGCAGATGGATTGCTTCAAGGGATTTTCACCGGCACTGGTCAAGGGAATATGGTCGGCAAACACCCCAAAGGACAAGGAGAGCTGCCGCATCACGCTTTTGTCATATACCTGGGCATATATGGGACTGTCTCCCCTGTAAGCGGCCAGGGCACAAATGGTTTTTCCGGTCAGGGAATCCGCCACAATGGCTTTTATGTTCAGTCTTAACGCGGCTTTAACAGCTGATTTGGCAAGGTAAGCGGTTATTTTATTTTCAAGGGTATAGGGGACATTAATAAAACTACTCTTCTTGCTCTCAACTTCCTGGGCAATCTTTGCCATGGTTCTCACCGCCACTTCAGGATATTTGCCACTGGCTGTTTCCCCGGACAGCATGAGGGCATCGGTATGATCCAGGCAGGCATTGGCCACATCAGACACCTCTGCCCTTGTGGGTCGGGGGGATTCAATCATGGAGTGCAGCATCTGGGTGGCAACAATGACGGGTTTTCTTTTTTCCATGCAGTCTTTGACAATTTTTTTCTGGATCAACGGGATTTGTTCTGTGGGGATTTCAACGGCCAGGTCTCCCCTTGCGATCATCACCCCATAGGCATGATCAAGAATTTCCGACAAATTTTCAACCCCCTGGGCATTTTCAATCTTTGCAATAATTTTTATGGTAGACTTTTTTTCATCTAAAATTTTCTGGACCGCCATGACATCCTCTTTGTTTCTCACAAAAGAATGGGCAATAAAATCCAGGTTATGATCAGCGGCAAACCTGATAAAGCCTTTATCCTTTTCGCTCAGCGCCGGAAGGGTCACATGAACCGAAGGGATATTGATACTTTTCCGGGGTTTAATCACGCCGTCATTTTCCACATGGCAGGTTAAATACTCAGCGTTCTTTTCCATGACCGCCAGGGCAATATCCCCATCATCAATCAAAATAGAACTGCCCATGGGAACATCTGCTACAAAATGCGCATATGACACGCAGATGATATCATTGTTTGAGCGTTCACCCGGTGCCCCTTTAATCCGTATGGTATCGCCATATTTTACCGCCAGGGGGGAAACACAATCACAGGTTCTGATTTCAGGACCCTTGGTATCCAGCAGAAGTCCTATCTTATCCGACACCTGTCTGGTGTTTTGGATCACTTCGAGTGCATCCTCATGGGTCATGTGCGCGGTATTCAACCGCACCACATTCATGCCGGCCCAATACAGGCCTTTAATAAAATTCGACGAACAATTTAAATTAGAAATGGTGGCGACGATTTTTGTCTTTCTCGGCATCCCCCTCCCCTCCTTTTCTGCAGATATTGATGATAAAATTCTCGATTTGTGTCTTTGCATCAAAAGATGAAGATTTCAGCCGATAATCTAAATCACTTAAAAAAAACACGGCTTGATTCAGCTCATTTAATGAAAAATTTTCAGCTTTTTGAAATACTTGGAATACAGGATAAGGATTCTTGGGGTTGGGTGCAAGTAAAAGATCGTTGGGAGGGTCCTTTTTTTTCTTTACAGTGTTGGATGTTAAATATTCATCCTGGGTTTTATAGTCTGTCATTGTTTGCTGATCATGTTGAACGATTTTGGGAAGCACTACCTGTTTGAATGAATTAAAATTCATTTTTTTCAACTGCACGGGTGTGTGTTGATACACGTCCTGGATAAAACATTTCACCAGGATCAGTTTTCGAATCAGATTTTCAAAGGATTTTAAGATCTGAAGGGGATGAAAACCGTCATTAAACAGTGAATTTAAATAGGTAATCGACAGGTTAACATCTTTGTCCAAAACAGCATTGGTCAAATTGAAAATCGGGTCTTTTTTATCCCTTATAATAACCGCTTTTACATCTGTAATTAAAATACGACTGGCCTTTCCGGAATAAACAATCAGCTTTTCCAGGTTTTGGGAAAAAAGATCAAGATTAAATCCTGTCATTTCCACCAGGGCATGAAAAGCTTTATTGTCAATGGTTTTGCCAACGGTTGACAAAATATCAGCACCAACCTGCTGCAAGACCGATTTTTGTTCATCCGTATCCGCTTTTCTTACACCTGAGGCAACAGAGCAGTCAATGATGCATCCGTTGTCGGCCATTTTTTTGTAAATTTTTTTTCTTTTATCAATATGGGGGGTTGTCAGGATTAAAAAATGATTTGCGGGAAGGCCTGCATCAAGAAATTGTGCCAGGTGCTCAATATCTGACGAAGAAAAACTGATGTCCTGACTGCCTTGGGGGGCTTGAAACAAAGGAATATTTTTGACGGCCACAATTTTTTGGGGAACAAGAAAAGAAAACGTGGACACCTGCTCAATAATATCCCCAATGGAAACAGATCCCCCTTCCAGGGTTTCAAGGGCAAACGGTGAATGATCCGGTCCGAGCAGAAAAGAGGACAGGGTATCAAACGCCTGTTTTATCAGATAGGGTTCCCCGTGAATTATAAAAAACCCCGGAATCGTATCCGGTTGGGCCGAACTGAGAAATGACCCCAATTGATGATGTTTAATGACACTATTTGCTGGGGCCATAAAAGGGTCTTGACAGTTTGATTAAAAGGATAAAGGCTATCAGGGACACAATCAATCCAATGCCCTGGGACAGGGAGATCCAGTCAAAAAAGAACACCCCCCGAAAGTCCCCCCGGAAAAATTCAATGATGGATCTGAACAGAGAATAGAGCATGATATAACAGAGAAAGACCATACCATCAAATTTTTTTCTTTTCTGCAGCGCCATTAGAATAAAAAACAGGACCAGGTTTGAAATTACCGCGTAAATCTGAGTTGGGTGCAGGTAAATCCCAATGGGGGCAAGGCTTTCCGGATTTGTAAATTTAATGGCAAAGGGAAGGCTGCACGCTTTTCCATAGCAGCATCCGGCAAAAAAACAGCCGATTCTGCCCAGGGCATGACCTAAAGCAATGCCGGGTGAAATAATATCCGCCAGTTTCCAGACGGCCAGGTGTTTCATTCCAACGTAAACCGGGGTAACGATAACGGCAGCAAGGAATCCACCAAAAAAAACCAGGCCCCCCTCCCAGATCTTGAAAATACCCAGGAGGTTGGATTGATACGACTCAAAATTGACCACTATATACAACAATCGCGCACCGATCAGGGCGGACATCAGGATGACAAAAAAGATATCCGTAATGGTCTGGGGGGATATGCCATGGGGTTTGGCATTTTTCTGGGATACCCATACGGCTGTCATGAACCCAAGGGCAACGAACAGACCATAGGAGTAAAGCTTGACACCGAAGATATGAAAAAGAGTCGGATGCATAACTATTAAACCTCAGGCATTTTTTTTAACAGAATATGATAAATCAATATGCACATGCCAATGCTGATGGCACTGTCGGCAATGTTGAACGCCGGCCAATGGGCAGAGCCAATATAAAAATCTAAAAAATCAACGACCTTGCCATACCGGAACCGGTCAATCAGGTTTCCCAGGGCACCACCAAAAATCAAGGCCAGCCCATAGGAGAGAAAAACAAATTCAAGGGCACATCGTTTGTAGAACCACAAGACAAAAACAGCAACCAGGGACGACATGAACAGAAAAATAAATTTTCGGATTTCAAGGGACTGGGACGCAAAAAAACCAAACGCACCGCCGGGATTCAGGATATGGGTAAGATTAAAAAATTTTTCAACAATAACGATGTGATCATATACGGCTAAATTGATCTTGATCAAATACTTGGTGATCTGGTCAGCGAAAACAACACATCCGCTGACCAGAATTAACCTTAACCATACGGTTTGACCGAAGTCTCTGGAGAGGACAATCCGATTCAATTTACACGATCTTTTTTAAGGCAGCGGCACATCGTTCACAGGCCGTCGGGTGATCCGTGTCATTGCCAATGGTGTCTTCAAACCGCCAGCATCGCTCACATTTGACCCCAGTGGATTTCTGCACTTTGATGACCAGCCCTTCGATTTCTTTGCTCTGATAAGCGTTTTCATCAAGGGCATCAACAAGCACAGCCTTGGAGACAATAAAAATATCATTGAGGGGTTCACTCAAGTTCTGAACATGTGTTTTCAGTTGTGTATCCGGCAATTTAATTTCAACAGCTGCATCCAGCGGATGACCGATCAGTTTACTTTTCCTTGCTTCTTCCAGGGCTTTGGTGACTTCGCCTCTCAGGGTTCTAATGCTTTCCCAAACCTCTGCCAGTTCTGCGTCCTGCCACTCATCGTTCAGCTCAACCATGGCATCCAGATGAATACAGTCTTTATGATCTATACCTTTGGGCATATGCTGGTAAATTTCATCCGCTGTAAATGGCAGAATCGGGGCCATGATTTTTACGATGGCATCCAGAATGATATACATGACAGTCTGGGCATCCCGCCGCAACGGGTCCGCTGCCGGAGACGTGTACAATCTGTCCTTGATAATATCCAGGTAAAAAGAAGACAGATCCACCACACAAAAATTGTGCAGGGTATGATAAATGGTATGAAATTCATAGGTTTCATAGGATGCCAGGGCCCGCTTTACAAAAAGATGAAGCCGGTGGAGAATAAACCGGTCAAGTCCGGACATCTCTTTGATGGGTCGCAAATCCGTTGTAACATCAAAATCTGAAAAATTCCCCAGCATAAACCGGCAGGTGTTCCTGATGCGCCGGTAGGCGTCTGATAATTGTTTGATAATATTATTGGAAATACTGATATCGCCCTTATAGTCAGCCGAAGCCGCCCAAAGCCGCAAGACATCCGCGCCATATTGTTTGATCACAGTGTCCGGGGCCACAACATTTCCCACAGACTTGGACATTTTATGCCCTTTTTCATCCACCACAAACCCATGGGTGAGAACCGCTTTATACGGGGCTCGTCCGGTTCTTCCCACACTGGTCAGCAACGAAGAATGAAACCATCCCCTGTGCTGATCACTTCCCTCCAGATACATATCTGCCGGCCGGGAAAGCCCCTCTCTTTCTTCCAGAACCGCGGCGTGACTCACACCGGAATCAAACCAGACATCCAGGATATTATGGTCTTTTGTGAAATCGGTTGACCCGCATTTTTCACACGTGGCACCTTCGGGCATCAAAAATATGGCATCTTTTTCAAACCAGATATCAGAAGAGTGCTCCGAGAACAATCCGTGTATCTTATCTACGGATTCCCGTGTGACATACACCTCTTTACACGCTTTGCAATGAAATACCGGAATGGGAACCCCCCAGGAGCGCTGCCGTGACAGACACCAGTCCGGACGGTTTTCAATCATGGAATAGATTCTTTCACGGCCCCAGGAGGGAATCCAGTGGACATTATTGATTTCATCAAGGGTTTTCTGCCGCAGGGCCATTTTATCCATGGAGATGAACCATTGGGGAGTTGCCCTGAAGATCACCGGTTTTTTACACCGCCAGCAATGGGGATAGGAATGGGACAGGTTTTCATTTTTTAACAGGAGATTCAGGCTGGCCAGTTTTTCATTGATATGGGTATTGGCTTTAAAAATAAATTCACCGGCAAAATGTTCGACATCCTTGGAAAATACCCCATTGTCTTCCACCGGTGAGTAGCATTCCAGGCCGTATTTACTGCCGGCAACATGATCATCGGCCCCATGGCCCGGTGCCGTGTGAACACACCCGGTGCCGGCATCAAGGGTGACATGATCTCCCAGGATCACTAATGAATCCCTGTTATAAATCGGGTGTTTGCAGCGTTTCTTTTCAAGATCCCGGGCAAAGATTTCTTTTAAAATGGTATAGCTTTCAATGCCAACGGTTTGCATGACCTTTTCCGCCAGATCCTTTGCAACAATGAGAACCCCTTGCTGCTCTGTTTTAACGGCCACATACACAAAATCCGGATGCAGACAAACCCCCATATTGGCAGGAATGGTCCAGGGCGTTGTGGTCCAGATCACCACAAAAATATCGTCTTCAACCCCGGGCAGGAGGTCTGACAGATCATCCTTTACCGGAAATTTGACAAAAATGGACGGAGAGGTATGGTCGTGATGTTCAATTTCCGCTTCTGCAAGGGCAGTTTGACAATTGCAGCACCAGTGAATGGGTTTTTTGCCCAGAAACATATCCCCTGAAAGAGCAAACTCTCCACATTCTTTGGCAATCCTGCCTTCATACGGGTAGTTCATTGTCAAATACGGCTGATCCCATTCTCCAATAACCCCAAACCGTTTGAATTCTTCTCGTTGAATATCGACAAATTTGGCAGCATATGATCTGCACTCTTTCCTGACCTGGACATCGGTCATCTCCCGTTTCTTTTTACCCAGTTTTTTGTCCACGTTGTGCTCAATGGGAAGGCCGTGGCAATCCCAACCGGGAACATAGGGCGCATCAAATCCGGCCATCTGCCTGGATCTGACAATAATATCTTTTAAAATTTTATTAATGGCATGTCCCATGTGGAGATGACCATTTGCATAGGGAGGGCCGTCATGGAGAATAAAAGGGACGCTGCCTTTAGATTGTTCTCTTAACTTCTGATAGATTTTTTTTTCTTCCCATTCTTTTAACTGCTGGGGTTCGCGTTGGGGCAGATTGGCCTTCATGGCAAATTTTGTGGATGGCAGATTCAAGGTCTTTTTATAATCCATTATTCCTCCGATATTCGGATCAGTTGATATCAATAATTGAACTTTCCTTTGTAAATCTAAACCGGAAAAATGTCAAGAAAATAAGCGCAAACCCGCAAGGTATCTATGATGCCGGAAGGAACACCTCATGCTTTACCCGTATTGGTTCAGATGTGCCGGATTCAATGCAGGAAGAATTTAAACTGGCATTGTTTGGTTTGAATTTTTAAAAAAGGGTTCTTTGTTTTGGCAAACACAAAATTACGCATTCCTGGCCTGGATGTGTCCAGGACCGTATTCCGATGATCTGATACATCGGAACATGGTCCTGGGTCGTGAATCGGATACGACACCATCTGTTTCGACAATATAATGGCCGTATCCTTTTTTTAAAGATTTATCGGGTACTTGCCATACTTCTCACATGAATCAACCATGGCTTTTACATTCTCGTAAGGGACGTCAAGAGAGTATGTGCAGCCGGGTCCAAGCTGGAAACGACCCCCGGGACCACATTTTTTGATCAGCTCTATACAGGCGTCTTCTACGTCATCAGGGGTGCCATGGAGCATGATATCCACCGGATGAATGTTGCCCATTACCGAGGCTGGAGCTAATGCTTCCTTAATGCGCGCCAGGGAGTCTGCGCCTCCGGATTCCGCACAAAAAAATGAAGCTGTATGATTTACCATTGTTTTCCATGCGTCGATTCCCGGCTCATTCGGTCCTGTGGTACAGGCATGTACGGCAATGCCCAAACCCAATTCCTCCGGGATTCGTTTATAAAGCTCAGGCGGCCAGTCTGCCTGCATCCAGGTCGGGTTTGCCAGGAATGATTCTGACCCCACCCGGGCGGGAAGCTCTGTATGGCTTACAGCAAAAACAGCCCCGACTTTTTTCTGGGCTTTGGCAAATGCCCATGAAGACTTAATGGCCACATCCTCTACCTTTTTCCACAACGCTATATTTTTTTCCATGGCCATAAACATCGGGGTCCAGCCCATAAGGCCTCCGCCGACAGACAATGCATTTTCAACCATTCCACCAACAGGCCAGTCGCCCTTCAATTCCTTGTTTGCAAGTTCTATGGATTTGAGCAGTACCGGAAGTCTTCCATGTTTATAGGGATCAGCCGGTTTTAGCTTTTCTGCATCCTTCATTGTTTTAATAATGGGATTGCCATATGCCGGATCATTGACAAGGTCACCCTCATATAGGCTATGCGCATCGGTTCGGGGAAAGTCTTTCCATGAAATGGAAGGACTGGGCAGGCCGGATGCCTCACAGATCGCTTCAGCCAAAGGGTGCACATCAGGCAGTGCCACTGCTGAATCACCTCCCATTTCCTTACACGTCCATACCATGACTTTAGCCCATTTTTCAGCATCCTGGCAGTAATCCAGCATGTGATTCCTGCCATATAACTGCCCCCATGCCCAGTCGTTAAATATACCAAAAACCGGTACCCTGTCAGGTTCTTTCCCCATAGCCGACATCATGATTCTTTCACTTGCAGTCATTTTTGCCATATCTATTACCTCCTCACCAGTGTTTGTGCCAGTGTTACGGCATCTGCAGCATTTTTTGCATATCCTATATTCAACTTGTCCGCATACTTCTGGGTGATGACGGATCCACCTACCATCACCCGGATTTTGTCCTGGAGTTTAACCTGGGAAATCAGGTCAATGACCTCTTCAATTTTTTCAAAGCCTGTTGTCTGGTAACATGATATTCCGATAATATCAGCGTTTGTTTCCTGGGCTTTCTGGACAAACCGTAACGGGGCGACGTCTCTTCCAAGATATTCCACTTTGAATCCTGCTGCGAGAAGGGACAAGGCAACTGTTTTTGTACCAAAATCATGGGTATCTCCCGAAGGAACGCCCATGACGATGGTACCGGATTTGCCGTCATTATTTTTCATCAAGGGTTCAAGCACGGCCATTGCACGGCGAGCGCCTTCAACACCCATTAAATGCTTTGGATGCATGGTGGGTTTGGTGTCCCCAAAAAAGTCATGCTCAATTTCCATCAATGCCTGGCAGATGCCTTCCTGCATAATTTGAGCGGAATCAATACCCGCATCCAGGGCTTCCTGTGCAATGACCGGTGTTGCATCAAAATCTGCTTCCTTAATAGCCAGCTTAAGTTTATCAATAATTTTTTCGGTTTGGACATCGACCTTTCTGTTCATGTGCATGTTCAGTTTCTCCTTTTCTATGATTATTTAAAAAACCTTCTGAAACGAACTTAACGTAGCCTGCCAAAATCAAGAGGCGGATTCAGGAGTCGTGTTTCCCAATGCGCAAATGATAATGGGCCAAATCATTACCGCAACAAGACACCCGCCCCAAATACTTTTAAATATGATATAAGACTGGGGTGTCATTTGGGTTATACCCATGACCCAAAACGGCAGGAGGGTAACCGGCGCGATAAAAGCAAGTCCGACAAAGCCAAAGACAAGGGAACACAAAATTGTATTTTGGGGAAATTTGCTCAGAATCCGGTGTAAAAAAAGACATTGATTCCATTCAAGTGAAGGCAGGGTTCCTTTTCGGACCCCTCTTTTTTTAAGCGGAATTACAACAAGGGAGACAATGATAAGGAGAAAAAAGGCTGTGGCCACAATATCGCCTCCAAAGCTCCCCTTTCCCCATATGAAGAGCATCTTGGTTGATCGTCCGATAAAATATGCGATGATACCATTGACGACAGCGTTAAAGAAAAAGTTTGCAATAGACTCTTTTCTAATGTGATGGTAAATTTTCTGATCCATCCGTGTTAAACTCCTTTCGCATCGTAAATAGGGTTAATGAATATAGCCGGAAACTATGAGTGGGTATTGGCACTCATTGCTGCTACGCCCAGTTTTTTAAATCATAATAGCCCCGGGCGACCCGGTAGCGGCAAATCTGCTGCCCGCCCAGCCAGAGCTGGAATATCTTGGCATCCCTGAGACATTTTTCGTAGCCAAAGTCTTTTGAAATTGCCATGGACCCCAGGAGTTCGGCACCCTTATTCACGATTTCAACCGCCTTGTCCCCGGCAAAAACACGGGTGGCAGATGCTTTGGAAATTAACTGCGGGCTCCAGGGCGGACCGTATACATCCAGGTTGTCCAGCATGCAGCTCAGGTTGTAGACGCTGGCCCGCATCATATCAATACCAATGGCCATATCGGCCAGGATCCCTGCCACCATGCTGTGCTGCCGCACCGGCTTGAATCCGCCCATCCGGGTCCCTGTATACGCCAGAGCAAGCTCAAATGCCCGCTCGGCAACGCCCAGGGCCATGGCAGACGAATGCCACCCGGTTCCCACTTCAAAAAAATGATAAATATTGGCATCCATACCCGGACCGGCCAGGCGGTATTCCTTGGGCACCCGGACATTGTTATAATAGATCGATGAGTTGATGGATGTTTTAAACAGCATCTTCTCTTCCGGTTTTCCAAAGGTCAGGCCCGGTGTATCCTTGGGAACATAAATCAAGGCGATTCCCTCATCGCCGGCTGAAGGGTCTGTATTGCAGACCGTCAGATAACATTCTGCAACGCCGCCGTGGGTCGGCCAGGACTTGGCACCATTGATCACATATTCATCCCCTTCAAGCTTTGCCGTGGTCTTGATCCCCCCCCCTGCAAGCAGTGGATTTTCCGAATCCGCCCCGCCCTGCTCATCGGTCATGGAAATGCAGGCATAAGCCAGTTTGTCACCCGTGAAGCGGGGAATGAACTGGTCCATTACAAATTTATTTTCAACCACCATTGCCGGTTTGAGAATGATTCCGGCATTAATGCCAACGGACAGGCTGATGCCGGCATCCCCTTTGGCCAGTTCTTCAGTGATGATACACAAGGATGTCATGGAACCGTGTCCACCGCCGCCGTATTCTTCCGGATATCCATCGGCTTGAACCCCCATATCAACCAGCTTCTGGTGCACTTCTTCTACAAGACTGTAATCTGCCTCCAGCTCCCTGGTCCTGGGCATAATCTCTTTTTTGGTGAACTCTCGAATTGTTTCTCTAATTTGAAGATGTTCTTTGCTTAACAGATGTTCTAAATTCACGATGGCTCTCCTTTTTGCTTGTGTTTATTGAATTATTTTTCTCAACCGCTTGCTGAATTTTTAAGTGGTGTCTGTTTATCCCCGTTTCAGACGTCTATGATGAAAAAATAAAAAAAGCCTCTCTTGTCCAGCTTTGGACAAAAGAGGCTTCATTACCTCTAAGGATCTTTTTTTCTATTCATTAAATTCAGAAGGCATCATTACCCTCTGAAGGATCATGCTTAACGTGTTATGAACTTAAATGCTATAACTGTGCCAACTTTAATTTTGCCTGTGATTACAAATATTATTATTGTTATAACTATTTATATGTGATATTTATCAGATCTGTATGTGAAATATAATATTTTTTTAACAATATGATAAATATCACACTTTTAAGAACCTGATATGAAAATTGATGATTATGCATTTTTCCATGAAGCAACACTAAATATCTGCGGCAGCCTGGAGTTGAAGGCAGTTTTCAAAAATTGTTTTTTATTTTTGAAACAATATATCCCCATCAATAGCATTGACTGCAATCTATTCGATCTTGAAACGGGTGGATTCAAATTCATTGCATTTGCATCTGATTTTGAATTAAAAATACCACTCAACCAAACCCGGTTTCTATCAAAAAAAGCCCAGGCAGAATTAAAATCCGACATCGGGAAACCCTACTTGATTGACATTGACGGTAGAAAAACCATAACAAGGGAAATCGCCCAGACAACGGGTTATAAAACAGCCTCCGGCATCGGTATCCCCCTTCAGATTGAAGGCGATCAGATGGTGGTGATCGGTATGATGACAAAAGAAAAGAATGTTTTCTCTCAAAAGCATCTCCGGCTGATACACATGCTTCGGGATCCTTTCTCAATTGCCATTTCCAACCACCTTCGCTATCAGCAAGTCGTAAAACTGAAAACAATATTACAAGATGACAAGCAATATTTGCAAAAGGAACTTCATCGAATTTCAGGTGACGTTATCATTGGTGAACAATCCGGACTTCGCTATGTCATGGAAATGGTCAGACAAGTTGCCTCTTTAGACAACCATGTTCTTCTGCTTGGAGAAACGGGAGTGGGTAAGGAAGTGATTGCGAACACCCTGCATTATTCTTCAGATAGACGAAAGGGTCCATTCATTAAAATAAATTGTGGTGCCATCCCTGAAACGCTTATCGACAGTGAATTGTTTGGTCATGAAAAAGGGGCCTTTACTGGTGCAATGGCCATGAAAAGAGGTCTTTTTGAACGGGCTGACAAAGGGTCGGTCTTTCTTGATGAAGTCGGCGAACTGCCGGCAGCAGCACAAATTCGACTGCTGAGGGTTTTGCAGGAAAAAACTATCGAAAGAGTTGGTGGAACCGAAAACCAGACACTGGATGTCCGGGTCATCGCGGCAACCCACCGAAACCTTGGAGAAATGGTCAAAAACGGATATTTCCGGGAAGATCTCTGGTATCGGTTGAATGTTTTTCCCATCATCATCCCGCCGCTTCGCCAGCGCAAAGCCGATATTCCTGGTTTTGTAGACTATTTTATCGATCTTAAAACCCGGGAGTTGAACCTGGGCCAACGTCCGGTTGTCACTTCCGAAACAATTGATCGGTTAACGGAATATGACTGGCCCGGTAATGTCAGAGAGTTGGAAAATTTTATAGAAAGATCGCTTATTCTCAGCAGGACAGGACGATTTGAAGGAAGACTTCATTTCGATGATCGTCATCTGTTAAATTCTACCCTTCCGTCTCCAAGGCAATTGGGTTCTCATGACCCTGAAGTACTTGACCTGGAAGATATTAACCGGCGCCATATCTTGCATGTTCTCCAGTTGACAAAAGGTAAAGTACAGGGGAAAAATGGTGCCGCTGACCTGCTGGGAATCAATCCGGGTACCCTTCGGTCCCGCATGCGAAAACTGCAAATCCCTTTCGGAAGAAAAAAGGATATGATTTCGGCCGATTAATCCTTTTTATTCATGCTGATGGACTTTTCAAATTCTTTGAAGAATTTATCCTTTTCTTTCCAGTCCGGTCCAAAGCGGTTGCTAAGATACTTGCCGAATGTATCAAAAAAATATGACCAGGACGCTTTTTTTTCTTTGAGGACTGCTGTTTCTAAAAATTCCTTTAACTCAAATAACTTTTCCTTTGGAAGAAAAAATACCGCCCCCAGCTTTATGGATTGTTTTAATGCCTCTGGTGTCAAGGCATGAGCTGTCAGCATGGTGGTGGGAAACCCCCTGTGCACAGAATCCTTCAGCAACTCAAACCCATCCACTCCCATAATATCCAAAATAACAATATCATACGTATAACTTGCCAGGTATTGCTTTGCCGTATCGTAATCCTGGGCCTTGTGCAAAAGGCACATGGAAAGTTCTTCTTGCACTGTTTCAAGAATATCGGCTTCATCATCAACTATCAGTATCACTTTATCTTTTAAAGCGCTTTCCTTTGTCATCGGGTTCCCTCCAAATTTGCTCATTATCTTACCAAAACGAGTTTTAGGTTTTTCTTTATGAAGTTTAATTTTATTTTCAGACTTTTGTAACGGGTAGCAGGATTTAGGAGTCGGAAAACAAACATATGCCCGTGTTCCGGAAGATCCATTGATTTCAAAATGACCTTTAAGTTCATCTTTAACCAGGGTTTGAACGATGGTCAATCCTAAATTCCCATCCTTTTTAGCATCAAATGCGTCCGGCAACCCGGGACCGTCATCTATTATCGTGACGGATATATCATTTTTTTGTTCAACAATGATCTGGAGTTTACCATTTTCTCTCCCTTTAACGCCATGCTGGATGGCATTAAGAACAAGTTCATTCACTACCAGTGAAAGTGTGGTTGCTTCCCTGGAGGGGATCATGGTGAGTGTATCGGAAACATCCAGGGTAATGTTAATTTTGTGGGAAGCTTCTGACTCGCAGAATTTAATGATACTGTCCATAAGCCGGTGGAGATCAACAAGACCAATCTCACTCTGGGAGAGAGTGTCGTGAACCATGGCAATACTCATAATTCGCGCAATACTGTCTGACAAGGCCTGGTCTGCTGTAATACTGTCAAGACGGCGCCGCTGCATCCGCAGGAGACTGGCAATATTCTGCAGGTTGTTTTTCACGCGATGATGAATCTCTTTGTAGAGGGTTGTGTGTTTATGAAGACTCCTGTTTTCTATGAACATGGCAATCTGGGTGGAGATGTTCTGCAAAAATTCCATGTTTTCAAATATACGCTCTGTTTGAAGAGACCACTTATATTGTCGGAGGGAAAATAAATTTAAAATCCCCCTTAATTCTCCTTTTAATTTGATGGGTAATGAAACAAAACTAAAATTAAATGGTGCGATCAACTGGATGGGGTGCATCATCCCGGGTTCATTGGTATAAAAAAGGGGTTTTTCATGTTCGATCTGCCACCTGGCAAGTCTCTCGTCATTTTCTTTTTCCACCTGGCCGATTTTCATATCTTCATTTGAGGTGATGGCTTCTTTTGTCAGCAGCTGATGTGTTCTATCGATCAGCCACAGACTTACGAATGATAATTTTAAAGACCGTTTGATATGGTTTAATATGTTCTCAGATTGCAGGCCATTTTCCTCGGTTTTAGATAATTCATTGCCGATCTGGTTTAGAATTTCAAGCTGCCGCAGTTTAACATTCAGATGGCTGTCCAATTCAATTTGATGAAGGCCATTCGCTGCCATTTTACCGATTGTTCTGGCCAATTGGATATCTTCTTCATTGAGACCCACGGCGGAGTCCTTAACTCTCAAAACCATTACCCCAAAAGACTTTTCATGGCTATCCAGATGGATATACAAGAACCCTGGTTGTTCTTTGTTTATCTGGATTTTGTCGGGGAACTTTTCAAAATCAACCGCACTTGCCAAAGCCAATGTTCCATTTTGACCCTCAGACAGATAAAAGGCACCATACGCCCATGGGAAAGATACGGCCAGCTCTGACGTCAGAGAGGTGAGAAGCCGGCCCACATCGGTTTCATTTTGGATCACCTCATTCATTTTGGAAATTGACTTTATTTGAAGTGCTTTTTTTTCAAGTTCATCATTAAATTTTTCATATATGTTTTTATTCTTGTTCACCAAAGAGGCAATGGGATTCAATTCATCTGAGAAAACCAGGGTAGAAACAGAATGATTATTATACACAGGGAGACCATCATCCAGAACACCTTTTTCCCCATAAGAATAGAGACCACAGAACGAGAGATTTGCATTCTCCCGGACCCGTCTAAGGTCTTCCTGTTCCGCTTGATTTTTCATTCTCAATGCACAGGACAGCATGATGATGGATGACGGTTTGTTTAAACCGCCGTATAGAACGGCTTTATTATATGCGGCAACCCCGGCATTTAGCACCTCGTCATCTTTAGCCCGCATTAAGCTCATGACCCGGGAGTTTTCAATGACATGGGCGAACTGAATAGATCCATCGTCTAAAAGACGTTCCGGCACATGCAATATTGAATTCCCATACATATCCACAGATCCAAGGGGAAATTGCTTGAAAGGCGGTACACCCACCTGAAAGTTTCCTTTGATGTGCAGCGGATCCATTTTAAGCAATTCAGCATAAACATCAACAGCCGGCCGTTTATCAAATTCATGGATAAAATGACCGGAAGCGCGTGTTACCATCACCTGTTTTTTGGTTGGGATAAATCCATGTGCCATTCCCAAACCAAAGAGAACATCTGTTTCAAGAAATGCCAGGACTATGGCATCGTTTAATACACGATTGTTGATAATTTGATAGTTTGGTCCATAGTGAAAAAAATCGGATGAGCTACCGCCAAATATGGGTATCCGATTGGCAGAAGATTTTCGTAAGACAGAGTGGATATCATGGCTGGAGGAATATTTTTCAGTTGTTGATCCAGGGGAAAAAACAATGAGAAGAACAGGTGAATTTCCAGAAGTGCCTCCTGAAGCCATGCGAAGCATTTGATGCTGTGGATGGAGATAGTCAAAGTATTGATTAATCCCTGCATCCGACAGGCTTTCACTGACGGCTGTTTGGAAGTTTTGGCTGACATTGTTCCCGGCACCGATTCGAACTCTAATATGAGGGGACGCCAGAACACATACAACAACACTGTTTGCTGCAAAGCCGTTTGCAATGGCAGCAGCGGTGCCTGTTCCAATCAGAGGACATTCCTTTATCATCTCTTTTATCCCCTTTGTGATCCCAGGGATATCCAATTCAGAGGAAACAAAGGCCATTGCAAGACAGGGTTGGAATTGCTTAATCTGAGACAGTGCTTCTGAGGCCGCCTCGCGACCCAGTTCAGCGTGATCTTGTTCTGGATGATGTAAGGTTGCCTTTCCAATACCGGATTCAAAATAATCGGCCATGTCACTCCTTCAGATAAAAGGTAATCTTTGAGACACTCATAACCAAACCTGCTGATTTAGTCAAATTCATCAAAAGGGGCTTGGTCCTAACTTCGCCCAATTGTCGTAATTGATGGTTCGACGGGGTCATGGTTCGACGGGGTCAGGCTTGTGTTATTGTGCTTTTGATAACAGACTGTAATGGCAAAGGAATTCAGCAAAAGCGTCAATAACGCAAGCCTGACCCCTCTTGGATATTGGCCGAAACGATGATCAAGCCCATCAAAAGCAACCCGGATATAATCCATGACCGAACACCTTTAATTTATCCCCCCAGGTAGGCTTTGCGGACCGCCTCATCCTCAATCAAGTCCCTGGCCAATCCTGATTGTCCGATATGCCCGTTTTCTAAAAGGTAACCTCTATCCGCAATTGCCAGACTCTGGCGGGCATTCTGTTCTACAAGCAGGATACCGACACCTGTTTTTTTCAGAAGGGTGAGCACCTTGAACACTTCAGTTGTCAGCAACGGAGAGAGGCCCAGAGAGGGTTCATCAAACATCATTATATCCGGTTGGGACATGATGGCGCGTCCAATGGCAACCATCTGCTGTTCACCACCGCTCATTGTCCGTACGAGTTGATTTTTTCTTCTGGCAAGGACTGGGAAAAGGTCAAATACGGTTTTCAGATTTTTATTTTCATGCTTCCGCGCCCGTTTGGGGTTGGCCCCCAGTTTCAGGTTTTCGCCGACACTTAATTCACCAAAAACACCTCTGCCTTCCGGAACAAGAGCAATCCCTGCTTCCACAATGGTATGGGGTTTTTTGTTCTGAATTTGTAGGCCATTGATACTGGCCTTAAAGCCATTTCCTGCCGGGATCATACCGCCAATGGCCTTCAAAAGTGTTGATTTCCCAGCGCCATTGGCGCCCAGTACTACGACGATCTCACCTGAGTCAACTTTCATCGATACGTTGTCCAGGGCGCGGTGATGCCCGTAAGCCACGGACATATTTTCAATTCTAAGCATCTGAATCCCCCAAATAAGCCCGTATGACTTCCGGGTTCTTTAATGTTTCTGCCACTTCTCCATCCGCAATTTTAACGCCGCTGCTCATCACCACACATCGATCACATAAGCTTCGAATAGCGTCCATAACATGCTCTACAAGTATGATGGTTCTTCCTTCAGCCCGCAGGGAATGAATTAACTCAATACCGATCTGCAATTCGGTTGGATTCAACCCGGCCAGCCATTCATCAAGCAATAACAGTTTGGGATTCCCGGCCAATGCCCTTGCCAGTTCCAGACGTTTTTGATCGATATAGGTCAATTGTTCTGTGGGCTTAAATGCCAAGGCTGCCAGTCCGACTTTTTTCAGCAGATGTAATGCTGTTTCTTCTGCATTTTCTCCCCACATTCTGTGATATCCGAATACACCACCTGAAATAACGTTATCGATGACACTTAAGGTTGGTAAGATTTTAACCAGCTGGAATGTACGGGATATCCCCAGTTGTGATATTTTATACGCCGGCAGGTCTGAGACAATTTTTTCTTCCAGGCGGATTTCACCTGAGCTGAGTTTCAAAGCTCCGGAAATCAGGTTCATCACTGTTGTTTTCCCTGAGCCATTGGGACCGATGAGACCCAGAACTTCGTGTTCAGTCACCTCGAAATCCAAATTGTTAACAGCCAAAAGTCCGCCGAATCGTTTGGTAGCACTATTGACCTTCAAAACAACCGGTTTACTCATGTGTCCTCTCCTTTTTCTTTGAAAATCGTTTGGTGATTCCCTCAATTCTACCAATCAACCCGTCCGGAATCAGATATACAATCAGCAGAAAAGCAATGCCCAGCAGAATACTTGAGTGATTGGGAAATCTAGCAGAAACCATATCAAACAATAATGTAAAAGGAACAACGCCAATTAAGGGTGCCCATAGCGTCCGGGTTCCCCCCATCAGAGACATGATGACCACTAAAAATGAAATCATGGGATTAAACGCGGAGGGGGGTTCGATATACGCAAACCGCGGTGCAAGAATCGCCCCAATGACAGCAATATAGGCACCGGAGATAAGGAACAGCAATACCTTTGCCTTTGCCGAGTCAATACCGACATGGGCGGCAACCGTCTCATCATTGCCGATAATTCTCATGGCAAACCCCAACCGGGAACGATTGATCAGCCAGCCTGTAATAAAGATAAGGACCGTCAATGCCAGCAACATCCAATAAATGTGTGCTTCACTAAAGTCGGTGAGAACATAAAGTCCGATTCCTGTTGTAAAATTGGTTTGGATCCATGTGACAATCTGGCGAATCAGCTCCGCCATACCCAACGTAAAAATGACAAAGTAGACGCCTGACAAACGAAGTGTTGCAATGCCGACCAATCCGGAAACAACCCCACCGATGAGGGCCGCGATGATTAACAGTATGGGGAATGGCAATACGTCTATCCCGATGCCGACGACATAGGTTCCAAGACCAAAGAATGCGGCTGTGGCAAGGGAAATATAGTGTGTTGGTCCTGAAAAAAGGACCCAGGCAGTACAAAGTGCGACATACATAACAATGGTCAATCCCAGCGACAGGATGTACCCCTGGTCGAGCAGCGGCAGACAGGCAAGTATGGCAACAGCAACCACCATGTATAGTAAAATACGGATTTCATCTTTTGTTATTTTTATCATGTCGTTTGTCTCCCGAACAACCCCTGGGGCCTGAATAACAGAATAAGAATAAACAGAAAATAGGTAGCGGCAATGGTTAATCCGGGATCTATAAGGGTTGCCGTTGCAGTTTCAGCTATTCCAAGAATAAGCGCTGCTATCACGGCACCGCGGACATCTCCTACACCGCCCATGATAACAATGATCAATGCCTTCATCGTAAAGACAACCCCCATGGAAGCATTAAAGGTGTAAAAAGTAGACAAAAGAGTGCCTCCTGCGGCCGTCACAACACCTCCCAGGGCAAATGCAAATGCAGAAACACGATCAACATTGATAGCCACCAGTCCGGCGGCGGCAGGGTCAACCGCAACCGCCCGGACGGATGTTCCATAACGGGTATGGGTAAGAAAAACATAGAGTGTTCCTGTGATCAGAACGGCTGCCAGAAATGCCACAATCCTGTTCAAGCCGTATGCGGTTCCGGCAATCGTGTAGGATGTGGACAGAAAACTATAGCTGAAATACTCCCCGCCAAATCCCACCAGCATCAAGCCTTCCAATAAGAAGAGAATTCCAAAGGTAGCCAGAATGCTGTCCACCTCCAGCATTGCTTTGTTCTTGGCACGACGTACCAGCGGTAAAAGCAAGAGTGAATAGATTGCCCAATTGAGTATAAATGCCGCCGGTGCGATCAGAAAAATACCTAAAATTGGATTTATTTTGAGACTGTTAAACATCCAGAATGTGCAAAAACATGACGCAACAAGTGTCTCACCCGTTGCAAGATTCATGATACGAGCCACCCCGTACTGTATGGTCAGGCCAACTGCAATTAATGCATAGGCACCACCCAACAAAATACCCGTAATAATTATTTCCATAACCCCGGAACTCCTAAACACTATAAAAAGGCCTGAAACTGTTGCCAGATCAGGCCCTTATTGATGACAAAAAAAGATCTATTTCCAACCTGTTTTAATGATTGGCTCTTTTTCCCCATCCAGACCTGTGGAAGCAACGCCATAGAACACACCATCCTGCCACTGCCCCATGGTCCAGAATTTACGATTGATGTTCCCATCAAAGGTAATCTTTCCCATAACTGTATCAAATGTGCCGTTCTTTATTGTTTTAATGACCTGGGGATGATCAATGGTGCCTGCGCGTTCAATGGCCTGCTCAAGAACCTGAAGGCTTGCATAGGTAGTGGCACTGGCCCAGTAATCAGCGGCCACACCGGTAACTTCAAGATGGCTCTTGAAATAGGCTTTCATCTCCGGTGTGTCAGGATTTATCCCACCTGCACCGAATATGCCCTGCGCTGCCGAACCGAATCTTTTTTCAAAAGCAGGAAAGCAGGTCGCAACACCGACATAAAATGCCTTAACCTCTAAATTTGAAATTTTGGCCTGTTCGGTGAGTGCAAACGTATCAGGCGGATAACTGAAGGCAACAAATGCATCTGGTTTGGCATTCTTTGCTCCATTGATTACCGGTGCTAAATCCTGTGTTCCAAGAGGGTAGGATGTTTCATATACAATTTCAAAACCGGCCTTTTCCAATGCGGGTTTGCCAACATGAGCCAGTTCAATACCAAAGGCATCAGCAACATTTACAACCGCAACCTTGTTGCCTATCTTTCCCTGGTCACGCATTTTTTTAAGGACATCGGCTACTGATTCGGCAAACCCTGTGGATGTACCCAGGGTTAAAAACATATTCGGCCATCGTTTGGTAAACTCATCCCCCTTGTCAGTAATGGAACTGACAGCGATATGGGGATACCCGTATTTAGCAAGTATGGGGGCAACGGCAAGGTTTATCCCGGTACCATAAGGTGCAACAACAAAATCAACCTTATCCTTGTTGATCATCCGTTGAATATTTTTAACCGCATCCGTAGGATGGCTTCTGTCATCATATTCAAAGATTTTAACAGGCATGCGTTTGTCACCTACTTTGATTCCGCCCTTGGCATTAACCGTGTGCTCCCATAGTTTCAAATTCGGCCACTGGGTAACCGCCGTACCGCCACTCAGGGGGCCGGTTTTCGCCGCAGACATTCCGACCTTGATGACGTCCTGTGCCTGCACAGAGCTAAATCCTATCATTACGCTGATCAATCCAATGCTCATGGCCTTACATAAATTAGATACTCTCATTTTTTTCCTCTCACTTTTTTAGATGACATACGTATTTAAAATTTAACTGAATTAAATATGTCCATGCATATTACACAGAACATGCTGGTACATCCCACCATCAACGGGAATATTTGCACCCCTTATCCAGTTACTGTCGTCACTGCACATAAACGCAATAACCGGTGCAATATCTTCGGGACGTCCGGGCCGGTCCATCACCTTTGCATCTTCTGCAGCCCTTTCACCCAGGGTTTCAAGAAAATCAGGGAGGATCGGGGTTTCAACAGGTCCGGGGCTCACGCAGTTCATTCGGATGCCCCGGTCACGCCAGGTCCAGCGATTCATCATGGTCCAGACAATCAGGGTTTCTTTGGTGAAAAAATAAGACCGCCCCCCCCCTTCTTCTACACCATTTGATTCGCAGAATGCCTCAGTGGCACTAAAATCCCTTAATGCCAGTAAGGCTTTGATCTGGTCCCCGGCTTCCGGCCAGCCGAGACCGGCAAGGGACGCAATATTTACGATTGAAGCACCATCGTTTAACTTGTCAATCATCCGTTCGGTAAAATGTCTGAGTCCAAGAAAATTAACTTTCAGTACCAGTGCCCGTTCTTTTGTCGGAGGAAGGCCTGCAATGTTGCACAAGGCATCAATTCCATCCGGAACAGATGCCACTGCTGTTTCAATTGATCCTGGATCTGAAAAATCAACGTTTATATATTGATCTATATTGGCCTGGGGTTCATTAATATCCATGCCAACAATACTGGCTCCTTTTGCCTTTAATAGTTTGGCGGTTTCAGCACCAATACCGGATGCGGCACCGGTTACAATAATTTTTTTTCCTGTTAACATCATTATGTCCTCTGTTTGTTAATGTATCGTATTAAATTCGTTAATCCTTCCATTTCCTTGGATGATGTTAAAAACCAGAAACATGAAGGGACTCTTATCTAAGGCAATTGCTATGCCCAGTTTTTCAAATCATAATAGCCCCGGGCGACCCGGTAGCGGCAAATCTGCTGCCCGCCCAGCCAGAGCTGGAATATCTTGGCATCCCTGAGACATTTTTCGTAGCCAAAGTCTTTTGAAATTGCCATGGACCCCAGGAGTTCGGCACCCTTATTCACGATTTCAACCGCCTTGTCCCCGGCAAAAACACGGGTGGCAGATGCTTTGGAAATTAACTGCGGGCTCCAGGGCGGACCGTATACATCCAGGTTGTCCAGCATGCAGCTCAGGTTGTAGACGCTGGCCCGCATCATATCAATACCAATGGCCATATCGGCCAGGATCCCTGCCACCATGCTGTGCTGCCGCACCGGCTTGAATCCGCCCATCCGGGTCCCTGTATACGCCAGAGCAAGCTCAAATGCCCGCTCGGCAACGCCCAGGGCCATGGCAGACGAATGCCACCCGGTTCCCACTTCAAAAAAATGATAAATATTGGCATCCATACCCGGACCGGCCAGGCGGTATTCCTTGGGCACCCGGACATTGTTATAATAGATCGATGAGTTGATGGATGTTTTAAACAGCATCTTCTCTTCCGGTTTTCCAAAGGTCAGGCCCGGTGTATCCTTGGGAACATAAATCAAGGCGATTCCCTCATCGCCGGCTGAAGGGTCTGTATTGCAGACCGTCAGATAACATTCTGCAACGCCGCCGTGGGTCGGCCAGGACTTGGCACCATTGATCACATATTCATCCCCTTCAAGCCTTGCCGTGGTCTTGATCCCTCCCCCTGCAAGCAATGGATTTTCCGAATCCGCCCCACCCTGCTCATCGGTCATGGAAATGCAGGCATAAGCCAGTTTGTCACCCGTGAAGCGGGGAATGAACTGGTCCATTACAAATTTATTTTCAACCACCATTGCCGGTTTGAGAATGATCCCGGCATTAATTCCAACGGACAGGCTGATGCCGGCATCCCCTTTGGCCAGTTCTTCAGTGATGATACACAAGGATTTCATGGAACCGTGTCCACCGCCGCCGTATTCTTCCGGATACCCATCGGCTTGAACCCCCATATCAACCAGCTTCTGGTGCACTTCTTCTACAAGACTGTAATCTGCCTCCAGCTCCCTGGTCCTGGGCATAATCTCTTTTTTGGTAAACTCTCGAATGGTTTCTCTGATTTGAAGATGTTCTTTGGTTAACAGATGTTCTAAATTCACGATGCCCCCTCCTTTATGTAAAATTTATTCACTTTTTTCGTCATAAACCTCCATGCCTGCCAACACATAAAAATCCGCCACCCATTTGGAAAACCACTGGGGGAAAAATTCTTCTTTAAATGTTTTTGAATTTCTATCCTTGTCCCAGTCTGCCAGATTTGTACTGTCTAGAATCCCAATGTATTTAAACGGGGGTTTGGTTTCTTCCGGCGGGATGCTCTCTTTGCCATTTCCTTTCACCCCGCCCAGCATATTCACAAGGGTGAAACTTTTGACCGAACTCAAGCTCAACAGGGTTGGGCCCTTGTAATCGGCACACCATTTTATGTAATCTTCATCTGTTACATCGTCTCTCAGGTTATAGAGGATGATTTCTTTTGCCATGTTGATTCTCCTTTTTGCTGCTGTTTATTGATTTGTTTTTCTCCACCGTTTCCTGATTTTTGGGGTATGTTTGGGTTAACCCCGGTTCAGGCATATCGGATGAAAAAACAAAAAAAGCCTCTTTTGTCCTGCTGTGGACAAAAGAGGCTTCATTACCTCTAACGTATTTTTTCCTGTCCGGCTATAGACAGGGGAGGCACCATTACCTCCAAAAATATTTTTATTTAGTGATGTTTAGCATAGTTAATGTTTTTTTCAATGTCAAGCAATAAAAAAAGAGCAATTCTAAATATGAAACATCAGGCTAGGGTCAGGCTTGCTTTATTGCGCTTTTAGCCTCTTCAAGAACCGATTTTTGATAAAAAGCACAATAAAACAAGCCTGACCCGTTCAAGAAAATGCCAAAATGAGAATTGCTGTCATACCCAGAATAATCATTGATACAAAGGCGTCTCTAATGTGTTTATTTTTCCTTCTCTGTTGAACGCCGATAAAACAAACTCAGGCAGCAGCCGATAAGCCTTATATTATCTCATTACTTTTTATAAAAAAGTATAAATAATCATAAAATATGATTGACAATGAATTTTATGGTGCTTATTTTTCCGACATGAGAAAAGATGCTGTATGTATGGCATCGCCAAAACAAAGTGCAATATATAAATCAGGAGTAAAAAAATGAAAAAAATTATAGGAATAGATCTTGGCACGACCAATTCATGTGTATCCGTAATGGAAGGCGGTGAAGCCAAAATAATCATGAACCGGGAAGGCGGAAGAACCACGCCATCGGTTATGGCGGTGTCTGAAAATGGAGAGCGGTTGGTGGGCCAGATTGCCAAGCGGCAGGCCATTACCAATCCCGCCAATACGGTTTTTGGGGTTAAAAGACTGATCGGACGAAAGTTTGATTCGCCTGAAATTCAAAAGGATATCGGCAAGTTGCCGTTTACGATTGAAAAAGCCGGCAATGGGGATGTCTGTATCAATCTTCGGGGAAAACAATACAGCCCGGCAGAGGTATCCTCTCATATCCTGGCGGAAATTCGCAAATCCGTAGAGGAATCCCTTGGTGAAACCATAACCGATGCCGTCATTACCGTGCCGGCATATTTTGATGACAGTCAGCGCCAGGCCACCAAGGATGCTGGGAAAATTGCCGGTCTGAATGTCCTGAGGATCATCAATGAACCCACAGCAGCTGCGCTGGCCTATGGCCTGGACAAAAAGAAAGAGGAAAAAATCGTTGTATTTGACCTGGGCGGCGGCACCTTTGATGTTTCCATCCTGGAAATCGGTGATGGGGTTTTTGAAGTCAAGTCTACCAACGGCGACACGCATCTGGGCGGTGAGGACTTTGACTTTATGCTCATCGATTATCTTTCAGAAGAATTCCGCCGGGACCAGGGAATCGACCTGAGAGGCGATAAAATGGCGCTGCAGCGATTAAAAGAAGCCGCTGAAAAGGCCAAGATGGAATTGTCCACATCCATGGAAACCGATGTCAATCTACCCTTTATCACGGCGGATGGGTCCGGCCCCAAGCATTTGAACATTAAAATCACAAGGGCTAAGCTGGAATCCCTGGTTTCAACCCTATTGGATAGGCTTATAACACCCTGCCAGACCGCACTAAAGGATGCCGGTCTTTCTGCCCAAGACATAAATGAAGTGATCCTGGTGGGGGGTATGACCCGCATGCCGGCGGTCCAGGACCGGGTAAAAACATTTTTTGGCAAGACCCCCAACAAGGGCGTGAATCCGGATGAAGTTGTGGCAATAGGCGCGGCTGTCCAGGGAGCGGTTCTGAAAGGCGATCTGAAAGATGTCCTCCTGCTGGATGTCACCCCGTTATCCCTGGGAATTGAAACCCTGGGCGGTGTCATGACCAAATTGATTGAAAAGAATACAACCATCCCTGTTCGGAAGAGTGAAACCTTTTCCACAGCCGAAGACAATCAGCCGGCGGTTTCCATTCAGGTCCTCCAGGGTGAACGGGAAATGGCATCCGGTAACAAACCGCTGGGTCGATTTGATCTGGTTGGCATTCAACCGGCACCCCGGGGCCTGCCGCAAATCGAGGTTACCTTTGATATTGACGCCAACGGGATTGTCAATGTTTCAGCAAAAGACACGGCAACTGGAAAAGAACAGTCCATTCAGATCACCTCCTCATCCGGCCTTTCTAAAGAAGATGTGGACAGATTGATAAAGGATGCTGAATTGCATGCTGAAGAAGATCAGAAGTTAAAGGCCCGGGTAAATGCGAGAAACACAGCCGATGCGTTAATCCACGCCACTGAAAAAACCCTGGCTGAAATGGGCGGACAAGTCGATGGAAATATTCGAATGGAAGTAGAGGAAGCCATCAGCAACTTGAAACAGGTTGTGAAAAAAGAAGATACCCAGAGTATTCTGCAGAGGACTGAAGCCTTGAACCAGGCAGCACACAAACTGGCTCAGGCGATGTACCAGCAATCCAACAATCCGGGCGATGGCCGTCATGGGAATGGAAACCCTTCCGGCTCATCCTCCGCAACAAACGCGGATGAAGATGTGGTGGATGCAGAATTCGAAGAAGTGGCATAACGCCCTTTAAAACAACTGACCGTCAGCAAAAAGAGAAGTGGTTTTTGACAAACTGCTTCTCTTTTTGCCTTCAAAAATATGAACACAAATTATGGGCACAGCCAAAGCGCTGCATCCTTAAGTTCTTTGAACAACACCGAGCAGACCGGACCTTTAACCAGTCGCGTCAGCAGGTTGCTTTCACTGCTGGATCTTCCCAGGGCAACGGCTGCATATGAATTCTTTTCAATGAGTTTCAGTATTTGTTTTGCAGGATTGCCCGAGCCAAGCGGTTGAAATCGGATCATATCGTCAGACAACCCGTGGTCCACAAAAATTTTTCTATATTGATCCATCAGGGAGGATTGGGCCGCCAGGGATTCCAGGACCAGTATATCCACCCGGTGCCGATGTTCAAGCCCCACAATAAAACCGACATGATCCGCCATCTGAAAGGATGCCCCTGACCCATCAGCATAGAACAGGATATTTTTACGGGCAGGGTTTGACGATCGGCAAAGCCAAAGCGGAAACGCAACGGTCTCTTTAAAAATCGCCCGACTCACACTGTCTTCAAAGGCTGCTTCCAGCATTGAAAGTCCTCTTCTGCCCAGGACAACCGCATCGTAGGATCCTTTCTCACCTTCCTGGATAATATCAGTAACTTTTGAAAAAACCTGTGTCTGTATTATTTCCGTCAGGTTTTCTTTCTGAAATCCCATATCAAGGCATTCCTGCCTGACGGTCTCCATTGCAGCTTTTCCCTTGGCCAGAATTTTTCTCTGCTGCTCTTTCTGTCTGGAACCTGCCTCAAGACTTGTTTCATTTTCAAATGCGGCCGCCGGTTTTGGGGCCGAATAAAACAAGGTCGATTTAATCGGGTGTTTGTCTGAAAAAAAATCTGAAACAAATCGAACACCATATATTGCGCTTTTCTGCTCTGAAACAGCGATTAAAAAATGTCTGTCCATGATCATCTCCTTTTGTTGAAACTTTCAGCGGTGGATGTTACTTTTTTGTCCGGCGTAATCTGCGCCACTTTAATCTTTGCCGAATTTGACGCGCCCTGTTTCGGATACGGGCTTTGATTTTTTCCTGGTACTGATTCATCATTCTATACACCACAAAGTATCCTGCGACGGCCAGCGGCAATCCAATCAGGATACCCCCTATCGTCATGGCAACAAAAATCCCGGGCGCCTGCTGTATCATTGCCAATAGGGATTCCATGGTCAAATGGCGGGTCAGTATCAGCGGTTTTTCCAGTCCGATCAGCTTGGATCCGAGGAAATAGGTACCGCTGTAGATAAAGGGGGCTGTAATCGGATTCGTCACCTGAACCCCTATGACGGCCGTTATTTTGCTCCATTTCAAGAGGGATGCCATAAAAACGGCAAGCAGTATCTGAAGACCCATAGACGGGCTGAAACCGATAAAAAGGCCAAGGGCAAATCCCAAGCCTATTTCACGCGGTGTTCCCCTGATTTTAAGGAACCTGTCGTAAATCCGTTTGACATATTTTATTATCATTACCCTGCCGCATACCCCTTTTCGTTCCCCAGGAGAAGGGTTGCATTATTGACCCTTTTGCCGATTTTTTGCCCTGGATGTTCAGCCGGGCTGTCAAAAGCACAATAACACAAGCCTGACCCTGTTCACTGTTCAATAATTTAAACCATAATGAAAATTGCTGTACTCTATCACATCCCATTGCAAATAAAATGAGTTTTTATCATACAAGAATCCAATGGAGAAAAAAATGTGAAAAAATGGTATAGGATAACAAAATAATCCCGGTATGGAGGAAACAATGTGAGTATAGATAAGGACATCCGTATGACCCATAACAAACGGTTACACCCGAGCCATTATTCCCCTGGCCGCCATCATTCACCATTGATGGGACGGGCATCATGACCATTGCCCTGATCTATCCCCCCACATGCGATCCCACAGCGCCCTATCTGTCCGTGCCCACCCTCACGGCCTGGCTCCGTGCCCACGGAAAAACGGTGCTGCCCGTGGATGCCAATGTGGAGGCCTATGATCGACTGCTGCGCGGGGACGTCATGGCAGAAATGGCCCAGAAAATCCGGGCAGCCCACCAGGTCCTGGACCAGAAACCATCCCTGGATCACATTGACCAGATGCACTATTCCCGCCTGGGGGAAGTTGCCCCGGATCTGTCCTGGGTCAACGATACCATTGACGATGCCGTTTCCGTACTCAGGGATCGCACCGGCAGGCGGTTTTTCCATGGGACAACCTATGAACGGGCTGTCCAGACCGTACAGGCCGGGCTGGCGATTATCAGTGCGGCTTACAGTCCTTTGTTTGTTGATTTTACCGGGTACCGAACCCCGTTTTCACTCTTGACCCCGGAACAGATCAAAACAGATGCTGATCCGGAAAACAATCCGTTTCAGGAAACCTTTCAAGCAGTGGGCAATCGCCTGGCTGCAAACAAAATCACCCTGGTGGGAATTTCCATGGCCTTTCCCGGACAGATCCAGCCGGGGTTCTCTTTGGCCTATCATCTGAGACAACGGCTTCCCGGGGTCCACATCACCGTGGGCGGACCGGCCATTACCCAGATCCTGGTGCGGCAGACCCCGGCAAACCAGGTCCGGGTATTGGGACCCTTTGATTCGGCCGTGCTGTACGAAGGGGAGGCGGCACTGCTGGAACTGGCAGACACTCTGGACCGGGGAGAACGGCCGGTAAAAATTATCAGCGGCCGTACCCATACCCGGCTGGACCGGCTGCCAGCCCCTGATTTTGACGGACTTCCCCTGGAAACCTATTTTTCACCGGAGCTGGTCCTGCCCTATGATCCCACCCGGGGATGCTATTGGGGCAAATGCGCGTTCTGCCATTACGGTCTGTGCCGTCAGGGAACTGCCCAATACCGTGAGCGACGGGTGGCGGACATGGTGGCGCACCTCAAACAGATGGCATCCCAATGGGGATGTCGGAACTTTTATTTTTCCCAGGATGCATTTCTGCCGAAAACCGCCCAAAAACTGGCCAAGGCCCTAAAGGCAGCATCCCTGGAGATTCACTGGTCTTCGGATATGCGGCCGGAACCGGAACTGACACCGGACCTATGCCGGGATCTCAAGGCCGGCGGGGCCCTGTCCGTGGCCCTGGGCATTGAATCGGCCGCCCCCCGTCTTCTGAAACTGATCAACAAGGGCGTGGGCGTAAAAACAATGCAGGCTGCCGTGGAAAATTTGGCCGAAGCCGGTATTGCCGTTGAAGCCATGTGCTTTAATGCCTTCCCCACGGAAACCGCAGCCGAAGCCAGGGCCACCCTGGGGTTTATCCGGGCCTTGAAACAGCAGATCTCCTTGTTTATCTGCGGAAAGTTTGGCCTGTGGCACGGATCCCGTGTTGCCCTGCATCCGGAAGACTACGGCATTCAACGGATATGGCAGATGGCCGGTGATGAACTGGGCACCGGACTGTTTTATACGTCCCGGGTTTCCCCCCGGTCCCTGCAGGATCAGGACCGCATTGACAGGGCCATTGACAGGCTGTCAGATCAATGGTGGCTCCATGATTATCCCTGGGCCGGGGCATTGTCAACGGCCCACACCCTGCTGTGGTATGCCCGGAAAGGAACCGGCGTGTTCCGGACCCATGCCGTAACCCCGCGCCGCGTGGTTATGCCCGGGCAGCAGCCGCCCCTGAAAAGCCGTTATGATATGGAACAGATAATGACCCGGGCCCAGGATCATGAGGCTGGAATCTGGCAGACCCTCATCCATGAGCAGGCCGCGGTGAGCCCCGGGCGGTATGACGTCCTTGCCAGGACACTGCCCCGGGCCTTCCCCGCCGGGACAAAGGGGCGGGGCAAAGGCCGGAGGAGGCCGAAAAGACGATGATCGACTTTTAGGATTGTACTTTCTTGCCGGAATGGGGTATAACCCATTTTCATTTTAATCAACACAATCGAATAACCATAAACGAACAGGATAGTGAACATGAACATCGATTTTGCAGCCATTGCTGAACTGAATATCCAGGATCCCTTTGCCGCCATCTTTCCCATTGGAACGGACACCCTTGAATCCATCCGGCAGGACATGGAGACCAACGGGTTTGACCCGATGTTCCCCATCCTCATCTGGGAGGGGAAAAACATCGTGGTGGATGGCCATACCCGGCTGGCGGCGGCAAAGGCAATGGATATCGAAGAAGTGCCGGTCCTGTTCAAAAAGTTTGAAACCGAAGACGATGCGATTCTGTACAGTTTCCATATCCAGCGGAACCGCCGGAACATGACCGATGAAGATATCTTAAGATGCCTTGAATTGCTTGACACGGTCCATGGTGCTGCACAAAAGGGGCAAAACCAGGGAACCCCTAAGCTGAACCGGAAAGAAACCAACGCAATCCGGGCAAAAGAACTGGGCATCAGCCCCCATAAAGTTGAAAAGGCCCGCAAGGTCATGGCGCATGGAAATGATGAGATCCTGAAAAGTGTCAACACGGGTGAAAAGTCCATTAACCGGGCATTTCAGGAAGTCCAGGAGATCCGCAGGGAAAGTGGTGAAATAAAAGGGAAGCCCTTTACCGGACTTGGCAGTGCCGCAAAGTACACCCAGACCCTTGGCAAATTTCTAAAAGAACTGACCCGGATCCGGGAAGACGGCTGGCAGGATGTATCCCAGGCGAAAGCCCTGGCCGATCTTGAGGCCATCCGGGACCTGATCCAGAGCCCGGATGACTTCTAACTGCCCTAGTTAAAACTTAAGGGTTGCCCTGTTGTCCCGGAATGGGGTATATTTTTTCTGTTTTATTCAACATAATCAAATACCAAACCGTGGTGAAGAACATGACAATCAATTCTGCTGATTTTTCTGATACCTATCTGGACACCTTGAACAAGCTGTTTATCAACCGGAACACAACATCCATATTTCCATGTATTCAGGATCTGGCTGACAACGGGCTTAAGTTGGACCGATTTTCCAATGGGGAGCGCCTGCCTTCCCGTCAGGACGTAACCCAGTACCTGGCCGCCTGGTTCAACTATAGCGGACTGTCCGCTGACGCGTGTCAGGAATGGATGATTGAATATTGTATGGATGTGCTGTCCGCCATATCCGCCAGCTCAAAATCAAAAATTCGGCATAGCACCAAGTCCAACATCAAGTATATTTACACGTCTGATGTCACCTTTGACTGCAATTGTGAAAAAAACCCGTTCAAAGCCACTTGTGAGCCAACCTGTCCCGTGTATAAAGAAATGGCAGATCTCGCCAAAGCCCGGGAAGCCGAAACGCCCCGGGAATTTTATGAAAGGAAAAGGGACCCGGTGATAATCCGGGAAATAGCGCCGCCGCCCCCATCTGTTAAGGATGAATACAGGGAGCAGTTTGAACGGGCCCTTAAGGTGGCACAAGATCATTTAAGTCAATGGGTTTCCAAAAAAAAAATTGTCACCTTATTGAATGCCGACGGGTTCAAAACAAGGACAGGAAAAAAATGGTCCTATTCGACCTTAATGAATGAATTAAGAAAGCTCACCGAAGATGACCCCATCGAATAAACGGCGATCCGATCCGGTGAACGGATTTTTCAGGACAAGGTCTTGCTGAACCGGGCCCAGGCAAGGGTGATGAAGGCTGCGGCCAGGGCTGCCTGACCCGCAATGGCCGGCCACAGGACCTTTACGCCCACACCTTTCATGACGATGCCTCGCAAGATTTCCAGATACCAGCGCATGGGATTCAAAAAAGTGGCATATTGAACCAGATCCGGCATGTTTTTTATGGGAAACATGAACCCGGACAGCATCACACAGGGCATTAAAATCAAAAAACTGGTGAGCATGGCCTGCTGCTGGGTTGCGGCACTGGCGCTGATCATCAGGGCAATGCCCATGTTCCCGAACAGGTAGAGCCCGGAAAGGCCATAGAGCAGCAGGATATTTCCCTTGACATGGATATCGAAGACCACAAATGCCACACACAGCATGATGGTCATGGAGATGTAACTGGTGATCATATATGGAATGGTTTTGCCCAGGATAAACTCTATTTTCCGGATGGGGGTGACCATGACCTGTTCTATGGTACCGATCTCCTTTTCCTTGACAATGCCGATGCTGGTGAGCAGCAGGCTGAAAATGAACAACATCACGGCAATGAGGGACGGAACAAAATAATAGCGGCTTTCCTGGTTGGCATTAAACCAGGCCCGGGACTGGGTGTCCACCAGGTCCGGCTGGAGGGTCATCCCCTGCTGCTGCACCTGGTGCATGAGTTTTCGATTTGAATACGCCTGGATAATATGGCCGGCATATCCCTGGACAATGGCGGTGGTATTGCTGTCCGTCCCATCTGTCAATACCTGGACCCGGGCAGTTGACCCCCGGGCAAGGGTCTGTTCAAACCCTGATGGGATATGAATCACCGCCCTGACAACGGCATGATCCAGCAGGTCTGCCATTTCTTTCTGGGACCCGGCCATGTGCCATATCTGAAAATAGCCGCCGGCCGTGAAGTCGTTGATCAATTCACGGGATGAGGCGGTTTTATCCATGTCCAGCAATGCCGTGCGGATGTGGGTCACATCCGTGGTCAATGCAAAGGCCATGATCACCATCTGGACCACGGGCATGCCAAAAATGATCATTCGCATACGGGGGTCCCGCAGCATTTGTAAAAATTCCTTGATGAGCATCTGTTTTAACCGGTGTATCATGCTTATTCCAGTTTGAATTTAAATTTTCGGTGGGCCAGCAGGATCATGATACCGGCATAAAGGGAAAGAAGCGCCGCATCCAGCCAGAGAATTTCAAGCCCGATGCCCTTCAGGTAAATCCCCCGCAGGATGGCAATAAAATACCGGGCCGGCACGATATAGGTGAGGCATTGGATGGGCATGGGCATATTTTCAATGGCAAAAACAAACCCGCTCAGGATAAGGGTGGGAAGATACCCGGAAACAATGGCGATCTGGTTGGCCAGGACCTGGGATTTTAATACAATGCTCAGGGTCATGCCCCAGAAAAGGGCCCCGGTGAGAAAAATGGCGGCCATGGCAAACAACAGACCGGCATTCCCCACAATGGGCACATGAAACAGCCATTTGCCCATGACAACGGCAATGGTCACGTCGGTCATGCCAATGACAAAATACGGAAGAACCTTGCCGACGATCAGTTCCGGACCTTTCAGCGGTGTGCTGATCAATTGTTCCATGGTGCCGGTTTCCCATTCCCGGGCAATGGTAACGGATGTCAGCATGGCCGCAATCACCACCATGACAATGGCAATGATCCCGGGTATGATCACATTCTGGCTTCTCAAATCAGGATTGTACCAGGACCTTGTGACCATTTCCACGGGTGGCATCAGGGGGGCTCTTCCTGACAGCTGCATCTTTTTTGCAGTGATTGTGGCGGCATAGATCCTGCCCACGGTTGTTGCATACCCCATGGCAAGGCGGGAGGTGTTGGCATCGCTGCCGTCACCGATGATCTGGATGGCCACCTTTTTACCGGCAATGATTTTCCGGGAAAAGTCCGACGGCACCACAATGGCAATCATGGCCGCGCCTCTGTCCAGGGCCAGCTGCAGATCGTTATAGGAATCATGATAGCCCACCATGGAAAAATAGGGTGATCCTGAAAACAGGCTTAACAGGTCACGGCTTTGTCGGCTTCGGGACTGGTCCCAGACCACGGTGGGCACGTTCCTTAAATCCAGGGTCAGGGCATACCCGAACAGCAGGATCAGGATCACGGGAATGGCAAGGGACAGGGCCAGGCTGCGCCAGTCCCTTACCACATGGATAAACTCTTTTCTGGCAACCGCAAACAGCCGTTGAAGCGTCATTGATCTCCCCCCTGGTGCCCATTGCCCGGGTCATTCCGGTCATCCGCTTCAATGAGGGAGATAAAGACATCTTCCATGCCCGGCAGTATTTTTTCAATGGCATACCGGGTGATCCCCAGGGTTTCAAATTTTTGGCGAATGGCTTGTTCCGCCCGGATCGCATCCAGGGTGACCACATGGAGTCCGGCGCCAAAAAGGGAGACATCCCTTATCCCGGGCAGAGGGACCAGTTCCCGGGACATCTCCTGGGGCCTGTCACATCTCACATCAAGAATCTGTTCCTTCATCTGGTGGGTTTTAAGGGCCAGGGGGGTTCCCTCGGCAATCATCCGGCCCTTATAAATCAAGGCGATACGATCACAATACTCTGCTTCTTCCATATAATGGGTGGTCACAAACACGGTAATTCCCTGGTCGGCCATGCCGTAAATCAGCTCCCAGAACCGCCGCCGGCTCAAGGGGTCCACCCCGCTGGTGGGTTCATCCAAAAAAAGGATGGGCGGTTCATGGAGGATGGCACAGGCAAGGGCAAGACGCTGTTTCCATCCAATGCTCAACACGGCGGTCAGGGAACGTCCATGATCCGAAAGACCGGCCATTTCCATGGCCCAGGCTTTCCGCCGGGTCATGGCAGGGCCTTTCAGTCCGTAAATGCCGCCATAAAACCGGATATTTTCCTCAACAGTGAGATCTTCATACAATGAAAATTTCTGACTCATATACCCAATGTTCTGCTTGATCTGTTCCGCCTGGGTAAGGATATCATAGTCTGCCACCCGGCCATTGCCGGAACTGGGGGCCAGCAATCCGCAAAGCATGCGGATGGTGGTACTTTTCCCGGCACCATTGGGCCCCAGGAACCCGAAAATTTCCCCCCGGTCGACCTGGAAACTCAGGTTGTCAACGGCCGTAAAACTGCCAAACACCCGGGTCAGGTGATCCACCCGAACGGCCGTGTCCCCCGTGATCTGTCCCGGCGTTCCAACGGATGGAGAATCAGCATCCGCCGTCACAACGGGGACGTTACCGGCTGTATCTGCCGAATCGCCGCCCCCTCCCGGCGGTGACATCATCGACACAAAAACATCTTCCAGGCTGGGGGGGGCTTCTTTGATGTCATCGACCCTGAAACCGGTCGGTTGAAGCAGTTGAAGGGCTTTTTCCCGGGTCGCCTGAACCTGTTGACAGACAATATGCACGGTATCCCCAAACGCAGTGACATTCAGGCGGGGCAATCCCGCCTGTAACAGCGGTTGGATCTTCCGGGCATCCGGACTCCTTATGGTGAGCACCGTGCCCATCATCAATTGTTTGATGTCATGGGGGGCGCCTGTGGCCAGAAACTTTCCCTGATCCAGAAGTCCGATCCGGTCACAGCGTTCCGCCTCATCCAGATAAGCCGTGGTGACCAGGATGGAGACCCCCTCCTTGACAAGCCGGTACAAAATCCGCCAGAAATCCCGTCTGCTCACAGGATCAACGCCATTGGTGGGTTCATCCAGGAGCAGCACCGCCGGAGTATGAATCAGGGCGCAGACCAGTTGCAGTTTCTGCTTCATCCCCCCGGACAGCTCCCGGGCCTTTCTTTGTTTGAACGGCTGCATGTGACTGAATCCCAAAAGATCGGTGATGCGGGTCTCCCGGTCCTTCCGGGGCATGCCGTAAAGGTCGGCATAAAAAGAAATATTCTCGGCCACGGTCAGATCCGGATACAGGCCGAACCGCTGGCTCATATAGGCCAGGTGCTCTTTTACGGCGGAAGGGGACGTCTGGGTATCATATCCGGCAATGGCCGCCGTGCCGGATCCCGGATCCATGATGCTGGCGAGCATCCGCAGAGTGGTGGTTTTTCCAGCACCGTCCGGCCCGACAATGCCGAAGATTTCGCCCCGGCTGACCTGGAAACTGAGGTTATCCACAGCCGTGAGCGTGCCGAATCGTTTGGTCAGATTCCGGACGTCAATGGCGGGGACGTCTTTTTTTTCCATACCGTCCATTTCAGGGGGAAGAAATTGACAGAACCGCATCTGCCGGCATGCCCGGCTTAAGGGACTGATGGGGATTGGACAGGTCGATTTTTATTCTGAACATGAGTTTCACCCGTTCCTCAAATGTCTGAACCGATTTGGGTGTAAACTCTGCCTGACTGCTGATAAAGCTCAGGATGCCATCATAGGATGTGTCTGGAAAAGAATCGGTTGTCACGGTGACCCTGTCCCCCAGCCGGATTTTTCCCAGATCTGTTTCATTGATAAAAGCCCTCAGCCAGGGGTGGTGAAGATCTCCCAGGGTCACCACAGGGGTCGACGGATTCAGGTATTCTCCGGGTTCTGCTGATCGGGTCAGGATGATGCCGGCCATGGGGGCATAAAGTTCAGTATAACTCAATTGCTGCAAGGCCTGGTTCAAGGTTTGCTCAGCTTCCTTCACCTGGGCCCTTGCCTGTTCGATTTTTTCCTTTCTAGGCCCGGCTTTTACCAGGGAATATTCTGCCTGGGCCTGGGACAGGGCTGCTTTGGCTTTTTCAATCTGCTCGGACCGTGGCCCTTCCCGGCGAAGGGATAAGGCCTGCCGGGCGATATTGACCTTTGACCGGAGTTCCTGTACCGTATTTTGGGCCACCTCATACCGGGTCTGGTAAAGTTCAAAATCCCGCTGGCTGATGTTTTTCTGTTGATACAGAATTGAAAACCGATCATAATCCGCCCGTGCCTGGATCAACTGGGTCTGGGCTGATTTTTCTGCAGCCATTGCCGTATCCAGATCTGATCCGGCACTTTCAATTTCCTGGACCCGACTGCCCCGGGTCAGTTCCAGAACCGTCTGCCGGGCCTGAAGCACTTTTGCCCCGGCAAGCTGTATCTCTTCGGGACGGCTGCCTGCCACAAGTTCCGACAGCACGGATCTTGCCCGGGCAAGCCGGGTCTCCCCAAGGGCCACAACAATTTTCTGATCCGAATTTTCCAGCCGTGCCAGCAAGGCCCCTTTGGCCACAGTGTCGCCTTCATCGACAAAACAGGCATCCAGTCTCCCGGGAATCTTGAAGCCCAGCTGCGCATCGGTGATTTCAATATTTCCCGACACCCTGAGGGTGTTTGAATGATCTTCTTCCTCAACGAACAGAAACCAGGCCAGAACCGCAGCAATGATCACCACCAGCAGAATGAAAAAAGGCCGTTGTTTTTTCATGGACGTTTCTCCTGATTATACCCATTATTTTCCCTTGTCTGTTGTTTCCCATATCATATATCCGATGAATCACAAGCAGATTTTTAAAATTCATCCCCGGGTCAATCCTTTTCTTGACATAAAGCTATATATTAGCTATCGTTTGGATATCCATACAAACAAATGTGGCCCTGCATGGCCTGGCCAAGATACCGCTTCGGCGGAATCGTCAGGGCTTTTCTTAACCACATGGTTAGCCGGTCGTCCGCCAGATTGAGGAGATCAACATCGTGAGATACCCGAAAGAATGTGTACTGAAAAATTGCAAGGAAGTGGTGATCCGTCCCCTGGAACCTGGCGACCGGTTGCTGCTGAACGCTTTTCACACCCAGATCCCTGAATCCGATCGTTGGCTGATGAACTACAATGTCATGGATACACCGATTATGGACCGGTGGTTTGATGCCGTTGAAAAAGGGAATGTTGCCTGTATCCTGTCTCTTTGCGACGATTGTGTGGTGGGCCAGGGGAGCCTGTATATGCGGGATTTTGGCGCCACCAGCCATGTGGGGCGATTTCGGATAACCGTTTTACCTGAGTTTCGTCAAAACCGGCTGGGGACCTGGCTGCTCCTGGATTTGATTCAGCTGGCAATGGATAAGGGCCTGGAAATGCTCCGGGCGGATCTTGCCGCCGGCATTGAAAACGATGCCATTGATGCGTTAAAAAAATTTGATTTTTTCAAGTGTGCTGAACTGGAAAATGCTATCAAAGATGATTCAGGCAATCATCATGACCTGGTGATCATGATGAAGTGCCTGCACAGGACATGGAGTGATTATTAACCGCTCAACTTTCGGACGTTAGCTTTAATTGACCAACTCAATACAAAATACACGTCATCGACCAACAGCATTGGGTCCGATTCAGATTCGATCATTCTGCACACCGGATGAAATTCAAACGTACCGGTTTGACGATCAATTCACAACCCATGCCCAGTATAAATCCATCTATACCAAACGGGAGACCCTGGTACATCATGCCGAAGCAGCCCTGGCCAATGTCGTGCTGGCCCTGACGGAAAGCCGTCAGATTGTGGGCTTTGGGGTTTTCAGTCATCCGGATGCGGATGAACGATGGGCCGAACTTGGACCGGGCATAATGATGGAAATAAGGGCCATAGAGGTATGTCGGCGGTTTCGATCCTGTAAAATTGCCGGGGATTTACTCTGTCTCATGCTGTCCCATCCAAACATTGAACAAATGATTGCCTATATGGTTGGATATTCATGGACCTGGGATCTGGATGGATCCGGCTTGACGGTTCAGCAATACCGCAACATGCTCATACACCTGTTCAGCCCCCATCAATTTCTTGAACTGCAGACCAATGAAGCAAACATCTGCCTGAAACCGGAAAATCTATTCATGGGACGTGTGGGCAGCCATGTTTCCCATCGGGTCTGCCAGGACTTTAAATTGCTGCGGTTCGGCCTTACCCCTTAAAAAGAACAAGACCATTCAAGACCGGGAATGAATTCATCGCCCCTGGGAAACCAGGCTGACCTTTCCCTCCGGCTTCATTTGAACGCCACTCACCCCAGGGCGATGGTCCGCTTTTTATTGGCCATGTAGTCAACAATCAGATACTGCCCCAGGGTGTCAGCACTGGTGAAAAACACCCGTCCTTTATTGATATGCGCCATCCGGGTGACAAACGCGGTGAGAAACTTATCATTCTCAAGCATGAAGGTGTTAATCACGATCCCTTTTCTGGTGCAGTTCCTCACTTCCTGAAGCGTTAACTGGAGGGTGCGCGGACTGGGGGGCGCCTGGTAAAAAAAATGGGCTTCGTCCTCAAAATGGGCTGTTGGTTCTCCATCGGTGACCAGGATGATCTGCTGATTGGACTGACGTTCTTTGGCCAGTAACTTCCTGGCCACATACAGCCCGTGCTGAATATTGGTATAATTATCCGACTCACCCCACTGGATGTAAGACAGGTCTTCTTTTTTCAGCTGCCGGGCATCGTTTGAAAAACCGACGATATAGAGGCTGTCTTTGGGGTATTGACTCCGTATAAGACTATCCAGGGCAATCGCCACCCGCTTGGCGGCTTCAAAATGGCCCCGGGCCAGCATGGAAAAACTCAAATCCACCATCAAAACCGTTGCTGACCGTTCCAGGCCGGCTCTCTCAAATACTTCAAAATCCTCGGGTTTAAGTTTGACGGTGGATGCCGCCGGCTCCCGGCAAACAGCGTTCATAATCGTTTTCTGAAGGTGTACCTGGAAGTCATCTCCTGACGCATACTTTTTGGTATCTTCTATTATCTGACCACCGCTACCTTTTGAAATAGTATTATGCCCCCCCCCCCGTCCTTTCCGAAGTTGAGCGAAAATATCCCGTAAAGCCTTTTGCCCAATCCTTCGCATGCCACGAGGGGTTAATACATATTTACCGTTTGTCCTGCTGATATAACCGGCGTCGGTTAAGGTTCGGGGTATGTCGCACAATTGTTTCAGGTGGTCCGTCGCCTGATCCCCCATAACGTCCTTGAGAAGCTGCTCATCAATACTCTCCAGGGAACAGGTTTCCGAGTTCTTCAGTTGATTCTCCAGCCGGTCTATTTTCTGCAGCATTTCCGTTAACGCGGCTTCAGCTGAAGACGCAGTGTCCTCCGGATTTTCAGTATCACCCGCCGACGGTAAGCCATTGTCCAGATCGCCCCCATCCTCTGGAGATCTGCTTTCTGATGATGTCTGTGCCTGGTTTTCCAGGCGCTGTTTTTCCTGATGCAACTGCTCCAGCATGTCCTTTGCACCCGGCAGTCTCTGCCCCTGGTCATCTTCCAGGCCCTGCTGCTGCATTTGATTGAGGGAATCGGTCACGTTTCCCGAAGACATCAGGTCCTGGCCCAGCTCATCCATCAACGCTTCCTGGTCCGGATCAAATCGCTGTTGAGATGAATCCCATTTAGAATACCGATATTTTCGCATACTAACGCCGGTAAACCCTTTTTGAATCTATCTCAGTCTTGTTCAACCGCTTATTCAAATGAAGCCCTTCGAGGATAAACTCCACCGCCGATGCAACGGCTTCCGGATCCTCCGGGGGTGCTATCTCCTTTACCGCATCCGCCATACCGCCAATCCGGGTTGCGGTCTGTACATACAGCCTGGCCGTCATTTCATCTGAGACCTCAACATTCAGGCCACCTGTAAAATCAGCGACGATCGCCTTAAGCTTATGAGGCGGATAATACCGGTTAAAGACTTTCAGCACCGCCTGTCGAATTAACCCGTCAATGACACTGCTCTCTGTGACACAGTCAAAGCTTTCCAGTTCAATCTTGCCGATGGTGGATGCGTGAATGTAAGGCAGGTCACTGATACGGGGAACCGCGGATGTTTCACCCAGGATTACGGCCCGCCGAACAGCGTTGCTGAGCAGTGTTTCATAATTGGCAATGGACACCCTGGCACTGACCCCGGAGCTCTGATTAATATGGGCGCTTTTCCGGGCAAGATGGGTGACCTCTGCAATAATTTCCGACATATACCGGGGCACATACGTGCCAGGGCCATCATGGGGAAACTGCCGGTGTTCCATTTCCATAATACGGATTTCATCTTCAATCGTTTTAGGATAATGGGTCCTTATCTGGGACCCGTACCGGTCCTTGAGCGGGGTGATGATCCGGCCCCGGCTGGTGTAATCATCAGGATTTGCGCTGGCTATCAGGACCATATCCAGGGGAAGCCTGATCCGGTACCCCCTTATCTGGATGTCTTTTTCCTCCATCAGGTTAAACAGACCCACCTGAATCCTGTCCGTTAAATCCGGCAGCTCATTCATGCAGAAAATACCCCGGTTCGTCCGGGGGATTAAGCCGTAATGGATGGTCAGTTCATCGGAAAGGTACCGCCCCTCGGCCACCTTAATCGGATCAACATCTCCGATTAAATCCGTAATGACAATATCCGGTGTTGCCAGCTTCTCACCATACCGATCCTGCCTGGACAACCAGGCAATCTCCACGGCATCACCCTGATCAGCCACTCGATCACGGCATTCCCTGCACAGGGGAGCCAAAGGATTATCATGTATTTCACACCCTTTGATCACGGGTATTTGATCGTCAAGCAGATTGACCATTAAGCGCATCATCCTGGACTTGGCCTGTCCCCGCTCACCAAGAAATATCATATCCTGACCGGAAATAATGGCATTTGCAATCTGGGGAATGACCGTATCATCATACCCGATTATCCCGGGAAATATATCGTCTTTCTTTTGAATCATGGATATCAGGTTACGCCGCATTTCAGCCCTGACCGATACCGGCTCATACCCTGACTTTTTAAGCTCACCTATGGTTTTAATTTCATTTTTCTTTTGCATACACTCCCTCAAAGCCTGACCCGGTTCACTGTTCAATCATTTAAACCATAATGAAAATTGCTGTCCAAGCGCAGCAATTCTCATTTTGGCATTTTCTTGAACGGGTCAGGCTTGTTTTATTGTGCTTTTTATCGAAAATCGGTTCTTGAAGAGGCTAAAAGCGCAATAAAGCAAGCCTGACCCTAGCCTGATATTTAGAATTGCTGTCCAAGCGTTTCCTGGTTGACAAATTCTCTGATTTGTAATAACCAGTTCTACCCCTGAAGTGTCAAGTAAAATTCGCTGGTAAGGCATAAATGGTTGTGTGAACGCCATTCAATTCACGCAAAGTGTATCCAGAAATTAAAATTGCTGGGTATAATCGAACAGTATGACTTTTGCATGGGGGTATGAAACAGTCGGAAGGATTGATTCGTCTGTCTCATTTTAAAATTTTATTCAACATTAGAGAAAATTTTGGACCGGCTTGAAAAGCAACTTGTTCATATTATTAAAAATTAATAAAACTTATTCCTGTGGTTTTTCAAAAACTTGCCCTCCTGTTCTCTCCAGTTTTGTCCCTTAAATCTTCTATCATAAAATCCCTCCAGCCTTTCTAATAATTTCTCCCATGGATTTTTTTTACTATCCAGGGATTCAAATACATCGGCAATAAAAACCTCAATATCAATCATTTTCTCTTTTGGCGCGAAATAGACTGCTCCAGACTGGGCAGCCTTCTCAAGGCTCTCCTTTGTTAATGCATTTGCCGTAAGCATAAATGCAGGAATCGCCTGTTTATTTGCGACCTTGAGTAATTCAAATCCATTTACCCCCATAATATCCAAGACTGCCATATCATAATTTTGGCTTTCCAGCATTTGTTTGCCTTCATCATAAGATGTTGCCGTGTCTATTTTACATAAACTCAATAGTTCAATTAAAGATTCTAGTACATCCGGTTCATCATCAACGATGAGAATTTTTTTCCCCTCAAGTATCTTTTTGGTCTTCATTGCATCGCTCCTTTATTTGGAAATCAATTTCTCCTCATCCGGTACAACAATTTTTTTTATGAGTTTGCATCCGGTATCACTGATTTTTTTCATACATTCTTATCCAAAGTAATCAGTCAAACAGGCCTGGTAGAAAGGTCACAATTTCAGGAAAGGCCGTCATTAAACCCGTACCAACAATCAAGGCCAGAAGGAATGGAAAAGACCCCTTGAAGATGGTTACGAGGGGAACATCTTTGGCGATTCCTTTTGTAACATAGACTGCAGTACCCACCGGAGGTGTGATAATGCCCATATGGGTAACCAGCACAATAATGATACCAAACCAGATAGGATCATATCCTAAATTGAGGACAATGGGATAAAAAATAGGGATGGTGAGCATGATCAACGCCATTGAATCGATAAAGCATCCGCCCAGAAGGTAGATAAAACAAATCAGGCCGATGATGATCCAGGGCGGCAGGTCGAGCGTGCCCACTGCAGTGGCCAGTTCAAGGGGAATTCTTGTCAACGCAAGGAAGTGACCAAAAACAGTGGCACCGGCAATCAGCATAATAACCATACAGGAGATTTTAAGCGTGCCGTATATTGCATTTTTAAAGTCCTCCCAGGAAAGCTTACGTCTGAGCATGACAATCATAAGGATGGCAAAGGCCCCGACTGCACCTGATTTTGTCGGTGTAAACAAACCGGTTACCAATCCCCCCATAACGAACAGGAATACGGCAAGGGTTTCCCAGAGTTCTCCCAGGGAAAGAATCATCTCCTTGAGGGTAAATTTCTCACCTTTGGGTCCCTGCTCCGGTTTGAATATGCAATAAATCCTGATGGCCACCATAAATAAAAAGGTCATAAAGATGGCAGGAACAACACCTGCAATGAACAACGTTCCAATGGACTGTTCCGTCAAAATACCGTATATGATAAGCACCACACTAGGTGGCATCAATGCCCCAAGACCACCTCCGGAAGCGACGCAACCCGTAGAAAGTTCGGAGCCGTATTTATACCGTTCCATCTCCGGGAGACCAATGGTACCCATTGTAGCCGTTGTGGCCGTAGCAGATCCGCAAACAGCGCCAAATGCGGCACAAGCCATTACAGTGGCCATGGCAAGCCCCCCCCGGACTCTTCCGACAAACTTGTAGGCCACATCATACAGAGAACTGCTTACTCCCGAGTAAAAAGCAATATATCCCATGAATACGAATAAGGGTATCAGGGTCAAGCCATAGGATGAAAAAACACTGAAAATATCGGTTGAAAGAAGCCGCAATCCAACCTGCAGGTTAGTCAGATAAGAATACCCGATAAATCCGACAAGCGCCATTACATAGGCCACCGCCATGCGGGAAAAAAGCATGGCGATCAGAAAAAAGATACCGATGATGCCGACGATAGTGTGTTCACTCATTTGGGACCGTTCCTTTTAATAGAGCTAGCAGCTCAATAAATATAACCAGCGCAAGGATGCCGCATGCAAAAGATACGCCGTATATAAGATAAAAAGTGGGAAACTGGAGGGTTGCAGAGACTTGTCCGGCTTCACCGACTTCGTTTGCATATAACCAACATTGCCAGGTAACAAGACAGAACAAGACAAACGATAGCATAACGACTACGCAATCATTTATCCTCTTGATCCGCGGTGGTAACATCATGTAGAGCAGATCCACTCCCACATGACCCTTTTCCATTTCCGTTGAAGGCATGGCAAATGCCAGCAGCAGAAATGCGCCCATGCCGGTTAATTCTTCAGATCCGAGAAGGGGATGTCCGAAAAAGCTACCCACCACATCGGCACACGTCAAAAGCATCATAGCGATCAGGCATATGCCACCCGCCTTCTTGAGAGTATTAGACAGCCATTGTGCAATTTTCATATTTTATCTCCACAGAGAACAGATTCAATATTTTTATTGAAGGTGTTAAACAGACCTTTGGTTCGCAGTATTTATAATTTCAGCTGCAGAGTCATAACAGGATACGGTAAATCCCCTGCATGACTCTGCGCCGAAATTATATTATGATGATTTTAAAATACATGGATTTAAAAGCCGCAAGCAGTCTTATTGATTTTTTTCCATGTACTTGCTTTCAAACTTTCCTTTTTCGTTTTCTGCCAACCGTTCTTTTACATATTCAAGCACTTCTTTTCCAGGCAGGCCTTTTTCATTGTTTAGATCGATATAATCCTGCAGTACTGGTTTGCATGCTTTCGTCCATCTTTTTGCTTCTTTGGGGTCGATACCAATCATGGAATTGCCCGCTTGAAGCAGAAAATTGATCCCTTCAAAAGCACCGGCTTCCCATGCCTTTCCATGTTTAAAAATCCATTCTCCATTGATTCCTTCAATTATTTTTTGATCCTCTTCGGGCAGTGCATTCCATTTATCTTTGTTCATGACAACGAAAAATCCCAAAGAATATGCTGTGGGGTAACAGGCAATGACATAATCCGTAACTTCCGCCATCTTCCATCCCTTATTTGATTCCAGGGGATACAATCCACCCTGGACGACCCCTTTTTGCAGCGATTGATATAATTCATTCATGGGAAAAGCCGTAGGGGTACCGCCTAACGCCTGAACCATACTGGCTGTTGGTCCGTGGGAACGAATTTTAAGCCCTTTTAAATCCTCCATTTTATGAACGGGTTTGTCTTTGGTATGTATGAATCCAGGTCCATGGGCATGAAGATAGAGCACTTTTACTTCATCTAATTCTTTTGGTGCAAACTTTTCATAGACTTCATTGATAATTGCCGTGGCGACCTGTCCACTTGGGTAACCAAGGGGCAGGTTGATGAAGTCCATCATGGGAAATCGGCCCCGGGTATATTGTAGAACTGAACATCCCAAATCTGAAAGACCTGATTTTACGCCCTGATAATTCTGTGCGGCCTTGGTCAGGGTTTGCCCGGAATAATGCGTAATCTTTACCCGCCCTTCTGTCCTTATACCCACCTCTTTACACCATGCAGCTTCCAGTTTGCTTTGTGCATGGGTGGGCGGCATAAATCCACTATAAGTCAGATTGATCGTATCACCTGCAAAGGCAACCATGGGCAGCATAAAACTGCCAATCACCAGCATTAGAAACACCATTTTCAAACTCGATTTAACGCCTGACATCCTGCAACGACATGTCTTTTTCATTTTCTACTCCTTTTATGATTGAATAAAAATTTAGGGAAACGGGACGTGTCAATTATCCATCCCTGACGATAGACACATGCATAAATTATATTTTCAGGTTTCACGGATCAACCGTTTGGCCTTGCCTTCATACCGGGGAAGTTCTCCTGGTTTAACAACTTCCACCCCCGGTGTAAACGTAATCCTGTACTTGAAATCCTCGACAGGCTGTTACAGAATCGAATTGGCCATAAAATTTTCCAAGTGCGAGTGCAAGGCCGTATAGTTTTTATCAAAATTTTCCTATTATCACAAATAACGGTTGGCACAAAATTTGATAGTGACCCTCAGGTTTCTTTATGCCATAGCGTGACAGTCAGCGACCAACCGGGTGATTAAATTCGGAAGAACCTTCATTTTGATAAGTTTTCGAAACCCAGGCAATATTCTATCTACATCAGATGCTGGTTCTAATTCATTAATGCACGAATGTTTTTCAAGCTCTGCAAACAATTCTTCAAGACGATTTT
>NZ_JAQYWD010000078.1 GCF_030145145.1 Desulfobacula sp. | reverse complement strand
CGTTCACGGCGGCTGCGCCGCCGTGAATCGCGGTGCTGACTTCGTCCAGCTCCTTGTTCCGTCGCTACGCGCCAGAACAAGGAGCTGGACCGGACACCGCACACCGATCAATCAAACTATCGTTTGCTTGATCGGCGCACGGCGCCGGTCAGCACCGCGATTAAACTATATGAACCAAGGACTCATCCCGAGCCATATTTCCACATTCAAGTTGATAATATATCAAAAATATTTTGGCAGCTTCTGGAAAAATATTTTTCCAAGCCTGAACCAGATTCAAGTTGGTCTCCAATAAAGGTTATTGAAAGATTTGTTCTTTTAATTGTTTCGTTGCCCATATAATTGAATCGATTCTCTAAATTGAATCGATTCTCTAAAAGGTAATTATTTTCTCTTTTTTAGGTAATCATTTTCAAATTGTTACATTTATACCATAGAAAAAAAATACCATAAATTATCGTAAATATTATAAATATTGCATCCTAAGTTGATAATACAATGGTATACTTTTTGCTTGAATATTTTAAAACATAACTGAAATGCAAAATATCTGTTCAAGCCTCCTCTTGCTCAATTTGCAATTCAAATTTCAGAATCACATGGCCTAAAGCTTTATATTCTCGGAGGAAAAAAAGGAGGAAAAATGAAAAAACTTCTAATCCGCTTTGTTTTTGGCTTGTTAATTTTTTTGGCATCTTTGTCAACTATCGGTTCGGCTAACGCAACAATCATTTACAATGCGACCATGGACCAGGCGATTACTTATAGTATCGCCCCTTGGTATTATTACGGTTTCTCTGTGACTGGAGTTAATCCCCCTCTGACAGGAGATTTCGCAACAGATAAACGATTTGAAATGACATTGTCAGCTCCAACTGGAATGCGTTTCCAAATAAGTGCTCCACCGGTTGAAGCGATTGACTTTGGATTCTTTGCTGACATCTGGTCAACTGGTGCCGTGCTTTCTCCTGCTGAGGTACCAGGAGATTCAATCACTTTCAACGGGGCAATCGGCACAACACCAACTTTAATTGAGCACAGTTTTACAAGTGGGTCTACAACAAATCAAATGAGAATTGCAGGCGTATGGACTTTGACAGATGCTTTTGCTTTTGAATCCGTCACCCTTACATTCGACATACCGAGTAGTTTTAACTACAATTACGACAACTTTATCCCGAGCTCTGTAACGCTGCAAGCATATGCTCATTATCCTTCCGATTCATTTCCCAGTGAACCGCCGACGCCAAGTATGCTGATGGAACCCATCTCAGCCATCCCCGAACCAGCAACAATGCTCCTATTTGGTATCGGCCTTTTAGGGCTTGCAGGAATTAACAGAAGAAAAAAATGAAAAAATGAACTTATCATTAGCTTAAAAGTAGGGTCACGAAATTGGCTTATGACCATTGATGGAAAAAGGAGAGAGATTATAATGAAAAAATCTTCAATTTTTTTATGGGTGATGATACTTTTGTTCGGCGCACCAGTAATGTCCAGTGCCACATTGGTAGATTACTCTAATTCTACAGGCCACGTTGTATGGGATACAGAAAGTGAGCAGTATTGGTATTGGAATGTATATGACTTCAGCAACAAAACATGGACGGATCAAGTGGATGCGATTTATGAATTAAACAACCAGCCGTATTATGGACTTAATGGCTGGCATATGGCGGGAACGGTTGAGATGGAACAGTTATGGCTGAATAGCGCCAGCGATGTCATGCAGTCATTCGAATCGATTGGCGTGGACGTGGACTGGATGACAACAAAGGGCTTGATGGTAAGCGTGGTCTACGGAAGATATGATAGAGTGTATGTGCCAATTAATGACGAACCAGCTCATTTTAGCAGTTTGGCGGGGCTGGTGGAGGACGGGACTATGCACAAATCCGAGTTGATGCACATATTTAATTATGACACGACGGCAGAAGATATTTTAGGCGCTTGGGTGACATCTACAGGCCCCGCACCGGTGCCCGAACCAGCTACAATGCTTCTTTTCGGTATTGGTCTTCTTGGCGTAGCCGGAGTATCAAGAAGAAAAAATTAAAAGATTTATTCGAATCGACTTAAAAGGCAGGTCTATTGATTTGGTTCCTGCCTTTTTTTATTTGTATCTACCCCTTCGCTCTCAATTCAGATTAAGCTATATGAGCCAAAGGCATTATTACAAGCCATACTTCCATATTCCAGTTAATAATATATTTTGTTGAAAATAAGCCCCTCTTGAAGTCAAGGATAATTATCCCTGTCACGAAATTTCAGACTTCCAAATCCTCCAGAATACAAAAAATATTGGAAACGATAATTCGAAAAAATACTTTATGTTGTGGTTTGAATAATTATAAATAAAATGCGGACTGACAGGGATAGTCTGGGGTATTCATTCTCTCGATAAACGGAGTTCGTCATGCATGTAGTCCTCGTTTTAAAAATAATTTAAACCTGGAAAAATCAAACTTTAAATTCAAAGATTGAAAGTGAATTTCATGACTAACAAAAACAGAAAAATACCAAATATTGTGGGGTATGTTTTTAAGAGCGAGCCTTGGCGTTATAGGGTTCGTCAGATTTTGAAACTGACAACCCCACATTACTTTTAACTATTCTTTCCTATCCGGTTTGCAACTTTGAGTAGCGACAAAGTATACAAATGGGCTCACTGCTTGACGGTAAAACTGTATTACTGTTATCATCACCGAAAATTAGAGGAAACTACTTTCACAGGGGTGATATAATAATGATCTTTACTGAAACGGGTAAATTGACCGATTTTTTCTATATTATCGGAAATAGGTATTTTCCGACTCATCTGCTTCTCGGATCAAAGCCGGTACTGTTTGAAGCCGGTATATCCTGTCTGGGGCCACTATACGTCAAAGAAGTTCAAGAGATACTGGGAAAAAACCAGCCCCAAGTCATATTTCTTACACACATGCATTTTGACCATTGCGGTGCTGCCGGATTGTTAAAACAAACATGGCCGGAATTAAAAGTTGCGGCCTCTCAGAGTGCCGCTGAAATCATAGGGCGCCCCAATGCTGTCAATACTATCGCAAAACTCAACGAATCCACTATAGACTGGATTGAGAATGAATCCCCCGGACTTGCCTCAACGATGCCGTTTCAACCATTTAACGTGGATTTGATCCTTGAAGAAGGAGATTTCCTTGAAATTAGCAACGGATTGACGGTGCAGGTGCTGTCGACACCGGGACACACCTGGGACTCCCTCAGTTTTTACATTCCTGAAAAAAAAATGTTGGTGGCCGGTGAAGCCGTGGGATGCATGTCCCCCATGGGTGTTATTTTTACGGAATTTTTGGTGGACTTTGATGCGTATATTCACTCGATGGAACGTCTGGCCATGCTGGACGTGGATATTTTGTGCCAGAGCCACCATCAGGTCTTTACTGGAATAGAGGCCCAAACTTTTTGCCAGCGTTCTATTGAGGCTGCTTATCAGTTCAGAAAGCGGCTGGAAGTGCTATTGGACGAGGAAAACGGTCATGTGGAAAAGGTCGCCGAGCGAATTAAATCCGAAGAATACGATCCGCACCCCGGTCCCAAACAGCCCGAACAAGCTTACCTCCTCAATATTCAGGCAAAAGTGAAACACCTGGCCCAAAAAATGGCCCAGTAAATACGCACCTCACTTATCGAATCTGGGCGCCGATTGTTCAGACCGATTGCTAAAATAAAACTTACAAATCCGAAATTTGAAAGTGAATTCCTGGCCAAATGAAAAGATTACAATTACATGGCACCAGATTTTGAGATTTATGTTTTTTTAAAAAACGAGCCCTGGAATTTGTTGGGCTCACTGTCGTCGGATTCAAATTCTTGATTCCTTCTTTTGGAATTTGTCGCTGTATTTTAGATCTTGCCGGTCACGGCTAAAAGGGAAAGTCTTGGGTATTTATTCGTCTAAAAAATGGGCCTTGTCCTGGAGGTAGTCCTCTCTATGAAAATATTTTCAGTCTGGAAAAATCAAATTTGAAATCCGAAATTTGAAATTTTTTTTGGTGGCTGGAAATTCAAAATTGAAGGTACCAGATATTGTAGTTGTCATTTTCAGAGAAAAAACATGGCTTCACGTTAGAGTCCTCAGTCGTCCCATGATCATAAATGGAGAGCACTTCTTTTGGAAGTCATCGCCATATATTTATTCTTACTCGTCATTATAGATACCGTAAAGATTCGCCACGGGGAAAATCCATTTTTAAGTAATTGTTAACGAGGTCGTTCACGTTAAAAAGGTTCGCCAGGACCTCAATGACAAGTACCATTCATTTCTTTTGTCAGTACTGCCTTTTTTGAATTCAAATACATTTATTGATTATAATTTCCGATAAAAAATTAGATTATCCATCATCTTAAAAAGATATTCAAAATTCTAATATGGTTGTAACACTGTTCTAATAAAATTCTAACACACTGAGAGTAGAGTAACTTTCAAATTGATTCTGTGCTGAATCACACGTATCAAAAACTATAAAAAGGTAAGGAGAAGACATGAACAAGCGTAAAAATATATTCATAGCAATCATTTTTCTATTAACGATATCATCAACCGTTTTTTCAGGAGAACTTGTTATTAAAGGCTCCACAACAGTTTTGCCCATTGTCCAAAAGGCTGCTGAAGCCTATATGGCAGAAAATCCTGATGTGAAAATTTCTCTTTCAGGTGGCGGTTCCGGAAACGGGATCAAGGCCATTATTGACGGAACCGCTGATATCGGCAATGCATCAAGATTCATCAAACAAAAGGAAGTCAACCTGGCAGGAACCAAAAACGTCTATCCTGTACCTTTTAGGATCGCCCTGGATGCCATCGTTCCTGTTGTTAACGGTAAAAACAGCGTGAATAATCTGACCATAGCCCAGCTGAAAGATATTTATCTGGGTAAAATCAAAGACTGGAAACAAATTGGCGGAACTCCCGGTAAAATCGTAGTGATTTCAAGGGACAGCTCCTCAGGAACCTTTGGCGTATGGAAAGAACTTGTTATGAAAGACGAACGCGTTATTCCCAGTGCTCTGACTGTTCCTTCCAATGGTGGCATTGTACAGGCCGTAACAACGACACCGGGAGCCATCGGATATGTGGGTCTTGGATATTTGACGGGCGGGATTAAAGCCGTAAAAGTAGATGGTGTTGAAGGATCCGAACAAAACACCTTAAATGGATCTTTTCCCATATCCAGAGGTCTTTTCATGTTTACAAAAGGTTGGCCACAAGGAGAAACAATGGCTTTCATTTCCTTTATTCTCTCTAGAAAAGGTCAGGATCTTGTAAAAGAAGTCGGTTCAATTCCGCTATTCTAAATCCACACGGAGCAATTCATTGAAACGTCAAATAATAGATAAAGGAGTGCATTCAGGGTTTTTAATGATTGCACTCTTTTCCATAACCGCCCTGTCATTGATCATGATATTCCTTTTTATTGAAGGTATATCCATTTTTGATCATGTGAGCATAAAAGAGTTTATCTTCGGCAAATACTGGTATCCCACAGATGATCCTGCGGATTTTGGAATTCTTGCTCTTATCCTTGGATCTTTTTGTGTCACATTCCTATCCGGCATAATGGCTATTCCTTTAGGGATAATGACAGCCATCTATCTTGCAGAGATCGCACCACCAAAAGTGGCGGAAATTGTCAAACCCATAGTAGAATTAATGGCATCAATGCCGTCGGTTGTGATCGGTTTTTTTGGTATGGTGGTTGTGGCCCCTTTTATCCAAAAGCTTTTTAATATCCCGGTGGGTTTGAATATATTCAATGCATCCTTGATGCTGGCTTTTATGTCAGTACCAACCATTTGCAGTATTTCCGAAGATGCTATTTTTTCGGTTCCAACTGCCTTAAAAGAGGCATCCTTTGCGCTGGGTGCAACTCATTTTGAAACCATTGTAAAGATAATTATTCCAGCTTCTCTTTCAGGCATTTGCACAGCCGTCATTCTTGGATTGTCAAGGGCTGTCGGAGAAACCATGGTGGTATTGATGGCAGCAGGAGGTGCGGCCATGATTCCGGGATCCATTTTTGATCCTGTCCGGCCCCTGCCGGCAAGCATTGCAGCGGAAATGGCCGAAGCACCGTTCAGGAGTGAGCATTATCATGCACTTTTTGCCATCGGAATCGTCCTGTTTTTATTTACATTAATTTTTAATCTGATTGCTGATTTTCTTTCTCATAAGTTCAGGCAGGTTGGTGAGGCCTCATTATAATGATAAAAAAAGGATTATTCATACAAAACACATGGTTTTCAATTTTTAAAATTGCTGTCTTGATCAATGGTGCAGCCCTGGCAGTGATCGTATTTTTTATACTGTCTCGCGGGTGGCGTGCAATTTCATGGGAATTTTTAACCCAGGCGCCCCGTGATTCCATGACAGCCGGCGGAATCCTGCCATGCATTGTCGGGACTGTTTATTTGTGCCTGGTCACCATACTTGTAGCATTACCCATTGGTGTGGCATCTGCCATATATCTGAATGAATATGCAACCCAGGGAAAGCTTGTCAGGGTTATCCGGCTCGGGATAAATAATCTTGCCGGTGTTCCGTCCATTGTCTTTGGATTATTCGGTCTTGCCTTTTTTTGTATTGTTTTGAAAATGGGGGTATCCGTGGCTGCCGGTGGACTGACCCTGGGAATCATGACCCTGCCGGTTATTATCGGTGCATCAGAGGAAGCATTAAAGTCAGTTCCCAATACATACAGGGAGGCTTCCCTTGCCATGGGAGCGACAAAGTGGCAGACCATACGAAAAGTAGTTCTACCTGTGGCATTCCCAGGTATTATTACCGGATCAATACTGGGGATAAGCCGGGCAGCAGGCGAGACCGCCCCGATTATGTACACAGGAGCTGTTTTTTTTACACCGGATCTGCCAACATCCATAATGGATGAGGTCATGGCATTGCCCTATCATATTTATGTACTGGCCACTGCTGGAACCAATATTGAAGCAACCCGTCATCTTCAATACGGAACAGCCCTTGTATTGATTGTCCTGGTGCTCGGAATGAATCTGGCTGCCATCATCCTTCGGTCAAAAATGAGAAAAAAGTTGAGGATATAGCTTTATGGAAAGCAATATTAAAATGCATACCAAAAATCTGGATTTCTTTTATGGGAATTTCCAGGCACTGTATAATGTTTCAATTGAATTTGTCCAAAACCGGGTGACCGCGCTTATCGGCCCGTCAGGGTGCGGGAAAAGCACCTATTTAAGATGCTTGAACCGGATGAATGATTTGATCTCCGGAATCAGGGTCGAGGGTCAGGCCATGCTGGATAGCAAAGACATTTATGATCCGTCCATCGATGTTGTTACTTTAAGAAGACGGGTGGGCATGGTTTTTCAAAAACCCAATCCATTTCCAAAATCTATATTTGAAAATATAGCCTATGGTTTGAAAGTAAATGGGGTTAAAGATAAGGCAAAAATTACAGAGATTGTTGAAAAAAGCTTAAAACAGGCTGCTATCTGGGAGGAAGTCAAAGACAGGATGAATGAGTCCGCACTGGGGCTTTCCGGGGGACAGCAGCAGCGTCTGTGTATTGCCCGTGCCCTTGCCGTAGATCCTGAAGTATTATTGATGGATGAACCAGCGTCAGCCCTTGATCCCATTGCCACTCAAAAAATTGAGGAATTGATTACCGAGCTTTCTTCAAAACTCACCATAATTATCGTGACCCATAATATGCAGCAGGCTGCAAGGGTTTCTGACAGGACAGCTTTTTTTTATATGGGAAAGCTTATTGAGGTCAATGATACAGACACGCTGTTTACAAAACCAGGATTAAAACAGACAGAAGATTATATTACCGGAAGATTTGGTTAAGGAGAAAATAATGCCAGGCCATCTGCAAAAAGAAATAGAAAAAATTAAAAAAGAAATCCTGTCCCTTGGGGCCATGGTGGAAGACCGGCTCCAAAAAGCAATTTATGCCATTAAAACAGCTGATTTTGTGCTGGCCCAGAAAATTATTGATACGGATTTTGAGATTGATGAACGTGAGATTGAGGTGGAAGAAGAATGCCTGAAAATACTGGCATTGCATCAACCTGTTGCAACGGATCTTCGATTTCTTGTGGCAGTGATAAAAATTAACAATGATCTGGAAAGAATTGCAGATTATGCCGCAAACATTTCAAAAAGATTTAAAGCCTCTTCCCATGACCCCGGTAAATTTAAATATGATTATACATCCATGGGCGATCAGACAGGAAAAATGTTGAAAAAGAGCCTTGATGCCCTGGTGCGTATGGATGTGGATATGGCTTACCAGGTCAGGGAGATGGATGAGAATGTGAATACCATGAGGAACGATGCCTATGGTGCAATGAAAAAAGATATTCAATTACACCCTGAAATGGTGGGTGAAATTATCAATATGTACCTGATATCAAGGCATTTGGAAAGAATTGGAGATCACACCACCAATATTGCAGAAGAAGTGATATACCTTATTGAGGGTGAGATTATAAGGCATCGGTGAGTATTGACAATATATCCGTCAATTTATAAAAATAAACAATGGGTTTATGAATTAAAAAACAGGGAAAAGCATGGCAAAAGAAACCATTTTAATCGTGGATGATGAAGAAGATATCATTGAACTGATAAAATACAATCTCAAAAAAGAGGGATACTCAATACTCACAGCGCTGACCGGTGAGCAGGCCATAAAAATAACCAAACAATCCCAACTTGACCTGATAGTCCTTGACTTGATGCTCCCGGGGATTGATGGCCTTGAAGTAACAAAATACCTGAAAAATAATGAACAGACCCGCGATATACCCATTGTCATGCTTACGGCAAAAGGAGAAGAGTCTGATATTGTTACAGGGCTTGAACTGGGAGCCAATGACTATATGTCAAAACCTTTCAGCCCAAAGGTTCTTGTGGCAAGAATCCGGGCAATTTTTCGGCGGCGAAAGAAGAATACCATGGAACCGACTGACAGTATAAAACAAGAGGGAGATCTTACCATTGACCGGACCCGGCATGTTGTCACCATCCAAGGAAATACCTTGGATTTGACCCTGTCTGAATTTGAACTGCTTTCTTTTCTTGCCGATAAAAAAGGCTGGGTGTTCACCAGGGGTCAGATTGTTGATGCTATTCGTGGTAAAAACTATGCAGTGACTGAAAGAAGTATTGATGTCGTTATTGTAGGATTGCGAAAAAAATTAAAAAATTATGCCTCAATCATTGAAACGGTTAGAGGGGTTGGTTACAGGTTTAAAGAATAAAAATTATGATAAAAAAAAAGAAAATGATCTGGCATATTTTCCCGTCATTCCTGATTATTATCGTTCTCTCCCTTTTATCGGTTACCTCTTATTCAACCAGTTATTTTAAGGAGTTTTTTCTTAAAAATTCCGAAAAAGAGCTAACCACCAAGACAGAACTGATACAGATAAATTTTGCTGATATTCTACCGGAGGCTATGATAGATGCTGATCAGGATCAGATCCTCCATATTGATGAACTCTGCAAGGACATTGGAGAAAAGACCGGGACAAGGGTAACCATTATTTTCCCTTCCGGCGTTGTGGTGGGAGATTCTTTCGGAGATATCGAGATGATGGAGAACCACATGAAACGCCCTGAAATCATGGAGGCCCTGCAAAGAAAAAAAGGAGTCTCCATCCGGTATAGTTCAACGCTTGATAAGAATATGATGTATATTGCTTTGCCGGTGATGAATGATGGGAGAGTTATAGCGGTGGTGCGGACAGCAGTTTCTGTCTCTGCCATTGACAGCAAAATAAAATCAGTCAGAAATAATATCTTCATTGCCCTGGCTTTTACAATTCTGGCGGCGGCGATTGCCAGTTTGTATGTCACCAGAAGAATTACACTTCCGGTTGAGCAAATGAAAACAGGGGCTACAAAATTTGCCAAAGGAAATTTAAACGAAAGGCTTGCAGTACCGGACGTAGAAGAATTGTCGGAACTTGCCATTACCATGAATCGGATGGCTGAAAACCTGGATGAAAAAATCAAAGATTTTGAAAACCGAAGCATGGAATTAGAAGCGGTCCATGCAAGCATGCAGGAAGGTGTCATCGCCATAGATAAGGATGAAAAAATTATTACAATCAACTCTGCCGCAGCAAAAATATTTGATTTCCCTGTATCCAAACTAAAAGCCCGGTATATTTTAGAGGTTGCAAGAAATTTTGGACTTCAAAAATTCATTCAACGGGCATTGGCAACCCATGAGCCTGTTGAGGAAGATATTGTAATAACAAGGGACGAGGATCTGACCCTGAACATCCATTCTACAGCCCTTTATGATTCCGAAGAAAGACGCATTGGAACCTTGATTATTTTTCATAATATTACAAGAATCAGACGTCTTGAAAGAATGCACAAGGATTTTGCCGCCAATGTGTCCCATGAGCTGAAAACACCCCTGACGGCCATAAAAGGATTTATTGAAACCCTCCAGGAAATGCTGGTCAACAATGATACCCAGCAGAGTGAACAATTTTTAAAAATTATTGAGAAAAATGTAAACCGTATGATCGAGCTGATAAATGATCTTCTGGCCTTGTCAAGACTTGAAAGGCTGCAGGGGACTGATATCCAGTTTGAAAACCAGCCCATGGCAACATTGATCCAGGGAGCAGTCAACATTTGCCATGCCCGTATCAATGCAAAAAATATCACCGTCAGCATTGACTGTCCCGAGGATCTCAACGGCAGGGTGGACCCCATCCTTATGGAGCAGGCCATTATTAATCTCGTGGACAATGCTGTAAAATACAATCCTGAAGGCAGTCAGATTGCCATAGCAGTGACAAGGCAGGATAATTCCCTGGATATTGAGATTAAAGATAATGGTATAGGAATTGACAAAGAACATTTGCCAAAGATTTTTAACCGATTTTATCGGATAGACCGGGGAAGAAGCAGAAATGAAGGCGGCACAGGCCTGGGTTTGGCTATTGTTAAGCATATTATCCAATATCACAATGGTAAAATTGATGTCGAAAGTATAAAAGGCAGTGGCAGCTGTTTTAAAATCAGCGTGCCTGTCTGATGATCCCAGCCTATGAAATCCATTATTTGTTTTTTTCAGAACAGTAGCTGATAAGATGGTGACGGATCATTTCCCTGAAAATTGGATATAGTGTTAAACTACTTTTGGGCAAGTTCCCAGGTAGTCAAAAAGCGAGCGCTATTTCTAT
>NZ_JAQYWD010000077.1 GCF_030145145.1 Desulfobacula sp. | reverse complement strand
GTATTTGGTTGTATATTTGTACTCGCTGTGTCCCATGTAAACTGCCAGCACCGGCAGTGCATTTTGAGGGGATTTGCCCTGTTGTTTAATACGTTTCAGGGTATTCACAGCAAAAGAATGACGAAGACTGTGATGAGTGGGTGCACAAAAAATTGTGGAACCAATTATTTTTCTGGGGTAATCAAAATGGATCAGTTTAATGGCCCGTTTAAACCGCCGATTCAAAGACATCCATGAAAAGCCATTTTGATACTTGTTTGCCAATAATAAAGGATTGTCCTCTTCATAAAGGAACAATCGACGAACATTTAACAGGTTGTTGATTTCACAGGCCACGGCTTCCGGTATGGGGATCAGTCGGTCTTTCTTAAACTTTGTTTTTTCAATATAGATTGTCCTTTCATCAGCCCTGTAATTGGTTTTCAACAGATTACGCGTCTCTGATATTCTAAGCCCGCATCGGGCCATCAACAAAAAGGCGAGATAAGCACTAAAATCAGCCAGATAGAATGCTTCTGTTGTTCGTATCTGCTTTATTATGGCATTCAGGAGCAAATTTGTTTCTTCTGGAGAGAATATAAAAGGAATAATCTGGTTTTCCTTTAATTCAGAAATTTCCAGCAATGGATTATCATGGATCAGATCTTTTCGTAGAAGGTAATTAAAAAACATTTTGATCAGTCTAAAACTCATATTTATGGATCTTTTCTCATGATTAAGATCCGCCCTGAACCTGATAAAAAACAACGGATCAAAGGATGCCCAAGTCGCATTTTTTTTAATCACATATTGATCAAGCAGTCGAAGACTGTAAACTATCATAGTTGCTGAATACCCCAACTGCAGACGATATTCGATAAACGCTTCCATTTGTTCGGCCAAAAAGCTATTAAAGCGTTTCATCAAGGATAACCTCCCGCATCAGATTGATATGAACGCTCAGATACTTTTTGGTTGATTCTATACTTTTATGGCCCATCATCTCTTTGATTTCAAAAATTGATGCGCCGGACTCCAATAGATTCTGGGCATATGAATGACGCAGCCAGTAAATGCTTGCCGCAAGATTATTATCATGCATTAATTCTCGGGTATCACGGGAGATATCAGTTTTGGTTGCCGGTTTATAAGGTGGTATCAGTTGTAAAAACAAGACTCGTGACTTGCTTTCAGGCCTTCCGCCGACGATATAGGCGGTGATTGCTCTGATGGTGTTGTTCGGAAGCGGGAGATGAGCCGGGCTATGGTTTTTCCTGGACTGGATAAAGATTTCTTTCTGCCTAAACGAGATATCATTCAGGGTGATCAAGCTGATTTCTTTCGGCCTCAGCCCCAAATAATACACCAGGTGCATCACAGCATAAGTACGCAGATCTTTTACATCAGAAAGAACCAAACTGTTAAACAGTTGCTGGACTTCTTTGGGGCGTAAAAATTTCGGTGGTTTTGACCGTGCAAACTCAGGTGGACTTACCACTAAAGGGGCAAGGTCTTTTTTGATGTCTCCTTCCTGATATAGATACGCTAAAAATTTACGCAGATGTGACCTATACGTTCTACTTGTTCCGGTAGCATAATTTTTATTATAATGCGCTAAAAAGTGGTCGATCTGTTCGATGGATATTTTACAAAGATGAATATTAAATTTTTGAAGATAGGTATTAAAGCTGGACAGTACTCTTCTCATCCCCTGAACGGTATATTTGCTGCGAACCTGAGCTTTATAACAGCTCAGATATTGCTCGAACTCTTCTGGTAATATATTCTCAGTTGTTGTCATGGTTTCTTCCTAAAGACTGTTTGATAAGCTGATGGATCGTTGCCGGATCCTGCTGCGCCATCTCTTTTGGACTGGTCAGTGCCGCAGGGGAAGGCAGACCATTCTTTTGGGGAAGAGATAAGACTTGAAAAAGCCGTCCGTCAAATGCGATCAGGTCCTGGTCGATCAAAAAGTCCCTGGCAAGGATGTATTCATCAACACAGATGCTCAGAAGCATACAGATTTTATCATAGCTGTAATAGGACAAGCCATTGCGGTCCGCCACCATAACCAGAAACAGATACAATAACAACTGGTGATGATCAAGGCTTGCCCAAAACCCATCGCGCAGGAACCGATGCTCGATAAAAGCAAAGCTGCCTGAGATTTTTCTGATGCGATAAGGGGCGATGGGTCTTTTTTCAATAGGCGTGCGAAGACCGTATTTAGGCATTGATCCCATGTTTTTAAGTCCGTCTTGTTTCATTTTCATGGCATTGCCTCCTTAAACTGGTGTTAAAGGCAATTTACCCTTTTTTATAAGGTGGATCAGTCCCTGTCTTGTGTTGGAAATGGTTTTTTTTAACCTTTTTTGTCCTGGGATGAGGGCCAAACCCTAAAGGCGGCGGTAAAATATCCAGATAAGAACTGGCGAGTGTTCGAAGCCGGGGTAAAACCAATTCGATCCCCAAAACGGATCGAAAGGATGAAACAGTCGGTTGGCAATCCCCCAGTGACGCAACAAGGTCGATCAGCATCATTAAGGTGATACGGGTAAGAAACAATCGTCTTCGCATCCATCGCAGAGCGCCTGGAAGGTTGATATCCAACCGGATATTTTCAGCTGCTGCTTCCTGACTCGGAGCGCTCTCCATTTGATTGATAACTTCTTCGACTTCAATCAATGTTCCGGGCATTCTTGAGCATAAGCAATCGGGCAGCAGACTGAAGGTTACACTGCCATCCGGGCAGTACCACCTGGCGATCTTCACCCCATCTGGAAATTTTCTGGCATAGGTGCCATGTCTGGCAAATCTACACCCGCCTTTTGGATGCAATGGACAGTGAGTCAGTTTGGCATCTTCCCATGCTTTCTGATCTATGTATTGATCAACAGCAAGATTTGTGGCGTATCGAAGTTGCACAATCTTTTCCTTGCCGTAAGATTCAAAATATGAAACATCTTCTTTATGGCAAAGATTGGTCGCAATACACCATGCCCTTGCGGCAGTGGTAAAAAATATAAAAAATGCTGTCTGCTGTTGCAGGGGGGTGCAACCCAACCCAAGCCTCAGTCAACAAAATTCATACCAGTTTATACAGAATTGGACCAGCTTTCAAATAGCGTGATGGATCTTATCAAACAGAATAAACTAGACGAGGCAGAAGCTGTATCAAGACAACTGTTGAATGAATATCCTGATCAGATTGATGGGTTTGAACGGCTGGGGCAGGTCTATGAAGCCCGGGGAAAGAAGCAGATAGCTGCTGAGTATTATCAAAAGGCTGCAGATTTTGCCAAAACCATGCCGGGATTTGATGAACAAAGCGTTGAGCATTACCTGTCAAAAGCTAAAAAAATGGAAGAAAAGAAGTAAAAGAATTAAAACCAAAGAAAATCAATGTCTTAAAAATTCACTAGAAGAAAAAAAACTGGCGACAAAACATACTCGCAACACAAATAGACAATATAATTGTTTAATAGCTATCATGAAGCAGTATTTTTTTCTTAAAGTTTTTTCCAATTAATCGACTCATATCTTGAAAAATTTTTAGTATTTGATTTAAAAAACATATTTTTTTAGTGGTAGTTGATATAAAAATAGACTGAGCTCACTTTGAAGGGTTGAATTATTTGAAAAGGGTTTAAAAATGAATTTTGAAAGACTCAGGACTTTCCTTATTTTGGCATTTATGACGGTTTCACTGGTTCCCCTGGCCTCTCTGGGATACAAAGTTATTTCCCAGGGAGAAACACTGATCAAAGAAAAATCATCCTCATACTTACAGGGGTTGTCCATGAGAAATGCTGAATCAATAAAAGAGTTCATGATAGAAAGAGCAAACGATCTGAATACACTCTCCAATACTATTTGTATTCTTGACTTTAATGCCCTGGGGCTGAAAACCCATTTTGAACAAACCAGGGCACAATACCGCCCCTATCTTGGTTTTTTTGTACTGGATAGTTCCGGAACACTTGTTTTCTCAAATCTGAATGTTCCATTTGATCCTGTACTATTGCATGCTGTTGGGGAATCGACAAATGCAGGGGTGGGTACAGGTGTTAATGATGTTTTTATGTTTACCATGGACCAGGAGCAAATACCGACCCTTCTGAGCTGCATATCAATACTGTCAGGCGCTAAAGAAAATTGCGGGCATTTGTGTGCCTTGATTGATTTCAGGTTTATTGGCTCTTTGTTAAGGAAAAGCAATATTGAAGCGACAGGAGAAGCCTATCTGGTAGACAAAAAAGGTAGGTTTTTGTCTACATCACGATTTGGGGCAAAAGCGCTCAACAATAATATTTCTATGAATTTTATTGTTGAAAACAAGCAAGGGCCTTATGAAACAATCGACTATAGAGGAGAACGGGTATTACAGGCATATCAAAAAGTTGATGTGTTTCCGTGGTATGTTATTGCAGATCAGGATATGGGGGAAATTTTAAACCGCATCAAGGCTCTGGGAAGGGAGGCTCTGATTTATGGCGTGCTGACAGCCATGGTTGTTTTTGGACTTGCCTTTTTTATATCAACGCTAATCGTAAATATTTTGAAAGCTAAATATCAGTATGAAAAAGAACTTGAGTTTCAAATTATTCAAAAAGAGAAACTTGCATCCCTTGGTCTCCTTACCTCCGGGATCGCCCATGAATTAAACACACCACTTGCCAACGCGTTACTCTATACCCAGATTGCCCAGGAAGAACTCACTGAGGCTGGGATCGAAAATTCAATCATTCAGCAAAGGCTTTCCACAGTGGTCGATGAAGTCAGGCAGGGAAGCCAAATAATAAGAAATCTTCTTGATTTTTCCCGTCACAACCAAAACGATGCACAAACGACGGATGTCAATAAAATCCTCATAAAAATGATGCGTATCGCAGGACCCCATTGCGCATCGAACAAAATTACAATAGAACAAGAACTTGAAAATGGTATGCCGAATATAAGAACTGATGCAAGCACCCTGCAGGCCATAGTGACCAATCTTGTTGCAAATGCCAGTGAAGCCATGCCGGATGGCGGAATATTAAAATTAAAAACGCGCTATGTACCGGTTTTAAAAATAATAAAAATTGAAATTACAGATTCCGGACCAGGAATTCCCAAGGATAAACTTATCAAAATATTCACCCCGTTTTTTACAACGAAAAAGCAGGGGAAAGGAACAGGACTTGGCCTTTTTGTTAGCCATGAGATGGCAAGAAAACTGGGGGGGGATATCAAAGTAATCAGTTCAACCGGAGATGATGCAATGAATTCGGGTACCGTGTTCACGGTTGAATTGCCAATCGAATAATTTTGGAGATCCTATGAAAGGATACAAGATTTTAATTGTTGAAGATGATGAAAAAATGAATCAGGGATTGCTGCATGTTATCTCAAAAGAGGGATATGCTGCACAATCAGTTGATTGCGGTGAAAAAGCCCTTGAAGAAATCAAGAATATCCAATTTGACTTGATCATATCAGATTTCAAGCTTCCAGGTATTAGCGGAATGGAACTACTGAAAGCCACAAAGAAGTATGATGTCAATATTTTGTTTGTTATGATTACAGCCTACGGTACGGTTGACACAGCAGTTTCTGCCATGAAACAAGGTGCTGAAGATTATATTTTAAAGCCTTTTGACATGGAGGAACTCAGGGTTGTTGTTAAAAAAAACCTTGAAAAACGGGAATTGTTTTTAAACAATCTTCGTTTGCAGCAGCAGCTTGAGAAAAAATATACCTTTGACAACATCATTGGAACCAGTGAAGCCATGATGCGGGTGTTTAAAACCATTAACACTGTCAAAGACTCAAAGACAACCATCCTTATCCAAGGAGAAACCGGCACGGGAAAAGAACTGGTTGCCAGAGCCATACACTTTAACAGTGACAAGGCTTCAAAACCCTATCTTCCGGTCAACTGCGCAGCTCTCAATGAAAACATTCTGGCAAGTGAATTGTTTGGCCATGTAAAAGGAGCGTTTACCGGTGCAATCGCGAATAAAGCAGGTCTTTTTGAGGCTGCAAACGGAGGGACCATCTTTCTTGATGAAATCGGGGATATCGGACCGGGCCTTCAGCAGACATTTCTCAGAGCCTTGGAAAACGGAGAGATACAACCGGTAGGTTCCTTCGAGCGGAAAACAGTTTCTGTAAGAATTATTGCCGCAACAAACAAAAATCTTGAAACCAAGGTTGAGCAAGGCAGTTTCAGACAGGATCTCTACTATCGGTTGAATGTTGTTATGATTGATCTGCCGCCCTTAAGAGAACGCAGAGGAGATATCGGAATACTGGCTCACCATTTTTTAAAACAATATTCAACTCAAAATAATAAAAACATAAAAAGGATATCCAAAGAGGCCTTCCAACTGTTGGAACATTATGACTGGCCGGGAAATGTCAGGGAACTTGAAAATATAATTGAACGGGCAACGCTTTTTGAAACGAGTCCGGAAATCACACCGGGCAGTCTTCCCCCGGTTTTGACAAAGCCTCCTGCTGTTTCAGACCATGACCTTGTGTCCAAGGATGTAAAATCTCTGGAACAATTGAGTAAAAAGCATATCATTAAAGTTCTGGAGATGACCGCTCAAAATAAAACACAGGCATCAAAATTATTGGGTATTGATCGATCCACCCTGTGGCGTATAATGAATCGTTTGAACATGAACTAAAATTATAATGATCTAATTCAAATAGATCTCTTCTTAACATGGTGCAAAACGCAACGATTGTTGCGCTTTGCACCATGTTGGTTTCCGGCTAAAAATCGTAACAAATCCATATCATACGCATTTACAGATGGTTATACATTGTTTCGTTCAATGGCACACGCTTTGCTCTTGCAGCTTTCCTAGGGATCAAGCCCGCTGACATCATTTTTTAGCAACAGCGTTTAAACCGTATCCTGTTTTTTAGTGTGGCATTGCCAAATAATTGTTTTTTTTAAACGGAGGAAGATATGGATAAAAAATATGTTTTTGGAAATTTGACTGACTGGGGACTTGTTCTGGAACAATTGGAGCAATTGTCAGAGAGCCGGGAGCTTGGCAAGTATCAGGATGAACTGATCCGTCTGCTTCGATTTGATCAGAACTGGCGCCTGCGTGAAGCTGCAATTGAATCTTTGCCCTTTGTAGAGAACCCAGGCCTTGATATCGCAAGGGAAGTCACTTCGTTAATAAAGCGCAAGGACCTTTATTATGATGTCAGGATACTGGCGACAGAAGGTCTTGAAAAACTGGCCCCAACAATTGTTAAAAACAAGGCCTTTGACAAAGACATTTTAAAACAATTCATCCAGAAAATTGTGGCAGAAATGGATGATTTACTTGCCTCACCTGAACCACCGAAATTTCATAATGCATTAGAAAACGCAAGGGTTCAGTTCAATAAAATTCAAGCTTAAATTTAAATATAGGAGTCTAACCATGTTGATTGGAATACCAAAAGAAATAATGCACAAGGAAAACAGGGTTGCAGCACTTCCGGAAACTGTTGAAAAATTTAAAAAACTGGGATTTGAGGTGATTGTTGAAACAAAGGCCGGAGCAGGGGCCTTTACAGATGATGAGGCCTATCAGAAAGCCGGGGCTATAATCGCAAGGGATGCCGCCGAGGTTTTCGACACATCAGATCTTATCTTGAAAGTAAAGGAACCCATGTTCAACCATCTGTTCAACAAGCATGAGATCGATATGCTCAAAGAAAACCAGATGCTGATCACTTTTCTGCATCCGGCAGCCCCTTCAAATCATGGGGACGTGAAAAAATTGCAAAACAAAAAGATTACGGCATTTACAATGGACGGTATCCCCAGAATTTCAAGGGCCCAGCGCATGGATCCATTAACATCCATGAGCGCCATAACCGGCTATAAAGCGATCATTATCGCGGCGGCAAATTTTCCAAAATTCATTCCCATGATCGGTACCTCCATTGGAATGATAAAACCCGCCAATATCCTCGTCATCGGCACCGGTGTTGTCGGCCTTCAGGCAATTGCAACCGGAAAAAGACTGGGGGGTGTTGTAAAAGCGATTGATATCCGGCCGGATGCAAAAAAAGAAGCTGAGAGCTTAGGGGTCAAAGTGGTGGGGTTTGATATTCCATCAGAACTTACCGTTGGCGAAGGTGGCTATGCCAAAGCACTGCCGGATGAATGGGTTGAAAAAGAAAGACAGGCTTTGGCACCATTGGTTGCAGAATCTGATATCATTGTTCTCTGTGCCCTTGTCCCGGGAGAGGTTGCCCCGCATTTGATCACTAAAGCCATGGTTGAAACTATGAAGCCCGGGTCTGTTATTATTGACGTGTCCATTGACCAGGGAGGAAACTGTGAAATAACAGACCCGGGCGAAGAATTAGTTCATCAGGGTGTCTATATTTGCGGGATTAAAAACATACCCGGATCACTGCCGGTTCATTCTTCCTGGCTCTATGCCAATAATCTGTATTATTTTGTTGAAAACCTGTTTAAAAAAGGGGCCGACAACCTTGACATGACCGATGAAATCATCAAAGGTGCCCTTGTTACCCACAAAGGCAAACTTTATCATCAAGGCACTCTCAAGGCCATGGGAAATCAGTAAAAAACTTTCAGGGACTAAACCAATGACAAACCTTTTATTAATGATTGGCATTTTTCTGTTTTCCTTTGTGGTGGGATATTTTTTGATTTCCCGAATACCCACATTGCTTCACACACCGTTAATGTCCATGACAAATGCTATCTCCGCCGTAACCATACTGGGTGTTTTGATTCTTTTTTCCGTTGCTTCAACCCGAACCGAGCAGATTATAGGATCCATAGCTTTTGTCATGGCCGCTTTTAATCTTGTGGGTGGATTTGCGATTACCGACAGAATGTTACGGCTGTTTAAGAAAAAAGAAACAGGCGGGGGGGCTCCATGACTGAATCATATGCTGCCTTGAACTTGGTTTTGGATTTTTGTGTCATCGCCATCCTCATACTGGGAATCTGGCTGTTCCACTGGCCCCACAGGGCAAAATTTGGTAACCTTACAGCAGCTTTTGCCTTAGCCTGTGCGGCTGGGTTGGTTCTGTATCGGAATGGAACCATGTACTCCAATATAATACTTTTATCCCTTGTGGTCGGTTCCGGAGCAGGATTTTGGGTGGCCAAAAGGATCACGATGATTCAGATTCCGGCAATGGTTGCCTTTCAGCATGGTGCCGGGGGAGTCGCCGCTTTTCTTCTTTCCTTTGCCGAATTGATCCGGGGATCTCAACACCTTGGAATGGTAAATGAAATTTCTGGTCTCCTAGGCCTTGCCATCGGATCATTGACTTTCAGCGGCAGCATGATTGCCGGTGGGAAACTGTCAAACAGGCTTGGACAGACCCCTCGAATACTTCCGAGACACACATGGCTTTTGATGATAAATCTTATCGGCATTATTATGCTGATCATTGTATCGGTGGTTGGGCTCTTGGAAAGCCGGATATTCTTATATATTCTCATTATTTTTATGTCGGTTCTGTTCGGTGTTATTTTTTCCATTCGTATTGGCGGGGCTGATATGCCGGTTTTGATCTCATTTTTAAATGCCACAGCAGGTGTGGCAGCAGCATTTTGCGGCATGATTATCGAAAATAAGCTGTTGATTTCCTGCGGCGCCACTGTGGCAGCGTCGGGATCAATCCTCACCCACGTCATGTGCAAGGCCATGAACCGAAGTCTTTATAGAGTTTTTGTCCCTGGCCAGGACATTTCACCCAAAAACAAAATTTCCTCGCAAGATACAACCGATACACAGATTATCGCACCAAAAAATAATTTTCAAACAGCACTTGAATATGCACGGGAGGCAAAAAAGGTCATTATAATTCCGGGGTATGGAATGGCTGTGGCACAGGCACAATTTGCCGTGATCCAACTTTCCAACATCATGCTTGATATGGGGAAGGATGTTAAGTTTGCCATTCACCCGGTAGCCGGAAGAATGCCGGGACACATGAATGTTCTTCTGGCCGAAGCCGGTATTGACTATGACTTGCTAAAAGAAATGGATGAAATAAACCCGGATTTTTCAAAGACAGATTTGTCTTTGGTCATAGGCGCTTGCGATGTGGTTAATCCTGCTGCCATAGAAGTTGACGGATCTCCTATCTCCGGTATGCCGATCCTGCATGCCCATAAATCAAGGCATGTCGTGTGTTGCAACTTGGACGACAAACCCGGATATTCGGGAGTTAAAAATCCCTTGTATGAAAATGAAAACACAATATTGCTGCTTGGAAATGCAAAAGAAACGATTGAACGATTGGTTGAAACTTTTCCCCAGGTAACGCCTGATATGGAAGAATATTCATCTTTAAATCAGACAGACCAGAAAAATCCCTTGGAGTTAGCCACTGCCACGCTTTTGTCCGCCCAAAAGATCATCATTGTACCCGGGTATGGTATGGCACTGGCACAGGCACAGTTCAAAGTGGTTCAGCTGGCTTCAATGCTTGAATCACTGGGTACGGATGTGAAGTTCGCCATTCACCCGGTAGCCGGAAGAATGCCCGGTCACATGAATGTTCTTCTGGCTGAAGCCGATGTCGATTATGACAAACTTTACGAGATGGATGAAATTAATCCTGAATTTTCACAAACAGATGTAGTCATCGTTTTTGGTGCCTGTGACGTGGTGAATCCATCAGCAATGGATACCCCGGGTACTCCTATCTCTGGAATGCCGATACTGATGGCCCATGATGCAAAAAGAATACTCGTTTGTAATTTTGATGCAAACCCGGGTTATTCCGGAGTGGAGAACACTTTATATAAGGATCAAAAAACGATTATGTTGATAGGTGATGCAGCATCAACGGCAAATAATTTGATTGAAGCAATTAAATCATAAAATTTGGTCTTAATAAATCAAACCCCATCCTTTTTTCGGCCCGAATCAGCTGGGAATCAATGGAGTCTACATCAGAAGTAAAGAGGAAATAGATGAAAAACAGCAAACAGGAAAAAAAGTCTACAACATCAAAAACATACTATTGTCCACATTGCCAGAAACCGTTGATGAAAGGTGATGTGAAAAGATTAAATATGGCTTGCCCCTATTGTCATAAATTAATTGATGCAAAAGGGGATGAACTTTTAAACCAGGGGACTGCACGCATTTCCTGATGATTCAGTTTATAGAGTATTGGTTTTGTATGAAAAAGGGGTATCAGATGTCAATTACTTTGTCCGGTTCGCGTCAATTATCTTGGCCGGTTTTTTTATATT
>NZ_JAQYWD010000047.1 GCF_030145145.1 Desulfobacula sp. | reverse complement strand
GGCAGCTCAAAACGGCTGAACATTTCATCCGCACCGTACTGCCGGTAACTTCCGGCACGGTGGCCACCATTCTTGACACCTGCGGTGCGGCCGTCGAGATCTCGGATGCGTCTTTTGGTGGAAAGTAAACGGGTGTGAAACCCACTATCGCTAAAGTCCGAAAGTTGAGTGTATTATTTAAAAAGGACTGGCAGGTTAAAAAACCTGCCAGTCCTTTTTCCATCCGGTGAATTTTGTTGAACGTCATAACACCATTGTCATCTTCTTCGGAGCTGTCTTATCTCTTTGAGACGGGCGATGCTTTAAAGGATGTCCAACTCTCTCTATTAATCAAGCTGCCTTTTCCCTGGGTGTAGTCAGTATATTGTTGAGGGTCTGTCCGCTAATACCAAATCTCCTGGCTACCTCTGTTTTGCTTATCCCTTGATTTACCTGATAGATCATTTGCTGAACCTGAAAACTGACCAATTGTTTGCTGCCAAGTTGCTTATATGTATACTGTGGTGACATTATTATCTCCTATTGTCATATTTATGTGCCACTGGACCTTAAAGATCATTTGAGAGAATGTGTCAATATATAAAATTTAAAAATGTTAAACTATTTCCTCTCCTTGAACAGAATTTATGCTTAAGGCGCATTTTCTTTGACATTGTTGTAAAAGAAGGGGGGGGGGATGGTCAAAATAATTTTGACACCATTTTTGACCCTACCAGAACAAAAAAAGGAATTAAAAGCCAAGGCTTAAAATTCCTAATATCGTTGTGTGTGGCGGAGAAATAGAGATTCGAACTCTAGATGGGTAACAACACCCATACTCGCTTAGCAGGCGAGCGCCTTCAGCCACTCGGCCATTTCTCCGTTCGTTTTAAATGGCGGAGGAGGTAGGATTCGAACCCACGAAGCTTTGACACTTAACGGTTTTCAAGACCGCCGCCTTCAGCCGCTCGGCCACTCCTCCGAATTGAATCCAGATTTTATATCACCTTGTATGAAGCAGGTCAAGAGTAAACTTGCCCGGCCCCAGGTATTTTAACCCAACGGCAGGAACGCAGGGGCTGCTAATTTAAGTCTGGTTAAAATGGGGTAAAAATGCTACAGAAGATCATTCCGTCATATAATCAGGAGACGAAAGGTTTCAGCAGAACAAAATGGCTTTGAAAACAAAAACAGACGACATAAACAACCCCATCGTTAAAAAAAGCCTGATATCGTGGGTTTTTGATGGGAATCTAAAACTTCAGATAGTGCTGGTGATCATTATTGTGGTTACAGTGGCCATACGGGTGGTCCCCCTTGAAATGCAGAAACGGATTATCAATGAAGCGATAAATTTGCGGAAACTGGATCTTCTGGTTATTTATTGTGGGATTTACCTTGCCTCTGTTATTTTGGCATCGGTATTTAAACTGATGATTAATATTATTCAGAACAAGATCAGTGAAATAGCGACAGCTGGCATGAGAAAGCAGTTGTATCATCATATATTGAATATGCCGTTGAGCTTTTTCAGGAATACCCAGCCCGGCACGGTGGTCAATGCATTGGTTAATGAATTGACCATTCCAGGCAATTTTGTGGGCATGGCCATAGCCGTCCCGTTAACCAATATTGTGACCCTTTTAGCCTTTGCCGGATACCTGATTCTGCTGAATCCCCTTTTGGGGATTGTATCGTTTTCCATATATCCTCTCATGCTGTATATCATTCCGCTGCTGCAAAAACGGGTCAACCAGGCCAATAAAAAAAGAGTCAAAGTCTCCCGGATCGTGTCATCCAAAATTGTCGAGTCCGTTTCCGGTATCCATGAAGTCCAGGCCAATGGTGCGTTTGAAATTGAAAATACCAAGTATGACATCATCATCAATAAGCTGATGAAAATTAGAATAAAATGGGCCCTCTATAAATTCGTCATTAAGGTTGTCAGTAATTTTTTCATTAGTATGGGTCCTTTCTTGATTTTTATTATCGGTGGGTATCTGGCGATTAATGGACAGTTGGGATTGGGTGCCCTGGTGGCCTTCCTGTCTGCCCAGGAGAAATTGTATGATCCATGGAAGGAACTCATTGAATTCTATCAGGTGTACCAGGATGGATCCATCAATTATTATAAAACCATGAATTATTTTGATGTTGAAATTGAGAATGAATTGAGACCTAAAGGCAGGGAACCCTATGAACTGGATGTTTCCATTAAAGTTGAAAATATGAGCCTGGAAACCCAAGAGGGGATAAAGTTACTGGATGATGTCAGCCTTAGCATCCTCCCGGGTGAACATGTTGCCCTGGTGGGGTTTTCAGGGAGCGGAAAAAGCTCACTGGCACTTTGTCTGGCCCAGCTTTACAAATACACGTCCGGTCATGCCACCATTGGAAATATGGAAATTTCCGAACTCACCAAAGCAGATATCACACGAAATATCGGCCTGGTATCCCAATCTCCATTTATATTTGACGGCACCATCAAGGAAAATCTCCTGTATTCCTATGTAGCACTCCATGGTGAACAATGTGTACTTGAAGGGGTTTGCAAACCTGAACTGGATGGACTGGTTCACGTGCTTCAACAGTCTGGGTTGTTTGTGGATGTCTTACGGTTTGGATTAAATACTATTGTTGAAGGCACTGCAGAGGAGTTTATCCCTGTCATCATTAGAATGAGGGAAAATTTTCAGAAAGAGTTTGGAGATTCCGTAGAAGAGTGGGTTGAATTTTTTGATGAAAAAAAATTCCTTGCTTATGATACCATTGCCGACAACATTATTTTTGGTGCACCGGTCTCAGAGGCGTTTAAAAATAATAACCTGGTTGAAAATCAATTTTTCTTGAATTTTTTGAATGATGCCGATCTCACCCGGCCGCTGTTGACCCTTGGAAAAGAAATTGCCGATCAGACAGTGGATATTTTGAAAAATGTTGCTCATGATAAATTATTTTTTGAGCAAAGCCCTATTCGACTGGAAGAGTTTGAAAGGGTTGAGGAACTCGTTCGACAGATAAAAAACAAAAATCTTCATCAGATCAATCAGCAGCAGACCCTGGAGCTTCTGGAACTGGCATTGCGGTTTTCACCCGGAAAGCATCGGATTGCAACTGTTCCTGAGTTTATGATCCGCCTGATCCTTGAGGGAAGATACCTGTTTCGGGAAAGGATTAATCAAAAAGATCCCACTGCCATCGCATTTTTTAAGAATGATCAATATATTCATTCCCAAACCATTTTTAATAACATTTTGTTTGGGATCGTTAAGACAACGAATCCTGGTGCCCAGGAAAAAATCAATCAATTCATTGTTGCCCTTTTAATTGGGGAGGATTTTCTTGAACGAATGATTGAGATCGGTATGGACTTCAAGGTGGGTACCCAGGGGAATAACCTTTCCGGTGGACAGTGCCAGAAGCTTGCCATTGCCAGAACTTTTTTGAAATCACCCCCCATTATGATCCTGGATGAGGCAACCTCGGCCCTTGATAACAATTCTCAAAAAAGAATTCAGAATGTGCTTTCCCGGCAATGGAAAGGAAAGAGCACTTTGATAGCGGTGGTACATCGGCTTGATATTGTAAAGGAATATGACAAGGTGGTTTTCTTGAAGGCCGGCAAAATTGTGGAAACGGGCACCTATGAGGATCTAATGAAAAAAAAGGGGTATTTTTATGAACTCGCTTATGAACACAAGTGATTCAGGGGACAAAAGTGAATTTGTTGCCAATCTGAATGTTTTCAGGCAAATTGAATTTTTTTCCGGGTTTCCCATGGAGGTCATGAAGCTTTTTGCATTTCTTTGCCAACGGCAGTCTTATAAATCAGGAGAGGTTATTTTTCATCAGGGCGATGACGATCAGTGTTCCTACTATATTTTATCAGGAAAGGCAAAATTGATGCTTGCAACAAAAGAAAAAGAATATGCCATCCGGGAATATGCTGCTGAAAATTATTTTGGTGCACTGTCTCTAATGGTTCCCATGGTAAAACAGTTCTCTCTTATTGCCACCCAGGATACGACCTGTATGGTCATGACCCGTAAAGCCTTTTCAAAAGTTGTTGATCAGTTTCCCGAGATACCGTTAATCATTATACGATCCATTGCACAAAAGGTTTTACAGGCTGAAAGAAAATGTATTCTTGAATTTGGATCAAAAGAAACAGAAGACCTGAAAGATCTTTTAGGTATCAGCCTGTTATAAAAGACAATTGTGATTGACAAATCAATTGAGTATTATTACGATTGGAACCATGGGAAAAGTTAAGTTATCCATAAAATTGAAAAATCAGTTGGCTGATCTGGAGAAGATCAAAAAGGCTGTTTCAACAATGGCCACGGCCATCCATTGTACCCAGCGAAAATTCCAGGAAATCGATCTGATTCTTGAAGAATTGTTTACAAACGTGGTGTGCCATGGATTTAGTGACAATAAAGAGCATGATATCGCTATCTCATTGTCCTGTGATGATACGGAATTGATGATTCGCATGGAAGATGATGGGAAACCCTTTGACCTTACGGCGGCACCCGCGCCGGATACCCGATGCGCCATTGAAAAACGATGTGTGGGAGGGCTGGGCATTCACTTTGTAAAACATTTTATTGATGAGTGTAAATATTATCGTAAAAAAGGTAAAAATATTGTGGTATTAAGAAAACAGATCACAAATGATAGACAAATTAACAGTGATTCAGAATCTAAATAAAGAATATAAGGGATATTATTCATGGAAATTATCCAGGAAAATACTAAAGGGGTAGAAATCTTCAGTGTTAAGGGCAGTCTTGATTCCAATACCTCAACAGAATTTGAGACGCGTATCTATGCAGCGCTTGAAAGCGGTCAACGAAAACTGATTCTAAATCTGGAAGATCTGGAGTATATTTCCAGTGCCGGAATAAGGGTGATGCTGAAAACAACAAAAGATCTCAAACGCATGGAAGGAACGGTTGTCCTTTGCGCCTTGCAGGATTATGTCAAAGAGGTATTTGATATTGCAGGGTTTGATGGATATCTGAATATTGAAAAAAGTCTTGAAGAGGCCATGGTAAAAATTTAACCCCTTAAGGTTCTTTTATTCCAATCACTCCTTTTTCACCCAGCGACCGCAAAAAAAGTGTAACAGATATTTCAGCTTCTTTGTAATTCAGTGTATGAAGGACTGCAAATTCTTTGATAAGTGTTTTAACATTTTTTTTCCCATCCAGAAGCAGCCAGACATCAATCCCCAGGCGATCCAGCTGGATTTTTCGTAAAAAGGTTGCTTGGGGATTTCTACGGATTATTTTTTGGATGTTCATAAAAAAAGGTTTATACAATGCCGGGTAGGAAAGGATCAGGTCTCCTGAATCCAGATAGGTTTCTTCAACCAGTGAATTTTTTTCAGGGATGCACAGCAGGGCATCTTTCTTGTCCAGATCGGGTTTTTTTTTAAAGATCGCCAATCATTGACCCTTTGATTAAATCGTGTTCAAATCTCAAGGGCGAATCCACCATGACACCCAAGATTCTATTTTTTTTTTGATCATGGCATATCCTGAAAACCGTGAACAATGAATATCTGCTTAAAAATGGCAGTATCTGGGCATTTTTAAATCGCGCCGGCCGGTAAGACCATTCAAGGTAATTTCCACGGATGCAAACGCCTGTGTTTGCAAGCCCCTTAAGTTGTGGCAGACGCTGGGAGGCAAATTCAGATAGACTTGTTCGGGTGAGTAAAAATGAAGCAGGGCCCCAGCTGAAAATCGTTTGGATGGTCTTTTTATGTTTCACATTGATGATATAGCAACCCGGTTTAAAACTGTATTCTAACAGCTCAAAGGACCGGGGGGTTGAGAATTTCAGGTCAAACACCTGCCAATGGGTCTGGTCCGATGGGGGATGGTCTGTAAAAGACATTAAAATCAAAGCCGGCAACGAAGGAGGGTCGATCCGGGAATCGGAAAAAAACCGGATCATGGTAAGCCTTTTACAAAGGGAACAGAAGATCAGCACACCGTTTCCTGTTGAAGACGTGCTTGTCCAGGAAAAAAAGAAAAACTCAAAATTTTTTTCCGGATGTGAAAAAGAACGGGGTGTGGGCAGCTCATGGATTTTAATCGTGAGCCTTTTCTGTGACTGGGAAATAAACCGCTTTAAATAGGTTTCAAGTGTAAAACGACTGGGTGAATCCGTCCATTTGATTTCTACTTTGGGTGATCCATCTTCTCCGATGAGCAGGTGGGTGGTATCAAGACTGTCAATTTCCCAGGTGAGCGGTACGTTTAAAGCAATGCCATTCCAGGCAATGGTTTTGGGAAGGGGGTCATTTTCTTTTAGCATTTTAAATTATGGCAACTTAATAGGGAATAAAAAATTTCCACAACTCTCTCTGGGGTGTCTTGGGTTGGGAGGGACTGGGTTTTTCAGGAAACCGGGTCATAAAGCAGGTCCTCTCACGGTCAAGCTGGCTGGTTAAGGTCAGCTTGACGGCATTTCCTATTTTTTCATCTTCAACCATTATATTATGCTGTAAGATGAGGCTGATTCGTTCATTTTGATCATTTGTGAAGGACCATTTCCAGGCGATGACTGTCTGGAAGGGATCCCCTTTATATTCACTGGGCGGTCCCAGCTGGGTTTTGTATTTTTTTAACAGGGTATTAAAAAATTTTTTGGTGGGATCGTTGAACTTTAATTTGATTCTTAATATTTTGTTGGGTTTATCGCACAACCCATAGGCAATCAGTCCTGATTTGAACCCGTGTTGTGAAATGATCTCCCCTTCTTTCAGGTATTGATTAAACGGCACATCCCGGCAGGTTTCCATATTAATAAGATGTTGGTAGTGCTTTATATCTTCTCCCAGGGTAAAACCGCCCAAATGAAGTGGGAAGGTTGCTTGCGCAGGCGTGTGTAAAAACAACAAAATAGCAAAACATAAAATAATCGTTCTTTTTCCCATTGTCCGCCCCCTTTTGACAATTCAAATGATGTGAGTGGCTATCGAGATTCCATTCTATCACAGGTCGGTTTTTTTAAAAAGCGGTACTTGAAAGAGATTTTAATATCAGGGTAAATCCCATGGCAAACATACCGGTCAGCCCCATGCCGCAAGAGAATCCGGCCAGAAGAACGGGGGCATACTGTCGCCATTGCTTTCCATATCGTTTTAAAAAAAAGAATCTGCCCAGGAGCGCCCCGAGCACCTCAAGAATGAGACCATGGGGCGTACTTTGCCCAAGTCCCCTGACAATACCGTAAATCAGGAGAATGGGCAGCCCAAAAAGGGTAAGAATGCCATAGGTCAACAATCCAAAGCCGATACCGGAGACAACGGTGGTACCGTTAAGTGCCTGGTAGAACAGAGAATTTCCTTCCAGGGTGGAAGACTGCATGAGCAGCGTATTCAATGCCTGCAAATGCCACATTTCCTGGGCATAGGGATAACTGGCCGAAGGAATCGGAGCCAGGTGCCAGATAAACTGGGAAAACAACAAGCTGGCGATCATCACAACCGGGAACACGATAAATTCTGCTTTAATAATCCCTCTGAAGCTGGTGCCGGTCAGCTCAATCTCCCTGAAGTTCACTGTGGCCTGGCCATAATTATGGATGGGGATCGGTGCATACCATATTTCGATTCCCTGATACCCAAAATACTTTGCACCAGCGATGAAACTGGCTTCCCTTACCAGGGGCAGGCTGACAAACTGACCGGCAATACCTTCCATTCTTGCGGTGATATAGGAAATCACAGGGGTATACACAAATCCGTAAATCAAGAAGAAAATCCAGGGAAAGGTGGGGACCAGAACGGTACACAAAATGATATAGGCGATGGTTGAGAAGACATATATGGCAATGGCAATTTTAAAATCAAAATCCCCTCTGCCGGGTGGGGGGTGTAACAGATCCTTTAAGCTGCCCCTGTTTTTCTGGTTGGGTCCCCAGAAAGACTTGCCCACCTGCCAAAGGCCGATGAGGCCGATGGAAAGCCCTAAGCCGATACCAAAACTCATGTAAAAATCAAAGTTATTGGCAAAAACCGTTTCAACGGTTCCCATGCCCTGGTGCCAGCTGGTCAGAATACCATGGTGATATAATACAGGATTGACCACGACGGTAATCAAAAGTCCGATCAGTCCACCAATGACGGCCCAGAATGGGAGAACCATCCCCAGAAAGATCAAGGTCAGATCCAGCTGAATGCCGGTTGCAACTGCCGGGAGAATGCTTTCCGTATGCCGTGTCAGCTCAATCCAGGGCATGGGAATCAGTCGGATGGGTTCGGTGAAGATCAGACCTGATAGGGCCGGTAACAGGATATAAATACTGCCGAAGGCAAGACCGATAACCCCTCCGATGGAGAAAACCCGCCATTTCCATGAGGTCACTTTTTCTTCTTTTGACTCTGCCAGGGCAATGGTTCCCAGGGCCCCGACAGGTGCCATGGGAAACGGCAGTTTTTCCACATCAGAGGTGATGCGGTATAAGGCATATCCCAACCCGAATTGATCTATTCTTTGAATAATCTGTGATCCCACCAGTAAAAGAATGGGAATCAGCCAGTCAGGGTGTAAAAACGTTCTCTCCAGAAGGGCAATTGATTCCGGTTGAGGGGCAATCCAGGACGGGATAAGCTCGGTGAGTCCCAGCATTTTGGCGGCATCGGATTGAACTAGATACTGGTTCCACAAGAGCCCCTGAAAAGGCGATGACATGGCAGCCCCGGCCATATAATACAGAAGGAAGATTTCCTGTTGTTTTAAATCAGAATAGGCCCGTTTGGCAATTTCAGCAAAAAGGATAATGGTCACCCATCTGGCAGCAGGACCGATCCCGGTGCCGATAACCAGTTGAAGGTACATGCTTCCAGGCATCATGAGAAATCCAATAAAAATGGCACCCACAATGGTTTTCCAGTTAAACCCCTCTTCAAAATGGTCGGGTGGTTTTAAAAGATCCCGGTATTCTTGCAGTTCTTTGTCATCATACATGTAATATAACCCTGGCAATCCTTGAGTTTAAATCATTATGTGGGCAGCACCTGATAACCATATGGTGTAAAGAAACCGATAATGGCCCATGTTCCGCCCATCAAGAAATCTCCCATAATCAATCCCACAAAAAAATACCGCATTTTTCCAAATAAAATGATGCCGCCGTATCGCATGCACAGCGCGTTAAATACCCATCCGATGAAAAAACTCAGCCATAGAATCTTCATTGCGGAACTATAGACCATCAGATATCCGATGGGGTGAAGGGGCCACCAGTAAAATCGATAATAACCCATGGCCAGAATCCCCATAACGACCGCACCCATGAGGGCAAAATACTTGATGGAATCTCCCTGCTGGATCGGATTCTGTATCAACGGGAGAAGGTTGTTGTATACGGATACGGTAGTTCGGGTTGCCCAGTCGAGTTGGAGCTCCCGTATGCCATATTTGTAGCACAGCAGTATCATGGCCACGGCAGAGACAAACAGACAGCAGGTCATCACCAGAAAAACAGCACCGGCAATGGCGCCTTGTCCTTTGATCCGCCGGGTAATCCTGAGGGTATGAAGGAGGGAGGGGGCCACGGACTCCCGTAGGTCCACAAACAGGATTTTTTGACTGATACTGCCGACAATCAGGGCGAGGCTGGAAAATATTTTAAGTCCGAAAATCGTGTTGATGGCATCCAGGGGCGCAACGGTTAAGGTAAAGTAGGTGACACCGCCCTGGCAGATCACCCGGACAGCGACCATGGTAAACAGGATAAAAAAAACGATTAACAAAACGCTTTGCACTAAGGGCACCCCGTGGAATGAAAACCATGCGGCAAGGGCGATAAATCCGATGAGGCTCCCCCAGACAGCAATTTTATCTCCAATAAAACCGGGGCTGGTACCAGGGCTTCCAAAGTGAGTGGCGTTCGCTAAAAGCGTCTTGAAATGGAATCTGGCAATCCATATTAAAAACAGCGCGAAAACGATGAATGCCCCTATCATTTGAGTCTCTTCAGGGTTTGACAACGTCGGTCCAAAAGTGGTGCCAAGTTCTGATGCCGGGAAGCTTAGTCCGGCGACAGAAAGGACACCAGTGAAAAATGCACCCAATATGAAAAAAAACCAGAAGGAAAAGGAGACCTGCTTTGATGCCAGAAAGGCAAATCCAATGAATGCCGGGTAAAAGTAAAGCTTGAGTTTAATGAATCCGGTTAAAATTCCCTGGGCAGGAAAATACGGGCCGGCTAATACCAGGGTGTTGATATGGGGAAAAGAGGGAAAATAAAAATTTAGGCCGTTTAACAGGTGCAGGCAAAACGGGATACTGATTCCCACTAAAAGGTATTTGTTACCAAAAAATGAAGACAATTTTTTTTCATCCAGTGCTTCCTGCATCATTCTCGGTACAATCAGAAGGGGGAAATTCATCCGTTCGTTTTCCATGGCCTGGCGGGTAATGATATGAATTAAGCAAAGAATCAGAAAATAACACAGAACCATAAAAATTCCCCAGGAAAAAAAAGGAATTGCCCAGGCAGCCCAGGGAATGTTTAAGGCCAGTTCCATCCATCCCATGTCCTGGCCACCGTCTATGCCATTATACAGCATGTCTATGGCAGCAGTGCCATGGGGAAACAAATTGCCGGGTAACAGCGGTTGGAGAATCTCCTGCCAGCGGTTTTCAATGGTTGCAAAATAAAAGGGGGCGGTGAGGTTGATGAAAAATGTCCTTGCAAAGCCCGTGTAGGCAATGCCTGAGACAAGCAGCATCAGTCCCCAGGTAAACATCAGTTCCGTGCCCGTGAGAAGGGTCTTTATCTTTAGAAATTTTCTGGATAGCGCAGTGATAATGGTCAGCCAGAATAAAAGATAAAACGGTGCCAGGGGAAAGTAGCCGCCGCCCAGGGGGGTCGCATTATGATACACATTATTAAAAGGGGTTAACGCACAGATGAGGACGGCAAAAACAAATCCCAAGATAAAGGCTCTGGGGCGTATGGTAACACCTTTTTTTCTTTGTTCAGGCAATGGGGGCTTCCTCTCCGTTGATAAGGGATTCCATCAAACGTTTATGGGATTCTTTCTCAACGCTATCCATTGATCGCCAGATTAATAGTTTTTTCCTGATGAGATTGACAAATCGTTTGTTCACCCGCCACCAGGTATTGTGTTCACCGGATTTTCTGACAATGGTCATGCCGATCTCCATGTAGTCTTTAAAGTGAGGGGATACGTTAACATTAAAGCTGACATGCTGCATGACTCCCAGGTCAAACGGCGCAAGCCAGGCGGTAAAATTAAGTTGAAAATCAGTGCCGGTCACTTGCCTGGGATCTGTCATCGTGGCTTGTTTGTTTTTTGGTGCCGTTTTTACCTGGAGCCTGCCCACAGAGAAAATCCCGTGGGAAACCGCACGATGGGCATCAAATAGATCATAAAGATATCCGCAAATACTTAATTTTTCATGGGTTTTAATTAAAAATGGCAAATCAATATCAAGGGTATCCCCCTGGGCCTTTGCCAGTTCCCAGGATTTTTCAACATCCGGGATGGCAATGGCAGCGGCCACTTTTGACGGGTAAATGGAAGACAAAAGAACCACCAGTATGACCATGGCCATGGCGAATACACCCCCCAGGGAAGAATAGTTAACCGTGATGCCACTGAGAAGGGCCGTACCGGCAAACACTTTTACCACCACCTGGGCAAGAAGATACCCCAGTACCACGCTTAATACGGCATAGGAAAGCGCTTCAGCAATAAAAATAATGGATACGTGGGAAGGGGCCATTCCAATGGAGGTATAAATTCCGATTTCCCGTTTTCGTTCCTGGACACTGCTGATCATGGTGTTCAGGACAATAAAAATTGAAATTAAAATAGGGATTAAAATATTGGGTAGTCCGCTGTAATTCAGACTATCACTGGCACTGTAGAGATAAACGCCTTTTTTTTCACCGGAAAAAAGCCATAACCCGAATCGATCCACCATTTGAAAGTTTAAGGCATTGTCCGAGGGCTGTTGTCGATGTTTCAATGCGACACTTTTCAGGTTTCCGCCCAGGGATATTAGTGTATCATAGGGAATGATAACGGTCTGGTCAAACGGGATATGTTTATATCTGCTTTGAAAGGCCTTGATCTCATCTCCGGATTCCATGGCCTCCATTTCAGATTCCGTGGTTTTTTGAAAGATTTCATCCGGGAAAATAGCAGGGGTTATGGGTTCTCCATCCAGATCTTTGAACTGATCAAAAGCAGCACCTGAAAACGTACCGATGACCTTAAAGGGAATGGACCAGAGCTGGATATAGGATGCTTTTATATCCAGATCCGGAAGATTAAGGTAATGTGCCATTCTTTCCGGAATAAGAATGGTATAGCGATCATCGGGTGAAAACCAGCGTCCCTTTGTAATCAGGTCTGAAAGTCCGCTTATTTCCGGTTCCTGGGGGGATAACCCCATCAGGCCATTGGCTTCAAAGGTGACATTTTCAGATCGGATGGGAATCTTTGTGGACTGGGTTCTGTCGGCGGTCTCCAGCCATACCCGGGGAGCGGCCATCATTTGTGAGGCCATGGTGTTTTCAATCACCTTAAAGGCACTTTGGGGAAGGCTTTTCCAGTTGATCTGTTTGACCAGAAGACCCTGATAAGGCGCTTTATCGTTGTACAATAGTTTGGAATGCTGACGGATGTTTTTAACAGACGTGAAACTCATGATGGTGAAAGTTAAAATAATTAAGGTGGTGCAGGTCAATACCGTCCGGGTTCTTCTGCGGCGAAGGTTGTTTATTCCCATGAAAAATGAGGCGGAAAACGCTTTTAAAAAACTGATTTCCCCTTCGCTGCTCTTTTTTTCCTGCCGCTGCAATCGTTTCATTTCATTTTCAAACCGGTGGAAAATAATCCAGGTCACCATGGCGGACAGCCCGATAATAAAAAAGGCCAAAATGACGACAATGGGACTGTAGGCCAGCTCAAATGCCGGATGGACATTGTAGATGATGGTGATTAACAGCACTAGAATACAAAGAAAGCCGGCAATTCGTTTATAGATATTAATAAAAGCAAAAAGAAATCGTTCCAGGCAAAAAGCAAACGGTGCAAACAAAACAATGTAAAACAAGACACCGTAAAGCACATCTTTTTGAATGGATTCCACATGGTCATAGACTCTTCCTGCCAGGGCCAGGGCAGTGCCGGAGGAATTGAAAAATTTATCGTATGTCAGGGTGGCAAAATAACCCTGGGCATCTTTCAACGCCTGATTTCCCTGGAGTTGCAGATCCCGGATTTTTTGATTGTTGATGCCTTTTTCTTCGAGATTATTGATCCTCGGGTTTAACAATGCCCACATGTCCCGGGCGGCCAAATACTGGGTTGGGGAAATGACAGGGGTTTCATCTATTCGATATCCATTCCCGCCCGGATGCTGCTCGTCTGAATGGGTCAGTATAAATTTTTTTGTGAGAAGCGTGTCAGACAAGGTCAGTTTCAGCCGGGTACCCGGTTGCAGATACAGGGAGCTGATAATCGATGACCTTGTGTCAATTCGGCTGTACCAGTGCCGCACCGGTGTTGCATTTGTCCGGGCATCCAGCACCTGTAATTTGGTCATATATTGAAAGGTTCTGGGCTCCAACAGATTTAAAATGGTGGTCTGGCTGCAGGGAAACATCACTAGATCGGTTTCCATGTTTTTTTTGACGACCTTGACCCGGTATCTTTCTTTGGTGGTCTTTCTCTTGTCAACAGCCCATATGGTCTTTCCGTTTACAGGATCAAACTTGTACCCCTCAAGTATGACCTTATGAAGGGTTCGTTTTTTTGTGGAAACCCCTTTGATGAGAAATTCCCCTGACGCATCCACCATACTGTGAAAGATTCCCGGGCCCTGAAAGGAAAGGATCACACTCTCCGGGGCGGGGGCATCTGCAAACACGGCCCCATATCTGAGGAAATTAGCCCTTCCCTTGACGGTTGCAAATTCGTTGCGGGGAAGCCTTGTCTGGGATAAATCCGGTGTTGCAGCAACCATTGCAATCAGATGTGAAACAAATTGACTTTGTTTTGCTGCAGTGGTCATATTAACCGTTTCCAATGTGTCATTCGGGGTGCTCCAGAAGCGTCGTGAATCATTGGTTGTCACAAGGCTGAACCCCAAATAGCCGGCCAGTTGGCTTATTTCTCCGCCCAGGGCAGGGGTATCCTGCAGATAACTCTGCCAGGGTCGTTGAAGGGAGGGTCGTAAGGTATCCTTAAAAATGTTTCCTGTGTCCAGCGAGTGGGCTGTTTTTTTAGCACTATCCATGAGAACTTCATCTATTTTGACATAGGGGGCAAAATTATTGCCAGCATCTTTTAAGTCATACAACCATCCCCCGTTAAAGGCACCGATGCCATTGCCATGACTTGAAAGGTGAAGGGAGAGGATCATCTGAACTGTTTTTGATTGGACGAGTTTATTGAGGGTAATGGCTGCGGTTGTGTGTGTTATCTGTAAGGTTGTATCTGTTATTGTTTTCTTCAGTTTTTCCAGGGCAAGCTGAATCAATTCATTGAACAGGAGGGTTTCGCCTGGAGTCAGATGGATGAAATCATTTTTGCTTTCAAGGCGTTTTAATACCATCCGCTTACCGGCCAGTTGTTTGATCAGGACCTCGTTGGGGTTTTCTTCAAGGCGAAGCTGCATGAGCTGGTAGCTTTGAGTGTCAATTTTCGTTTTGATGATATCGACAATGTTTTTTTTAATCAGCCTCAGCTGATCCATGTTCATTTCCTGGCGGGCATCAAATTTTTTTAATAGGTCGATACTTTGTTCAGATTCAGTAAGGGTCTGTTGATAATGCGACAGCATTTTTTTAAATTGCCTGGATTTTGTGTTGAGGCTCCAGATCATCTCCCGCATGCCGGCCAGACTGTTGCCATATCCTGATGTGGCAACCAGAAGGAAAGACCGTTTCGGCGGATTGATTTTTAGAAACCCTGCAAGGTCTAGTAAGGATGCAATGGAACAGGATTGATCCGCTCCCGGGGATTTTCCCGGAATAAATCCGGAGGTGTCGTAAAAGCTTTCGACAATAATCAATTCATCCTTTAATTTTGGATCATTTCCCGGAACCATACAAAAAATATTTTCAGTGGTGATGTTGGCCCATTTAAGGTCTGACATAAGGGTCACCCCCCCTTTGGCACCCATTGATCCACCGGTCCTGAAACCGGGGAAAAGCATTTCAGCGTTTTCTTCAGAAAGGATAAAACGGGGGAAATTCACCGGGGACAACTCTTGCTTGTCTTCAAAAAGGAATTTATCAGGTACTTTTCCATACAGGTAAATAATGGCTCGGGCGCCAAGGGAAAGGGCATTGACCCAGTTACCGCCTGAATCAAGATCCATTAGAACAATGGCGTTTTTTATTTTTTTATCATTAAACGCGTTCAACTCCCCCTTGCCGGTATATACCACATGCCCGGTGATACCCGGATCCGCTATGGTATGAGGGGAAACGGCATTGGATAAAAAAGGGTCAAGGTCAATGGATTTTCCGCTGTGTGTCAGCGTGATACGGGTTTGTGTTTTTAACCGGACCGGCATGGAAAACGGTTGTGATCCGATGATGTCATATCCCAGGCGGTTGAATTCGGATTTTATATCATCGGCTGTTTGAACCGCGCCTTTGCTGCCGGTTCTTCTGTCCCCCATAATGGAAAACTGTTGGATCCATTGGGAAAACTGTTGCTGGTGAAGGATATCAGTGGTTGTTTGTGCCGACAGGGTGGGGTCAGGTGACAAAAGAAACAAAAAGAAAAGAAAAACAGATAAACCGGTCAAGGGCATCGTTTCTATTAACCATATCCGGATCAATTGTTTCAATGATAGTGTCACTCCCATTTTTCTCCGATTTGTCCCAGTGAAATGGAAAGCTCATCTCTGTTTTCTATTTTTTCAATCCTGCCGTCACTGATCCAGATGACCCGGTCTGAAACATTGAGCATCTTTAGGTCATGGGTGGCAGAAATAATGGTCACCCCTTTTTCCCGGCTTAACATCTTTAACAGCTTGATGATTTCATCCCCGGTGGTGAGATCCAGGTTGCCGGTGGGTTCATCCGCCAGGATGATGGCCGGATCATTGGCAAGGGCCCGGGCAACCGCCACCCGCTGCTGTTGACCGCCGGAGAGTTCAAAGGGCTTATGCTGGAATCGTTTTTTCAGGCCCACTATGTCCAGAAGATCCATTCCCTTTTCCCGGGCTTCATCATCGGAAACACCAGCAAAAATCATGGGCAGTGTAACATTTTCAAGGGCGGTCATCACCTGGATGATATTAAAGGTCTGAAAAATATAGCCGATTTTTCTACAGCGCAGCCAGGCCAGTTCATATGCATCCAGTTGGGAGATGTCAATTTCATCAATGAAGACGGAGCCGGATGTGGGCTTGTCCAGGCCGCCAATCATATTGAAAAGCGTTGTTTTTCCGGATCCCGACGGTCCCATGATGGAGATATATTCACCGGTTTTTATTTCAAGATCAACGCCTTTTAACACGTGGACAATGGTTTTGCTCAGTTTAAAGTCCTTGATCACCTTGGAGATCCGAACAATATTGGTTGCGGTTGTCATAGATACTCCCAATCAGTCCCTTCCTCTCATTGCTTCAACGGGCCGCATCCTTGCTGCCAGCAGTGCCGGGTACAGCACACCCACGATACTCAAAAAACACCCCAGAAAAACCGAAGCAGCAATGGAGATCACAATATCATTTAAATTAACGAACACAAATGCCATGGTACCGAATTTTATCAGGGAGCCGGTCATTGAAATGACAGCGCCGGCCAATGCCCCGATGGCTGAACCGATGAGTCCCTGCAATGTGGCCTCGATTAAAAACAGTCTTAATATAAATCTATCCAGGGCGCCCAGGCATTTCATGGTACCGATCTCCCTGAATCTGTCTGACACAGCCATTAACTGAGTATTGACAATTCCCACAACACAAACCAGTAAAGATAAAAACAGGATCCATCTTTCTTTGGGGGTTGTCGTGTAGGCTTCCCCTTCATCGGGAAGTTCATATCCCTGATGGGAGAGCGTTTGTATGGCAATTTTGTCTCCGGAAAAAAAAATACCCGTGATAATATGGGAATTGGTTTTGATATAACTGTAAAAAGAGATCGCCAATATCAAGCTCATCGTGGTGATCAAGGTCCGAAAGATTCTGGATCGAATACTTTTGATGGCAATTTCAATGGATTTTACAAACGGCAGAACAACCTGTTTTTCCGGAAGGGTTGATTTTGATTTGTTTTTTTGCACCATTTATTCCCAGGATGAATGTTTCAATATCTGTTTGACGCAATACCCATTGGCCTATGACAAACCGCGCAGTTTGAGCCGTCCGTAAGAAGCCTTTGGCAGGGCCTTCCATCGCTGAAATGCGACCGGATCAGTCAAAGTTGAAATAAATGATGAAGGATGATTCCCATTTATCCCCATACCATTATTGATATTGAAAATTGGCTGGAAAGTCAAGAAATACGGCAATTTTAGTTTACCTTCCCTTCGCCGGTCATCTGGGGGGCCTGGAAACAAAAGAGATTGAAATTAAATGCAAAAAGACATAGGGTGTCGAATCAGATGGTTGGACTGCCACAATCATTTATGAGAACAACTAACATATGAAAATGTCGAGTTCCTGAATTATGAGTAAATTAGAAAGCTTTATCCGGCGCATGACAGCCCAGCGGGACTGCTTAAATCATACCGTTGAATTGATAAAAGATCTTCCCGGTATTGTTTTTGAGCTCGGGCTGGGAAATGGGAGATCCTACAACCACTTGTGTCAGATTCTGCCTGAACGGGAGATTTATGTGTTTGATCGAAGAATCGCATCTTTTCCTTCCTGTACACCGCCAGAAGACCATCTGTTTATAGGAGAAGTCACCCATACGCTGTTAAAAGCAGCTAAAGTGTTTGGGAAAAAAGTGGCCATGGTTCATGTTGACCTTGGTACTAGTGATACGGTTAGCAGTAAACAAATGATGAGCAAGATCTGTCCCCTGCTTGAACCTTTGGTGTTGCCTGGGGCAGTTATTGTTAGTGATACCGAATTTCATGGGCCGGTATGGGAAAAAATTCCCGGGCCCATGGGGATTAAAAAAGACCGGTATTTTCTTTATCAGACATCATCTGGTCTTTAGGTGTGCCTGCCCCCATCTGTTTGTTTCCCCTTGGGATATGTAAAGCGCAATGTCCTAAAATGGTTTCGGCATGTGCCAATAGGCCGCTTCCGGAATGATGGTGAAGTCCTTTTTACCGGGCGGTTTCCAATAAAATTCCAGGGTAGCGGTGCCTTTGCGCTGAAAATAACGTAATTTAACTGTGTACCACCCGGATCTTTCAGCTTGAAATCCCATGGGTTGAGAAAACCGGTCAGAGTGCCATCCGGGGTCGGAAACCACCAGAATATTCTCAATGGTCACCTCAATCCCGTCGTTGGACTGGGCCATGAATTGCCATTCACCCGCCCGGGAAAGGTGAATAAATCCCCTCATCAGAACACCGACCCCGGAGTTGCGGCCACTGTCAAAGACATTCCCCTTGCCGAAGCGGTGGTCGATTTTGGAGATCGGCTTTCCGGGTTTCCACTTTTTTTTCAGGAAGGCTTCTGGTTTGGGCATCAGGTCTACATGACGCCAGAATCCCTCCATATAGTAAACTGAAAGGCCCCGCTGCAGGGAATCAGGCGTGTCTTTTGTGGGGCTTACCGCTGTTCCCAAAGCGGGTACCGTTGTCTGGGAGGATTTCGGGAAACATGCCGGTAATAGAAAACCAACCAGGGTGCCCAAGCCGATTGCCCATATCAGCATGTGTCGGGTATGGGATTTTTTACTTTGTTGTGCCGTCATGATTCCCTCCCATAAAAAAATGAGCCTTAAAAAAAATCCTATTCACCTCTTTATCTATTATGTCAGGAACGTGTTTTTTGTCAAATAATGAAAAAATAAATCGGGAACCTAATTGTATGGGGCGCAAATAAAACAAGCCTGACCCGGTTTAGTTATAGCCATAATGAATTGCTGAATGGACGACCCTATGATTGACATTATGGGAAGATTTGGGTAGAAGAGCAGAATACCTTAACCTGGCAGGAAACTTTATGCTTACCCTGAAACATATCAAAGCGTTAAATATTGAGATTTCGTCCAAATGCATTGCAAGCTGCCCGTTCTGCAGCCGGAATCAGAAAGTCCGGCCCTATGGGAATTATATGATCACGTTTTCAGATTTTAAAAAATTGCCCCAGTCGTTGATCAAACAATTAAAATGGGTCAGTTTTGCCGGAAATTTTGGAGATTTGTCCACCAACAGGGACATGGTCATCATTGCAGATTACCTGAAGCGACTGAACAAAACGGTTGCTTTGGGGGGGGATACCAATGGAGCGGTCCAGGATGAACACTGGTGGGGAGAGTTGGGCACCCATTTTCAAGACGGGTGCATGGAATTTTCAGTGGACGGTCTTGCCGACACCCATGCCATCCATCGGATCGGAACGGATTACCTGAAGATTGTTAAAAATATTGAGGCATTTACCCGGGCCGGTGGTGTGGCACACTGGAAATTTATTGTATTTGCACACAATGAGCACCAGATAGAACAAGCCGAGCAAACAGCACGGGACATTGGCTGTAAACGATTTTTTGTTATTCCTTCCAGGGATTATGACGACCAGTTTAAAAAACCTGAAAAAATAGGGTTCCAGATAAAAAGAGACATTTTCCATTCCTATGATGAAAAAGTGTCATCTTCAAGGGCCGTTGTCACTTGCAAACCCTTTGCCAACGGTTCACTTTATCTTGCAGCGGACGGAACGGTTCATCCCTGCTGTTTTGCCCATTGCATGTATATCACAGCGCACAATGCGGCATTTGATTTTCTTCCGCCATTGGCAGAAAAATATTATGACAGAATCAATTTTAAAACAACACCCCTGGCGGACATTCTAATGGGGCCCTATTTTGATGAGATTTTAAAGGAATCAAAAACAAATGCCTATTGCCGGATGAAATGCAACCAGTTTCGGAAAACAATCAAACGAGAGCTGGTTCTGAGGGATCGGTATTTTGATTAAAAAGCGGGTAAACTCCAAGGGGATGGATGATTTGTCCGGTCATTTTCTTGACTTGATCCATAAGGTTGGCTAAAAGTATGCGTCAGATATATTTAGGATAAATTATGGCAAGTTCTGAAATGCACCCCTTACATCAATTCAAACCCTGGCAGGTCTGGCCAGGGTCCTATGACAACACATTTATACCCAATCAATACCCCCATGACAGTAATACCGGCCTTTTAATTGATCCCTCCACTCCCATCGCATCCATGGGCTCCTGCTTTGCCCGGGAGATCAGAAAGGTTCTGATCCGGCAGGGGTATCATTATATTACAGAAGAAACCCATCACCCGGCATCGGTCCATGCCAGTGCTGCCTGGGAAAGGGTCTACAATACCTTTTCCTTGCGGCAGATTTTTGAATATACATTTGAATCCTTTACCCCCAGAACAAGGTGGTGGATATCTCCCCGAACAAAACAGGTCCAGGACCCTTACCGCCGTATCATTCTTTATGATTCAATTGAAGCCGCTGAAAAAGATTTTCAAATCCATATCCTTTGCTCCCGAAAAGCCATCATGAAAGCCCGGGTGCTGATATTAACCCTCGGGCTGACTGAAATATGGGAGGATACGTCGGATCAAAGCGTAATCTGCCTCCCGTCAGGACCGTATTTTAATGAGGGTGGCGGTGGGGATGAGTATGCCTTCAGGGTCAGCCGGTATCAGGAAAATTTAGATAATCTGGAGAAAATTTATACCCTGCTTAAAAAATATAACAAAGACTGCAAGCTTGTTATAACGGTTTCACCAGTGCATCTGTGGGCCACTTTCCGCAAGGATATGGATGTGATTTCTGCCAACTGCAACTCCAAATCAACCCTGAGAGCCGTTACCGATGAATTCGTGTGTCGGCACGAGGATGTCTTTTACTTTCCCGCTTATGAAATGGCCACCAGTTTTAACATGATGATGAACCAAAGCTGCTTTGAATATGGAAAAGAAAATTTTCATATTAACCGAGAAACCGTTGAACTCATTATGAGGCATTTTTTCGAGTTCTATTCAAAAGGAGAAACCCGTTAACTTATCATGGATAAATATTCAACGTTTAATATTCTGATGTATTCCCATGACACTTATGGTCTGGGGCACATCAGAAGAACCATGGCCATTGCCGAACAGCTGAGCAAGGCAGACACCAATATTCTGATATTGACCGGATCACCCATTGCCGGCCGCCTGACTTTTCCCAAATATGTGGATCATGTCCGGATTCCCGGGATGATAAAAAAAGCAAATGATGAGTATTTCCCGCTGACCATTCGAATTGATCCCCTCCAGGCAATGGACATCCGGCAAAGCATCATCATGGCAACGGTGAAAACGTTTTTACCGGACCTGTTTATTGTGGATAAGGAACCCCAGGGACTGAAAAAAGAAGTGCTGCCGGCGCTGGAATGGATAAAACAGAATTTAAAAGATACCAAAACCATCCTTGGATTAAGGGATATCATGGATGATGCAGATACCGTTAAATCCGACTGGCATAAAAAAAATATCTATGCCACCATAGAGGACCTGTACAGTGAGGTCTGGGTGTATGGACAGAAAAATATTTACGATCCCATACAGGAGTATGCGATACCCGAATCCATTGAACAAAAGGTGCACTTCACCGGCTATATCCCCCGAAAGGTTCCCCAGGAAGGTGTTGCAGAAGCGTTAAGGCTGCAATTGAATGTCATGAAAAATGAAAACCTTGTCACGGTTACCACCGGCGGCGGCGGCGACGGATTCCATGTGCTGGATCTGTATTTAAAAATGCTGGAAAGGATGAAAGACCAATCCATACTACCGCCCTTTCAGACCGTTCTTGTTACAGGGCCTTTTTTATCCAGAAATGATAAAGGTCAGATACTGGAACGATCCAATGAGCTGGGACTTCAGGCCCATGACTTTTTCCCCGATATGGAAACCCTGATTGCCGCATCCGATATTGTTGTGTGTATGGGCGGCTACAACACCCTGTGTGAGGTGGTTTCATCAAAAACCATGTCTTTGGTGATCCCCAGGGAAACCCCCAGAAAAGAGCAGTATCTCCGGGCCCAGGCCTTTCATCGGGAACATCTGATTGAGTTTATCCCCTGGAGTCAGCTCAATGCGTCTAATTTAGAAGAAAAAATACTTTATATGCTGGAAAACAAAGACACTTTTGCCACTGCCCTGGCCCAGTTTGAGATGACCGGAATTGAAACGATTTGTGAACGAATATCTAATTTTTGGAACGGTAAAAATGGAAAAACATGTACCCCCGACACTGGGTTTGATTTTAAAAGGTTATCCTAGAATATCAGAAACCTTTATTTCAAATGAGATATTGTTGCTGGAATCAATGGGATTTAACATCGCTATTATATCCATGCGTCACCCCAGAGAGGCTTTTACCCATGCCAGCATCCGTAAGATCAACGCCAGTGTGGACTATCTGCCCAGTACCATACTGAATCATCTGTTGCCCCTGGTGTATCATAATCTGATGCTGGCGGTTAAACAACCAAAGCTCTATTTTAAGGCCCTTAAAAAGGCAGCTGTCCGGTGGATGCGGACCCGGAAGTCTGCCACACTTAAACATCTGCTCCAGGCGGGTTACCTGGTCCATAAGTGCCTGCCCGGAAAAAATATCGTTCATTTCCAGGCACATTTTGCCCATTCGCCCACATCGGTTGCCATGTTTTCAAGCCTGTTGAGTGGTATTCCGTTTAGTTTTTTTGCCCATGCAAAAGATATCTATACCTCTGATCCCCGGCAGCTTAAAGAAAAGATAGACATGGCACGGTTTGTTGTGACCTGTACGCGATACAACCAGACACATCTGTCCCGGCTGGCCGGTAACACCACCACGCCAATTTCCTGTGTGTATCACGGGATAAACCTGGATTATTTTACGCCAAAGGTCAACCATACCTCGTGTGTTCCTCCCTATAAACTGCTGACCGTTGCCAGGCTGACCGAGAAAAAGGGGCTTGAAACAGTTTACCGGGCATTGGCCATTCTCCGGGACCGGGGGATACGGTTTATGCATACCCTTATCGGAGAAGGGGATGATACCGATAAAGTGCTCAAACTGATTCAAACCCTGGGTCTGGAAAGCATGACGGTTCTCTGCGGCACCTTGACCCATGAAGAGGTTATTCATTATTATGCCGCTTCGGATCTGTTCGTGCTGGGGTGTCAGATTGCCGGTAACGGTGACAGGGATGGGATTCCCAATGTCATGGCCGAGAGTATGGCCATGAACTTGCCGGTGGTGGCCACCCAGGTATCCGGGATACCGGAGTTTCTTGAAGACCGTGTCTCCGGGATGATGGTACAGCAAAAGGATCCGCTGGCCCTGGCCGATGCCATGGAAACGCTCTTAACGGATGACACATTGAGAAAACGAGTGACACTGGAAGCAAAAACAAGAATTACACGGTCGTTTAACAACCAGATACTGATCAAGGATCTGGCCGGGATTTATCGCGATAATATACCGGATCTGGCCATGGGGCAGCATCAATAACCGGCACTGGAAATATAGATGAAAATTGCCTTTTATGCCCCGTTTAAGCCATTGGGCCATCCCCATCCGTCCGGTGACCTGATGATTGCCAGGGGGATTGTTGACTTTCTTGAATCCCAGGGGCATACCCTGTGTATTCAAAGCACCTTAAGGGCCCGGTGGATTTATCTTCAACCCTGGCGATGGGGGGCATGGGCCAAAGCGTTTGTCTGCTGCTTGAGAAACCTCCAGAAAGATCCCGCCGATGTGTGGTTGACCTATCATACGTATTACAAGGCACCGGATCTTCTGGGACCCTGGGTGTGTAAACTACTGGGTATCAAATATGTTATTTTCCAGGGAATTTATTCGACCAAAAGAAAAAGAAGATTAAAAACAATCCTTGGGTTTTATCTGAATCGAGCGGCATTGCGCCAGGCGGATCATGTGTTCACCAATAAACTGTCCGATTTAAAAAATCTCAAACGGATTGTCCCCAAAGACCGTCTATCTTATATTAAGCCCGGGATTCATCCCAGGGCATTTGAACGAGAGGAACCGGCGGGAAGACGGTTCAGGAAAAAATGGGGGGTCAACAGCCCGGGCCCGATTCTTCTCACCGCGGCCATGTTCAGGGATGATGTCAAAACCAAAGGGTTGTCATGGCTCATACGCTGCTGTGCGGAACTCGTGAAGATAAAGTTGGATTTTCATCTAGTGATTGCCGGCAGTGGAAAGCGGGGGAAAGACCTGAAAGCCCTTGCTGAAAAGCATGTGCCGGGGCAGTATACCTTTGTCGGAAAAATTGACCGCAAAGAGATGGTTCAATTTTACAGTTCAGGGGATGTGTTTGCCTTCCCGGGCATCAGAGAGTCTCTGGGAATGGTCTATCTTGAGGCCCAGGCCTGCGGCCTGCCGGTGGTGGCGTTTAATAACGGGGGGATCCCGGAGGTGGTCGTGGATAAAAAAACCGGTTTTTTAGTGCCGCCCTATGATTGTAAATCTTTTTCCCATGCCCTGGTCTGTTTGTTAACCCATGATGAGATCCAAAACCGGATGGGCGAGAATGCCGTAATCTATGTGAAACACCACCATGATATTGATAAAAATTATGCCGCCTTTGAACACCTTCTCCAAGGAGTGGTGGCCTGAATGGTAACTTTTGGATTGATCCGGCATGCCAGAACGCTATGGAACCAGGAAAAAAAAATACAGGGCAGAACACAGACCGTGTTAAGTCCTGACGGAATGAGTGACGTTGTTCTCTGGGCCGATATCTTAAAGCCTGAAACCTATGATTTGATTCTGTCAAGTCCCATGACCCGTGCACGGCAGACATCCCAGATTCTTTCAGAACTGCTGGCGGTGGATATCTTTTATGACGCAGATTTAAGGGAACAGGATTTTGGTGAGTGGGAAGGCCGGCGGCTCACGGATATCAGAAAGCAGGCCCCCGGAGAAATTGAGCGCCAGGAATCAAGGGGATGGGCGTTTTGCCCGCCGGGGGGTGAATCCAGAACCCGGGTTCTAAAACGGGTTTCCAGGGCAATGCAAAAGGCACTAGAAGCATTTGCCGAAAACCAGGTTCTGGTTGTCACCCATAGCAGTGTGATGAAAATATTGATATATCATTTACTGGACAGGGCCTTTACACGGGATGAAATGCCGTTGCTGAAGGCGTATCACCTCCATGAGTTAACGGGGAAGGAACGGATACGCATCAAGAAGTTAAACCGTCTTAAGCTGGGCTAAGGACCGCAGATGAAATAAATTGGACATAAATAGCGCAGAATTTTGGTTCATCTACAAGGCGCATTAAAGGTTTAATAGCAGGCCTATTTAGCCTTTGATGAAACGCAGTAGATGGGCCAAAAGGCAAGCTATTATGTTCAATTTATAAAATTTTCGGTCCTTAGCAAGGGTAGCAATTTTTATGGATTCAATATACAATCAGCCGTAAATTTAACGTAGGAATCAGTGGTGAAGATACTTATTTATTGTCAGCATGTTCTGGGGGTTGGCCATTTTTTCAGGACCCTTGAAATCGCCCGGGCCATGGCAGCCTTTGATGTGGTTCTGGTGACCGGTGGGGACAAAGTGGATGTGATCCTGCCGGCGCATATCCGACAGGTGCATCTTCCAGGCCTGATGATGGACGAAGCGTTTACCGGTCTTCATAGCGTTAATCCTGAAATACCGGTGGAAGCGGTGAAACTGGAACGGCAGAAAGCATTGCTGGACCTGATAAAAACGGAACGTCCGGATGTCTTTTTTATCGAATTGTATCCCTTTGGTCGAAGGGCTTTTCGTTTTGAGTTGATTCCCGCATTGGCGTTTATACGCCATCACCTTGGAAAGACGTGTAAAGTGGTGTGCAGCCTGAGGGATATCCTGGTGGAGAAAAAAGATTCGTTAAAGTATGAAACCCGTGTGATAGAAGCACTCAACAGCTGGTTTGATGCGGTACTGGTCCATTCAGATCCGCAATTGATCAAACTGTCTGCTAGTTTTTCAAGACTGGATAAAATAAAAATCCCCCTGGTTTATACCGGGTTTGTTACCCCTGTTCCGGATCCGGAACAGGTGGGGCGTATCCGGCAGGAGATGGGCGTGACCGGGAAAGACCGTCTGATTGTTGCCAGTGCCGGGGGGGGGAATGTAGGGGCGCCGTTGTTAAGGGCCGTGGTTAACGCTTACAAGGAATTGTCCTCAACAGAGGATGTGATGCTGAAAGTGTGTACCGGGCCCTATATGGCGGCTGAAGACAAAGCATATCTTCGTTCGTTTGCCGGGAAAAACATTCACATTGAAGAATTTACCCGGGAGTTTGTTTCCCTGTTAGGTGCGTCAGACCTTTCCATCAGCATGGCCGGATATAATACCTGTATGAATATTGTGGCCGCCAGGGTGCCGTCACTTGTCTGGCCGTTCCGTCAGAACCGGGAGCAACGGGAGCGGGCCCTGAACCTGGCCCGGTTTGTCCCCATGACCCTTCTTGAGGATCAGGACTTGACCCCCCTGAGGCTTTCTCAATTGATGGAAACAAAGAATGACCGACAGCCCCAAAAAACCATCCCTCACCCTAACTTGAATATCCACGGTGCCTTGAACACCATGGAATGGATCAGGGAGCAAAGATTGTTTTGATATCAAGTATCTACCATTCTTATGACCATTACCTGGCCCCTGAAATCACGGATGCCATGCAACAGACCATTGAAGCGGCACTGGATGCCCATGGTGCTGTCACCGTTTTTTTCAGGGCGGATGATATTGGTGTGCTGTCAAAAAATTATCAACACCTGATGGCGCTTTTTTTAAAATACCAGACCCCTTTATGTCTTGCTGTTGTTCCCGCCTGGATGACGCAGTCGCGGTGGGAGGCGATGGCTGAATTCCATGGCAAAAAAGAGACACTTTTTTGCTGGCATATGCATGGGTACCGGCATATGAATCATGAGATAAAAGGGAAAAAACAGGAATTTGGTGCCATCCGGTCAACCCGGGCGCTTTCCAGTGATCTGTCAAGGGGGCATGAAAGGCTTACGGCCATTATGGGGAAAAATCTGACACCTGTTTTCACCCCCCCCTGGAATCGCTGCAGCCCGGAAACACTGATGCTATTGAAAGAAAAGGGGTTTAAGGCCGTTTCAAGAAGCCAGGGCAGTCTGCCTTTGTCCCCCCCGGGCCTCAGGGATTTTCCGGTTCACGTGGACCTGCATACCCGGAAAGAACAACGGGCCAAAGAGGGATGGCAAACACTGTTGGCGGAATTTACAACCGGAATGAACGATGATGCCTGCGGGATCATGATTCATCACATGCGCATGAATCACCAGGCCTTTATTTTTCTTGAATATCTTCTGGCGCTTTTTGCCGGATATAAACAGATAACCGTAGTAGCGTTTAATGATTTATTATAATCTCAACTTTCGGGCATTCGCTTTAATGGATGGTGTCAGGCTTTTTTTATTGTACTTTTTATCATTATTTCATGAGCAGACAGGCAAAAAGTGCCATAAAGAAAGCCTGACCCCATGTAAATTGCCAACACTGAAAGTTGAGTTATAATGATATGCGTTCATAAAGGAATCTTCTTATTGACAGAATTTATAGTTGCGCTATATTAAAGGGTTTCAGATTAATTTTTTTACGGGAGAGATGTAGATGAGACAGAAAATAAGATTCGAGAAAAATATTAAAAACAATATGTTGACAATTTTAGAATCCAGCGAGGTGGATCCGGGAGTTGTCATGCCGCTCCTCGAAGAAGACTATAGTCTTGAAGAAGCAATAAAGGCCTCCAAGGAAGGCCTTCGCTCTTTTTCTCAATTGATCAGGACCAGAGGGTTTTTTCCCACTTCAGATCTTTGTGAAAAGCTTTTTGAAATGACAAAAGACTTTTTTTTAAATGAGGCTGAAGAAAACATAATCGTAGAATATGATGATGTTGAAGCCTTTCCCAAGGAAGAAAAATTCCAACTGGAAGATGAGGATGTTGAATTGGATAAAATACTGGAGGAAGATGGGGACACCAAGGAAGATGAGATGAAAGAAATTGATTCTGAAGACGATACCCCTAAATTTACCCCTGAAGATACTTCAGAACACGAAAATTAGAGTAAATGATGAAAAATGAGATAAAAAGAATACTCCTTGATGCCGTTCGAAAAGCCTTTGAAAAAGGCATGTTGCCATCGGATAAGATGCCTGAAATAGAGATAGAAGAACCCCGGCATCTCTCCCAGGGAGATTATGCTACGAATGTTGCAATGGTTTCCGCCGCTGTTCAGAAAATGCCGCCCCGGAAAATTGCTGAAATCCTGGTTGCTTTCATTGAAACCGAACGGTTGATTGAAACGGTTGAGATAGCAGGACCTGGATTTATCAATTTTTTTCTTTCCAATGACGTATGGTATCCCGTGGTTGACCGGATCCTTGAACAAGATAAACAATATGGGGCTTCTGATATCGGTCAGAACGCAAAGGTACAGGTTGAATTTGTCAGTGCAAATCCTACCGGTCCCTTGCATGTGGGGCATGGAAGGGGCGCTGCGGTGGGAGATTCAGTGGGAAATATTCTCTCGTTTGCGGGATTTGATGTCCAAAAAGAATATTACATTAATGATTCAGGGCGCCAGATCCGAACCCTTGGCACATCTGTCTGGTTACGGGTGTTACAACAGACCGGTCAAGACATTGCATTCCCTGATACGTGTTACCAGGGGGCGTATATTAACGACCTGGCGGCCCAGATCCTTGAACAGGAAGGATATTCCTTTGTCCAGGCAGATGAAGCCGCGGCCATTGACCGGTGTGCAATGTTTGCGGCAAAGAAAATTCTTGATGGTATAAAAGAAGATTTGTCCAGTTTCGGGGTTACCTTTGACCAGTGGTTCAGTGAACAAAGCCTGTATGATTCCGGCAGGGTTCAAAAGGCCATTGATGCATTTACCGCAAGAGACCTGATCTATGAACACGAGGGTGCCCTCTGGTTTCGAACCCAGGATTACGGTGATGAGAAAAACCGGGTGGTGGTTCGAAATAACGGTCTGACGACCTATTTTGCGTCAGACATTGCCTATCACATGGAAAAATATGAGCGGGGGTTTGACCGGGTGATTGATGTCTGGGGGGCAGATCATCATGGCTATATCAAAAGAATGGAAGCATCTGTTGTGGCATCAGGTCGAACGAGAGACCAGTTTGAGGTGATTCTGGTTCAGCTGGTGAATCTTTTAAGGGGGGGAAAGCCGTTTCAGATGTCCACAAGGGCGGGTGAGTTTGTTACATTAAAAGATATTGTGGATGAAGTGGGCAAGGATGCGGCAAGATTTATGTTCTTAAGCCGGAGTTATGATTCCGGGCTTGACTTTGACCTTGAACTGGCCAAACAAAAAAATGCCGATAATCCCGTCTATTATGTTCAATATGTCCATGCAAGAATCACCGGGATCCTGTTAAAGGCAAAACAGGAGACCCTGCTGAGGGACATTGATTTCAGCCGGGGAGAACATCTTGAGCTGTTGACGGCAGCAGAAGAAATCAATCTGTTAAAATTGCTGGCGGCCTTCAAGGAAACAGTGGAAAAAAGTGCGACCACATTGCATCCCCATGTGATATTTACCTATTTGATGAGTCTTGCATCGGCTTTCCATGGCTACTATAATAAACATAAAGTCATTACAGAAGAAAAAGACCTCACCCGGGCCAGGTTAAGCCTTGTCCTGGGGGTAAAAAAGGTCATTCGAAACGGATTGATGCTTCTTGGGGTTTCAGCACCGGAAAGAATGTAAAAGGAATGATATCCTTTAAAGGGATTTTAAAATATTTAATTTATACGTTTATTGCAGGGTGGATGTTTTTATTGGGTATCATGGTCGGCCGGGGAACATCGCCGGTGAAGTTTGATACCCAGAAATTTCAAAAAAGGCTTGAAGCCATTGTCAATGAAGTTGGGGAAAAAAAAGGGGTCCAGAAGAAAATTAATTTAAACTTTTATGATGTCCTTGATCATCCTGTTCCCGAAGAGGATGCCACACCCCGGCACAAACCATTGGAAATTATTCCGAAAAAAGAAACAATACAAATTCCGGATAAGATTCCATTCAAAAAAAGCAAAAAAAAACAGACATTTAACCCCCCCGGCAATACGGCAAAGGCAGCGGTTGAAATGGCAGCCTCTGTAGCCCCGAAAGGCCCCAAAACGTCTGAAATCATAAAGAAAAAAAGTCGTTTAGGGAAAACGATTGATATGGATGGCATACCCGATAAAAAGGCCCGAAAAGGGATTTACACCCTTCAGGTCGCGGCATTCAAAGACGGTAAAGATGCGGTCACACAAATGAAGCGTCTTGAAAAAAAAGGATTCATTGCCTATCAACTCAAGCGTGAAAAAGACGGGGAAATCTGGTACCGAATCAGGATCGGGGCCTTTGACACCTATGATGAGGCAAAAGTATTGAAAGAAAAACTAAACAGATCAAAAATAAACTCCATAATTTTAAAGAGGGATAGTGATGAAGATATCAACGGATGAAGTCGAAAAAATGGCCCACCTTGCTCGATTGGAGATTGATCCGTCACAAAAAGAAAAAATGGCGGAACAATTGAGCCATATCCTGCAATATATCGATAAGCTCAAGGATGTTGATGTCCAAGGGGTCAAACTTTCTTCAGGGGCCGCGTTCATGCAAAATGTATTGCGGGAAGACGAATTGGCCGTATCACCTGGACCGGATGTGACACTGGCCAATGCACCGCAAAGAGATGGGGATTTTTATACGGTTCCCCGGGTGGTGAAATGATGGTGAAAAAAAGAAGGAAAATATGAAATGGAATACCATGAACTTACCATTGGGAGCGCCCAAAAGCATCTCATTGACCGAAAGATCTCTTCTGTTGAGCTGACCAATGCGTTCCTTGAAAGAATTGAAACCTATGATGATGACATTGGTGCGTTTATTACGGTGGACAAAGAACTGGCCCTGGAACAGGCAAAAAAAGCAGATATGGATATTGCGGGGAACAATCTATCCGTTTTGACCGGCGTGCCTATTGCATTAAAAGATCTCTTGTGCACCAAAGGAATGAGAACCACCTGTGCCTCAAAGATTCTGGATAATTTTGTCCCGCAATATGACGGAACCGTTGTGTCAAAATTAAAAGAAAGCGGTGCCGTCATTATCGGCAAAACCAATTTAGATGAATTTGCCATGGGCTCTTCAACGGAGAATTCATCTTGTAAAGTCACAAAAAATCCCTGGAACAAGGCGTATGTGCCCGGTGGTTCCAGTGGGGGGTCTGCAGCCGCTGTTGCGGCCCGGTTTTGTTGTGCTGCTTTGGGAACCGATACCGGGGGATCTATTCGCCAACCGGCGTCTCATTGCGGCGTTGTCGGACTGAAACCGACTTATGGCCGGGTCTCCCGGTTCGGTCTGGTCTCCTATGCCTCTTCCCTTGATCAGATTGGGCCGATCACCCAGACCGTCAGGGATGCGGCTGTGCTGCTGAATGTCATATCCGGGAATGATCCCATGGATTCCACCAGTGCACGGGTGGATGTGCCTGATTTTACAGCAGCCATGGGCCAGTTTGAAAAAGGGTCTTTGAAAGGGATGACAGCGGGAATCCCCAAAGAATATCTGTCTGTTGACGGAATTGACCCGGATGTTGAACGGGTTTTTAAGGATGCAAAAAAAATGTTTCAGGACCTGGGTGTTGAGATCAAGGAGATCTCTTTGCCCCACACGGATTATGTGGTGGCCGCTTATTATATTATTGCGCCCTGCGAAGCCAGTTCCAATCTTGCCCGATTTGATGGGGTTAAATACGGTTTCAGGGACACCACCTGTGATGACCTGATGGAGATGTATAAAAAAACCAAGTCAAAGGGGTTTGGCCTGGAAGTTCAAAGACGGATTTTGATCGGAACGTATGCACTTTCGGCCGGGTATTATGACGCGTATTACGGGAGGGCATCCCAGGTTAGGACCCTTATCATGGAAGACTTTTCAAAGGCGTTTGAGACCTGTGATTTTATCTTGTCTCCTGTGGCGCCGGCCCCTGCATTTAAAATCGGTGAGAATGTGGATGATCCCTTAACCATGTATTTAACTGATATTTTTACGCTTTCCGCTAACATGGCCGGTATTCCCGGAATATCTGTTCCTGCAGGATATTCTTCAAAAGGACTGCCCATTGGCATCCAGATGATGGCCAAGCGGTTTGATGAAATGTCACTTTTAAGAGCAGGGTATGGGGTTGAACAAACCCTTCAACTGGACAAGGTGCTGCCTAATCTTTAACCCGAAAGGAGATGACAGATGTCAACCGTGCAACCCAAGAGCGAGGCATTAAAAAAAGCGGTCAAGTGGATATCGGAAAAAAGAAAAGAAAATCCTGACATTAATTTGACCCGATTGGTGGATGATGCCAGTTTTCAATTTGATTTAAGTCCAAAGGATTCCCAATTTTTGTTAAGGCTGGTAAACGATGACCGTCGTCAGAATCCTGCCTGAAATCCTTTCCAACCAGATTGCCGCAGGAGAGGTGGTTCAAAGACCTGTTTCCGTGGTAAAAGAACTGGTTGAAAACAGTATTGACGCCAATGCCACCCGTATCACCATTGAAATTGAACGGGGGGGGAAATCTTTAATTCGGGTGTCTGATAATGGGACGGGGCTTGCCCGGGATGATGCGCTGTTATCCATTGAGCGGTATGCCACAAGCAAGCTTTTTGCCCAGGCAGATCTTTTTTCCATTTCCACCATGGGATTCCGGGGCGAGGCACTCCCTTCCATTGCATCTGTGTCTAAATTTACCATGGTGACGCGACCCAATGGGTCTGATATCGGAACCAGAATAGACATTACCGGGGGGAAAATACAGAATGTTTCCGATGCCGGGGCACCCGTGGGAACCCTGGTGGAAGTGAAACATCTTTTTTTTAACACACCGGCCCGGAAAAAATTTTTAAAATCCGATGCCACTGAAGCGGGGCATGTTGTCGATGTCATCTCCGGTATGGCCCTGGGACATTCCCATATCCAGTTCCGGTTATTTTTAAATGGGAAATTGCAAAAAAATTTTTCATCCGCCGATGACCTGTTCCAAAGATGTGTTCGTATTCTTGGAAGGGATGTTGTCAATAAATTGTATCCCCTTGAGTTTTCTGACGCGGTTCTGCGTATTCATGGATATTGTTCCCATCCGTTGATCACCCGGAGCACTTCGTCAAAATTTTTTTTATTCGTGAACAACCGGTTGGTGTATGACCGGGGACTGGTATCGGCCATATTCCAGGGGTACAAGGGCCGGATCATGAAAGGCCGGTTTCCCATGGGGGTTTTGTTTATCACCATTGCCTATGATCAGGTGGATGTGAATGTTCATCCTGCCAAACGGGAAATCAAATTTTTCAATTCTCGCCCGGTCTATCTGGCCGTATCTGAGGCCGTAAACAAGGCCCTTATGGCCGCCCAGGAAAATGCCGGGGCCTATTCAGCATCTGATACCCTCCCTGAAAAGGTCGGGAATGCGGGTTTGAATCTCCCCCGCAATCCGGGTCAAGCGCCCTGTCAAAAAGCCGAGCAGCAGGTCATTGAGTGGGATATGCCTGTGACGCAGGATCGCTTTTCCCCTGAAAAGAAAGGGCTCAGCGCTGGTGGTACAACGATTCAAGAAAACGGACCGTCTCCTTTGGGGGGCTACTCGTTTTTCAAAAGAATCCTGGGACAGGTGCTGGGGACCTATATCCTGGCCGAATCTGATGACGGTCTGGTGCTCATTGATCAGCATGCCGCCCATGAGCGAATCCTGTATGAACAGCTCAGCAAACGCCAGGCATCCCTTGAGACCGTGCGCCAGGATTTAATTGTGCCTGAGACCCTTGACCTGAATGCCCGGGAGTCTGATGCGCTGTCTAAGATACAGGAAGAGTTGACATCCTTTGGATTTGATATTGTGCCGTTTGGCGGATCAACCTATGTGATCAAGGCCATCCCTTCCATCATAGATGAGAAAGAAGCCGCGCCGCTGATCGTTGACATATTGGAAAATAAAATTCAAGGGAAAAATGATTTTTCAAAAAAGGACTGGCTGGAACAAACCCTTGTGACCTTGTCGTGTCACAGTGCCCTGAGGGCCAATAAACTCATGAATTTTCCGGAAATGAAAAGACTGTTGACAGATCTTGAACACTGCAAAAATGCCCTGCATTGTCCCCATGGCAGACCCACCATGGTGACGCTGACAAAGGACCGGCTTGAAAAGTTGTTTAAAAGGGTTGTATGACGGATTTTGTTGTTATATATAATGGCCGATACGATATGGCGTTATCCCTGTTATGCAATGGTGACTTGACTGACCATACGTGATGCTGGCATAAACAGTTAACAAAAGCTTGGGGTCACCCCATGATGAAAAGGAGCTTTATTTTGAAAATAAAAACATCTGTTCGGAGACTGAACTATATTGCCCTGGCCGCCCTGGCCTGTGTTGTTATTCTGGCAAGTCCCGGCTTTCCAAAGGAAACAAAAAAAGTTGCTGTTCTTCCCTTTGTTATCAACACCCAGGAGGATCTTACCTTTTTGAAAAAAGGGATTTTTGATATGCTTTCATCACGGATCAATTACATGGATGAAGTGGAAGTCCTGACCCGGGAGGACCTTGAAAACAGGTTAAAGGGTTCTGCGACTGAATTGTCCATGGCCCAGGGGGTGAATGAAACCATTGCCAAAAAAATTGGCGCTTTTTTAAATGTGGATTATGTCCTGTTCGGCAGCTTAACCCTTTTTGGAAACAGCATGAGTCTGGATGTCAACATGATTGACAGTAAAAACAATACACCCGCACTGACCTTCTTCCGACAGGCAAATGAAATGGGTGCGGTTATTCCGGAACTGGATGAAATCACAGCAGAAATAAATTATAAGGTATTTGGCCGGGAGACCCACGCATTCAAGCCCCAGCAGTCAGCGCAGCAGAACGTGTTAACTGCCCGGCAGGGGCCGGTGAGCCCGTTAGGTCAGTTTGAGACCCTTTTGACAATAAATGGTGCGTTAAATGGTATGGCCATCGGGGATCTTGACGGGGACAAGAAAAATGAAATCGTCATTATCTATGACCGGACCATTGAAATTTTTAAAACCCAGGCGAATGGGCGATTGCAGTCTGTTCAAAAAATCGAAGAAGACGTTCCCATCATGAAGCTCATTGGCGTGGACGTGGCCGACATTAATCATAACGGACGGTCGGAAATTTTTATTACACGGTTTTCCAGCAGTTCCAAACAAGTGAAATCCTTTGTCATTGAGTATACCGGAACCGGTTATATCAAACAGAATGAAACGTTTCCCTGGTATTTTAAGGTGGTTAAGGATGCAAAGGGGACTGAAGCGCTGTATGGTCAACTGACAGGTAAAGAAGGCCCTTATGTGCCCAAGAGCGTTTTCAAGGTTGAATGGGATAATCAAACCTATATCCAGGGAATGACGCTAAGAACACCCGGGGAATTTTCCATCATGAGCCTGACATCAGGGGACGTATTGAATAAAGAGGCCACAAATTTTGTGTTTACGGACCAGAAGGGCCGGCTGGTGATCTTCAATGAATCCGGACGTAAAATATGGGAAAGTGATAAAGGGTACGGGGGCAGCAACATCTATTATAAGTTCCCCAAGGTTGTTCATGAGTTTACTGAAGCGAATTTTAATTATTTTCAACCCAGAAACCTTGTGTTTGACCTTGGAGGGGATGGTAAAACTGAATTGTTTGTGATCCATAACAAAGAAGATGCCAACTATCTTTTGCCCAGCACCCGGTCGTTTAAAAAAGGAAGTATTGACATCTTCTCCATGAATGAGATGGGCCTTACCCCGGATGAACATCTGCCCAAACGATTGCCCGGTCAAATTACCTGCATTGACATTGGGGACCATGACAATGATGGGACAGTGGAATTCCTCGTGGCCATGATCAAACGATCAGGCTCCAAACTCACCTCGGCACCCAGAAGTATGCTCATCTCTTATGAGCTGATCCAAATGGTGGAATAAGGGCAGAACGGGACAAGAGAACAGGAATATACAGGCTTAAAATTTTGTTTTTATTTTGCTCGCCCAGAATTTTTTTTCCTGTTCTCTCCAGCCTGTCCCATGAAATCGGCCATCATAGAATTTGGATAGTCTGTCAAACCACTTTTCCCAGGTACTTTTTTTCATCTTCAATGCCGTGAGGACATCGGCAACAAAAAGTTCAATGTCCGCCATTTTGTCTTTGGGTGCAAAGTAGGCAGCACCATCCTGGGCAGATTTTTTAAGGCTTTCTTCCGATAATGCATTGGCGGTGAGCATGAGAGCAGGGATTTTTTGATGATTGGCAATCTTCAGCAAATCAAATCCTCTTACGCCCATGATATCCAGAATGGCAAGATCATAATTTTGGTCTTCCAGTAGACGCTTTCCTTCCTCAAAAGAAGCAGCCGTGTCTAGTTTGCACATATCCAAAAGTTCAATTAATGTCGCTAACACATCCGGTTCATCATCTACGACCAGAATTTTCTTGCCGGTTAATATATTTTTTGACGTCATCTTTTTTATCCTTGTTTTGTTTTTTTAATTCATCCTGTTTGAACAAGTATACTAGATATTGGAAGCAGCATCCACAAAAGGTTTGGTGTTAATAGAAATGGTTTTTGTAAAATTAGGGACAATATAGCTGGCTAGATCGCTGACGGCAAACTCGATCTGAAGATAGGGTCTGTCCACTCTTCTATGGATTAACGGACAATGTTCAAGACCTTTGGGAATGAAAATTGAGCAGGTTTTGGTCAGCATATGTTTTTCACCACCCAATTGCATTTCAAGTATGGCGCCCAGATTGGAAGGGTCCTTCGGGTCAGAGCCCACAAAGCATAACACCATATCAAAATCATGGAAATGCGTCCCTTCAACCGGGTCTGGATCAGGGACGGTAAAATGCCATCCAATATCCACCAGCAGGGGGCATCCTTTCACAAGATGGGGACTCATAAAAATTTCATTGGGAAAGGTAACCCCTTTGATCCCTTCACCCGGTGGACAATTCGGGTCAACAACCAGGGGACTGCGGATAATATACTTTCCATATTTACTATCAGGCAACGTTTCAAACTCCCTTTTTTTGCAGAACAATTGCTTCCGACGTCACCCCAATCGATTCAAGATGATCTGAACAGTTTAAATTTTCGGGTGATTCGATGTTTTTATGACCGATCCGCAGGTCACTGGCTCATAACGGCCGAATCTTGCGGACCGGGTGAATAATTTCAGGAATAAATTTTATTTTGTTTAATAGTGAATATCCCCCAGGACTTCAAGAAGTGCATCTGAAGCTCTGTCCAAATATTTTTTCGGAATGGTGAGGGGGGGCATGAACCTGAGAACATTTCCATACCGGCCGCAGGGCACTAAAATAATTCCCTTACCCATCATTCCCATGATGACTTGGCCCATTAAATCCGCATCAAAGGGTTCTTTTGTCTTTTTGTCTTTGACCAGTTCAATGCCGATCATGTACCCCCGACCCCGAACATCACCAATACAGTCTATTTCCTTGGCTCCTTTAAGGAGTCTTTTTTTGGTCTGCTCACCGAGTTTGGCAACCCTGTTCACCAATTCACAATCGTTTTCCGTGATAATATCAATATTTGTCATGCAGACGGCGGCAGAAACGCCATTCGCGGCAAAGGTGTTCGGCTGGGAACCATCCACGATTTTTTTGGCCAGATCTTTTCTGATGGAAAGACCTGCCATTGGCACGTCACCTCCCATCCCTTTGCCAAAGGTCAGCATGTCCGGTTCAACATCACTGTGTTCAATGGCCCACATCTTGCCGGAACGTCCGGCGCCGGACTGTACTTCGTCAGCAATAAACAGGGCGCCGTGTCGTTCACAGGATGCTTTTAATCGCTGGAAAAATTCAGGGTTTGGCGCAAGGTAGCCACCTTCCCCCTGCTGGGCTTCGATGATCACAGCCCCCACGTCATCGGCAGCCGTATAGGGGGTGTTCAAAAGGTATTCCACATAATTGGCACACATCTCTTCACAGGCCTTCTGGCTTTTTGTGCCAAAGCAGCATCGATACGAATAGGGATACGGTGCATGGATAACGCCGGGAATAAACGGCCCAAAGTCTTTCCGGTACTGATCCCCTGTGGTCAAGGAACCACATCCGCAATGAACCCCATGATAGGCGCCGTGAAAAGCGATGATCTGGGATCTTCCGGTTATTTTTCTGACAAATTTAATGGCAGATTCCAGAGCACTGGAACCCGATTGGGTGAAGTAGGTAATGCAATTGTCTTTAAGGCCCTTGGGCATGATGCCGGATACTTTCTTGGCCAGCTCCAGTCGAAGAGAGCTGCTGCAGTCACTGGCGTGCATCAGCTTGTTAGACTGTTTGTTGATGGCTTCGACAACCCGGGGATGTCTTCTCCCGACAGAGTTGACTGCAACACCTGCCGTGATATCGATATACAGGTTGCCATCCGGATCTTTTACAGTGGATCCAAATCCGTCATCAAAAACAAAAGGAAATCTGCCGGCACCCCTTGCCATGGATTCAAACTCGGGGGCCTCCTGGAGCTGTTTGAGGCTTTTGGGGCCTGGGACTGAATCCGTTATGATGTTCGGGGCATCGGGAAAGGACAGTTTCTCAAGATCAGATTCTTTAATCATCGTATGTCTCCTTGTTAAAAAAACTTATTGTGTAACTTAAATTTCGGTCTTTAGGTTTTTACATCATCTTATCCGGCAGCCATAAGGCCAGTTGCGGAAAAATCATTACCAGTATCAAGACAATTAACTGCATGATCACGAAGGGTGGAATTGATAGCCAGATATCCCTTGTGGTAATACCGGGCGGTGCTACGCCCTTCATCATGATCAATGCCCACCCAAAAGGCGGTGTCAGATACGCCACCTGCATATTGAGGATGAAAATAATGGAAAACCAGATGGGATCAAACCCCAATAC
>NZ_JAQYWD010000046.1 GCF_030145145.1 Desulfobacula sp. | reverse complement strand
AGAGCCAATGGATGGTGGGATGAATTTTGGGATCATCGAACTGAGCAGATAATGGCTGCTTGATTACTACAACAGGGATGATTTACACCCGTAAGATATTTCTTAAAAGAATGGACACCATTGTTTCCAATAAAGAATCGTTTGCATTTGAAACGACATTGAGTGGTTTGAATTATATCGATCGCATTAAATCATGGAGAAAAATGGGTTATGAAATCATTTTATATTTCCTCAAGCTCCCAAGCGAAGAAATGGCACTCAAACGTGTCCAGACCAGAGTATCGGAAGGTGGACACAATGTCCCCGAAGATGTTATTGTAAGAAGGTTCCATCGAGGATGGGCCAATTTTGAAAAATATTATAAACACCTGGTTGATGATTGGGCGATTTTTGATAATTCCGGTGATATCCCCTTTATTTTGGAGGAAAAACAATGAACATTCATTATCCCTTTTACCAGTTCTATCTCATCGAACTTTCTTCGCTGTATGAAAGAGCATATCAAGGATACTGGCCAATGCCTGGGCAAGGAACCAGAAAGCATCTTTCTATCTGACATAATGGGTTAGAAATGGTAGATTAGGATAAAAACTGAAATTAAGAAAAGGAAATGAAACGTGAAGCAAAAACCATTGATGCGGATAATTTTTCTATATGTCATAGCAACGGTCCTTTTATCGATTGGGATGTCGTGTGGATCCGAAGAAAGCGTATCCGGTTCAGTCCAGGACGGATACCGTGTACTGGATATTCAGTCGAGCGAAAAGATTCAGCAGTTCACAGTATACAGGGGAGATTATATCAAATTCCGCCTGCCAAAAGAAATCAGCACCACTACTATTGTTTTTCCCACGCTGAAGGAAAGCAAGCCCCTTACCAGCCATCTTGAAACAGCGGCCTACTTCAAGATGAAGCAGACAGGGATTTATCCGTTCAACATGGGGGCTTTACAGGGACAAATCAAGGTTATTGATTACCAGGAGGAAACCTACAGGGAATTGTCTGCCCAGCAAGCGGATGATTTCATCAAGGTGCACCACCCTTTTGTAATTGATGTCAGGACCCTGCGGGAATATAAAAATGGGCATCTTGAAAATGCTGTCCTGTTACCTGTTCAGGAACTCCAGAAGCGTATAGGAGAATTGAGTGGCCACAAGAATGACAAAATTTTGCTTTACTGTGCCACCGGCAACAGAAGTACCGTGGCGTCAAAAATTCTGATCGATGCAGGTTTCACCGATATTTTCAACCTAAGGAAAGGCATTGCGGACTGGGTCAAACACCGTTATCCGGTTGTCCAGTAATTTTCATTTAACCCTTTTCAATCGTCAAAGCGCTTGTCATCCAAGCGTAAAGATTCCAAAAGGATCCGCCTTGACGGGGTGCTGAGTATTCTTATCTTGAAAAGTATGCCAAGTTTTTAAAAGAAAAGGAGAGACATATGATGATCCAATGGGCCTATATCCGAAAAGGGTGAGTGTCCTGTAAAAAAGCTCAAATGTATTTTGAGCAGAACGGGATAACAATTATGGACATATCAGATGCCAGAAAAGAAAAAATTGATCTGGAAAACGCCTGGGAATTGATTCGGACCCAGGACCAGGTTTATATAGGGAAAGGCAAGAAAGTATTGTCCTTTGCGCCGAAAGAGGTGAACCGGGAAGAAATTTTGAAAATGGCAATGGGACGATCCGGAAATCTTCGGGCACCTGCAATAAAAACAGATACCGGCTTTTTTATCGGTTATAATGATCAGATCTATGAAAATTTTTAACCCATAATAATTCAAAAGGAAGGGGGTAGGATGTGTTTGAACAAAATAAAGTGGTGGGTTCCCCTGATACTGGTATTTTTAATCCTGATGATGATGGGGTGTGCTTCAACCCAATTGGTTCAATCCTGGCAAGCCCCTTCCTTTGGGGACAACCCCGTGGAAAAGATACTGGTTCTCGGGGTATTTGAAAATGAATTAAACCGCAGGTTATATGAGGATGCGGTGGTCAAAGCACTTGAAAAGGAAAACCGTTTGGCCATCACCGGTTACTCCCATATGACCCATGTCGCCGATTATGATGAAAAAGAAAAAATTCGGACCGTCGTTGGCAAAACCAATGCCGATGCCGTCATGATTGTCACCCTGGTGGGTGTGGAAAAAAAGGAACGGTATATGCCGTCTAGGGTATACTATGAACCTGTATGGAGAAATAACCGGGAATTAAACAACTATTATTTTGTTTCAGGCAATTTAGATTACGACCCAGGATATATGGTGACCGATACCATTGTAAAACTTGAGATTATAGTTCTTTCAGTTAAAACAGAACAGATGATCTGGTCTGGGGCCACCCGAAGTGTCAATCCCATCTCCGGGAAAAAAATAGCGGAAGAGGCGGCTGGACTCATTGTGCAAGATATGAAAAAAGCCGGATTTATTTAACCACACTCGGTTCACAGAAAATTGACCTGGCCCCTTTGATGCCCGGCGCGGTTTCCGATATTTCAAACACCAGGGAATTGGGAATCTCGATGGCCACCCTGCGTTTTTTGCGGTTTGTTTTTTTTATAGCGGCCATAAAATAGGCAGGGCCAGCATCAACACGATCAGTATGACAAGTGTCAAAGGGGCGCCGACCTTTACATAGTCAATGAAACGATAACCGCCGGGTCCCATCACCAGCACATTGGCCGGATGGGAGATGGGAGAGGTAAAGCTGGACGATGCCGCCATTGCAATACCCATCATCAGGGCATAGGGAGAGATTCCCAGGCTGGCGGATGTTTTCAGGGCGATGGGCACCATGAGGACCACCAGGGCCGAGGTGGGAATAATACTGGTGGCTAAAAAGGTGATGACCAAAATCCCGAATAAAACGGCATAGGGCCCAAAGGGACCCAATAGGCTCACAACACCTTCGGCCAGAAGGCGGGCCGCACCGGATTTGTCCAGCGCCATGCCCAGCGGCAGCATCCCGGCAATCAAGAAGACGGCTTTCCATTCAATATAGCGATAGGCCTCTTCCATGGTCAGGCATTTGGTTAAGACCATGAAAGCTGCGCCCATGACCACTGCAATGTAAATCGGGACCCATCCCATTATGACGGGCAAGAGAACGGCACCCATGATGGTCAGGGCGATTTTGGCCTTGTCTTCCCGGGGGGATTCCTGGGCTGTTTCAGTGAGTACCAGAAAATCAGGTTCCTTGCCGAGTACCGTCAACTTTTTCCACTGTCCATATAAAAGCAATGCATCACCGAATTCCAGGGCCATATCCCGCAATCCGGATGAATAGGGCCGGCCTTTACGCCAGATGGCAAGCACATTGAGTCCATATTTTTCTCTGAAATTGATTTGACGCAATGTCAGGCCGGACAGAACGGAATGGGGTGAGAAGATTACCTCAACGATACCCACATGGTCATCTTCCAGCATTGCCGGGTCAGGATGGAATGAATAGTCCTGGATGAAGATACTTTCGATTCCCTTGCTCAGCAGGACGGAGATCATGTCAAAATCTCCGGATACAATGAGCTGGTCCAGGGTTTCAAACCGGTCGCCGGATTTGGGAACCAGGGTCAAACCGTTTTGCCGGACAATGCACAGAATCTGCAGATCAACAGTGTCTCCCAGGCGGCTCTCATTTAAAGATAAACCGATGAGGTTGGAATTTTCAGGTATCCGCAAACGGCCAATGCGGTTATTCATGGGATACTTGCGGTGCAGCCCTGATCGGTCAAGGGGTCTGGGGGGCAGGAAATCTGTATGATGTTGAAATGCCGCTATTTCCATTGCCGGTCCGTATACCACAAGCGTGTCATTTGCTTTAAGCGACTGGGATTTCAGGTCTTCATTCATCTGGTAACCGTTGCGGCCAATGGCCAGCACGGTGAGTCCAAACCGGTTCCGAAAGCCTATGTCAGAAAGGGTCTGGTCGACATAAGGGGACGCTGGGCGGATCGTCAATTCTGCGACCTGCATCCCTTGGGTAAAAAAAATATCAAAATCAACAGGATCGGTTTCAAGTGTTAATTGACTCCAATGATTCATCTCTTGAATCCGGTCCAGCCGCCCTTCAACAACCAGCATGTCCTCTGCTTGAATGGCCTGGGTTACCTCCGGGGCCAACAGGGTGTTACCCTCCCGGATGATGCCTACCACGTTGAGGCCGAATCCGGATCCCAGACGACTTTTGGCCAGTGTTTTGCCCACAAGGGCCGATGTCGGCGGTATGTTGATCTGAAACAGGCGTTTTTGCAGTTCGTACTGCTGGCGGAAATCCCGATGAGTTCCGGATGTGTCCATCTTCCTGTTGTGCTTTGGAAGCATGCGTGTCCCGATTAAGGTGACAAATGCGATGCCGGAAACCATCACCAGCAGTCCCAGCGGTGTGAAATCAAACAGTTTAAATGGGGTCAGACCATTTTCCCGCAACGCTTCGCTGACCAGAATATTGGGCGGGGTACCGATCATTGTGGTTAATCCCCCAAGCAAGGACCCATAAGCCAGTGGCATCAGCAAAGCAGCGGGGGAGCAATCGGTTTTTCTTGCAATATCCATGACAACCGGCAGCATCAGGGCTGCCACAGCAACATTGTTCATAAACGCAGACAATCCGCCGGCAATACCCATGATGGTCACCACCAGGAGTGACGGTTTCCGTCCTGCGACCTTGAGCAGCTGGCGGCCGAGGATATTGGCAATACCGGTGCGGGTCAGGCCGCCGCTCAATATGAACACCGCCCATATCGTCACCACTGCAGGGTTGCTGAATCCTGCCAGGGCGTCAAGGGGGCTGACAATGCCGCTGATCGCCAATGTGCCTAAGACCAGCAGCGCAACAACTTCCAGCGGCATCCACTCGGTGACTAACAACACAATGACACTGATAAGAATGGCCAGAACTATCGTGATTTCAGGTGACATTCAGCTTGCCCATTCCGTTGACAACTTCCCCGTTCTGGTGAAGGGCGCTGGCCCATTGAAGCAGGGCAGGGGACGCTGACGAAAAAGCGCCAGACAAAATATTAAAAAACACCTGATTGATAAACAAACACAATATTTCATGGACAGCCTCCAACAATAATTTAAAGATACACGCTTTTGTGGATTTTGGAATAAAATCGTCATTTAATTTAAAAGTCAAATCTTTTTTCTCGTTACACCCGTATTTTATATCATTGGTATTGGTGAAGGCATTGAATATCATCAAACGGGTTCCACCTTTACAGCGTTTCTCCTGGCGGGTCAGGTTTATATGAAAGTAGTGCGTTATGAGTTTTGAGTAGTGAGACGTTATACCTCCCTCAATACTCATTACTCACCTCTCATAACTTTTATGTTTTGTTGTGCCCTTCAGGGCATGGGCGTTATTAAGATGAGGGATATTAACTCTCCAATATTTTGGCTATCAGTTCGGCCCGTTCCTGTTTTGTGATGTAGGGTTTAATCCTTATATCAAAAATTTTTGCTTCTCGGTCTTTTTTTCTGGAAAAGGCTTGTTGTGCTTTGGAAATAAGCTGATAAAAGATGACCTATATGCCCCAGGTGTCTGACACTTTATATCCTTCCGGCCAAGGGTCTTCAGGGTCCAGCATATGCTGGTGTGTCCCTGTGATCCAGGCCCTTCCGGATATACTTGGAATCACAGCAGAAAGTTCGCCCACACGGGTTTCAGATTCTAGGCGGCAGTAAAACCGTGATCCAATAACCGATTCACCAATATAGACGTCACCGACTGAGATCATTCCTTTTTTTTTCAAGACAGCAATGCGGGCGGAACACCCCGTGCCCGTGGGAGACCGGTCAAGCTTTCCCGGCTGGATGGCAACGGCATTCTTTCCCACGTAAATACCCTTTTCTTTTTTCAGGGGGGCTGTGATCTGACAAAAGGAAATATGCTTCCAGTCAGGGTTTTCAGGATGATAAAACCCCAGCTGTTCAGAGGCGGCATTGGTTATTTTAATCCCGGCCTTTGCCATATCCCTTGCTTCATCCGGGGTTACGCTAAACCCTAAATCTTTTGCTTCCACCATCACAAAACTGTCACCGCCATAGGCTGTATCCACTATAAGGGTTCCAAATCCTTCTACCTCTAAAGGAACAGAAAGCTTATCGACAAATGAGGGAACATTATGGATGGTCATTCGCTGCACCTTTCCGTCCCTGCAGGTTGCGACAGCATTAATAAGGCCTCCGGGTGCTTCCAGCGTCAATCGTGTTTTTGGTTCCTCCATGGGAAGGATACCGGTCTCTAATAGTACAGTGGCAACACAGATACTATTGGACCCGGACATGGGTGGGGTATCTTCGGGTTCCATAATAATCCAGCCCATCTGTGCCAGGGGATTTTTTGGGGGAACCAGAAGATTAACATGCCTGAAAACACCGCCTCGAGGTTCATTGAGCATAAAGTTTCTTAATGTTTTATCTCTGGCAATCCATCTGGACTGTTCCCACAAGGTTTTCCCGGGCGGTGGTGCAACGCCTCCAACAATAACATCCCCGACTTCGCCTTCGGCATGGCAGGAGATCGTATGAATTATTTTTTTTGACTGCATGTTTTTTTGATCCTCTTAAATAACTATTGACCCTCAGGAGGTCTTTGAAATTGTCACCCATTGTTCAAGCAGCAATGGGTCATTGTAAAGGGATGAAAATTTACACTGAGTATTGGTGTTCACGGCTTCACCATCAATCATGATGGAAACAGGGTCATCAGAAGAAACCACAATGACGATAATATTTTTATGTTCTGCAGTGAATCGGAGTGCTGAATTGAAACGGGCACCGCGAGCCCGGTTTTCACCTGGAATAAAATGACCGTCCAGGAGGCATGCAAAACCATGAAGTCTCAGGTCAGCCCCAAGATGCAGTGCGCCATCCACCTTTGACAGAGATTTGGTCAATTCAAGGCCCTCTCGCTTTTTAAGCTCAATCGGCTGCTCAAGAGAATGACCGGAGATAAAAATGGGTGTTTCATTCAGGTCTATTACAATGCTGCACCCATGTCTCTGCTTTGCCGCACTGTGAACAATGCTGACAATAATTTTAAAAAAAGCAGATGCGGCTGCCGGATCCATGTCAGATTCAAGCAATGCTTCTTCAACCTGTACAAGTTTTGCTTTACGGGTGGTTGACTTGAAACTGCCGTCTGAAAAGCTGCATATGGTTTTATTATTTAATTTTAAAAAACCATACCGCCCTTTGAAATCTGCTGAGATGGAAAATTCTGGTTTCTCCCCCTTGATAATGCCGATAATGGTTCTTTCATCTGACACCAGTTTTCGATCTGAGTTCTCAACAGATTGGAGAAGCTTTCGGATATGCTCAATATTTTCAAGTTCGGGTTGCTCCGCCTTTGGGAATTTTGCAATAAACGTCATTTTTGGGAGGGATTGTTTTTCAACGAAAATTAATTCGCCTATTGGCCAGGCTCTTTCTTCAGGTGTTCTTGATATTTTTAGAACTGCCTCGAGAATCGGATAGATCCGAATCTGTGTGTCCCATCCAATAAGGACGTTCATTTCATCGACCAGATAATCCCGGACCGCATGAGTCGCGTATTCCTTGAGAAAACTGCCTGAAATACCGGTGTATAAATCCTGTTCATTGGCAATATCATGGGAGAGCCGCCACACAGCCTGCTCCAGCCACCTTTCAGTGGGGCCGATGGAACACATATCCGGATGGTGTTCTGTAAACCACATTTGATAAACCACAGAACTTGAACGTCCGCCATAAGAGATCAGCCCGGCCAGCTCTAGATTTTTTTCCGTAATTAAATTACTGAATTTTTTTTTGTCATAGGCAAAGGGGGTCTTTCCCCGCCATTTATCCGCATCGATATACAATTCTTTGAATTTGGGTTCATGGCCTGTCAAAAGGCCTTGGGGATCAAAAATCTGCATGGGGTCATCCGGTTTAATGGAATAAATAACAGCGGTTCTGCTGGGTCCTGAAAAATGGCTCAGGCCGGCTCGTAATCCTTCTGCGGTTTCAACAATACACGTGTGAGCAAACGTACATTCATCCATCAGTTTTCTCCATTTTCAGAACCTTTCACCTTGATCAGGATCAAAAAAGATACGTCTCTGAACGGTTTGAATATCAAGGGATACTGGATTTTTCGATGAACCAGAATTCTATGGTCTTTTTCTGCTGCAAAAGCCTTTGTGGCAACATTGTGGGATACTGGCCGGATTCATTTCCGGCCACGCTACCCCAGCTTTCCTTTCAGCAAATCTCCCAGTCCGGCAAAGGGATTGGTGGTCCCCCCTTTTTTCGATGCACCCTCGGAGGTCGCGTCACCATAGGCATCCGCCACCTGGTCCCTGGAATGCTCATTGTCATGGCAATAAATGCACAGCAGTTCCCAATTACTGCCGTCCGGGGGATTGTTGTCGTGGTTATGGTCCTTGTGGTGAACCGTGAGTTCCTTCAGCCGTTTGCCCTCGAATTCACGACCGCAGTGGGCACAGATCCAGGGATATATTTTAAGTGCACGCTCACGATAGGTCCCTTCACGTGCTTGCTGCTCCCTGCGGATATCTTCAAGAATTTGTTTGCTGTTGTTGCTGCCCTTTACAGTCATAGATACTTGCTCCCGAATTATAATTTTACTTGTGGGTTGTCACTAAATCCACACCGATTTCAACTCCCCGCATAATGCACGAAAATTTTCATTCCGGCAACCCATTAACCCATTGGCTGGCCAGCGCATCAACGGCTGCTTTACAGACCGCCACTGATGATTGCGGATCGTCAGCTGAAAATTTCTCGCCATCCTTGATAAAAATTCCACGCCACTGAGTCTCGTTCGGGCTTTTGGGGCAGAGGTCTTTCAGCTGAAAGGAAAATCCTTTGGCTTCCAGAATTTCAGATAGTTCCAGAGCTGCGTGGATGTCAGAGACGGCGTGAGTGGGAACCGCCTCGCCGAGGTAAAGCTTGAGTTGATTTTCCAGTATTTCCGGTATGGATTCAGACATGATGGCCTCCAATAGGGTTGTTTTGTTTGCGCGCACAAGGTCAACGACCCCATGCTTGGGACAGTTAAGCACTAAACGCCATCCAGGTCAATCGTCTTGAGAATTTTATCGATAATTGCAAATCAGGACCGAAAATAACTTAGGCAATTGAGCCCGGATTCTCACCGGTCAGCCCTTACAGTATAGGGGTGACCGGTTTAATGGCAATGCCATTCTTGCCCGGTGAGACACGTTTTAATCGAAGCGGTTGTTTACCATGATTTCATCCAGCGACAGCTGACCGGGTCTTGGCCATGAGTCCTTGATGCCTTTGCCAATGGCAATCATGAAAGCAATGCTGTGGTCTTCGGGCAGGTTGATGATTTTAGCAACCGCATCGTAATCGAAGCCATCCATCGGGCAGGTCTGGTAGCCCAGTTCCAGTGCCATTAACATGATTGTCTGCCCGGCCATCCCACAGGATCGCATACCCTCGTCACGCTCAACCTGTGGTTTGTCACGATAATAGTCATCAATCGCCGGTATCAGGAAATTCTGTACGTCCTGTGGTGCATTGCGCCAGTATCGTTTCGGGTCACGTTGCCAGGACTTGTTGTCAAAGCATAATACCAGCAACTCTGATGCCTCGGTGACCTGTGCCTGGTCCCAGGCTACAGCACGAATCGCCTTGCGCTGCTCAGGGTCAGTGACCCGCAGGAAGCGCCAGTTTTGAATATTGAAAGCTGTTGGTGCAAGAATGGCATGCTCAATCAGCTTACGAAAGGTTTCCTCCGGCATTTGGTGTTCAGGGTCATACCATTTGATTGCGCGCCGTGCGCGGATTGCTTCATCGGTTTGCATAATTAAACTCTCCTTATAGTTATGAGGATGATTTATCTTGAAGATAATCCTCAATGGAAAAATGACAAGGATGAATCAAATTGAATTCTATCATTCAAATATTACTGTCAGATATTAGTTTAATCAGATTCGAAGATAAAACCGCTTTTTCAACATTTTTTTCCAAGTTAAGGGTAACAATTTTTTTCAGTTCATCTGCTGGATCTCCAAATGGAAAGTCTGATCCAAACATGATTCGCTTATGCCCGTATGTTTCAATATAATTTTGTATTTCATGAGCGGATGCCAGAGCTGTATCCGTATAAACATTGATATTTTCCCACAGACCTGCCCGGGCAATGGTATTGTAACCGCCGTTGAGTCCTCCAAGATGAGGGATAATCACACGGGCATCCGGGGCATAGTCATTAATGAATTTAATCGTGTTTGAAAACGCTTCTTCCAGAACAATGGGCATGTTTTTTTCTGTAATGACATCAATGGCACGTCGGCATTCCTTAGAGTCATAATAATAGATGGGTTCTGAGGGATGGCGATGCCATTTGATACCTTTGTGCTGTGGGGTTATTTGATCGATGGCAAAGTCGTTCCAGATAAAAAAATAGGGGATGACCTGAAGGTCATTGCTGCCAATAGTTAACAAATATTGGTTGGCATTGGTCCGCCGATCAATCCAAAGAGAATTGTCCTGGAAATGAAAATCATGGCGGTCATATATTTCTGCCACCGGTGGAAATGCGGCCACACATTTGATTCCGGTATGCCTTACATAGGAGAGATAGGACTCAAAGGACTGGTCGAAAGAATGGTCCTGTATGCCGCAGTGAGCATGGGCATCTATGATAACTGAATCATTTATATCCATTTATAAATTCCTTGAAAATAATTAACGTTAATTTACTTGTTTTTACGGAGCGCTTCCATGGCGTAAAAATTAGCGATTTTCATGTATTTTTCATAAATAGTGCCTGAACGAAAACCCGTGTTTGGACGAAAAGTTGCCCATATGCAAGGCGTAAGAAATTGTGAAACCGGAGTGTACTAATGTACATGAGGATTTCAGAGTTTTGCAGCAACGCAGCAGATGGGTGAGTTTTCGTTCAAACACTAAATAAGCCAGCCTTAAAACTAAACGTTCGGTTTGCTTAAAGTCTATCAAGGGGGTTGCTCCTTTGTTCCAGCAGGTTTAAGGAAATAAACCCTGCAGTCAGATAAAAAAGAGCCGCAGCAGTTAAAACAGCCTTAAAGCCGACCATGACGGCCAGAAGCGTGGCTGAAAGAATGCTGATCACTGAAAAAAAACCATTGATTCCCCATGCCCACGCTGTCAAAGACCTATCCAGCTTTTTGACAAGTTCGAGGCCGGCAGGGAAGGGGATTCCCATGAAGAAGCCAAGGGAGACGGCCAGAAAAATGCTAAGACAGAGCCGCTGCCCGAGTCCAAGGCGGATCAATTCCCGGAACAGGCTGTCCAGGGTCAACATGTATAAACAGGTAAGTACTGCGATCAGGATTGTTGCAGTCAGTATTCGGTTTCTCCGGGGAAATATTTTATCGGAAAAATAACTGCCCATGCCGCTGGACACCAGGAGTGCCGCAATAATAACAGATATGGCATAAACAGGCTGGCCCAGAAACAGGGTCATTTTTTGGATCAAGGGCATTTCAATGAAAAAAAATCCAGCGCCGATGAATGAAAAATAAAAGAAAACATCAGCCTTATGTTTCCGGGGTCGTTTTTTAAAGAGCAGTATGGGCGCCGGGATCAGTAAAAAACTGATGGCCAGAACAGGGATCAGGATGACCAGCAGCAGAAGATAGCCCCATTCCGTCATTGGAACCTGGGAAGGGCCAAAGCTGAGGATCAGCTCAATGACCCGGGGTTTGAAAAAATTATAAAAATAAGGCTGATTGTCCGTGGCGGCCCGTATGTAAAAATCGTATGTTTTGATAAAGGTCTCGGCATCCGGCCCCATCAGCTTTTTTATGCCCGAATAATAGACCGGTTTTTCAAGACGGATATGTCGGTTGGCCTCTTTTTTCATCATTCCGGGGTAATGGACAAGATCAAAGCGTCTGTTCCCGGCAAAGGATCTTGTATGGTCAATTAAACCGGCCGAGGCTTCTTTTTTCAGTACCAAAAGGGTGAGGGTCTGAAGGGACCGGACGGCGATGAGGTGGTTTTGAAAATTCTTAACCCCGGTTTCTTTTAATGCCTTGATCACAGTGTCGAACAGTTTGAGGTTATCCCTGGCAGGTGTCACCACCCATCTTGTAACTGCCAGCATGCCATTGTCATTGAGGCGGCTCAGATAATCCTTTATGGCTTCAACCGTGAACAGATAGCTTTCGTTCAACCCGTATACACCTGATGCTGACGCATTGTAAGCATCAATCAACGACAATTCGATCAGGTCATACCGGTTCTGGGTGTGCCGGATGAAATTTCTGGCCTCACGGTTGAGGACATTCACCTTTTCACGGTCGTAAATATTTCCTGAAAATGATGCAAATTTAGTTTTCATCAGATCGATGACGTTTTGATCTGCCTCCAGGGCATCCACACGGTCAAAACCAGCCAGAATAGTCTTGAGGATAGACTCGCCTCCACCGGAACCGATGATCAGTGCCCGGTTTCGGCTGCCAGAAGTTGCCAGATAAAACGGAAGATAAGACGTCAGATACCGCAGGTAACCGATATCCTCCGGACTGCCTGAATAGGGTGTGATGGCACTGCCCCCTTCTCCGTTACAGAAAATGGTTTTCTGGACCGGCACCTGGAAAGGAGAGACAAGGCTTAAGCCGGCTGTGGACCGAAGGCCCTGGGCCTGGACTACTTGTACCACGCCAAGGGGAGAATAGGCTTCATGAACAATTTTTGCATCCGGCAGGGTCAGGGCACCTGAAACAGGTTTATACTGGGAAACCTGCTTTAAATCAAAAAAACAAACAGAGATGATAAGGGTAACCACAGTCAACAGGACTGCCGCCCCTGCATTTATCTTCATGCTTCCCTCCAGGGCCACCAGGCAGGCAGGGACAAGGGAAATCAATATGATCACCAGCATGACATCGTAAGGGTGAATAAAAAAAGAGGCACAGAGGACAAAAAGAACGCCGGCAGCTGAACCGGTCAAGTTGATGAAATAGGTAAAAGAAACCTTGTAACGCATCAGTGCCATGCAGATGACACACGCCCCCAGGAAAAACCCGATGCCCATGAGGGCAAAGTAAATAACCATATCCAGGGCCTGATCCAAGCTTAATGTCATTTCGTAGGGGTTGAAATCAAGCTGGGCCGACACAATAAATCCAATGCACAGGGAAACCGGAAAAAGAAGGCTTACGGCGTATAAATACCGCAGCAGGTTCGGTTCAATCTTCTTTTGCACCATGGCGATGACAGAACCACTGGCACCGAATCCCAGCAGTGCCATTGTAATGATAAGTGCAGAAAGATTGTGCCACTGGGCATATGCAAAAATCCGGGTGAAATTGATTTCATAAGCCAGGATTGAAAAGGAGGTAATAAAAACAAAAAAATTGACAATGGCTGATTTGGGCTCGCTCATGTTAATTGATATCCCTGACCAGGGGAACAAAGCGTACCGAACCAATGATGGTTGTGGTCAACTCCGTGTTTTTCCCTTTTTCAATGAGTACCAGGTGCTGCACCTTGAACGGGGGGCCCACAGGGATGCACATCCGACCGCCCGGTTTGAGTTGCCGGATCAGCGGGGGAGGTACAAATTCAGAGGCACAGGTCACAATGATGGCATCATAGGGTCCGTAAGGCTCCCACCCGTAGTAACCGTCCCCATGGGTGGTGAAAATATTGCGATACCCAAGTTTTTCCAGGACCTTGCTTGACCGCTGGTGAAGGGGCTGGACAATTTCAATGGAATAGACTTCCTTGGCGGTCATTGCCAGAATCGCAGCCTGATATCCTGAACCTGTTCCCACTTCCAGAACCCTGGCGGATTTATCCAGTTTGAGAAGCTCTGTCATCAGTGCTACGATATAGGGTTGGGAAATGGTTTGCCCGAAACCGATTGCCAAAGGTCTGTCTTCATATGCAGCGGCTTTTTTTCCCGGCGGAACAAATGCATGTCGCGGAACAGTCTCCATTGCCGACAAAACGCTTTTGTCTTTGATCCCGCGGCCTTTGATCTGTCTTGCGACCATGTCTCTGCGCAAATGGGTGTGGTCTTTTTCATCCTGAGCTGTCGCTGGCACAAGCAAACACGATCCAAGAATCAGAATAGAAAAAATGAATTTGAATAATCTCATTGAATTTATCCTTTAAATACGGATAATGCCATGAAATTATGTTTAAAGCAATATATAACGAATACGGTCAGGGAGGGGCATTAGAAGGTAACCCTGTTGAGGCTGGTGACGTTGAAAATCTGTCAGCCTATTTTTAGTTGTCCATTTGATGCACCTTGAACACGACGAGCTGAAATCCTAATCCATATTTCGTGTAATTATTTATTTCCGAGTCCCTCATGTCCTGTTGTCCCGGTTGACAATACCCACATCGTCGTATATTTTAGAGTTTAATCAGGCTTCAAAAATAACGGGATAGAGCGCTGCGTTTTGAGAGGCACCAGGATGAAACATCATGAAGAAGATAATGATAGTATTGATCCTTTCCCTGCTTTCCATCGGCTACTCCACCTGCCACTGGTGTCATGTTATGGAGGAAGAGTCCTTTGAAGACGAAGACATCGCCCGATTTTTAAATTTAAATTACATTGCCATCAAGGTGGATCGGGAAGAACGGCCGGATATTTATGCCATCTATATGACGGCCGTACAGGTCCTTACCGGCGGCGGCGGATGGCCCCTGAACGTTTGGCTGACTCCGGACAAACACCCCTTTTACGGCGGTACTTATTTTCCGGCCAGGGACGGAAATCGTGGCATGAACATGGGGTTTTTAACCCTCCTTGAGCGGTTGGCTGAGGTATACAAAACCGATCGTGGAAAAGTGGAAAACTCGGGCCATTCATTTGTTAACGCCATTCGCCGGCAATGGATGAGCCGGAAAGGAGAAAAACTCCCGGATGCCCATGTCCTGCATGCGGCAGCCAAAAGTTACACCCAGGGTTTTGATCCGGTAAACGGGGGGCTCAAAGGTGCACCAAAGTTTCCCAGCAGTTTGCCGGTCCGGTTTTTACTGCGCTACTGGAGACGAACCGGCGATCCGGAAATTCTTGAGATGGCAAGAACCTCCCTTATGAAAATGGCTGCGGGGATTACGCTTTTTTTATGGCCGGGCTCATCGACCTTTATGAAGCCACCCATGATATCACATGGCTTAAAAAAGCCATGGAGATGGACCACATCCTGGAAGAAAAATTTGAAGACCGTGAAAACGGCGGTTTTTTCATGACCGCCCACGATCACGAGGTGTTGATCGCCCGGCAGAAAATCACCGGCGACGGTGCCATCCCTGACGGAAATTCCGTGGCTGTTTTATGTCTTTTTCGCCTGGCCCAGTATGCCTCAAAAGATCAATACGCTGAACGGGGACGTCATGCGCTGAAGGGGTCAGCCCAGGGGCTGCCGCCGAATGGTCCTCGGCCTTTGCCGGCCAGTTCCTTCCCAACCGGGTTTTCATCCTGGCGCAAGAGAGTAAGGATCTTGATGGTCAGGCTGAGATCGTCCCGTTGGTTTCAGGGAAGACTGCGTTGAATGAAAAGACAACCGCCTATATCTGTGAAAAAGGGTCGTGTAAATCCCCCGCTGAAACCCCGGCCGATTTTTTGAAAAAAATTCAGACCGTCGACAAACTTGGATAGAACCAATCCGCGCAGCCCTCACACTGGAATCGCATCGGGCTTCATCAATTGTGCGACGCTCTTTGGCGTTTGCGCCCTGCTGCTCGTCACTTACGCTGTATCGCCCGTCCTGGCGCACGATAATCCCGGGTATTGGCACGGTGCGTCGCCCGTGGGCCACAATCCCGATTGGATGGCAGAAATACCGTCCAGCAAGAGAATCAGTGAACTCTCGATACCGGGAACACATGAAACCATGGCCCGTTTCGGGGGAGACGGTATCGAATGTCAGTCGATGTCGCTCGCGCAACAACTGGACTCCGGGATTCGAGCGTTTGATATCCGCTTAAGGCACCTCAACAACTCGTTCACTGTCCACCATGGTGCTGCTTATCAAAATGCAACTTTTGGCAACAATGCCTCACGGGTATTCGAAATCGCCCCGGGGATTGTCGTTGCCATGGACGCTCTCACCATCTGAGATCCTGTCCCCAGATCCTTGCAGATCCTTGGATTCTTTAAGGAATGTCCCGCATCAGTTTTTTGACATCGGCAACCAATTTCTGGTGTCGATCATCAATAGGGTCTTCCAAAAGTGCTTTTTCTCCCCAAAGTAGTGCATTTGGAAAATCCTTTTGCTGGCGGTAGTTTTCCGCAATGGCATACAGCACATGCTGCAGCGGCGCATTCCTGCTTTCAGGTGGGATATCCAGCACCTTTTTGAAATCGGCCACGGCCACTTCGTGATTCTTTTTAACCGTATAACAACTTCCCCGGCCGATAAGGCTCTCCTCGTCATACGGGTTCAGTGTCAATGCCCGGGAGTAAAGCATAATTGCGTCGTCGATCCGTCCTTCCATTTCAGAAATTTTGCCCAGATAGAAATAGGGGTTGTCACCATCCTCGTGACGATAAGCAGGATTGATATTGACAACTGCCTCAAATGCCCGGACAGCACCAATCCCATCCGGTTTGTGGAAACATCTTAAACCTTCATTAAACCAATCAGTGGCAGAAAGTGGTGTACTCTTTTTATCCATTATATACCTTTTTATACGATTTAAATCACCGGCTTTTTCACTTCACTGTATCCCACTATTGCAAGTGTATAAATTGTCATGTACGGCATAATCTATGCAGTAGGTTTCGCGTCTATTGTATCACATTCAATTGAATTAAAAAATAATTTACTCGATAACACACAAGGGCACTTTTGCCATACTCAGGTTTATAGAAAGCAATGGCTTATGTACTATTTGTTATAAGCCGGTTATCTTCATCAAACTATAGATATCATTGCTACCCCACTCTTTTCGTCGCCATTCACATCGACTTTCGTCGTATGCGTAAAGCGGGCTCAATTTGAATCACAACAAGTTGAAGCCTCCTGAATTGATCTGCACCTCAATGGTCGCATCTGGGTCTATTGGAGGGGTTCCCGTCCCGCGGGAAACCTTCCTATTCCCCCTGATCCGCTCGACAGAGTTCCAGTCGGGAATCCGGGGGAGGATCGTCTGTCTGTTTTAAAATCTTACCCAAGGCAGATCTTAAGGCCTCCTCGGGCACGGGATGGTAAATGGGCATGGCCAGGGCTACCGCCGCAGTCATTCCAGCGCCCACTGCCCAGGATAACAGATGGGCCATGTGCTCTCCGGCCGGTGCCATAAGTTCTGCCCCCAAAAGCCTGCCGTCCTTTTTATCCGCGTAAATCCGGGCGATGCCCGCGGCCTTGCCCAGGATCATCCTGGCTCGGCCAAGTCCTTCCCATGAGGCATTGCCCGTTACAAACTCGATTCCCCGGTGTGTCAGCTCCCGGTGGGAAAGCCCTGCGATGGCGATGTTTGGGGATGAAAACGTGATGGCCAGCGGGGTGCGTTTTTTAAAGCAGGAAATGCTTTCGGCCGTGGCGTTGTACCCGGCAATGGTGCCGTCATCGGCGGCTTCGTGGAGGATGGGCTTTTGCCCGTTGACATCTCCTGCCAGGAATACGGGCAGATCCTTGATCTGGAGGGTGCCGGGATCAAATAGAGGCATGCCCCTGTCATCCAGTTCAACCCCCAGATTTTCCAGGCCAAGACCCTGGACTGCGGGGCTGCGTCCCGTGGCCAGTAATATCCGGTCAACCGTCCATTCTCCGCTTTCACATCCCACAACAACCCCGTTTCCAGACCTGCGGCGGATTTCTGCCGTACCCAGCTTGATGTTCATCTCTTTTGAAAAATGTTCAAAGGCATAGGTCTGAAGGTCAGGGTCGGTCAGGCCACCTGCGGTTTTGCGCCGGCTGAAGGCAATGATTTCCACCCCCAGACGGTGCAGGGCCTGGCCCAGTTCGATACCAATGGGGCCCAGGCCAAAGACCGCCATTCTTCCGGGCAGTTCCTCTAATTCAAAAAACTGGTCTGTATCAATGATAAGGTCCCTGTAGGGCTGCCATTTTTCCGGGATCCGCGGTTTTGAGCCTGTGGCGATGATGATGCGCCTGGCCCGGATCCTTTCGTCTCCAAGGTCCAGGGTATTGGGATCGACAAACCTGGCACGCTTTCGGATCAATTTGTCCATGAACGGAGACATCTCATGGATGACGCCGCCGGTAAACTCGTCCCTGAGCATCCTCACCCGGGACATGATTCTGGAATAGACGGGCTGGAGGGCCTTTGCCCCCGAGATGCCGTATTCGTCAAAAAAGAGGCGCTTGTGAAAATCGTCTGCCACGGCAATGAGCGCCTTGGACGGCATACATCCCACCCGGGCACAGGTGGTGCCCAGGGGGCCGTCGTCAATGATCACGTAGCTGTCTGTTTTCTGCACGACGATCTCCTGGGCAGTCAAACCGGCAGTACCGGCACCGATAATTGCCACATCAACTTCTCTGGTCATGGAATTCTCCTTTGCGGATGTTAGTTGTAATAATTCCCATTTTTTTACTGTCGCAGTTTTAATAAATGACGGTCATCCATGATACTTTTCCATACTTGTCTTTGAAAAAAATCTAAACTATTTTGTCTATAATTTAGACTGCTTCCTGATTTTCAGGAAAAAGAAAGCCTGAGTGGCCATTCCGATAACGGCTAAAATAACGAATGCAATATTGCCGTCTGCATTGTCCAGCCCCATTAACGGGACAATCACAAAAGCCCCTGCCAGGGACGACAGCACAATCAATGCCCAGTCGAATACAAAGAGTATGGCAATGGCCCCTACCAGGCCGCCGACCAGAAGAATCATCCAGGAAAGACTGCCGCCATGGAAACCAATATTATGAAACAGGTCCATGACGATTAATCCACCGATCATGAATCCAACCAGGATAACCGCAAGTTTTTGGTAAACAAGGGCCACTATGGCACCGATCAACCCTATTCCCAGCGGAACAGCCCATACGATCCAGGCAGGCCCGGGAACCCCGGCCTCCACAGTGTAGCGATATGCAACGATAAATCCTACACAGGCAACCGACACCCAAAAAAGCCGGCGGCCTGCCAAAAGCAGCAAAACGCCCGTCATCAGATTAAGAATGGTCATGAAATATACTCCTTTACAAGATGGCTAAACCACCTGACACTTAATACGCGATGTTAAATTATATCTCTTTTTAAAGAGCGCCTGTTTCCCTGACAGCAGGCGCTGCTGAATCTGCCTTTAAGAGGAAACTGATCTGCCATCCAGGTTCGAGCTGAGGCTGACGCACTTCAGTAAACCAGTGCAGGCGGTTTTCGGGATCCATGGCAAACAGCAGTGACACTTTGTCTTTGTGGGTAGACACAAGGTTTTCAAGGCTGAACTCTTCGGTTATGGATGTTGTTTTTATCTGTCCGCCCAGGGCCAGCTGTGATGCCAGTTCTGCATAGGTCACCGCTGTTCCAAAAAGCATTTCTCCGGTCCACTGGGTCGGCAGTCTCATGCTGTCGGGCGTCGCTTCAGTGGCCTTTGATCGAACCATGAAAATTTTATCTTTTCCAAATTCCATCCGGTAACGCATTGCAGCAGAGGTGTTGATACTCTCATGGTGGGACAATGCCAGCAGACAGCCGATTCCCACCAGGTCCAGATGCCGGTCCGCATGTTCTGAAATCGGATTGCCCAGGTAGGTTGGCAGACTTTCCATCCTGGCTGCGGCCACCCTATCCCTGGATGTATCTGCCAGCAGAACCCTGAAACCGTTCTTCACCAGGGATTTTGCCATGGCAATGGCCAGGGTATTGGCACCGATGATTAAAAATCCCAGGGGCTCGGGTTCTGCGACTTTGAGCAAAACAGCAATGGGTCTGGCTGTAAGGCTCTGGAGAATTACCGTGCCGATAATGATCGAAAAAACAAGGGGGACAATGACCTGGGCATTGGCAAAACCGGCTGTTTCAAGTTTAAGGGCAAACAGGGCTGAAATAGCGGCTGCGATAATACCCCTGGGTGCTATCCAGGCCAGCAGGTGGCGTTCAGGCCAGGACAGGTCTGATCCCAGTGTGGAAATCATCACATTGAGAGGTCTTGCAACAAATTGAATCACAATAAAGATCCCGACCACCGACCACCCCAATTCCTTTATCGCTGAAAGATCAAGGCGGGCGGCCAGCAGGATAAAAAGCATGGAAATCAGAAGAAGGCTCAGGCTCTCCTTAAAGTCCAGGATCTCTTCGATTTCAACATGTTTCATGTTGGACAGCACCATGCCCATAACCGTCACTGCAACCAGACCGGACTCGGGCTGCACAGCATCGGACAGGGCAAAAGCCGCCAGAACCAGTGACAGGGTCGTCAGGTTTTGAAGGTATTCCGGTATCCAGCGATGTTTTAATAAAAGGCCGAAAACATATCCCCCAGCCAGGCCGGTAATGCCGCCTGCAGCTAAAATCATGCCAAAGGTGACCAGGGTGTGCATCCATGCTCCCTGTCCTCCGCCGGCAATGATGAATTCATAGACAAGAACCCCCAGGGAGGCGCCTATGGGATCGATCACGATTCCTTCCCAGCGAAGAATGGTTGAAATGGAGGCTGTGGGTCGTACGGTTTTCAACATCGGAATGATCACCGTGGGTCCGGTCACAACGGTAAGGGCACCGAACAAAAATGAGAGTTCCCAGGAAAGCCCTGTCAGAATCCGTGTTCCCCAGGCTGTGATGAGCCAGGTTGCAACCATACCGATGGTTACCAGGTTTCTGACAACACCTTCCAACCCGAAAAGATCACGAAATTTAAGTGTCAGTCCGCCCTCGAACAAAATGATGGCAACAGAAAAAGATATAAACGGAAGAAAAAGCGGGCCAAGCATGTCATCCGGTTTGACAAGGCCGGACACAGGGCCGACGACAATGCCGGTAAGGAGAAGAAAAATAATAGCAGGCAGTTTTACCCGCCAGGCAGCCCATTGACAAATACTGCAGAGTATTAAAATACAGGCAATAGTAATGGTAAATGACATAAGGTTTTCCTTTTACATCTGGCCAGCGCTATGCCTGTATTTTATTTTCTATCATTGCGGTGTCAGAATCATTCGGATATTTCTAATTTTTCCGGTTCACACAGTAACGCTGGATTCACAGCCGTCTGCCCACAATTTCGACATTGCCACCTGTCAGTATGCTCTTTGGTATGGCAGTTTTTGGGCGGTTTTGACCCCTTTACGCCGCACCAGTCTGATTTCTTTCCCATGCCCTGAACCTTGCAGATATTGTTTGCATCCAATGAAACAGCCCCGCAATTGGCACAGATAAACGCTTTGGTATCCTTTGGGACAGGTATGTGTTTTTTGTCAGCCATTGTGAAAAACTCCTTGTATAATATGGTTTAAAAGTATTACTTTGAGTAAAGTAATATAGTCATGATTTTAATGCAACCCGTTTTTTCAACCTCCAATAATCCGAACTGAACTTGAAACTTATCAAACCCGAATCACCTCATGGTATCCTTAAAACAGTTTCAAATCAACCGTTGCCGCATTTTTTTGTATGAGTTTGATTTTTTTATCGCAGTCCTGCTACCATTTTGTATCATGTATGCCTCGTAAAAAAAACGGATTTAAATAACTATCTGAAATTATATGTATTTTTTCATTTATCCTTTGGTATAAATCTTGCTTTTATTGGGAAAGGTATTTCATTAACGATAATTGACAAGATCTTTTTTCTATCCCGTTTCCCAAAGGATCATTTTAATTGCCGTGTTACCAGAAGAAGTCAGCAAGGCCATGAAAACATAAAGGCCATGAAGCGATTGCATTAAAGGTGGAAGCGGTTTACAAAGGTGTGGATCAGTGGCTGTAGACTGACCTTCACACCTATTTTTTTTTCAAAGGAGCACACATGAATTCAATAAATGTATTTGGCCCTGTGCCATCCAGACGGCTGGGAAAAAGTGTCGGGATAAACAATATTCCCCCAAAGATATGCACCTATTCCTGCGTATACTGTCAGCTGGGCAAAACAAAAAAAATGATATCGTACAGGTGTGTCTTTCATGATCCGAACACGCTGGTGGAAGAGACAAAAGCAAAATTAATCAATGCGCAATCCAATAATGAATCCATTGACTACTTGACCATTGTGTCGGATGGCGAACCCACACTTGATGCAAAATTGGGACTATTAATCGATCGGCTGCGTCCGCTGGGCATCAAAATTGCCGTCATTACCAACTCGAGCCTCCTGCACAGGACTGACGTCCGACAGGATCTGTACAAGGCAGACTGGGTATCCATTAAAATTGATACCCTGGATGAAAAGATATGGCGGAAAACAGACCGCCCCCATAACAGCATTAAATTTGATGTCATGTTAGACGGAATTTGTTCATTTGCCAAAAAATTTTTCGGGCGGCTTGTAACGGAAACCATGCTGGTCAAAGGCCTGAACGACGACAGGCAATACATCGAAAAAACAGCTGATTTTATCCGCAGCATTGATTGTGCCACAGCATACCTGAGCATTCCAACACGGCCACCGGCACAAAAATGGGTAAGGCCTCCCGGGGAACAAACCCTGAATGAGGCCTACCATGTGTTTGACGCCCGGGGGATAAATACCGAATACCTGATTGGGTACGAGGGGAACCAGTTTGCATTTACCGGGAATATTGAAGCTGACATATTAAGCATTACATCGGTTCATCCCATGCGAAAAGATGCGGTTGTCGGGTATTTAAAAAAGGCGGACAGTGATTTTTCAGTCATTGAAAAATTATTGGAAGAAAACAAACTTCAGGTCTCGGAATATCAGAACGAACTCTTCTATATCAGAACACTGGCAAATCACTGACAACCGTTTCTGCAGATGATCTAAACCATGGGGGTCGGAGTCCCCAGGCCCAGGCCAAAATATCAAACTGTCGTTTGGTCCGACCCCATTTGATTGGGTTGTCTGCCAGTGATAATGAAGTTGTCTTCTGTATTTAAATCGTGGTATGAAGATTTATTTTTGAACGGGTTTAAACAATTGAAAATAAAGCCTATAAAGGCTAACCAGGAAAGAGAAGCGAGTTGTTTTTATGATGCCAAGAATTATGGTTATTGATGATGACCCCATTACCCTCAAACGATTGCGAAGGATAATAGAAAAGCAGGGGTATAAGGTCTCATCTTATACAAATCCTTTGGCTGCACTCAAACAGATGGAAGCCCATCATTACCATCTGGTCATCACCGATGTGAAGATGCCTGGAATGGGTGGGATGGACTTGCTGATAAATGTGAAGACGCATTCCTCCACAACGGAAGTCATCCTCATGACCGGGTATGCCAGCATTGATAAAGCCATCGAGGCCACCCGGGAAGGGGCATTTTACTATCTGGAAAAACCCTTTACCCCGGAACAATTTTTGAAAACGGTTAAAAAGGCCCTTAACCGGCTGCAGTTTTACAAAGAATCCAAGAGAATAAATGGCGCCAAGGGAAAGGTGTCTGATCTACCGGTTATAATAGGGAAAAGTCCAAAAATTCGCGATATAGAAACCTTGATTCATCAGATTGCTCCCACGGACTGCAGTGTTTTAATTACGGGTGATTCCGGAACTGGAAAAGAATTGGTGGCCCGTTCCATACATGCTTTAAGCCATCGGGCAAAAGGACCGTTTGTGCCTGCAAACTGTGGTGCTTTCAATGAAACCCTTCTTGATAATGAGCTTTTTGGTCACGAGAAGGGGGCATTTACCGGTGCTGTTGACAAAAAAATCGGTTTGCTGGAAGTCGCAGATAAAGGAACCATTTTTTTAGATGAGATCGGAGAAATGCCCCATTCAATGCAGGTCAAGCTGCTGAGGGTTCTCCAGGAAAAGGAATTGATGCGGGTTGGGGGGAACCGGACAATATCCGTTGATCTGCGGCTGGTGTCTGCCACATCAAAGAATTTGAAAGCTGAAGTGGCAGCAGGTATGTTCAGAAAAGACATGTACTATCGTATCAATGTGGTGAATATAAAAATGCCCTCCCTGAAAGAACGGCCTGAAGATATTCCCTTGCTGGCCTATCATATTATTAAACGATTGAACCAAAACACAGACCGAACAATCAATTTCATATCATCCAGAGCAATGGCATTGTTAACCGGTTATGCCTTTCCCGGGAATGTCAGGGAACTTGAAAACATACTGGAAAGGGCAGCCGCAATTTCCCAGGGCCATGAAATCTGTGCCCGTGATCTCCCTCCGGACCTTACGGAGCTTGAACTACACACCTATCAGCCTCCTAAAGACTATCGGATGACCCTGGCTGAACTGGAAAAAGATTATATAACACACTTGTTGAAAAACACCAATCATACCAAGGCAAAAACAGCAGAAATCTTAGGAATTGACAGGGCTTCATTGTGGCGGAAAATCAAAAAGTTAGGATTGGACTGATCCGTTCGATTTTGTAACATCCCTGTTCGGTTTTGCAACATCCCATTCTTTTCTCATTAACGGCAAGTTCACACCGTTTCTGTCCTGCCATAGGGTTGCATTCTGCAACAATGCATTCCTTTTTTATCCTTGTTGCATAAAATATAAAAAAAATCCAAAAAATCAGCTACTTACTCCATTTTATCGGACTGGCATGGATATTGTAATAATTCATATCAGGAGGCAAGGTAATATGAACAATAAGGTGTTGATTGTTTTTGAAAATGAACAGGTTTTTTCAGGGGCACTGACATATGCCAGGGAATATGCTGCACGTTCTGATGCAAGGGTAACCTTTCTCATGCTTGTTGCCATGTCTTTTTCATGTTTTGATTTTCCGGGGGCTAAAAGAAAGATGCTCCAGGAAATTGAAACCAAGACAGGCAAGTTATTGGCTGAATTGACGGAAACATTTATCCAGAAAAGCCTTGAAACTTGTGCTGTCATGAGAATAGGAGATCCTTCTCAGGAATTATTGAAATTTTTGGCAGATAGGCCTTCGTTTCAGGCGATTATCTGGGGAAGCGGAGAAGATCTTCCCTTTACCGGAAGCGCAAAGAAAAAACACTGGCTCTGTCATCTGTCCAGGCATCTTGAGTGCCCGCTGTTAACCGTAACCAGACGGTTAAAATAAAGATGAACTCCGGGAAAGATAAATGGTTAATGAATGATGGATCAATCAATGAGATATGGATATTAAATCTGGAGAGAATATGGAACAACTGACGCCGGACATGATTTTAGTGATGGTGATGATCGGAATAGCAATTTTCCTTTTTATTGTGGAGTGGGTGAGAGTCGATGTGGTGGCTATCCTTATGATGGTCTGTCTGCCGCTTCTCCATCTGGTAACACCCAAAGAGGCTTTTGTGGGGCTCAGCAGTAATGCGGTCGTCTCAATCATTGCCGTTATTATTATCGGTGCAGGTCTTGACAAGACCGGAATGATAAACAAACTGGTCAAACCGGTCCTGGCTGTTGCCGGGACAAGCACCTCCCGTATTATTGTGGCCATTTCATTTACCGTGGCCATAATTTCAAGTTTTATGCAGAACATCGGTGCTGCCGCACTTTTTCTGCCGGCCATTCAACGGATTAGTAAAGTACAGAAAATACCGTTGAGCCGCCTGCTGATGCCGGTTGGGTTCAGCGCGATTCTCGGTGGCACCATTACCCTGGTCGGATGTTCCCCCCTGATTCTTTTAAACGATCTTTTATTACCGTTTCATCTGGAGCCCTTTGGTCTGTTTGACGTAACCCCCATAGGCCTTGCCCTGGTTGCAAGCGGTATCCTGTGTTTTATTTTTCTGGGTAAATTTATTCTTCCCCAGGGGAATACATCAGAAAATCAGGATAACCCGCAGACCTGTGTCTCACCCTATGAACAGGGTGCAGAAGGTCAGTGTACCTATGAATTGTCAACGGCCGATGACTTTATGGATTATCGGGATATAGTAAGGGTTGGAGATCTTCATCGTCGTTATCTGGTAAATATTCTCGCACTCACAGAACCCCCTGACGTTAAAACCCTGTCACCCTCTCCAGACACCGAGATCCGGTCTGGTGTCGATTTGGTGGTATGGGGGGATAAAAAGAATGTGGAACGGATGGCAGCCGAGGAGGAAATGCAGGTTAAAGCGGCCATTGAATGCTATGATAAAGAGTTTGATACTGCCCATTCCGGTATTGTGGAGGCGGTTATCTCTCCCCGGTCACCGTTCACAGGCAGGTCTCTGGGAAAGAATAATTTTAATGACCGATTCCGGGTTACCCCTCTGTCAGTACACCGCCAGGAGGATGTCTTTCTGGCAAGGTTGGATGATATCATTCTTCAGACCGGGGATGTCATTAGTTTTTACGGGACATGGAAACGCCTGGAAGCCCTTCACCAGGAGGGAGGACTGCTGTTCAGTCTGCCCTCGGATTTAGAAGATATGCGGCCGGAAAAGGCATTATGGGCAGGTGGCTGGCTGGCCCTGTCCCTGTTAATGATCATGGGATTTGATATCCAATTGTCTGTTGCTTTAATGACAGGGGCTCTGGGGATGGTGCTCACAAAAGTGTTAAGCATAGACGAGGCCTATCAGTCAGTTGACTGGCGAACCATATTTTTGCTGGCCGGCCTGATCCCCCTGGGCATTGCCACTCAAAAAACCGGGACGGCAGCCTGGATAGCGAATTCTATTCTTCACATCATCGGTAATGTACAACCGATTGTTCTGTTGACGGTTATTGGGATACTTTCCACCCTGTTTACCCTGGTAATTTCCAATGTTGGAGCGACCGTATTGCTGGTGCCCCTGGTGGTGAACATGGCTCTGGCTGCCCATACAGATCCGAGAATGGCGGCTTTGGTAGTGGGACTTGCCACGAGCAATTCCTTTGTTCTTCCCACCCATCAGGTCAATGCCCTTTATATGGGGCCGGGTCGATATCGGACCATTGATTTTCTCAGGGCAGGATCGCTGGTCAGTATCCTTTTTTTGGTAGTTATGATTACCATGATTTATCTATTTTATGGCGTTTAACAAAAGGAATTTAACAAATGGCTATTATTACCATTTCCCGTGGATCATATTCCATGGGAAAAGCAGTGGCTGAAAAGGTGGCTGAAAAACTTGAATACTGCATTCTCAGTCGGGATTTGCTAATTAATGCAAGTGCCAGTTTTCATATTCCCCAAAAAAAACTGGAAAAGGCAATTCATGATGCGCCCGGGGTCTTTGAGCAGTACAGCCACACCAAAGAGGTTTATCTGGCCTATATCCGATCAACTTTGACCGAGATGGTTGCCGGCGGAAATATCGTGTACCACGGTTTGGCAGGGCACCTGCTTTTGAATCGTCTTCCCCATGTTCTTAAAGTCAGAATTACTGCTAATCTGGAAAGTCGTATCGCCAGAAAAATGAAGGAAGGTTTTTCTGAGCATAAAGCCCGGACTATGATCATAGAAGATGACGGACAGCGAACAAAATGGACCCAAAAAATATACCATGCAGATCCCAACGACAGTTCTCTTTACGATATGGTTATCTGCATTGACAAGCTTTCCATAGAAGATGCTGTTTCGTTTATTTGTCAGAGTGCTTCTAAAAAAACGTTTGAATCGACCAGCGACCGGATCAGACAGGCTAAAGATTTATCTTTGGCCTGCAAGGCAAAGGCATCAATGATCGAGAGCTTTCCCGAGGTCGGCATTACCTGTGAATACGGAAATTTGTTGGTATATGCATCGGAAAAAGAAGCGCACATGGCCAAATTTAAGAAAATTCTGGATGCTTTTCAAAAAGAAAATGTCGGCATCCATAATCTTGAGGTGCATACTGGATTACCTGTTCCGGCTAACGCTGTTTAGTTGGGAATCTTTTGGTGTATGCCTAAAATAAAAGGAGGATATCATGCCAATACTGATTTTATCATCGGAAAACAAGGACCTTGAACAAGAAATTGCCGAAAAAATTGCCAAAAAGCTTTCGTACACGACGATTAACGAACATTTCCTTAATAAAATTGCCGACAAGCACTTGCTTGAAAGAAAAAAAATGTGGGAAGCGATGCATTCAACTCCCTCTATTCTGAAACGCATGTCACCTAAATTGTGGCATTATTCCCTGTCCTGTGTTGAACTTGAAGTTTTGGAACGACTCGTGGAAGATCGTTGTGTCTGCTGGGGCCTGGCAGCACATCTTTATGTTATGATCGTCTCCCATGTCCTGAAAGTGAGGTTGATTGGCAGGAATGATTCATGCTCACAATCGGATATAGTTAAAATGGCTCCGGATAAGATGAAAAAATATCTTGCCCGACAGGAACGGGATCGGGAAAAGTGGTCAATGAAAGCTTTCAATAGAAAAGAGGCAGAACCGGGACTATATGATATGGTGATCAATCTGGATCAGATACAGGTTGATGAGGCCGTAAATACCCTGTCAATGACAATGGAATACCCAAGATTCAAGGCCATGACGTATTCGAAAAACAATTTGATGGACCATGTCCTTGCGGCCAGAGTAAAAAATGCCCTGTTGGTGAAATCAATGACAGATATCCATGTCCATACACAGAATGGTAGGGTTGTCGTGACGACCAGTTCAGTGAAACGTGAAAAATCAAGAAAGATTGAGACCATCAAAGAAATTGCCAGTCATGTCAAAGGCATTGGATACCTGGAGGTTCACTGGAACAAGGATATAATCACCGAGGCTGCAATAAGTTGCCGTTGATTGGGGCGATGGTATGTTGCGTTCTATGCATTGATCGCTTGGGGAAAGCGTGATACGAAACATAAATGAGATAAAGGAGACCATGATGTCCAAACCGCTGGAAATTCTTTTATTAGATGATGAAGTCATTGTTGGCAAACGTTTGAAACCTGCCCTTGGAAGTATCGGCTGCAACGTGGAGGTTTTTCAAGATCCCGAACTGGCTGTGAAGCGAATTGCCGAAAAAGATTTTGACATAGTCGTGACAGATATTTATATGGATGGCATGGACGGGTTGCAGGTATTGGAACTGGTTCACGAAAAATTACCCAGAACCAAAGTCATCATGATTACAGGCTATGCCATGATATCCCTTGCCCGGGAGGCCATGGAAAAGGGGGCTTTTGACTTCATTGCAAAACCGTTTAAACCCGATGATTTGCGAGCGGTAATTGCAAAGGCTGCCAAAGCTTTGGGATTTTCAATAGAATTTAATCCTAAATCAGTACGTGGATAGAAAAATGCCGGGAACAGACCGCCCTGTTTTGGAAACAAAAAGAAATGATAATGAGTCCGGGGAAACGACCCAAGCCGTGTATGATCATATGGCAGACATCCATGACGCCCAGAAAACCCTTTTGTCTCGAAAGCATTTCAGCGTAAGAAATCAGATTTATCTGGGCAATGTATTGGTGTTTTTGTTTGCTCTGGTCATGGTTTTGGTACTGACGTTAAATAATAATCAGGTGCAAAAACGGTTGAAATTTCTAGAGTTCGTAAATGATTTTTCTTCAGAAATACAACAGGCAAGGCGGTATGAAAAAAATTATTTTCTGTATGGAACCAACCTCAATGATGCCAAAGAAAATATTCATCTGGCAGAATCTATTTTTACTACAAAATCAGAAGAGTTTTCAGAGCTTTTGGGAGGTCAGTTTGCACGGCAGGAAATTTTTAGCAAAATCGGTGCATATAAAACCCTTCTTGAACAATTGTATCAGCGTGGACAAAAAGATCAAAACAATTTTCACGTCACACCTTTTTCAAAAGAAATTGAATTAAAATTGAGAGGTTACGGTAAAGAGATACTGACCTCTGCCCAAACCATGATAACCCTTGAAAAAAAGACCCTTGAAAAAACCCTGAGCCGGTCCCGGTACATTCATATTTATTCCATTCTGATCCTGTTGGTTTTTCTTGCCATCAATACTTATCTGCTTGTAAGCAGACTTTATTCAACCCTCAATCGATTTGCTGCCTATGCCAAGCGTATCGCTTCCGGTGATTTCAGGCCCATCCTCCCCCAGCGCAATTTCCGTGATGAATTCACTGATCTTGCCATTGCGATCAATGAAATGATAAAAGAAATTGATCTCCGGGAGGCCGTTCTGATTCAGACCCATAAGATGAAAGCCATAGGAACGCTTACCGCAGGTGTCGCCCATGAAATAAATAATCCTTTGAATAATATCATGCTGACGGTTCACATGCTGCTGGAGGATTACCATGAGCTTTCGGAAGAGGAAATAATGGAGATGCTCAAGGATGTTGCAGCAGAGACAGACCGGTCAAAAAAAATCATTCGTAATCTCCTGGATTTTGCACGGGAGAGTACCTCCACAATGGAATCTTTTGACCTGTCGATTTTGCTGAAAGACACTGTGCATCTTTTGGAAAATCAGATCCGGTTTTCAGGTATTCAGGTTGATCTTCAGTTTGCTGAAAATTTTCCAAAGATACACGGGGATGCTCAGAAAGTTCAGCAGGTTTTTGTTAACCTGCTTTTGAATGCGCTGGATGCCTCAATTAAAGGAAGCAAAATACAGGTAATTGGAACTCTCGGGGATACAGGAGATTCGGTCAAAGTGAGTGTGATTGATTATGGCCAAGGGATTCCAAAGCATGTTCTACCTTCTGTTTTTGACCCGTTTTTCACCACAAAATCAAAAGGCAAGGGAACCGGTCTGGGATTAAGCGTATCCCAGGGGATTATTGCCAAGCACGGCGGAACCCTTACTGTTAAAAGCGAGGAGGGTAGAGGTTCATGTTTTACCATTACCTTTCCGATCATCAATTTTCCGGAAATTCACACCTTTTCATTGTAATTTACTGGAAACCGATGACCGCATTTGGGGCATGCCCTGATATGAATGATTAAGGGTATGGAAAAACGGGAATTTTAATTGTCGTCACAGGGAAAAATATTTTCAGCCATCATTGCTATGGTGTTGGGTTCAGGCCGTGCATTTCAATACCGGCGGAACAGACATCAATGATGTCTGCCTTCAATTCCCTGGTCCAGCCTTCGGCCATCTGGCTGCGGCATGAATTGCCGGTGCATATGAATAATATTTTGAGTTTATCGTTCATTTGTTATGGGGATCAATTCTAAAATGTATGGACAGATTCCGGATGAAATCCAAAAGCTACGGTTTTTCCAATATCAAGACCATGATCCCTGAGATAGCTTCGGGGCCAGATGGCTTCAAATTGAAAATTTTCAGTTTGCAAATAGATATTCAGGAAAATACCATGACTGGTTATTTTTGTTATGTTTCCCTGGAAGCAATTTTTAAAATGATTGGAACTTGAGGCTGTTAAAGAGATATCTTCGGGCCGGATACCCATATACGTATCATTGATGCCAGGGGGGTGTGAAATTGCGATTTCAATATTTATATCTTTAATCACTATGTGGTTATTTTGTCTGCAGATTGGGGTAATATTTTTCATTCCCACAAAAGAGGCAGTGAATGTTGAGTTTGGTTGTTCGAAAATTGACATGATGTCACCCTGCTGCATGATTCGGCCGTTTTTTATAATGGCCCCTCTGTTGGCAAGATATAACACATCGGAAAAATTATGGGAAACCATAATCACGGTTATTTCCAGGTCATCATGAATTTTTTTCAGCAGTTGCTTGGCATCCTCATGAAAAATCGGATCCAAAGCAGACAAGGGCTCGTCCAGAAGCAGCACATTGGGATTTAAAATCAAGGATCGTGCAAGGGCGATCCGCTGTTTTTCACCGCCGCTCAAATGTTGTGGACGTCTTTTAGTGATTTTTTCCAACCCTAATGTGGAAACAAGGGCATCAAATCTTTTCTGGGCGGTCAGCTTGGGGATTTTATGATAGGAAACACCATAAAATATGTTTTGTGTCACATCCAGATGAGGGAAGAGTGCAAAATCCTGATACACTAACGCAAGGTTGCGTTTTTCAACGGCAAGGGTTGTGATATCATGGTTTTCAAGAAACATGGTACCGCTTGAAAATGGGATTAATCCCATCATTCCTTCCAGCAATAATGATTTTCCTGAACCCGTGGGGCCAATTAATGAAAAAAAATCATTTTTTTGAATTTCAAGGGTGATGTCCTTGAGGGAAAACTCAGGTAATGTCAAATTGATATGGTTTAGTTGGATCACTTTTTTATCTGTATTCGTGGTTAATTGATTTTGACAGCATTCGCAAGACAATAAATAAAATAAATGAAATGAGAATCAACCAGACAGCAATGGGTTGTGAGTATTTCAGTCCATAAGCGGTAAATCTTTCATAGATCATAACAGGGGCTGTCATGGGGTGATAGGCAACAATGACCACTGCGCCGAATTCACTGATGGCCCGGGCTGTACACATAATGATACCCAATATCATGTGCCGCCAGGTTAATGGGAATGTGATGCGCACAAAGGTTGAAAATGCCCCCGCACCAAGGGTCCGGGAAGCATTTTCAAGCCGGATGGGAACACTTTCGAATCCGGCCTTGACCGTGTTGATATAAAATGGCAGACCCACAAAGAGCAACACACAAACAATACCGGTTTGGGTGCCCATAATTTGAATGCCAATATCGGACAGGAACCTTCCAATGGGATTGTTTCTGCCCGTGAGGCTGAGAAAGGCAATGCCTACAACAGGATGAGGGATCATGATCGGTAAATCAATGATCCCTTCTATGATTTTTTTGCCGACAATGCGTTTCCTGGCCAGCAGATAGGCAAGGGGGGTTCCCATTGCAAAGGAAAGGATTCCAGCACAAAATGACAGGCTGATGGATCGTGCGATGGCATTGACCACATCCTTGTCAGATAGGGTCTCTATCATCATTTCCATTGACGGCTCAAACGTCATTTTGATCAGCGGCAATGTCAGCAGCAGAATTAACGGCAGGCTCATAAACATGAACAGCCAGTTTAAGGGTTCAATCCGTTTCATTGCGTTTAGTTTTTTACTTCCACCAGGGATCTGATTTCAGATGGAAGGGTTGCTGCCATTTCCTGTGAGGGCAATCGGCAGGGGATAAAGGGGGGCTGACCCATTTCTCTCAAGGTTTTTAACCCGTGATCAGGAGACAGCAGAAAGCTTAAAAATGCCTTGGCAGCCTCGGGGTTGGGGGCATCCTTGATCATGGTGATGCCATAGGTACAGGATTGTCCTTTTTTTGTAATCCATGTGTTGGGTTTTTTGCCGGTGACTTTCACCTGGGCCTGTTTGTAAAAGTCATCATACTTGTAATTGCCCAGGTTAATATGATCGTTTAACGTTACAAATTTAAGGTCATGCTGAATGGCCACAGACATATACTCCCAGGCATAATCCATATGTCCGGTTTTCAGCAGATTGACCAGTTGAACGGATTTCGGCCGAACGTTTTTCTGGGGTCGGTTATCAATGAGCTTTTGATACAGTCCGTCAATATTGTAGAATTTTTCAGCCAGCTGTAACACCATAAGGCTGCGGTATCCACAGGGATCCAGGTTTGGATCGGAATGCCCCCAGACAACTTCTTTTTTCTGCAGGATGTCATACCAGTTTTTATCATTGACCTGGTCTGCATATTTGCTTTGAGTTGTGTAACAGAGCACCAGCTGGTTTGTGGCAAACCTGACATTCCAGGTGGCAAAATCCGGAATCAGGTTGTTGTCAATGACCTTGTAATCTGCCGAGGCCATGATGTCGGCTGGTTTGCCAACCTCTGAAATAAGGCGTGCCATTTTGGTACTGCCACCGGCTTCTCTTTGCACATCAACGCCAGGATATTTGGCTTCAAAAGCTTTTTCAATTTTTGCAAAGGGTACGGTTAAACTTCCTGCATGAAAAATGCTCAGTTTGCCTTTCGGCCCGGCCTGTGCTGGGAATGGAAACAAGATTAAAACGCATAAAAGGCTTCCAATAAAGTGAGATATTCGTTTGATGGATTGTTTTTTCATTATATGATCTCCTATTTAGTAGTTAAAAACAAACCCAATCTATAGTTTTTGATTTAAACTTAGTCAAGAAATAAATATGGTCAGAAAAAATAATACTCAAATTAACTAATAGTTACCAAAAATAACAATAAAATGCGAATTTTTTTTTGTGTTGCAACAGAATCCAGTATCTGGGAAGTTTTTTCCTGTACCACTGGACTTGTAAAAGGATGGATGATTCTTAGCATTAAAGGAAGAAAGTAAATGTTACGGTTTGTGAGGTAACCCATGATCTGCATTCATTCAGGTTAACGCTAAACATAGAGGAAATCATAAATGGAAAATGAACCCAACCCGCATCATCTGGTGCTTGGAGAACTCAATGATTTTTTGACTGGTGCTGTTTTAACCGATACTCTGGATGAACGATATCGTCAGAAAATTGTGGAAAATCTCGTATTGGCCGGCAAGTTTGAAAAACAAGAAATTGAGAGCAATATCAGCCTTGAGGTGGTTGCAGGAGAGAAAAAAGCAACCATAAAAGTGGATTTTCTTATCACATACCAGGAAAAAACCATTGTATTGATTCAATATGCGCCGGGTTCCCTTGTCACCAGACGTCTTTCGACACTGGCACTCTCCAGAATCCTCAGACCTTACCAAATTCCGATTGTTGTCGTTACAAATGGTGAAGATGCCGAGATCCTTGACGGGAATTCAGGGAAGGTCATGGCCACCGGGCTTGAACATCTTCCGGATAAAAAAACCATAGAAGAAAATATGGCATCTTTTTCCTTTGCGCCCATTAAGGCGGTCCGGCTTGATCAGGCATCCAGAATTGCCTATGCCTGTGAGGTGGATGGATCATGTTATATGAATGATGATTTCAAATGTCCAAACGGGTATTGTTACCCAAGTCCAAAAGCGGAAAAAGATTGAATAGACCATTCCCGGCCTGATACATCCATTCAGGGCCGGGAACACCTTGGTAATACAACATACATACACAACCCACCCCGAACTAAAACAAGCAGAACCCTATCAACAAAGCCTTTCAGCCCATTACACCCCCCTTATACTGAAAGGTGAGCGCAGGCGAACCCCTCTATTATATACAGCAGGATATAAGCCCCTTCTATCGACACATGTTCCCTTTGAGGTCAAAAAGCGCTTGCCCCCTTATAAAGCCCTTCTCTATATCAACCTGGGAGCGGAGCGACCAGGGGCACACTTTACTGTGATTCCCATGTGCTGGCATTTTCTTTTCCCCTTGGAGATCAAAAACGCCTATCCATTTTTATAACCTTGATATTCCCGGTCTGGTTTTCCCTTTATCATTTTCGTCATTTTTATCATTGTGTCTTTGCATTTCAGCCATTGAAACAAGGGCCTGTTTCAATGCCGGGTCGGTTTGATATACAACGGGTGCACTGGTCACCGTGGGTTGCATCAGGGCTTTTTCCATGGCGTTAAAAACTGCAATGAATTGTTCCATAAATAAACCGGCCTTCTTTCCGGAAAATTTTCCAACCAAAAAGGCGAAGCCTGTACGGGTTATATTATACATAGGTATCATTTTACCCTGTTTACTCAGGTAGTTAGCCGCGTTAAAATTTACGCGGCTAAATTCCTCACTGCAATTGAGTCCGAGAATCTTTTTTATAATATTGGAATGATCTTTCCCGTAAACTTCAGCGATCTTCAAACTGGTGGTGGTGAAACCGTCACGGGTCATTTCATAAGATGGTCTAAGCTCCTATATTCAACCAGGGAAAAACCTCCCTGGTTGAATATAGAACTATGCCTAAGTCCCCCTTTTTTATCAATATATTCAACGCCCCTAAAATTAAGGCGGTTAAATTCTTTACTGCAATTAAGCCCTTTAATTTTTTCAATTACATGGTCATGTCGCTTCCCATACACTTCAGCAACCTTCAAACTGGTGGTGGTGAAACCGTCACGGGTTATATTATAGCAAGGTAAAAGTCGGCCAGTTGAGTCTTTATATTCACTGGCGTTAAAATTAACGCCAGTGAAAGACGCACTACAATCAAGGCTTTTGAATTTAGAGCGGGAAAAATTTCCCGCTCTAAATTCAAAACGACAGTTAAGGGTTTTGTTTTTCCCTGTTTATCCAGATAGTTAGTGGGCTCAAAATTGAGCCGACCATATTCTTCATTGCAGTTAAGACTTTTGATAATTCTAATTACATTCTTGTGTTCTTTCCCATAACTTGGCCTAAGCTCCCCTTTTTTATCCATATATTCAACCAACTCAAAATTGAGTTGGTTGAATTCTTTACTACATTCAAGATATTGAATGTCCCTGACAACATTGCCATGCCGCTTCCCGAACACTTCAGCAACCTTCAGGCTGGTGGTGGTGAGCTTGCCGTCTTCACCCAGGGTAACAAGGCCTTCCGGCAATTCAATGGACGGTATCGGCATGGATTGATTTTTCCCTGTTTATCCAGATAGTTAGCCAATTCAATTTTGAATTGGCTAAATTCTTTTACTAAAAAGTCAAAAAAGCGTTGACACTTTGAAAAAATATAGTAACCGATTATATGTAATTTTACAAAGTGTCAACACTTTCTTCAACTTTTTAATATTTATTTCAGTAACTTATAAAAAAAGAGCTTGACATTGTATTTTGAATAAATTACTGGTTTTAACATAGTTAAGATCAAATTTTATTTAATTTAAAAAAGGAGTAAACCATGAAACGCTTCCAAGTCGTATCAGATGAAATTGTGTCCTTAAAAGAAGACTTTGAATCAACTGCAAGCCCTGATACCTATGTCCGCCCAAATGGTGATACAGCAGTGCTTATGGGCGACGGACACTGCCTCCTTATCAGGAACGATGACAACCCGGTGACAGTCATGTAACACAAACACCATATTCCAATTTATAAATGGCCTTGAGAAATAAAACTCAAGGCCATTTATATTTTTAAGTAAAAGTTAATTAGTTGTTTTTATATTAAAGATATTTTTGGAGGGAATCTAAAATTTTTATTAGGCACTTTAAAAAAACCATTTTCCATAGAAGCCCGTCATTAAAGGGCTTGAGATTTGACCACTTGGAAAATTGCCTAATAACCCCGTTTATATAGGGATGTTGAAAAAATAAAAGAAATTTAACACATGAAAGAGGTTCCCCAATGAGACCAGAACAGAATAATGAGACGGTGCAAATCTTCACAGGAGGTTTGGCTTCTATCAGCCCGCCGGATGTCACCGCATCAAAAAAACAGATGGATGGTAAAATGAAAATACAATCTGAACACAAAAGAGGGATCGTTGATTGCTTTTCAAAATCGTCACAATGTAATTTCAAAGTGGTTCTGACAAAATCAGCACCGTTTATGGCGCATTTTATAACCCTGAATCCACATGACGCATTCTTTTTTGGGTACAAAGGCCCGAAGGCAAGAATTAAGCGTTTCGATGTTATTCGGAAAAAAGTAATGGCATGGCTTGAGGAAAGGAATATTTCAGGGTTTGTCAAGGTCGAGTATGAATGTCGAAAATCAGGGTATTTTACAGGCCAGCCCTTGCCGCATATGCACCTTGTCGTGACCAAACAATTTGAAAAATACGATAAAGAATTTAAAACCTTCTGGTTGGGGAACCAAGAGCTGGAAAAGCCGGGGTATCATAGCTATCTGGATAAAGCAGCCGCCAAAAGCTATGATTCCCGGCCTATTCAGACCGATACAAAGGCATGGATATCCTACCTTTGTAAACCCCACGATAACAGGGCACTTGAAGCCCTGGACGGCTATTATATTGAGAAGGGCCGTAGAAAAGAATATCACGCTGGTTTTTCAATTGGCAGAGCGTGGTTTAAGATAGGTATCCCGCCCGTAGAAGTAGTGCCCAAACAAGAATTGAACCCCACAGAGGGCAAAATATTCAGACGGCTATTGAAAAATTACATAACAGCCCAGGTTAAAAAGCACAACAGCCGGAAGCGCACCATTTCCACCGGCCGAAAACTAAGCATTATGAACCAAGGAAATGGTTCAAATGTGTTTATCGGTAAAACCGATGCCCAACGGCTGCTTGACTTAGCCAGGGAGCTTGCAAAGACGAAAGTAGCCATTGGGCCGAGATGCTATGAAAACAAAAAGGCAGCATAAAGGGAAATATGAAAAAACAAGCGATTGAAGTAACCATTAAAACCAGTGAGAAGATATTAAAATCTGGCAAGGTTACAAAGAAGATTGAAATCACACAGCTAAACCATAGCCCCGGTGAAACTCCATGTAAAATGAAAGATTTCGGTTGTGAAGGGCTTGCAGCAGATGGGGAGTGGTTTTGTCCTGCCTGTCTGCGGAACATTGAAAAGGTGATTCCATCAGAGGAATCAACCGAATAATGCCCAAAGGGAAGCCAATAAAACGGACAGTGCCACCCGGCCTTGTTCGGGATAAAAGCGGCATTCTACGCTCCAAATTGCTTTTGCAAGCCGAAGAAAACAGCCCGGCAGGTTTTATGGTCTGGTTGAGATATTACGAGCCCAGGGTTTTAAATTCCAAAAATAAATATGAGGTCTTCAAGCCCACAGCCCACCAGCAACTTTTAATAGATAAATGCTTTGCTTCAAAGGGTAGTGGGTTTCTTTACAACCTGATTTTAAACATAGAGCCCCGCCGCCATGGAAAGTCAACGCTATTCATGCTGGTTGTTCTATGGCTTTTGACCACCAGAGACAACTTCACTATTCAGCTTTTGGGAAACGAAGAGAGTCACAGCCGCCGCACTCAATTCAATCGGCTTGTGAAAACGATTGAACGCAGTCCTAAATTATGGGCGCTTGTGACGGAGAAAAAGACTCTTGAAATTTCAAAAACAGAGATTCGCTGGATTCACAAGAAAAAAATTGCAGGTGTTATTCAGTCCATGCGGGGCCTAAACATGGCTGCCAGTTTTGGGGATCGCTGCAATTTATTGTGGGTAAGTGATTTCCACGCCTGCCCGGATACAAGCGTTTTTAATGCATGGCAGGCCAGTTTACTTGACTCCCAGGACACACTTATCCTTTGTGACTCCAATACCGATGGTTTTGGCGGCCATGTCCATAACCTGCAAGAGGCCTGTGAGATTGACCCCGATATGGTTTGTAACCATCTTTATTATAAAGATTGGGACGATTACAATGCTAATGCCCCGGTCTGGATAGATCGAGCCAAGGCTAAGGCCCTTGAAAAGACATTGCTCCCCGATGAATTTAAGCGTGACATCCTGGGTATCAGAACACAGTCCATTAATAACCTGTTTTCCCATGACATTATTACCGGTATCCAAAAGGATTACCCGCTACCTGTAACACCCGAACAGGTTAAGGAATTGACCCAGGGCCGTGAATATTTTATCGGTGCCGGTTTAGATAGGGCAAAGAATTTAATTCAGACTTCAAAATCCGATGCCAGTATATGGACGGTTGTTCTAAAAATTCAAAATCCAGGCAAAGAGTCGCAGTTTGTAACTTTGAATCAAGTTAATTTTAAGGTCAATACGGAAAAACTGATTGTAAAACAAATTCTGAAAGACCATGAACGCTACAATCTAAACGCCGTGACCCTGGAAAATTATGAAGTATCCGGCCTTTACCACCGCTTAGTGGAGC
>NZ_JAQYWD010000010.1 GCF_030145145.1 Desulfobacula sp. | reverse complement strand
GCAGCTTTAGACCCGAAATATCTGGAGGAAGTCATGTTCGGCTGACCATTGCCAGTTACCAAGACCATAGGGACCTTATAATATTTACTTGCGTTGGCCCTGCTGGAAGCCGGGGTTGAGTTGACATTCTTTCCATGAATATGTAATCCTGAACAATACACAACTAAAAAATTTTTATCTTTTTAGATCAAATGGAGGTGATCATGAATGACCAAGAAATTTGCAGGGACATTAATTCCCATACCGTCAAAATCACCCTGGTGGATGGCACTCAAATAAACGCCTGTGTCAATTTAGATCGAGATCCAGGCTACAGCAGATTAAGCGATTTAATCAGCAGCGAACGCGAACCTTTTTTAATCCTGATGAATCCGACGATTTATAAACCCGGCCTTGAAAATCCGGAAAAATACGAGACCTTGTTCATTAACAAAGAATACATTCTGTGGGCTACCCCGGAAATTTCACTGCCGGAAGATGAATAAAATGGCAAAATTTGCGCCCATGGACAAGACCGGTTCCACTTTAGAAGCATTACGGGCAGATCAAGGCTTGTGTCCATGCCTTTTTTTGATACGGCAGGGATTCTGGCCCGGGACAGGGAAACAGCAACGTTCCTTTTTGAGCAGAGCCCTACTTTTTCCAGGGAATCAAACATTTCTGGAATGGAACTGCGACAGGACAGGCCGTTGAATATTCCGGACATGACAATTAAAGGGGCGGTTCCGAAAGTTTATCACGCAAAGGTGGAATTGCGCATCCGTATTTCCGGATCACAGCAAAACATTATGGCCGGTTTCAAGTCAAAACTCAGAAGCCAGATTTACAAAGGCAAAAAAAACGGCCTGACCTGGAACATCGGGAAAAAAACTGCTGGACCCTTTCTACAGGATGGGGGGATACAAAAAACATTAAGTAATTTTGGTATTCAGTATGTGACCCTTGTCTTTAATAAGGCAAAACTCTATTCCAGGCCCCAGTCTGAAAAAATTGCCGGCGCAACAGCACTGCCCGTCATCCGGCCCGCAGAAACCCCGTTTTTAAAACTTCACATTCCCCGGAGAACGAATAAGATATGGTTAAAGCCTTTCCTGTGATGATAAACCGGCAACCATTCCTGTTTTAACCGTTCCTTTGATTTGACTTCCATGCTATGATAGACGGGCATTGTAATCCCCTTAAACAAAGGAATAATCCTATGGACCTTGATAACCCTGAAGCAAAAGCCTATTTATTTGAACTGTATACCATGACCCAGGGCGACCCTGAAGCACAGGTCTCCATGTATGATGTGGGGGCGACCCTGGGCCTGGAAAAGACAGACGCCGGGACAATGGCGGAAGACCTTTTTATTCAGGGGTTTGCAGAACTCAAAACCCTTTCCGGCGGTATCGGCATCACCCGTCAGGGATTGGACGTACTGCAGGTGGAGGGGGTTCCAAGCCCTGACAAGACCGTCTTGAAGCTGGGCACCGGTCCGGTTCTGGAAGATCAGGACCAAAAAAACGTGGAACAGGTTCTTCAAGATATCAAAACGGGTCTGGCCCTGCTCAAACAACCCTATGCCCAACTGGCGGAAATAGTGATGGACATCAAAACCATTGAGGTCCAGATGCTGTCTCCCCAACCCAAGACAGCTATCATTCGGGAAGTATTGCGATCTTTGCACCAGAGCATGGCCCCAGCCGGTCCCAAAGACCTGGCAGCAAAAATAAACAGCCTGATCACAACCTGAATACCGATCCCGGTCAAACCCGTGATCATCCATTCCCCTTGCACGGGTCTAGGTTGTTTCAGATCTTGTGTGGCCGCAATGAGATTCCCGTTGACTATTTGACTGTTTTTCTTCATTAATAGGCCATGATATTTGAACTAAATTGGAATTAAAGAAAATAAAGGAGATCCAATGTCAAAAGGAAAAGTTGTTCTGGCCTATTCAGGAGGGCTTGATACCTCTGTTATTTTAAAATGGCTGCTGGAGCAGGGGTATGAAGTCTTCGCCTATATGGCCAACATCGGCCAGAAAGAAGACTTCCAGGCTGCAGAACAAAAAGCACTGAAAATCGGTGCATCCAAAGTCTTTATCGAAGACATGAGAAAAGAGTTTGTCACCGATTATATCTTTCCCGTGTATAAAGCCAACACCATCTATGAAGGGCGATACCTTTTAGGAACAGCCATTGCCCGGCCCATTATTGCAAAAAAACAAATAGAGATCGCCAAACAGGTGGGGGCCGAATATGTTTCCCATGGCGCAACCGGCAAAGGCAATGATCAGGTCAGGTTTGAATTGTCCTATTATGCATTAAACCCCCAGATCAAAGTGATTGCCCCCTGGAAAAACACGGCGTTTTTAGACACCTTCAAGGGAAGAACCGACCTGCTCGAGTATGCTGAAAAGCATGGTATCCCCACCAAGCAGTCCGCATCCAAGCCCTATAGTGAAGATGACAATCTGCTGCATATTTCCCACGAAGCCGGCATCCTTGAAGACCCGGGTCATGAATGTGAGAACAGCATTTATTCCCATACGGTCTCCCCGGAAGACGCACCGGACACCCCCACAAAAATCAAAATCGAATTCAAGGACGGCATCCCGGTCAAGGTCACCCATCTTGAAAACAACACCGTTAAAACCGATCCCCTTGAACTGTTTGAATACCTCAATGAACTGGGGCGGGAAAACGGAATTGGCCGGCTGGACATGGTTGAAAACCGGTTTGTGGGCATTAAATCCCGGGGCGTGTATGAAACCCCCGGGGGCACCATTCTCCTGGAAGCCCACAAAGATATTGAAGGCATTGCCATGGACCGGGAGGTCATGCGGCTTCGCGACATGCTGTCTACCAAATTAGCAGAACTGGTATACAACGGGTTCTGGTTCAGTCCTGAAATGGAATTCCTCATGGTGGCCATTGATAAGAGCCAGGAGGCCATTGATGGTGAGGTCACCCTCAAGTTGTATAAAGGGACCGCATACCCCATTGCACGAACAAGCCCCTCATCCCTGTATAACCAGGACCTGTCCTCCATGGATATTGAAGGGGGGTATAACCAGGAAGATGCGGAAGGATTTATTAAAATCAATGCCATTCGCCTGATGGCCCATAGAAGTATCATCAACAAAAAAAGCTGATTTAAATCCCTTCCCGGGAGTCAAACGTGACCTCCCGGGAAGGGTTTGTCTATTTCCCGGCAATGGGCGCTACAAATTGAGACTCTGAATCCCATGGAAAGAGGATCCAGGTATCCTGGCTGACTTCGGTCACATAGGCATCTACCAGGGGTTTACCGGCCGGTTTGGCATATACGGTTGCAAAATACGCTTTCGGCAGCATTTTCCGGACAATCCGGGCCGTTGAACCCGTATCCACAAGATCATCAATAATCAACAGTCCTTCCCCGGACCCCTCCACCTGCTTCAGGATTTTGGTCTCTCCCTGGTGCTGCCAGTTATAACTGGTAATGCAGACGGTATCAATATGATGAATCCCCAGTTCCCGGGCAATGACAGCCGCAGGCACCAGGCCGCCCCGGGTGACAGCGACAATGCCGGTCCATGCGTCTTCCCTGTCATGGAGTCGCCACGACAGGGCTTTTGAATCCCGATGAAGCTGCTCCCAGGAAATGGGATAGCTTCGGTTGTATCTGTCCTTATTTTTATCCATTTATTTTCAAGGCCCCCTGTTATCCCTGCTGTATTGTTTTGACTTTTATCCTGTTTGGCTTTATTTTAGCCACACAATACTAAAAAATAAAGGATAAAAATATTGAGCGACATCAAAAAAAAGTGCCTGAACTGTGGCGGAGATCTAACCATCAAAAGAACCTGAACAAACGTTTATTTTTGCTGCAGGTCCTGCACAACAAAATACCCTGAAGACAAATATAAAGACCTCATGGATGATTATCTTGAAGAAAAACTGGCCAATGTTCCCATAAACCGATTGTAACGGGATAAAACCCCATATCCTTTGAAGCAGTCAAAAGATCCTTCAAAGGGGTTGCACCAGGGTTAAAACGGCGTTTCCCCCGGATGGATAAGCTGCCTTGGGCCTCCGGAACCTCCGGGACTCCAGTTTTTCAGTTCACTGATTTTTTCATAGTTATCCAGTTTGCCAAGCGCTTTTAGACGCTCAACAATCAGGTGCCAGGCACATTCAACCTCCCGGCCCATGGAAATACTAATTTCGCATAACCCGTTTGATGATCCGCCGCAGGGTCCGTTAAGCAGCCGCTTGGCACATCGGGCAATGGGACAGATGCCACCGGTCAAGGCCAGAAGGCAATCCCCACATCCCACACATTTTTCATTAAGGATGCCGGGTTGATCCAATGCGCCCATAAACGTGGTGTTTAATGCCGGCAACACGGGAATGCCTTTAAATGCATCTGCCATGGTTTGAACACCCGCACCACATGCAAGGGACAAAATGGCATCTATCCCTTCAGGAAGGTCAAAAAACGGTTCAATCCAATCCCGTTCGCATTGCCGTTCCAGCATGCTGGTTTCAAACAGATGAAGGGGTTTACTGTCTTTAAATGCATGGGTGAGGGCTTCCGTCATTGATCTTGCCGCCCTGTCACCGCCGGTAAGGCTGACGGCCACACAGGTTTGACATCCGACGACCAGGACATTGTGATATTCGTTTACCGATGCTATAATCTCTTCAATGGGTTTATTTTCGCCGACTATCATACATCATCTCCTATTGGGAAACTTTCTTGGAGGCAAGGTTTTTCCATACACTTACAGGTTCTGACCCTTTATGATCCGGGCACAAGGCCTCAATGGTTTCATGCGTCTTCCCGGCAACCGAGTCACCCAGGCTTTTCGTATAAATGGGTTCGCCGCACACCTTGCAATGAACCAAATCCAAGGTTGTCACCAGATCAAAATTACCGGTGAGCAAGACTTTAAATTCAATGGCATCCTGGGGGCAGATCCGCCAGCAATGGCCACATCTGGCACAAAGAGACATATTATGCAGTATCTTTCGCTTGTTTCCCTGATCAAAATAATTCAATGCGCTTGCCGGACAATTTTGTACACAGGCCAGGCATCCATTGCAGTTCTCATTCACTTTAAAAAAGGACATATCCGTATCTCCTTAAAATTTTCCTGAGGCCTTTAATGTTTTTCCATACGGGCCAGTTTTCCTGCCACATGAACCATATTGGGATATTTAAGCATTTCAACATCCTGGTATACAATGGCACCAGGTTCACACACTTTCACACATTCGGGTTCACCGCCGCACAGGTCACATTTATAGGATTTGGCCTTTTGTTTATCCAGTTTCATCGCGCCAAAAGGGCAGGCGGTCACACACATACCGCATCCCACACATTTTTGACGATCAATCAAAACCAGATTCAATTCGTCATCATGATAGATTGCGTCTTTGGGACAAGCGGAAAGGCAAGGCGGATTTTCGCATTGCTTGCAGGCGATGGGGAAAAAGAAATCATCGTCTTCCGCATCTTTCAAGATGCGGATACAGGACAGGCCAGGGCTGGTTAAGCTTTTATGGGTATTAATGCATGCAGTTTCACAGTCGCCACAATTATTGCATTTGTCGGGGTGGATTATAAGCGTTTTAACATCCATTAGCAGATATCTCCATTCTTATCATCTCAACCTTGTGAAAGGCATTGAATCGATTGGTATTGAACACAAAGCCGTTCATCATTATGAACATGATACCGGTCATGATACATGATGAAAAAGGGGGGGTCAACTTCTTTTTAAGGGGGCTTGAATTATCCCTAAACACCCTTCAGAACTATGTTTCCACTGTTTTCAAGACATTCATCCCCCGATGGTTTCCGTTCATCATAATGAACATGGAAGGGGAACGGGTCACATCCTGCCGGCATGCTTTTTCCGGATACCTCGAAACTGATCATAGGACAGCCCAAGGCTCTGGGCTGCCTTTTTCTGGTTAAATCGACACGATTTCAACGCCCTTGACACCAGATAATATTCCAACTCACCCATTGCCTGCTTAAATGATTTTTCCTTGAGAAGTTTATGCAGGACCGCCCCCTCTTCCAACGCGGTTTCTCCCCGTATCGACGAAATTTCCGGTCCCTGCCCCGTTTTTTTTGAGCCGTTCCTTTTTTCCAGTGTATCCCCATAGGGACAAGTGAAGGGATTAAAGGAAATTTCTTTAATTTCAGGAGTGGGTGATTTATAAACGGCTCGCTCGATCACATTTTTTAATTCCCTGATATTTCCCGGCCATGGATATGCCTCAAGCGCCTTCAACGCCTGGGAAGAAATCTCGGGGATATCCTCCCAGCCAAGTTCAAATGCCATTCTTCCGGCAAAATGATTGGATAGAACCAGTATATCGTCTCGCCGATATCTCAAGGGCGGTACATAGATCACCTCAAAAGAAAGCCGGTCAAGAAGATCTTGTTTAAATTCGCCAGACTGGGCCATGGAAAACAAATCCACATTGGTTGCCGCCACAATCCGAACATCCACATGAATGGACCGGGAGGCGCCAACCCGTTCAAAACTGCCGTATTCCACTACCCTTAAAATCTTCTCCTGAACTTCCATGGGAATCGTCCCGATTTCATCCAGGAAAAGGGTCCCTTCAGAGGCTGTTTCAAAGCGACCGGCCTGCCGCACACCCGCACCCGTAAATGCGCCTTTTTCATACCCGAAGAGTTCGGACCCGATCAATGTTGGTGTCAATGCAGCGCAATTCAATGTAACAAACGGCCTTTGCCATCGCTTGGACAAAAAGTGAATCCGTGACGCGGCAAGCTCCTTGCCCGTACCACGCTCACCCAGTATCAAAACCGGCCGCTCAATGGGGGCCACCTTTGATATTTGTTCCTGAAAATCAATAAAGGCCTCGGACTGACCCAATGCTTCCGGCAGTGACGCTTCTTTATCCATCCCCTGGGTCTGGCTTGAAAAACCCATCTTACCTCCTGAAACAAGTGATCAATTTGATGAATAATTCTACTATTTGGCATAAAAAACCAACTAATGGCAAAAAGTACCATGCCAGTCCAACGGTTGTCAATACCATAACCCGCTAAAATCACAGATCGTTTCGTATATATAACCTGCCTGGCACGTTAAATGCTATTTATCCAACCAGATGAGAGGCAGTAACCACTTGATAGGACATGAGGTCAGAAAACAACCACAAATCAAAGGAGAACATAAAATGGGAATTTTTACACGATTTAAAGACATTGTTGCATCCAACATCAATTCAATGCTCGACAATGCAGAAGATCCAGAAAAATTAATCAAACTAATGATCCGGGAAATGGAAGACACATTGATTGAAATCAAATCTGCCTGTGCAAATGCCATTGCCAATCATAAAAAGGTGCGTCGGTTCCTGGACGACATCCAGGAAAAAGAGGCGATCTGGATTCAGAAGGCTGAACTGGCTGTAAAAAAAGGAAAAGATGCGCTGGCCCGACAGGCCCTCCAGGAAAAAAGACGGTATACCCGGAGAGTTGAAGGTGTTGAGATCGAATTAACCGAACTGAACGTGATCATCGAACAATACCGGGAAGATATCCAGGCCCTTGAAAACAAACTCAAATCTGCCCGGGAAAAGCAACGGATGCTGGTTCAACGACATATCCGGGCCAAAGGCAAAAAAAGAGCCCAGGAAGAAATCCGGCGTGCCGACAGTGCCGAGGTGATGCAGAAATTTGAAGAGTTAGAACAGCAGATCGAAAGGATGGAAGCCGAGGCAGACCTGGTGAACTATGGCAGACATTCAGCATTGGAAGGCCAGTTTGACGCCCTGGAAACGGATGACGAAATCGAAAAAGAACTCAGCAGATTAAAGTCCTCCCAATCTTTAAAAAACGATGATACAACAGATGCATAAACCATCCACATTCAAGCAAAGGGGAGTAATTGTATTATGATGGGCGCACTTATCGTAGGCATCTGCATTGGCGGGGCAATCCTCTTAATCGCCACCCTTGGATTGATTTTGATCGGCATCATCAGGGCTTCCAAAACAGGGGGACTGTCCCAAAAAGACAAACAGACCCAGACACAGGAAACCAAAATGATCCAGGACATATATCATGGATTGTCAAAAATGGAAGAGCGGGTTGAAGCCCTGGAAACCATTCTCATTGAGCGACAAAAAAAGGAGTTTCACAAATGAGACGACGGTATGGACATAGACGAAACGGTCACTTTGAAAACTGCAAACGTCAGTATAGCGGGCTGAAAAACAGATTTGAAAGCCTGGCATCAAGCAGGGGGATCTATCGGTCCAGAAGGGGCATCTTCATGGGCGTGTGCCGGGGGCTTGCGGATTATTTCAATGTCAGCGTTTTCTGGCTGAGATGTATCACCCTTGTTTTATTTCTTTTTACGGGTTTCTGGCCCATCGGTGTCATGTATATCATTGCGGGACTGCTGCTGAAAATGGAGCCGGTTTCCCCTTTGCACGATGAAAAAGATCAGGAATTTTATGATACCTATACCCATTCAAGGCAATCGGCCATCCAGAGAGTTAAAAGAAAATTTGAAAATATTGAACGCCGCATCCAGCGGATGGAAGATACGGTCACGTCAAAGGAGTTTGACTGGAAATAAGGCGGCACCCGTATTTTTTTTTCCATGATGATTCCATTGCAAGACGGGCAGAAAAATGGGTATAAAGGGAAGCTTTTATGTCAGCCTTCAGGCTGAGAATACTGTTTTTTTTGAGATTAAAACATGACGTTTCAGGAGACAAAAAATTGGATATAACACCCGGATATACGGTTTGCGGTCAGGGGCCTGCAACGGTTTTACTTCACAGTTCAATGAGTTCAAAAGACCAGTGGAAACCCTTAATTTCTTTGCTGGCCGCCAAGTTCAAATTCATATCCATTGATCTGTCAGGCTATGGTGACAATGGCCTGCCGTTAAATCACCAGACATTTTCCACCGAGGACGAGGTTCGTCTTGCACAACGCATTATGACAAAAGAAATGGGCAACGAAACGCCCTTCCACCTGATCGGCCATTCCTACGGGGGGGCCATCGCGTTAAAGCTGGCCGTAAAAATGCTTGACCGGGTCAAAACCCTGACATTGTTTGAACCTGTCACATTCCATCTGCTGCCGCCAGAGGAGGCTGCCCATAAAGAGATTACAAAAATTCGCGAGCAGTTCACCCATGCCTTGATAGAAAAGGACAAGGCCGTTGCCACGCAATTGTTTATCGATTACTGGTCAGGGAAAGAAACCTTTACAAACCTGGTCCCCAAAAACCAGGCCCTGTATATTCGATATATTGAAAAAGTCCTGCTCGATTTCCAAGCCCTGTTTAATGAATCATTGACACTGGAAGACTACTCCGGCATTCATATTCCCGTGTGCATGATCAAAGGAGAAACAAGTCCCCTGTCCTCTCTTCAGGTCTTCCGGATACTGGAACGTTCGCTTCCCTACCTTTCCAGTTATTCTGTGCCGGGGGGGCATATGGCGCCCATCACACATTTTAAAACAGTCAATACCATCATAGAAAAGTTTTTAATCTCCCAGGCCTACTGATAAAGGGGTCATTATTAATAACTCAACTTTCGGACTTTAGCTTTAATCGACGGGGTCTGGCTTTTTTTATTGTACTTTTTATCACTATTTCATAACCAGACGGGTAAAAAGTGCCATAAGGAAAGCCTGACCCCATGTAAAAATGACCAACTCCGAAAGTTGAGTTAATAAAATTTTTCCGCATGGTGGCAGGCCACACTTCTTTGGCCAACCCATCTGAGTTCAGGTGCATCCGTCGTGCAGATATCGGTCATATGGGCACACCGGTGATGGAAGGTACATCCCGGTGGCGGATTCAAAGGAGACGGAATTTCTCCTGACAGAATAATCCTGTCCTTTCTGAAACTTTTATCCACATGGGGGGTTGCAGCCAGCAATGCCATGGTATAGGGATGAAGGGGATGATCAAAAATAATTGTTTTCTCCCCCTGCTCCACGGGACGACCAAGGTACATCACCATGACATCATCGGAAATCAGGCGAACCACGCTCAAGTCATGGGAGATAAACAGGTAGGCCAGGTTCATCTCCTCCTGGAGGTCCATGAGAAGGTTCAAGGCCTGGGCCTGGACTGAAACATCCAGGGCAGATACGGGTTCATCCGCCACCACCAGGGCAGGATTGAGCATCAAGGCCCTGGCAACGGCAATCCGCTGTCGCTGGCCCCCAGAAAACATGTGAGGATACCGGGAATACTGGTCCGGACTTAATCCCACCTTTTCCATGATCGCCAGCGATTTCTCCCGCCGCTGGGCTTTGTTCAGGCGGGTATTAATCTTAAGGGGTTCCTCCAGGATGGCACCCACTTTTTTCCGGGGATTTAGAGAGCCATAGGGATCCTGAAACACGATCTGCACTTTTTCTCTCAATGCTTTCATTGCTTTAGGGCCCGAGGTGACTGCATTGATACCATCCACTTCAAAATCCCCGGAAGTCGGCCGTTCAATCATGGTGATCAGCCGCGCAAGGGTAGATTTACCACAACCCGATTCCCCCACCACTGAAAACGTCTTGCCCGGCTGAATGGTAAAAGAGGCACCATCCAGTGCTTTCAAGGTTGCTGAAGTTTTGAAAAACATCCCCTCTTTAACGGTGTAATATTTTTTAAGATCTCTGGCGGTTATAATTGTGTTTTCAATCATACTGGGGGACTCCGTTTAGCAATGGGAAGTGACACCTGAACGCACTATCGCCTTCTTTGGTATAGACCGGGGCCGTGGTTGAACACTTCTGTCTGGCAAACCGGCACCGGGGATGGAAAAGACATCCCGTCGGCCTGTCGTATTTCCCCGGCACCACACCCGGAATGGTCGGCAGCCGGGTGGCATTCACATTCCGCTCCGGCAGTGAGCCCAGTAAGGCATCGGTATAGGGGTGTCGGGGAGCCGTAAAAATATGGTCTGCCGTGTTTTTCTCAACCACCTGACCGGCATACATCACCACCACATCCTCCACCGTTTCAGCAATCACTGCCATGTCATGGGTGATAAGGATCAGGGCCATGTTATTTTTCCGCTGCAGGTCAATCAAAAGATCCAGGATCTGGGCCTGGATGGTCACATCCAGGGCCGTTGTGGGTTCATCTGCAATAAGAAGGGTTGGGTTACAGGCAATGGCCATGGCAATCATAACCCGCTGGCTGATACCGCCGGACAATTGATGGGGAAAGCTTTTCATCCGCTCTTCCGGTGCCGGGATACCCACCTGTGTTAATAGTTCAATGGCACGCTGCCGCTGGTGCTTTTTTGATCCACCTTCATGGACTTTTATGGCTTCTGTCAGCTGGAACGCCACCGTAAAACAGGGATTCAGACTGGTCATGGGTTCCTGAAAAATCATGGCAATCTCTTTTCCCGTGATCTGTCGCTTCTTTTTCTTTGACAGGCGCAACAGGTCATGATCGTTGAACGAAAGCGTATCTGCTTCAATGATGCCGGGATAGGGGATCAATCCCATCAATGCCAGTTGGGTCACACTCTTTCCAGACCCGGATTCCCCCACGATTCCCAAAACTTTTCCCCGGCCCAGAGACAGGTCCACATCTCGCACTGCCTTGAATCCATCAAAATCAACAGATAAATTTTTTATTTCTAATACTTGCGTCATAATTTTTTCTCAAATGGTCATGTTTACCGCTTCATTTTTGGATCAAGTGCATCCCGAAGACCGTCACCTGCCAGGTTAAACGCCAGTACGGTCAACAGAATGGCCAGCCCGGGAAAGGTCACGACCCACCAGGCACGTTGAATAAACTGCAGGGCATTGGCAAGCATCGCCCCCCATTCAGGGGTTGGCGGCTGGGCCCCCATGCCCAGAAACCCCAGGGCAGCGGCATCAAGAATCGCCGTTGAAAATCCCAGGGTTGCCTGGACAATCAACGGGGCCATGCAATTGGGAAGCAGGACGACAAACATCATTCGAAAAGGGCCTGAACCGCATACCCGTGATGCGGTCACATAATCCTTGTTTTTTTCCGCCATCACCGATGCCCGGGTCAGCCTGACATAATGGGGCAACACCACAATAGCGATGGCCAGAATGGCATTCTGAAGACTGGGCCCCAAAATGGCCACAATGGCCAGGGCAAGCAAAAGACTTGGCAGGGCAAGAATAATGTCCATAAGCCTCATGACAAGAATTTCATAAAACCCACCCAGATACCCCGATGTTATCCCCAGAATAATACCAGCGGCAAGGGACAGTGTCACCACAATAACCCCGACCAAAAGGCTTAATCGCGCACCATGGATCAGCCGTGACACGATATCTCGTCCCACGTCATCCGTGCCGAGAAAAAATTTGCTGCTGCCGCCATCCATCCACACCGGCGGCTGCAAAATGGCATCCCGGTATTGGTCAAAAGGGTTGTGGGGGGCAATAACATCTGCAAAAACGGCCAGAAGGATTGCAAACACAATAAAATATAAGCCGATGACCGCGCCCTTGTTCTCGCTGAAATATACCCAGAATTCTTTTAACGGATGGGGGGGAGGTGCTGCGTCCAGGTGTTCCATGATAGTGTCACTCATCTTAACGTCCTAACGGGTATACCGAATACGGGGATTAATAATCCCATACAGGATATCTACCCCTAGATTCACAAAAATAATTAATGTGGCGATAATAAGTATCCCCCCCTGGATGGCCGGGTAATCCCGTCGGTTGATGGATTCAAGAATCCATTTTCCCACGCCGGGCCAGGCAAAAATCGTTTCCGTCAGAATGGCACCGGCCAGAAGAACCCCTGTTTGAAGGCCGATAACCGTAATGACCGGTATCATTGCATTTCTTAATGCATGGACCAGGATAACACGGTTTGGGGTCAGGCCCTTGGCTTTGGCTGTTCTGACATAATCTTCCTTGAGAACTTCCAGCATGGAAGACCGTGTCATCCGGGCAATAACGGCCAGGGGAATGGTGCCAAGAACAATGGACGGCAGGATCAAATGACTCAGGGCGGATTTAAAGGCCCCGGGTTCATCAGACCGCAGGGTATCAATGAGCATAAAACCCGTATCCACATCAATCCAGAAAAGGGCGGACAACCTCCCTGAAACAGGGGTCCACCCCAAGTGGACTGAAAAAAACAGGATCATTAACAGTCCCCACCAGAAAATCGGCATGGAATAGCCGGTAAGGGATGCCCCCATGACGGTATGGTCAAAAACCGTCCCCCTTTTCACCCCGGCGATAATGCCGGCCGGAAGTCCCACCAGGATCGCAAAAATCATGGCGCAGGTCGACAGTTCAAGGGTGGCGGGAAACAGCGTTAAAAATTCTTCCAAAATGGGTTTCTTGGTGACAAAGGACCGCCCCAGATCGCCTTTAAAAACGCCACCAATATATTTGAAATATTGCACATAAAGGGGTTTATCCAGACCCATCTCCACTTTCATGGCGGCATGCCGGGCAGGATCGATCCCTCGCTCTCCGGCACGCAGTTCCACTGCATCACCGGGAATCAAATGAATCAGGGAAAACGTCAGGAGGGTCACGCCAATAAAGGCGGGAAAGATATCAAGCAGTCGTCTAAAAAAAAATTGAATCATGATGGCATCACATTCATATAGTAAGAAGGGCGGTGCTGCAGTCAGCTGCTGCACCGCCGTTAATCATTCAACCGACCCTTGATTATTTCAGATCTACACCGTAAAAAACGTGTCCGCCAAAGGGATCAATTTTGAAATCAACCACTTGTTTGCTCATGGGTTTGTATACAATTGAATGGGCAATGGTAACCCAGGGGGCCTGTTCTTTGAAGATAACCTGGGCTTGTTCATAAAGTTTTGTTCTTTCTTTGATGTCTGATACCTGTTTCGCCTTCATGAGAAGATCATCAAAGGGTTTATAGCACCATTGTGCCCTGTTGGAAGCGCCCACGGCATCGCACCCTAGGAGAACCGCCAGGAAATTATCCGGATCACCATTATCACCGGTCCATCCGAGAAGAACGGTGGAATGTTCACCATTCATGGAGCGTTTGAGATATTCCCCCCATTCATAGGAGATGATTTTGGCTTTAACACCGACTTTTGACCAGTCTTCCTGGATGATCTCAGCCATTCTCCTGGCATTGGGGTTGTAGGGACGCTGTACCGGCATGGCCCAGATATCCGTCTCAAACCCATTGGGATATCCTGCTTCAGCCAATAATTTTTTTGCGCCGGCAACATCATAGGGATAATCTTTTACCTTATCATTATACGACCAGATGGTGGGCGGGATGGGATTTTTAGCAATTTTACCCGAATCCTGGAATACGGCATCAATAATGGCCTGTTTGTTAATGGCCATGCTCAATGCCTGACGAACCTTAACATTCTCAAATTCTTTTACGGTAACATTAAATGCAAGATACCCCACATTCAACCCTTCCTGTTCCATCAGCTGGATGCTGGCATCTTTTTTCATGGCTTTAATATCCGCAGGATTGGGATAAGGCATGAGGTGTGCTTCACCCGCCTTTAATTTGGCATACCGAACCGATGCATCCGGGGTAATGGAAAAAACGAGTTTGTCAATTTTGGCCCGGCCTTTCCAGTATTTATCAAAGGCAATGTATCGGATAGTGGAATCTTTTTGATAGGAAACAAACACAAACGGTCCCGTTCCAACCGGTTTCTGGTCGAATTCGTCAGGGGTTCCGGCCTTCAGCATTTTGTCTGCATATTCTGCTGAATGAATAGAGGCAAAATCCATTGCCATATTGGCAATAAAGGGGGATTCCGGTTTGTTCAAATTAAAAACAACGGTATAGTCATCTTTTTTCTCAATGGATTGAATCAAATCCGGCATGCTCATGCCATTAAAATATTCATAACTGCCACCGGAAATTTTATGGTAGGGGTGGGTCTTATCAAACTGCCGCATGAAAGAAAAGATAACATCATCTGCATTGAACTGACGGGTGGGTGTAAAAAAAGAAGTGGTATGGAAATCAACGCCTTTTCTCAAATGGAAAGTATAGGTTTTACCATCTGCAGAGACATCCCAGGATGTGGCAAGTCCTGGAATAATTTTTGTGGTACCGCGCTCAAACATCGCCAGTTTGTCAAACAACTGCCGGGATGATGCATCAAAGGTGGTTCCGGATGTGTATAGTGCCGGAGTAAAGCCTTCCGGACTGCCTTCCGAGCAGTAAACAAAGGTTTTCGCCTGAACAGATATGGCCACCATACAAAAAAGGACGGCAAGACTTGCGACAGATAAAAATTTACGCCATTTCATCTTTTTTCTCCCCTTAAAAGTAATTAGTAATAAAAAATGTGACAAAGCATTTTATGAATCCATGAAATACAGACCATTTCTTTGTTGGATTCAAAAATTGACAAGATACTTATATCTATTAATACCCGACGGACAAGTCAAGGAAAAAAAGGGGATTTTAACCGCAATCTGTCGACTAGCCTTTTCCATCTAGTAAGTGCTGTGGACTGTCCGGTGTATAATTTCTTCCTGCAGGCCCTGGGTAAGGTCCACAAAATAGTCGGAATATCCTGCTACCCTGACAATCAGATCCGTATACTTTTCCGGATGGGCCTGGGCATCTCTCAGCGTTTTTTCCGATACCACATTAAACTGGATATGATGGCCATCCATTTTAAAATAAGACCGGATTAAGTGCACAAGACCCTGAAACCCGTTTTCATCGGTCAACAGATCAGGTAGAAACTTTTGGTTCAAAAGGGTTCCCCCGGTCCTTAAATGATCCATTTTGCCTGCGGATTTAAGCACAGCAGTGGGACCGTGCCGGTCTGCACCCTGTACCGGAGATATCCCTTCAGAAAACGGTACCCCCTTTTTTCTCCCGTCCGGCAACGCGCCGGTGATTTCACCAAAATACACGTGACAGGTGGTGGGTAACAAATTAATCCGATAGACCCCTCCCCTGGCAGTGGGCTTGAAGGTCACAGCGTCATGGAATACCCCGAACACGCTTTTCATGATATCATCTGCGTAATCGTCATCATTGCCATACTTGGGCGCTTGATCCAGTTGACGAACAAGGGTGTCATGTCCTTCAAAGTTTTTTTCCAGGGCGTTCAACAGCGCTTCCATGGAAACCTGCTGCTGATCATACACATTAAATTTCAGTGAGGACAGACAGTCTGTGATGGTTCCCATACCAACGCCCTGTATATAGGAGGTATTGTATCGCGCACCGCCCTGATTATAATCTTTTGCATTTCCAATACAATCTTCTGTGACAAGGGACAGCAACGGAACGGGCATGTACTTTGCGTTAATCTGTTCAATGATATTGTTCCCTTTGATCTTGATCTTTACAAAATATTCCACCTGCTTTTTATAGGCATCAAAAAGATCCTCAAAGGTTTCAAAGCGTCTCGGATCTCCTGTTTCAAGGCCGATTTGACGACTTGTCAGGGAATCCCACCCATTGTGAAGGGTAATTTCCAGGATTTTAGGCAGATTAAAATAGCCGGTCAGAATATAACACTCTTTTCCAAAGACACCGGCCTCCACGCACCCCGATGCACCTGCGCTTCTCGCATCTTCCAGGGATTTGCCCTGCAGGACCATCTCCTGGAGAATGGCATCGGTATTAAACACGGAGGGCTGACCAAACCCGGTGGCAATAATCTTTAATGCCCGTTTGATAAGCCGGTCCGAATTTTTCCGGGATACCTGGATCATGGAACTGGGCTGTAAAAGCCGCATTTCCTCGATGACGTCAAGGATAAGGTAGGTCAATTCGTTCGCCCCATCCTGGTTCTCCTTTGTGACGCCGCCAAGATTGATCAGGCAGAAATCAACATAGGTATTGCTTTCCTTCGCAGTGACACCCACCTTTGGCGGTGCGGGATGGTTATGGAACTTTATCCAGAGACAGCACAGCAATTCCTTTGCCTGCTCCCGGGTTAATCTTCCGTCTTCTAAATCTTTTTTATAGAACGGATAGAGGTTCTGATCAAACCGTCCCGGATTATAGGCATCCCAGGGGTTCAGTTCCGTGATGATCCCGACATGCAGAAACCAGTAATACTGCAATGCCTCATGAAAGGTTTCCGGCCGATGGGCCGGCACTCTCCGGCAGACCCGGGCCATGGCCTCCAATTCCCTTTTCCGATTTAAATCTGTTGCCTGCTTTGCCCTGTGGTCCAGCACATCCGCATGCCGATGGGCAAAGGCGATCAAGGCATCTGCAGCCATCTCCAGGGCGGTTAAGACCTCCTGCTTTTCAAGGCCCTTGGTATCTTCAAAAAAATCAAGCCTCTCAAGTCCCTGTTGAATGTCGGTCTTCAGGTCATTGAATCCCTTATGATAAATCAACGCCCCGCCCGCCGTGTGCCCTGGGGATCGTTGTTCCTGAAACTCAGTGAAAATCCCGGCGTTAAAAGAATCGATCCACGGGGACTCCATGGCTGTAAATATTTTTTCTCTTATGGTCTTGCCCGTCCAGAACGGGATGATTTTTTCGGCATACACTTGTCTGGTTTCCCGGGAGACCCTATAGGCCACCTTGGGTCTTGAATCCAAAATTTCAAGATCAGCCAGGGAATGCAGACAGATTTCAGGATAGGTGGGCACTGCTTTGGGCTCAGGTCCCCTTTCGCCAACAATCAATTCATCGTCGCCAATATATATTTTTTTATTTTCAAGCACATGTTTGAGGCATAAGGCCCTTTGAACACAAATCGATTTATCCATGCGGACATGGGTCTGATAAAAAGAGGTAACAAGGTCGGCCCTTTCATGGGAGAGGGTCACCGCTTTCTCCCGGGTTTTTTTTCTTAAGCGTGTTATTCGTAACGTCATGGTTATCCCCCAGGGTCTTTTTGTTCGATGGTGGCGCCAAGATTAAGTGTCGCATCTGTTACCGTCAGACAAATCCTGCTTCCCGTTGCTGCCGAGCAGGTATCGCACCAGACGTGTGACCGCCCCGCCTTAAGATAGAACGCTTAAGCTAAACGGTATCCCGGTGAGTTTCAATGGAATTAAACAACATGGCATTTTCAATGGCAATCGCAGCCTGATGGGAAAAGATACTTAATAACAACGCATCGTCTTCTGTAAAACAGGGGCTTTCATTTTTATTGATCACCTCCAGTACGCCGATAAATTTTCGTTTGGATCTCATGGGAACACACAGCAGAGATTTTGTTTCAACGCTGGTCATATCATCAATTCCCTGATAAAATCGAGGATCTTTTCTGGCATCTTCTATCAAAACATACTGCTGGTTTTTTGCCACCCAGCCGGCCACACCAACCCCTGAAGGGATTCTGATATCTTTCAACTCATCTGCATTGGGACCTGTAGGGATACTGAATACCAGCTCCCCGGTGTTATCATCCAGGAGCATCAGGGTACTGGCCATGGCATCGGTCACGATATTGGCATACTTCATAATCAGTGATAAGACATCGATCAAATTAACCGTGGAATTAATAATAAAGCCTATCTGGATAACAAGAGCAAGTTTTTCGCTGCTCAAAAGACGCAACTCCCTGACCTGGCAGTTCTGTATGGCAAGAACTGAATCAAGCATATCTTTTGTGATGTACCCCTTTTCCAGCAAAATCTGTCCCAGCATGGGGACATCCTTGCTTCCCCTCCTGCTTTTCGTGATCAATTCCGCCCGATTCATATGGGATTCAGATATGCTATCAGAAAAAAAACCCTGTTGAATCTGCAGTGCTTCTTCCAACTGCTTTCCAGAAATGATTCCCATACTCTTAAGATGGTCACCCAAAAGATGTGAATTAATATTCATGATAATACCTTTTAAAAATAAATGCTCATTCAATGATACTCCGGAAAAACCTTATTTTCCAATCTATTTTGAATGACATAAGAATACAACAGATACTCTCACAAAACAATTTGAATTTCAGATAAACACACACATGATTTTTTTATGAGCTGTTTCGATTTCTATAATCAGTGATATACCGCATTGAAAATCGATCCCGCCCCAGGATCAGATCCGTTGCCATAATGGTTGCCCCCACATGCAGGGGATTGACTGTGGGACAGGTCACCCCGGCAGAAATGGCCAGGGGAAGAAAGGCTTTGTTGACCTCTATCCGGTTGGGCAGTCCAAACGAGACATTGCTCGCCCCCAGTGTCTGGTTCACCCCAAGCGCTTCATTGATCATCCGAACCGAATCCAGGGTGACGGCTGCTGCCTGGTCATCACTTCCCAGGGCCAGTGATAACGAGTCAATAATGATGTCCTCTTTGGGAATGCCAATCGCCTTTGCCGCGTCAATAATCCGGCAGGCAATTTCCAGCCGTTTTTCTGCTGTTTTCGGGATACCGTCATCATCAAGGGCAAGCCCGATCACAGCGGCATTGTATTCTTTTACCAGGGGAAGCACCTCTTCCAAAGACCGCTTTTCTGCAGAGACTGAATTGACAAGGGCTTTACCCGGGTACAGGTCCAATGCTTTCTTCAAGGCATTGGGATTGTTGACATCAATACAAAGGGGAATATCGGCCACTTCCAGGATGGCCGCAATGGCCCTGGGAAGGATATCCATCTCATTGACATCTTCTGTTACCACATTCACATCGAGAATCTGGGCGCCAGCGGCGATCTGGGCTTTTGCCTCGGCCTTTACAGCGTCCATATCTCCCTTGCGCAAGGCATCAGCCAGTTTTTTCTTCCCCGTGGGGTTGATCCGCTCACCAATCATAATGGTGGGTCCGTTACCACCTATGGTGACTGACGTGTCCTTGTTTGATACGATTGTTTTTAATGTTATCATATGCTGTCACCCATCCTTTTCAGGTGATCTAATCCGCTAAAGCGGTTTGGGTCACAACGGCCTTGTGACCCGCCAGGCTTATGAATAGACCCCATATTTTTTGGAAAAATCAATCATGGCTTTTACGTTTTCAGCTTTTGCCCCCTGGACACCGGCACCGCTGGTCATGATAAATCCGCCATCCTTGCCGGCGGTATCAATCAGGTCTTTGCAATAGACCTTTACATCATCCGGCGTACCCGTACACAAAATATCCAAAGGAACATTGCCGGCAATACAATTGGTCCGGCCCACGGTTTTTTTGGCGGCTGCCATGTCAGTGGCATCAAACCACCAGACCACCTTGCCCGGGGGCAGGTCATCAATGAGGTCAAGGCGCCGGTTGTAAGCCCCTTCCACAAACAACTGGGGAACGACGCCTTCATTGGATAAACCGATGATCAGCTTTCTCAGGGTCGGCCAGTAGAATGTCATGAACTGGTCTTCGGACATGAACGTATCCGCTCCCTTGTGAAGGGGAATAAAGGGCATGACATGACCTGCCGCCTTGCAGCCTGCCGCACCGGATTTGATCATGAACGGTGTAATTCTTTCACAGGCTTCCACCAGTTCTTCGGGATGGCGGAACATATCCATGAGCACCCCCTTCGTTCCCCGAAGGCTGTCACCAATGACATCAAAGGGTGCCTTGGTAAATCCGGCTGAAAAGCTGGGTTTGCCATTGGCCATCTGGGCAATGGAGACGTTTGTCACTTCGGCCAGCCAATGGTTCACATCCTCGCCTGCTGAACAGAGCCTGGCAAATGCCGCCTGCACATCCGGCATGCCAAAGGGAATGATGCCGGACGGGATAACGGGCAGTTCATGGATCGGCGGGAGCATGGGCATTTTCTTAAGCGCGCCGAGTTCCTTGAAAATCCTGGGGAAATAGGTGTTCAGGAAAAACCCCGTGGGGTCGTCAATCAAATCATAGTATTCATCGTCCCGCATATATTCTTTTTCAACGAACTGGTATTCCTGGTCATCCCTCAGACCGCCGCCGGCCCAGCGATACAGCTCCAGCCCCAGTATCTCCAGGGACTTGCCGGGGGCGATGGTCCGGGGTGCACTATACCCGTCCGGATCAAAATCATCATGGTATTTTCTCCATGCATACCCCAGCTTTTTGTAATCATACATGGCCTCTTTCCAGGTGATCCCGGCATATTCAATGGGAAAACTGCCGGCTGAAGGACATACCGGGATACGTTTGGGGACGGTTTTCATCTGAATGGCATCCCGATACAGCTCAACTCTTTCTCGGTAAAGGGCTTCGGCTTCCGGGCTCACAAAGGGAATATTCTCAGCGGCAAGCCAGATGTCAAACTGTTGGGATAATTTTTCCCCGGCATCGGCTGCTTCTTTTGTCCAACGCTCTTTCATTTTTTCAAACCTTTCGGGTCCATTCTTTGATAATGTTAATGCCATCCATTGCATCTTTGGCACAGGCATCAGCACCGGCATATGCACTAATTTTATCACTCATCTGACCGCCACCGATAATAATTTTCACATCCTCTCTTAACCCGGCATCCGAAATGGCGGTTACCGTATCTTTCATTGAATCAAAGGCCAGGGTAAGCAACCCGCTCATGCCCACCACCTGGGGTTTAAACGCCTTGATCTCCGCTACAAATTTTTCCGGCGGCACATCAATACCAATATCATACACTTCAAAACCGTTGACTTCCAGAAGAAAGATGACAATATCCTTGCCAATATCATGAATATCTCCCAGAACGGTTCCCATGATGACCCTGCCGACTTTTTCCCCTTCAGCCTGATCCTGTATCATGGGTTTCACCTTTCCGGAAATCTGTTTGAGGATCTCACCAGCCATCATTAATTCCGGCAAAAAATAGACACCGGATTCAAATTTTTTGCCGACAATTTCCATTGCCCGGGTACAGGCATCCAGAAGTTGAACCGGATCGGCATTGTTGTCCAGCAACTCCTGGGTGAGGCTCAATGCCTCGTTCTCCTTCATGTTGGTCACGGCATCAATTAATTTGTCAAACACGTTTCATTTCCTTTCATTAAGGTTCCAAGTTCATATCCCCTTCAAACCTGCTTTTTCTTGTTTCCCTTTATCCCTATGAGATAGAAATCATAAAGTTATATAGATAACTTGTCAATGCTTTTAAAATATTTTTATCAACATCCTGCCAGATCGACAGCCATCCCTTGATTTCCAGTAAAACCATAGAACCATATACGTTTGGTCCTATCCCAAAAAAGGACAGCCCTGTTTCAGGCAGCCGGTTATACCCCCCATTAAACCCGGGTTTGTTTTACGGCAAATCGCTGATCGGACCCGGATTTTCCAATGCCTTGACTTCTAAAAACAGATAATTTATATATATAGATCATGACAACACATGCTTCCCATTTAAGAACTGACATCAGCGGCAATACCGAAGACGTTGTAAATCGCCGGTCCCATGAACCGGCCTACGAACAGATCTGCAACCTGTTAAGGGAAAAAATCTCCAAAGGGATTTATCTGCCGGGCAGTCGGCTGCCGTCAGAATCTGAATTGAGGCGTATCCACAAGGTCAGCCCCATGACCGTTCGCCGTGCCATTCAATTGCTGTTGGACCAGGGAATCGTTACAACGGTGCAGGGCAGCGGTACCTTTGTCAAGGCACCTGATCTGGGGGGAGCAACTTTCAGCCTGAATGAATTCTACGACATTTTCAAAGACCAGGATCGGGCAAAGGTCAAGCTTCTTGAAGCCAGAACATTAAAAGCCGATGCAGATACGGCAGCCAGACTTCAGCTTTCCGAAGGGCAGCGGGTTCTCCTGCTCAGACGGCTGTTATTAAAGGATGGAGATCCGGTTATTTTCCACAAGGAATACCTGATTTACGACCCGTTCAGGCCCGTCATCGAAACTGAGCTTGAGGTCACCACCCTATACGGGCTTTTTGAAAGAAACGGGCAGACATGTTTAAAAAGAGGAAATTTAACCCTGGAAGCCATGGTCCTCAACCCGGAAGAGGCCGGACTGCTCAACACAATGCCGCTTCAACCGGCTTTCAGGATAGAACATTTGTTTTATGATTTTGATGAAACCCCCATCAGCTGGGGACAATTTATCTGCCGGGGAGATAAGCTTCGATTTAAAACAATGGTGGGGTTTGACCTGAGCAGATGAAATAACTCCACTTTCGGTCTTCAGCTTTAATGAGCGGGATCAGGCTTTTTTTTTGGTGCTTTTTATCATTATTTCATGACCAAACGGGTAAAAAGTGCCATAAAAAAAGCCTGAATCCCAGGCATACGAAAGTTCAGTGAAATAAAAACAAAGGATGCAATGACAAGGGAAAAAAAATTAATCCGCCTGAGCACCATGATTGCAGCGCTGGATGAAGAAAAAGCACTTGCCATGGCCCGGCAGTTGATCTCCGATGGAATGGATCCATTGCAGATCATCGCCTATTCCCATAAAGGAATCACTGAAGTCGGGCTCCGCTATGAACGAGGAATCTATTTTATATCCGGGCTGATCATGGCCGGTGAAATCATGGAACAAATCAGTCAAATGGTTCTGCCCCTCACCATGGGGTCGTCGCTTCAACAGGGTGTGGGCAGAATCCTCATCGGAACCGTGGAAGGCGACATCCACTATATCGGCAAAGATATCTTCAAGGCTTTTTTACGCGGCCATGGCTTTGCCGTGCACGACCTGGGGGTGGATGTATCGAAAGCCACATTTTTATCTGCGGTTCATGAATACAAGCCGGATATTGTCGGGTTTTCCTGTTTGATCAGCACCTGTCTGGACACGCTCAAGGAAACCATTGCCCACTTGAAAATCCATGTTCCCCAAGGTCTGGCACCCCGGGCATACCTGGCCGGCGGACATTTGATGAGCAAACGGGTGTGCAAGGCTGTGGGGGCAGACCTGTGTACGACGGACAGCATGGAAGGCATTCGATTGTGCCAGACCATCCTTTCAGGGTGAGGATTTACCGGCGCCTGGATGGTTTTTCGTTATAACCGAATTAAAACACAAAAAATCATTTTTTTATCTGTCGTGTCAATGGTATCATCCTGCTGATTGATTGAACTTGTGAATATGGAGTGAGCTTATGGAATTGATCGCTGATAATCTAAGGATTACAAAAACAGACATCCAGGAGGCACTCAAAGACCTTGATCCCAAACCGATACAGGGGCTTGTAAAACAATGTGTGGCAAAAGGAGCATGGGCCATTGATTTGAATACCGGGCCTCTGGGGAAACAGCCTGAAGCGGGCATGCAATTTTTCATCCGGGCAGTTCAGCGTGTAACGGACCTGCCCTTGCTCATTGATACCTCCAATCCGGCTGCCATGCGGGCCGGACTTGAAGTAGCTGATAATCGGATCATTATAGATCCGGTGGTGCCGCCGCTGGTATGGGCGGACGGCATTGTCCAGGCAAGGGCTGTCCTGAATGTAATCCGGATGCTGCCGGATCTTTTGGGATTTAACGTTCGAACCATTGCCGGCATTTCCAACCTGACCACCGGCGCAGGCCATAATGATAAAAAAAACCAACGAACAAACAACCGGTGACCGTTATGAAACTCTTGAAAAAGCTATTGATCATTCTTCCTGTGGTATGCGGCATAGTCCTTTTCGCCGTAATGAAAACAAACAAAAAGCCCCCCATCCGTCTTGAAAACCAGGAACGGGTTCAGGCCGTCCGGGTGATTCCTTTGGAAAAAATGCCGGTGGTGCCCCGGGTTATCACATACGGGTATGTGGCGGCTGACCGCACCTGGCAGGCGATATCCGAAGTCAGCGGAAAGGTGGTGTCTGTTCACAAGGATTTGAAAAAAGGGTATTTCATAAAAAAAGATGAGGTCCTGTTTAAAATCGACACAACGACATATGGCCTGGCTGAAACCCGGGGGGTGGCCGACCTGATGAATGTGGATGCCAGGCTCAAGGAGCTGGAGCAATCCAGGACAAACACCCAGCGCCTGTTGGCCATTGAAAAAAAATCCCTTGCCAGTGCCGGCCTGGAGTTGAAACGAAAACGAGAATTATTTGCAAACCAGTATATTTCCGCTTCTGATCTTGAAAAGGAAGAAAGAACGTTTCTGGCCCGCCAGACCACAGTGAACAATCTGCAGAACACACTGGATCTGATCCCGTCCCAGAAAAAAGCCCTGCTGGCCCAGAAAAAATCCGGAGAATCCACGGTAACCCAGCGCAGACTGGATGTGGCACGAACGGAAATTCGTGCCCCCTTTGACTGCCGCCTGTCGGTTGTGAATATCGAGCTGCACCAGTTTGCGGCTGCCGGAACGGTTCTGGTTGAAGCTGAAAGCGTTGACCGGGCGGAAATCCCCGTGTCGCTGACACCGAAAAGTTTCATGACCCTTTTGCCCAGGAATTATGACGGCAATCTCAGTCAGATGCCGGATCTGGAAACCATCCGCCGGGCCATCGGTATTGCAGCCAAGGTAACACTCCCCATGGACGTGGCGTTTCCCATTGAGTGGGAGGGTATTTTTTCCCGGACCAGTGAATCCATGGATCTTAAGACTGGTGCGCTGACCCTTTATATCACCGTGGACAAGCCCTATGAAAATATCATCCCGGGAAAACGACCGCCCCTGGTGACCAATATGTATGTGGAAGTGACATTATACGGCAGGCTGCTGCCGGACAGCTGGGTGGTACCCCGGAGTGCGGTCCATGACGGAACGGTGTATATCTGCACCCCGGGCAGCCGGCTTGAAATCCGGCCCGTGGGCGTTGAGTTTTATATGCAAGACATGGCAGTGCTGTCCGGGGGGCTTGAACAGGGGGACGTCCTGGTGCTGACAGATCTGGTGCCTGCCATCCAGGGGATGCGGTTAAAACCATTGGCGGTCCTGGATGTCCTGGAAACGTTGAAGCAACAGGCCCTTGGGGAGACAAAATAAAATGACCCCCTTGAAACAGATCATCTCCTATATGGCTGGTCATCCCACGGCATCCAACCTTTTAATGCTGCTGTTTGTGGCGTTGGGTGTCATCTCTGTCACCGATCTGAAACGCGAGACCTTTCCGGACTTTTCCGTCAACGCGGTGGAAATATCCGTGGTCTATCCCGGGGCCACGGCCGATGATGTGGAAGCCTCGGTCTGCCAGCGGATTGAAGATGCCATTGACAGTGTGAGCAATATTGCCGAGGTCAAGAGCACGGCCATGGAAAACCGGGCCTCTGTCCTGGTGGAAATGGTGGAAGGCAATGATATGATCGAGTTTTTCAATGACCTTAAAACAGAAGTGGAGGCCATCAGTGATTTTCCAGGGGAAGTGGAAGATGTCATTGTCAAACGGGTCAACCGGATAGACCCGGTGGTGGCGGTGGCCGTGACCGGCCCCATGAGTCCCCTGCACTTGAAATTGTATTGCGAGGATTTAAAAGATCGGTTGAAGCGCCTGGATAAGGTTTCCCAGGTGGACATCCTGGGGTTTTCAGACCATGAATTTTTAATTGAAATCCCGTTTTACACCCTGATGCGGCTGGGCCTGTCTGTATCTGATATTGAAGGGGCAGTGGCAGGCCAGAACCTGGACCTGCCCGCCGGAAGCCTGGAAACAAAGGACGCAGAGATCCTGATCCGGTTTTCCGAAGAAAGGAAAACACGGTATGATCTGGGAAATCTCATTGTGGCCTCTTCTGAAACCGGGACTGAAATCCGTCTGGGAGACATTGCCAAGATTTCTGATCGGTTCATGGATGATGAGGATAAAATTTTGTTTGACGGGCGCCGGGCCGGGATTCTCCAGATCAACAAGACCAAGTCTGAAGACGCTTTGAGAATAATGGATACGGTGACCCGGTTTTTAGCGGAGGAACAGATCCGGGCACCGGCGGGTGTCTCCTTTACCATTACCCAGAATGTGTCCAAAATTGTCCGGGACCGACTGTTGATGCTGGTAAAAAATGCCGTACAGGGACTGATTCTCGTGTTTTTAGCCATGCTGCTCTTTTTCCCGTTTGGCTTTTCCTTCTGGGTGGCCATGGGGCTGCCAGTGTCTTTTTTTCTGACCTTTTTCTTTATGCGGCACCTGGGACTTTCCATTAACATGCTTTCCATGGTGGGGCTGCTGATCGGCCTGGGCCTTTTGATGGATGACGCCATCGTGATAGCCGAAAATATTGCCGCCCACCTGGAAAAGGGCAAAAAAGCCTTTAATGCAACGGTGGACGGCATTTCTGAAGTGGCAGCAGGGGTATTTTCGTCATTTTTAACCACGGTGTTTATTTTCGGGGCCCTGGGATTGAGCATGGCCGGCGATATTGGAAAGGTGCTCTATGTCATCCCCGTGATCCTGATCCTGACCCTTTCCGTCAGTCTGGTGGAAGCCTTTTTTATTCTTCCCCATCACCTGTCCCATTCCCTTTCAACCCTCCGGACGGATGAACCGAAAAATCGATTCCGGCAGAAAATGGATGACGGGCTCAACGGGTTCCGGGAAAATGTCCTGGGCCCAGTCGTTGATGGGGTGGTGAATCTTCGATATCTGTTTGTCGGAATGGTCATCTTTGCCTTTATTGCATCCATCGCTTTAATTGCTGGCGGACATCTGAAAATTCAGGCATTCCCGGATATCGAAGGAGAGGTTCTCCAGGCAAGGCTTCTTTTCCCCCAGGGGACCCCGCTGGCAAGAACTGAAAGGTATGTGGACCAGATGGTGGTGGCAGCCCACCAGATGAACAAAAATCTGTCTGGGTCCCAGCCGGGAGAGGCAGACCTGGTGAAGCATATCAGCATATTGTTCAACACCAATGCAGATGCAGGAGAACAGGGCACCCATGTGGCAACGGTTTCCCTGGACCTGCTAAATGCTGAAGACAGGTCCAGCACCATGGATGACATCATTCATCAATGGCGAACCCTGGCCGGCGATATCCCGGATGCCATTGCCATCGCGTTTAAAGAACCCACCATCGGGCCCGGCGGACTGCCCATTGAAATCCGCCTCAAGGGAAAGGACCTGGATGAATTAAAACTGGCATCTGCCCGACTGATCAACTGGTTTTATGCCTATGAAGGGGTATCAGATCTTTATGATGATCTCCGGCCCGGCAAGCCTGAAATCCAGGTAATGCTTAAAAAAGGTGCCCAGATCCGAGGGTTTGACGCCAGGAGTGTCTCAAAACAATTAAGAGCCGCTTTTTACGGCGCCACGGCCAGTGAAATCATTGTGAGGGATGAATCCTATGAGGTCAATCTCAGGATGGCAGGGGATGACAGAAACAGCTTGTCCCAGCTTGAAAATTTTTATCTGATGAATGGCAACGGGGATCGGATTCCCCTGGATACCGTGGCCGCCATTACCCGGACCCGGGGTTATGCCGGGATCAAACGGGTGAATGCGGACCGGACCGTTACCGTGACCGGTGACGTGGACACCCGGGTGGCCAATGCCGTTGATATCATCGCCGACACAAAACACCAATTCCTGCCGGAATTGACCAAAGAATTTCCCGGTATCACCGTGGAACTGGAAGGCCAGGAAAAAGAGTTGAAAACGTCCATGGGCGGTATGGTAAAAGCCCTGGGAATTGGCATTTTCGGTGTGTTCTGCCTGTTGAGTTTTCAGTTCCGGTCCTACCAGGAACCGCTGGTGATCATGATCACCATTCCGTTTGCCTTTATCGGTGTGGTCTGGGGTCACATGATCATGGGACTGGATCTGTGCATGCCCAGTATTCTGGGGTTTATCTCCCTGGCTGGTATCGTGGTAAATGATTCCATTTTGCTGGTCAGTTTTATCCGGCGCCATACAGCGGCGGGTAAATCCGTGGCCGAAGCAGGCAAACTGGCCTCAAGGGAGCGGTTCAGGGCGGTAATACTGACCTCTGTGACAACGATTGCAGGACTTTTGCCCCTTCTTTCAGAACGGTCCATGCAGGCACAGATCCTCATTCCACTGGCCTGTGCCATTGTGTTCGGACTCTTGATGTCCACTGTACTGGTGCTGCTGGTGGTTCCCTGTCTTTACACCATCCTGGCGGATCTTCACCTGGTGAGAGTCAAAGCAAAAGGATCTGAATAAATTTGTCACGAATACTTGATTGTCAAAATAGGATCGACCGCGGAGTTGATAATTAAAATATTATTTACAATCCCCACAGATATTGATAAAATTTTATACAAAAATTAATCTGATTGGTTTCTTCATACACTGAATTTTCAAGCACAGTCTCAATTTTATTTACATCGCTGGCGCATCCATCGGTTAGCTAGTGCCTGAACGGGAACCCGTGTTTGGACGAAAAATTGCCCATATGCAAGGCGCAAGAAACTCTGAAACCGGAGTGTACTAATGTACATGAAGATTTCAGAGTTTTGCAGCAACGCAGCAGATGGGTGAGTTTTCGTTCAAACACAATTTGTTAGCGGGTGTGGCAAATTATCGGTGGGGACGATTTCAATGGCTGACGATCCACTTATATATTTAAAAAATCAGCCGCGTCAAATGGAGGCTTAAAATGAGTTTAAATGACCTTGATATAAAAAACAGCAATGGCGCAAAAGCGCATTTGGGTCGTGCCTGGCCAGACTGGTACCCGCTTTTGAAAACTTTCCGGAATCCAGCCCCGGGCAAAGCCAGCTGGCAGTTGGCAAACACATTAATCCCTTATGCCTGTCTATGGTATCTGATGATCCGATCCGTACAACTCGGATATCCCTATTGGCTGACCTTGATACTGGCCCTGCCGGCTGCCGCTTTTCTGGTCCGGATATTCATATTGTTTCACGATTGTGTACATGATTCGTTCTTCATATCAAAGCGGCTCAACACCTTCTTTGGTTACCTTCTCGGCGTATTGGTGTTCACGGCTTTTAAAGACTGGCGCTTCAGCCACCTTCGGCATCACGGGACCTGCGCCAATCTCGATGCACGGGGATTCGGCGATATCTGGACCTTGACGCTGAAGGAATATACCGCGTTACCCAAGAGAAAACAATTGATCTACAGGCTATACCGCAACCCCGTGGTCCTGATAGGAGTGGGGTCATTTTTCAGTTTTCTTGTCGGTAACCGGTTTTCAACGCGAACGGTGGGCCAGAAAGAACGACGGAATGTTTTATTCACCAACCTGCTGATCCTCTTGATGATGTTGATTGCCGCTTGGTTTATTGGATGGCAAACATACCTGTTGATCCAGGTACCCGTGTTATGGCTTGCCGGGATGGCGGGAATCTGGCTGTTTTATTTGCAGCACCAGTTTCCGGGGGGGTATTGGGCACACAAAAACGAATGGACGCCGCTGAACGCGGCAATGGAAGGCAGTTCCTTTTACCGGTTGCCGGGTTTACTGGCCTGGTTTTCAGGCAACATCGGGTATCACCATGTTCACCATCTGAACCCAAAAATCCCCAATTATAGCCTGAAAAAGTGTTACGATGCAGTTCCTGCACTCCAAGCCAAAAAACAGCTTACAATGATGGATAGCCTGTCTTGTGTTCGTTTAAAATTGTGGGATGAGGAACGACAGGAATTGGTTGCTTTTTCTTAGCTCGGATGGGTAGGTTAAGGAATGGATGGATCTCATGGCCTTGCCTTTATCCGTGTATCCACTTCCTGCCGATAACCATATAGGCAAAAACAGATCCCAGAATCAGATATCCAAACATCTGGACATTTTTTGTTTTAAAAATAAAAGAAAGCGTAATGATAATGGCAGCACTGATCACGAAAAATACGGGTTTAGGGATCTGTTTAAGCATCACCCGTCCAAAATGGACAAACCGGATATGTGTCACCATTAAACTCACAGAAACACTGGCCAGTCCCCACAATATGGCCGGCGGTGCGATAAGAGAGGCGCCCAGAACGATCAATGCTCCTGCAGGACTGGGAAGTCCGTTGAATATGCCCTCGGGCAGGTCGGTCCGTTTTTTATCCATCGAAATAAACCGGATGAGGCGAAATGCCACCCCAAAAATAAAGAGCCCGGCGACACCCCATGCCAATGAACCGCCTTTTTGCACAATCACATAGGCCGGGGCCAGGCCAAAACTGACAAAATCCGCAATATCATCCAGATAAGGGCCATACTTGGTTCCCCCGTGCTTGAGCGCCATACGCCCGTCAAACAAGTCAAACAATTGCCCCACGATAATAATACAAATTGCCCAGGCAAAATAATGATGATGGGTCAGGATAAGGCTGGTCACACCACAACAAAAATTTAACGCAGAAAGGATATCCGCGTAGAGCCGGTTGGGAATAAATTTAAAGACCACGGATGCAGAGGAAAGGATAATGCAGGCCATGAGCACTTCATCGGCAATGTTGATGATACCCGGATTTTTATCCATCAGCGCACATAAAATAACAAGGCCAAAGCAGATAATGGCTTTAATCTTTCCAAAATTATTGGCCGCCCCGGAGACGTTCATCCAGGTCAAAACCCGCCGGGCAAAAAACTGGCCGACCAACTCAATGGCCACAAGTATCCATATCAGATCTAATGATATAATTCCGGCATAGGCGAATCCAATCAATGGTGGCAAATAGGTCAATTTGTCACACATGGGATCCAGCCATTCTCCCCAGCGGGACCCCAGATCACACCCCCTTGCCACAACACCGTCAGCACCATCAAGGATTGCTGCAAAAGTAAAGATAAAGATGGCAACGGCTTGATAAGGGGAAAAAAAATACAGGGCAAATCCCAGGACAGCCATGACAGTCCGCCAGTAGCAAATTGAGTTCGGGTGCAACAGCCACTGGTGTGACAGAATATAGTCCTGCATGGATTGCTTTTTCACTGATTGGGAAAACCATACGTAAAAAGCCGTTCCAATAGCAGCTGAAACAGCGATAACCAAAAATCTTTCCATTTTATTGTCTCAATTTATTCAATTAATTTTTAAGCCTGGTTTCTCTTTTCAGCACCAGCCTCCTTTTTTTATTCCTGTCTATTTATCATTTTAACCGTCAATAGTCCATGATCCGGTTTTTTGTTTTGATGCCAGAAAACTCTGGTGGGCCAGCACCAGTTTGATGTCACCAAACGAGTAGTCGTCTCCCAGCTCATTTTTTACGGTTTTGATGGAATTATCGGTGGCTTGTTCCAGTTGTTTTTCAATGGTGGTTTGTCTTTCAGGGGACATCAGCCGGCGGATATCCAATTGGCCGTTTTCCACAAAAAAGCACAAATGCCCTTGAATGGTGGCTTCTACCAGACCTCTTTCTTTTGCAATCCGGGGAATGGCAACGCCCTTATTGAACATATCAAAACTGATTTGTTTGGTGTCAGGAGAAGACCCCTTTTTTACGGCAGGGTCACTTGTTGCCGGCACCGCTTTGAGGGGGGGCAGGATCACCTTGTCTATCCCGTATTTTTTGCGATAGGCCGATACCATGGTCACAAGGTCTTCACCATATTTTTCAAGCGTTTTCCTGCCAATACCGTTTATTTTTTTTAGGTCCGTAATCGTGTCGGGCAGACAGACCACAACCTGGATTAATACCCGTTGGTGTAACACCTGGAAATGGGCAATGCCCCCTTCTCTGGCCTTCCGGGACCGCCAGTCTTTTAAATCCTGGAATAATGCGGGATGTTCAATGTCTGATTCACCATAGGCCGGAACCTGACTTTTTTTTGCTTTTTCCGGGGCAAACTCGATCTCGGCATGGGATATGGCCCGCAGATAATTTGATGGTGAAAATCCGTTTTCACAGCAAAGAATGCCCGCCAACTTTACGGCAATTTCTTTTTTAAGGTTATTCAGGGCATTGTCAATTTTTTTACCCAGTTCTTTATTGTCGGTTTCCACATGAAATTTTTTGACCAGGTCGTCAAAAATAAGGTGGAATTTCTCCTGGAACCATGCTGAAGCTTTTCCGATTCGTTCCACCACATGGGCATTGGATGCCGGCAGGCTGTCGTCCGTAAAAATGGTGCACAATTGATCCTTGAATTTTTCACTGACCCTGAAAATATTTTCCCGGGCCATTTGCTGCAGGGGACTGATATCCACCAGACCCGACAGATGAACCCGTTTGGCATTTCCCAGCAACAGCCGGACAAGATAGCCCAGGCGGTTGTTCAGAAGTTGAAAATCAAAACAATCCAGGAGCAGGTCTTGCTGATAGCGAATTTTAGCTGCCATAAGACGGGTTTGGGAGGGTGGATGTTGCCTGGCCTTTTCATCAAAGCCCAAAACGGCTTGATCCGTTTCAATGCCCCGGGAAGGAATGGCAGATGTCAACACCATTCCCTCAAAGGTTTTACAGCGGCTCAAGGCGACATACACCTGCCCCTGGACAAAAGCGGATTGGGCATCAATGATGGCCTTGTCAAAGGTCAGCCCTTGACTTTTATGAATGGTGATGGCCCAGGCCAGTTTCAGGGGGTATTGTTTGAATTTGCCGATAACTTCTTCCTGAACGTCCTTATTTTCAGGGTTCACGGTATATTTGATATTCTCCCATTCCACCGGTTCAACCACGATCTCCTCTGAATCGCCGGGGCAGACCACGCGGATGGTGTGGTTGAAAATCGTTTTGATTTTACCGATTTTCCCATTATAATACCGCTTTTCGACAGCCGTATCATTGCGAAGGAACATCACCTGGGAACCCTCTTTAAGCTCAAGCCTGGCCGGGGTCGGATAGGTGTGCTCGGGGAAATCCCCGGAAATCTCCGCTTTGAAAGAATGCATTGTTTGCGTCAGCGCCCGGAGTTTGGACTGATTCATGGCATCGGCAGCGTTATTATGGGTGGTCAGGGTGATATAGCCCTGATCGTCTTCAGGGATAAACCCTGGAATATACTGCTGGTTCAATTCTTCAATAGCGGCACCATCCAGCCGGTTGTCCCGCACCTGGTTCAGAAGGTTGATAAAGCGGGGGTTTGACTGACGATAAATATGTTTTAATTCAATGGTTAACAATTGCGTCTGTTCAAGGGCTTGACTGCTGAAAAAATAAACCGAATCATAAAATTGCTGTAAAATCTGCCAATCTGACGGTTTGGCCACAGGCGATAGCTGGTGCAGATCTCCGATCATCAGCAGTTGCACACCACCGAAGGGCTGGTTATTGCGGCGATGACGCCGCAACACCGCATCCACGGCATCCAGTAAATCCGCCCGCACCATACTGATTTCATCTATGACCAGCAAATCAAGGCTTTGTATAATTTGTTTTTTTTCCCTGCTGAACCGGAACTGGCGCTGGCGATTGATCTCAGATGTCTCACTGCCCGGGATAAACGGGCCAAAGGGCAATTGAAAAAAAGAATGGAGCGTAACACCGCCGGCATTAATGGCCGCCACCCCGGTGGGGGCGGTGACAATCATTCGTTTTGCCGTGTTGTTTTTCAGTTGATGCAAAAAAGTGGTTTTACCGGTACCGGCCTTGCCTGTCAGAAAGATATTGCAGCCCGTGTGCTGGACAAACTCATTGGCCAGCTGCAGTTCGTGGTTTGAATACGGTGTTGAAGACATATATTATTTCCCGGCCCTGTGCAGCATTCTTTGTTTTTGCTTATGGTGAAACAAGCGGTTGTTATCCTTTTTGGCCAAACCCGTCTGCCTTTTCCGGGACAATCCAAAAGTTTGTTGATCAACACAAGAATATCAGTAAAAAACCGATAAAAATCAAGGAAAAAATATCACCACACCTTATTACTTTTAAATGTATAAGGCAAAGACATCCACCACTTGACCATTGCGCTTGAAGGCAATAGAATAAATATATAATGAATATTAGAAAAGATTCAACAGATGACACTCAAGATAACAGGACCATGAACGACATGTGGACAAAGGATAAATTGACCATTGGAGAAGTGTCTAAAATGCATGGGATCTCCTTGAAGATGCTCCGGTATTGGGACCACATCGGCCTGCTCAAACCCCAGATTGTGGATGAGGTAACCCGGTATCGGTATTATTCATCCTCACAGTTTTATCTGCTGAATTTCATCAAGTATTTAAAAGAACTTGGCGTTCCTTATTCAGAAATCAAAAAGGACCTGCACGAAACAAAAATGAACAATCTTGCCTTGCTATTGAAGACACAACTGGATTCCATCGACCATCGGATCCAGCAGCTGCAAGATATCAAATCCTCTTTTTCCTCCCACCTGTCTTCCATTGAAGAAGCCATGACCATGAAAAATATTGATGTGGCCAAAATAGAGTCTTACCCGGAGCGGTCCATTATTGCCGTGGACACCCCTATTAACTCTCGAATCCATTTTGAAAAAGCCATCCGACGATTGGAAAAAGTGATTGACGGATCTCCCACGTTGCTGCTGCCATCTGTTGGATTATTAATGACGACTGAAAATTTTGCATCCGGTGCTATCTATTCTTTTAGTGGTGTATTTATCCCCCTGGAGGGACGATCTGCCTTGAAAAAGCATGTCAGGATACTACCGGCCGGAAAATATGCGATTATCCGGTTCTGGGGTAGGATCGAGTCATCGGGGCATCATCACAAAAAATTAACCGATTTCATGAACAACAACAACCATATCCCCTGTGGCAATGTGATGCGACGATGTGTGGCACCGGGATTTTTGCCTGCAATGAAGGGGCATTTGGCAGAAGTGACTGTTCGCATACAATAAAAAGCCTGACCCCGCCCATTAAAGATAGCGTCCGAAAGATGAGCAAATAAATTAAAAAAATCGCTTGACCTTCCCAAGAGGGGAGAGTTTATCCTTAAAAAAAAGGGCGGGGATGCTTGGAAAAAAACAAACGACAAAACCCCTTGCATGTGCTGCCTTGTCCAAGGATTAAGCGTGTCAAACCCGAACAAGAGAAGACAGATATGACAGAACATGAGCAGGCGGATCAATGAAAACCGAAAATATTAAAGGGGTTGTTTTTAATGTGCAACCCTATTCCATCCATGATGGTCCAGGTATCAGAACCACTGTATTTTTAAAGGGATGCCCGCTGAGATGCCTCTGGTGTCAAAATCCGGAATCACAAAGTCATAAACCGGTTATTTTTTTTAACCCTGAAAAGTGTACAGGATGCGGAAACTGCCTTGAAGTTTGTCCGGCAGGCGCTATTCAAATCTTTGAGGACAAATCAACAACAGACCGCACACGGTGTGAAGGCTCTGGCAAATGTGCAGCGGCATGTCCCCAGGAAGCCAGACTTTTAATGGGGGAGCATGTGACGGCCGGTGAAATTTTTGAACGAGTAAATGCGGATGCCATATTCTATGAAAATTCAGGCGGCGGGATTACCATTTCCGGGGGCGACCCTGTCGGGCAACCTGATTTTACCGCCGGTATTCTTAAATTATGCCACCAGGCAGGGATTCATACGGCTATAGATACTTGCGGATTTATCAAATGGGACATCTTTAAACGGATTCTCACCCATGTGGATCTGGTTTTGTTTGACTTTAAACATATGGACGATACACGGCACAAATCATATACCGGGGTATCGAATACACTTATTTTAGAGAATGCCAAACGAATTCACCATGACCTTCGCATCCCTCTGAAGGCAAGAATACCCATCATCCCGGGATATAATGATTCAACAGAGAACATTGAAGCTACAGCAAAATTTATTGCTGAGCAACTGGACAAAACCATTACCGTTCATCTGGTCCCCTATCATCGAATGGGTGAAGGAAAGTATAACAATATGGAACAAAAAAGACCGGATTTTACCAGTACACCGCCGGATGAACATCGGATGGACGAGCTCCAGCAAATATTTAAAAAATTTGGTTTAACGTCAGTGATAGGGGGCTAACCCATCACTGATTTCCAGGAGGCAGTTATGAATAAGAGAGTTCAACGATTAAAAGACCGTCTTGATGTGGAAAAATATCCTTTGTGTATTGAGAAATTTCGCATCGCAACACAGGTGCTTGCCAATACCCAGGGTGAACCCAATATCATCCGGCGGGGGAAAATTATTGCCGGCGTCCTCAACCATATCACTATTTTTATTGAAGAGGATGAACCCTTTGTGGGAGCCGGTGCCAGCAAACCATTTGGCATGGAAATCGATTACGAATACGGGACATGGACCCAGGATGAAATTGATGCACTGAAAAACGAACACTATGTCATTACACCTGAAGATGAGGCAGAACTCCAGATCATAAATGCACAATTCAAAGAAAAAACCCTGGTTGAAGCCATGGGAGACGTTTTCTTTGAAAGTGAACGCCTGTGGCCGCTGATGAAATCCGGGGTTATTTTACCGCCCTGGAAAGGGAAAAAAGTTGGAAGTGGTGGCGGGTATGCCCAGTCAGGATTAGGTCTCGGCCCTGGGTTCTTTCTTTTAGGCGTGGATTATTCCCGGATGCTGAATGACGGATCATTAAAAATCATTGCAGATGCCGAGGAAGAGTTAAAGAACCTGCGGTATTTTGCCAGTGACTGTCTGGAAAAAAAAGATTTTCTAACGTCCGTTATTCTCGTGCATAAAGCCTTGATCAATTTTTCCGGAAGATATGCCCAACTGGCAGAAACAATGGCAAACCAAGAAAGTGATCCCACCCGAAAAAATGAATTATTAAAAATAGCAGATACCTGTAAATGGGTTCCGGCAAAACCGGCCAGACATTTTTTTGATGCGTTGCAATCCTTCTGGTTTACCTTCCTGCTGATATCGCCTTCACCGACCTCGGCTGCGGGTCGATTTGACCAGTATATGTATCCGTTCTATAAACGGGACAAAGAACAGGGGCGCATAACAGACGAAGAAGTACTGGAACTGCTAGAGTGCCTGAGGATTAAAGACATCAAAATGAACCGGGTGTCGGGCCAGCAGAACCGGAAGAAGAATTCCGGCATGGCCAAATGGCATAACTGGACCATTGGGGGCGTTACCGTGGATGGCAGGGACGCATCCAACGAACTGACCTATCTGCTGATGAAAGCCGCTAAAGACACACAGATCCCCCACCATACCCTCACCCTGCGTGTCCATGATGATACCCCGGATGACGTGATGATAAAGGCCCTTGAAGTCGTGAAAACCGGGCTGGGTATGCCGGCATTTGTCAGCGACCGATCCTATGTGGACTATTTCATGCGGAATGGCATGTCCCTGGAAGATGCCAGGGAATATATCATGACCGGTTGCCTGGACGGTAATATCCCGGGAAAGTCCCGTAATGTCGCCGTTGGAATGGTTGTCATCCCCTTAATATTTGAGATTTTTATGCACAATGGCGTTAATCCGGGCACCGGCGAAAAGGTTGGAATGGATACCGGTGACCCGGAAAACATGACGTCCTTTGATGAATTCCTGGATGCCTTTCACAGGCAGCTCAAATATATATTGGGACTTGTGGCAGAAAAAAGCAATATTGAACTGGTGAAACAAAGAGAATTGTTTTCCGATCCCTTCCGTTCTTCTTTGATGTATGATGCCATTAAAGAAGGCAAGGATATCTTGAGCCGCAAAATGCCCTTTGAGAATGCATCTGTGCAGTGTTTAGTGGGCACAATCAATGCGGTTGATTCTTTAGCTGCGGTTAAAAAACTGGTTTTCGAAGAAAAAAAAGTGTCCATGAAGCAACTCAAAGCGGCATTGGATGCAAACTGGCAGGGGGCTGAAGACCTGCACAAATTGTTTCTGGGCGCACCCAAATATGGCAATGATGATGATTATGTTGATCTTATGGCTGCCGATCTGTATAAATTTATTGAACGGTCAATGGCAGAATTCGATACGGTGTATGGGGGAAAAGTGACCACAACCGCCATATCCATTTCTTCTCACCAGCCAGGCGGCGCTTTAACCGGCGCCACGCCAGACGGCAGATGCAAGGGCGATATTCTGGCGGATGGCAGCATGTCCCCCATGCAGGGCATGGATAAAAAAGGACCCACTGCCATACTTAAAAGTGCCGGTAAAATAGACCAGGCTGCCATTAATGCAACCTTGCTGAATATGAAATTTCATCCATCCGCTTTGAAAACAACCCAGGATTTAATGAAACTTTCAGCGTTGATCAAAACGTATTTTAAAATGGGGGGGAAGCATGTCCAGTTCAATGTTGTTGATTCAAAATTATTGAAAGAAGCACAGAAACTACCGGACAGACATAAAGAACTGGTGGTCAGAGTGGCGGGGTACAGTGCGCATTTCGTAGCACTTGACAAACCCGTGCAGGACGAAGTGATCGCCCGCACAGAGTTGGGGTGGTAATCAAAACTAGTAACACAGCAGTGCGATAAAAAGAATTTTTATCCCCTGGGTCGAAAGTGTCTTTCATCTGGCAGAGAACACTTTGACACTTTAAGGAACAGGGGTTGGCAAATGGCAGAGTCGGTTTCATAAAACAAAGTTTAAGGAGAAAAAAATGAAAAAAATTTTTAATCGTCTAATCATTGTTGTTTTGGGAATTTGGGTTTTATCAGGGCTTACATTTGTAAACAGCGTCAGTAATGCCAATGCTGCAGACACCATCACGCTTACCTATGCTGGATTATGGCCACCGGCACACCCCATGTCCGTTGCCACAAAACTCTGGATTGAAAAAATAGAAAAGGAGACCAACGGAAGGGTAAAAATCAAGGCGTTCTGGGCGGGTGCTTTGTATCGACCCAGAGCGTCGGCCATGGAACTTGCCAAAGGGGTGGCAGATATCGGAGATTTTTCCGGCGCATATGCGCCCATGGGATATGACTTTGAAAAGTCAATGCGGATGGTTTTCTGGGGGGTCAACGACAAAAAATTTGCCCGAACAGTCTACCATAACGTAATGGCTAAATATCCCCAACTCACTGAAGAATTTACAAAAGCCGGCATCAAGGTAATGGCCTATGCCTCTATCCCCCCCTATCAATTGCTTCTTTCAAAAAAAGAGGTCAAAACAACAGCGGACATAAAAGGCATGACAATCAAAGCCAGCGGTGATCTTGCCAAGGTGGCCACCGGGCTTGGCGGAGAAGGGATTGTGATGCCCATGAGTGAAAGTTATACAGCACTGCAGAAGACCACTATTGACGGCGTTTTTGCCCCATATGAAACCATGAAGTCTTTTCGTTTCGCAGAAGTTGTCAAGTACGCCCTGGAATTGAACATCGCATCTGCTCCGGCCGGTCACTGGGGCTTCTGCCTTAAATCCTGGAACAAATTGCCCGCGGATATCCAGAAAGTGTTTGAAGATAATATTGAGTGGTTTGGAGGAAAAATTGAAGAGTTGGTTTTTGCCGGTGAAGCGCTCGGCATAGCACTTGGCAAAAAGAACAATGTCAAGTTTATCTCCCTTTCTCCGGAAGAACTGAATAAAGTGTATACCGTGGTGAACAAAGAGATATTATCTCAGATGGCAAAGCTGGATGATAAAGGACTACCGGGCACGGATGTATATAATGAGATAAGAGCTCAAATAAAAGCGGCAAACAAATAAAACCGTATTTAACCTTCAGGGACAAAAATGAACCTTTGACCTGCTTTTAAATAATTAAAACAATCAATATTAGAGGGGGAAAAATGAATGTCGTAACCGGCTTTCTCCACCGCATCTCCAAAGCCGGCGGATTTTTTGGTGGGGTCTTTCTGATAGCAGCCATGCTGCTTTTAATTAGTAATATTGTCGGTAGACTTACCAATACCGTCATTCCAGGGAGTTATGAACTGTTTGAAATGCTGATGGTCTTTCCGGTTTCTTTTGCGCTGTTTTACGCTGCAAAGGAAAAATACCATGTTATTGTCGAACTGATTGTCTCCCGATTCCCCCCGAGGCTTACCGCTGTGACGCAAATGGTCGCGGCCCTTCTCAGCTTTGTCATATGGACGTTGATTGCCTGGGCCGGCACGCGGTTAGCACTTGAAAACGGCACAAGAGAAGCCACGGAAGTATTAGAAATTCCCTACCTGCCCTTTCGGATGGTCTATATCTTCTTTACCTTCCTTTTTTGTCTGACATGTCTTCTTGATTTTTACAAGGCCTACAGGAGGTATTGCGAAAAATGAGTCCGGTACTGATTGGCATTATTGCATTTGTGGTTCTTTTTTCGTTGTTGGCATTTGGCGTCCCCATTGGTGCGGGAATGGCGTTGGTGGGGTTTACCGGGCTGTGGTTTTTAATCTCTGATGTAGCGGCGTTCACTAAACTGGCGGTTGTACCCTTCCAGACCATCACGGATTATTCATTGGCGGTGCTCCCCCTGTTTTTACTCATGGCCCAGGTGGTGTTTGTCAGTGGCATGGGTCGTGACCTGTTTAACCTTGCCTCTAAATTACTGGGTCATAGAAGAGGGGGCGTCGCCATGGCCGCTGTTGCGGGTTCCGGAATATTTGCAGCCGTCTCAGCCTCCAGTATTGCCACGGCAACCACCATGGGACTGGTGTCCATCCCCGAAATGCAGCGGCTGAAATACAATCCCGCTCTGGCAACCGGGGCTGTGGCTGCGGGCGGCACCATGGGGGTTTTGATCCCGCCCAGCGGTGCGCTCATCATTTATGGTATCCTGACGGAGACTTCCATCGGGAAGCTGTTTGCAGCAGGGGTTATTCCCGGGATACTCGAAGCCCTCTTCTATATCGCCGTGATTGCCATTCTATGCTGGTGGAAACCCAACTGGGGCCCCCGTGCTGAGAAAGCACCCTTTTCAGAAAGGATAAAAGCCTTTTCCAAATGTGGAGAGATGATCGTTCTCATTGTTTTTGTCCTTTCCGGCCTTATTATCGGGTGGTTTACACCCACCGAAGCGGGTGCCGTGGGTGCGTTTGGGGCGATCATCATGTGCCTGGTAAGGGGCCGCCTGAACTGGGAAAAATTTAAACAGGCCATCATGGCCACACTAAAAACCACCGGCATGATTTATGGCATATTGATTGGTGCTTTAATTTTCAATTACCTGGTGGCCGCCTCTACGATTCCTTACGTTCTGGCAGACACCATTGGCGGATTACCGCTGCCCCCCTATGCAATTTTAGCCCTGGTATTGGTTCTTTATTTTTTCTTGGGGTGTTTCCTGGATGTGGCGGCAATGACAGTTTTGACCATACCCATCTTTTTTCCCATGGTGATGGAACTGGGATTCAACCCGATATGGTTTGGCATCATTTTTGTCCGGATGGCAGAGATCGCCATGATCACCCCCCCCATAGGGATGAACACCTTTGTTATCGCAGGAATCGCCAGGGAAATGGGGATTGACATGACCACGGTATTCAAAGGGATTCTTCCGTTCCTTATCGCAGATTTTTTACATTTATTTTTGCTTATTTTGTTTCCAGGAATTTCTTTGTACCTGGTCAGCATACTGATGTAACCTTGAGCCTGTCTTTACTGAAAAGACATGCCCTTCGCCGGCTGCGGTTCCCATTAAAAGGCTGTGACCGGCGAAACCCATCAGGCCCGAACAACAACGATCTCATCCCCTTCCCGTACAAAGTTCGTATCTAACCGTTGATCCTCGCATAAATATTTCATGTAACGATACACGTCTTCATTGCGCGGATCTGATTGCGATAATGGTTCAGGCTGCCCCTTTTTTGTCATCCACAACGGCTGAAACGCCACGCGTTCAATTTTTTTATCAACGATTCTACATCGAACCAGAATACTTTTTTGAGAATCAATGGGAAACGCATAGGTTGGGTATTCCGGATCAACTTCCCAGCTGTAATGACCAATCTGACATCTGTTTTTTTTATCCAGGGTTACAGACGTCATCCCCGGTCGGCCCTGGCTTTTCGCCATTGCATCTGCCACCGGACCGGTAATGGGCAGGTCCATATTAAAGTTACACAAGCTGAAAAAAATCACTTTTCCTTTGTAAACCTCAATCCCCTTTAATATGTGGGCATGGGTTCCAATGATGATATCCGCCCCTGCGTCAATGGCAGCATGACCCGCCTCATATTGATACTGGGCAATAATGGAAGGAACAAAATGAACCCCCCAGTGCATGGAAAGCACCAGGACATCCACTTGTGATTTTAATGCCGTGATGTCATCAATCATATGGTTTAAATCTTCAGGAAAAACTTTTGTATGGATTCTGGGGGGGGTTCCAGCCTGCCAGTCAGCCTGCTCATAAGACGTAAAAGCTCTGACCGGGGCAACGCCTGATTTGTCGTCTCTGGCATCAAAGCCTTTGGGAACCACGGAACAATAGGCCAGGAATCCGACTTTTGTACCTTTCCGTTCGATAATAGCCGGTTTTCTGGCCGCTTTCAAGTTGACCCCCGCGCCGATCACTGCAATCTTGTTTTTCTTCATCACGTCCAAAGTATCAAACATGGCCTCTTCACTCCAGTCCAGTGAATGGTTGGAGGCAAAGGACATTACATCAAACCCCGCGTTGGCCAATACGGCTGCCATACGGGGATGCGCAATGGAGCCCAATCCCATGGCCACCTGGGGGACACCCCGTGTTGACAAATTGCTTTCCAGCTGGCCAAAGGTAATATCGCCCTCTTTTAACATGGATCGCGTCAAATCAAACACCTCTTCCGCATTTTCCCGCTTGGGGCCGACATCCCCAACCGCCACCAGATTTACAACGGTTTTTTTCATTGTTTTTCCTTTAAGCGCTTATATTTTTTTGTCAGAGACCTTTTTTTTCGCCTCTCCCAGACTTTTTTCAACCTGTACCAATGATTCATACCCCATGGCTCGAACCAAATAATCATAAATTTCTTCGGCCATATTTATTTGATGCTTCAATTTATCCTGGATATCCTGGTATAGGCAGTGCAGCGTATGTTCAGAATAGGACTCCAATTCCCCGCTTAAATATGTCTCAAAAGAGGTCTGTGAGACTGTGTCGGAAGATGGTTCCAGGGACCGGGCTCTTTTCATCAATGCTGGATATTTTTTGAACATTTCCCGTTGCCAGTTCAATTGGATGGCAACCATTTTTTTGACTAAAGGACGCTTAAACCGGGGAGGCAGAAGGTTCTCCATTCTGGCATATTTGAACGTCATCAGGTTCTCATTGTTCGTTTGCGCGTCTTTCAAATCTTTGAAATAACTTGCCAGTGTACTCTCCGACCAGGCCATAAACTGTGCTTTCCGATGGTGCTTGAATTGATCAGGATAGCGTTGACAACCTTCCGCCTGTTGAGATGGAACCGCTAAAAACATATTCAACTCAATGGTCAATATACGATCAATCAGCTGAATTTTCCGGTTCATAACGTTGCCTCAATCCAACCCGATATAAAATCAGGTTAGTCTTTAATGTCGTTCGTTTTTAACGCATACAGTTTTGACGGTCTTAAGATGCACATGAGCAACGCAGCCAACAGACTGCATGCAAAGAATACAATGAATGCAGTGTTATAGCTGCCGGTTCTGTCAAATATCCATCCGGTAAAAACAGGCGCCGCAAGAGAGAGCGGTGCCCGAATGACCATGGAACTGCCAAAAATTATCCCAAATGATTTTCTACCGAAATAACTGCCAATGGCAATGATAAATAACGGCGTAATGGCACCGCTGGCAAATCCATACAGCCCGATAAACAGATAGATGGGAACCATTTTCTGACTGATCAGGATGATGGCTAAACTGGTGGTTTGTATAAATAAAATACCGGCTAAAAGAAGATATTGATTTTTTCTCCCCACACGATCGGAAAGAATCCCACCAAAAAATCGAGACGGAATGGTAAAAAAGACCATCATTCCCATCATGGCACCTGCAGTGCCCAGACGGATGCCCAGGTCTGTCAAAAAGGGAATCATGTGAATATTCATGCCACCCACGACAAACATCTCCATGCCCATGGCAATGGCAATAAACCAGTACGACCGGGTTTTAATCGCCTGTTGAAATGTAAAATTAATTTCTTGCTTTTCGAAATGAAGAATCGTCGGTTTTTGGGGGAATGCCGGATGGTTTTCGCCATCCAATACGTCTGGTTGATCTGTATCTGCTTTTTTACCGTCCGGAAGTAATCCATAATATTCAGGTGGGTGTTGCTTGACAAATAACAGCACAAGGGGAGAACACACCAGGATAAGGCATCCCCATACAACGCAGGTGATACGCCAGCCAAAAGTGCTGACCAGAACCGTTACAATGGGTAGTGTGATGACACTGCCAATGCCAATCAATGCGAATTTAGTTCCCTGGGCCAGTCCTCTTTTTAAAATAAACCAATCGTTTAAGGCTTTATCCACCGCAATTGTCAGGCCAATGTTTACGCCAATTCCGATCATAACCCCCCAGACAAGGGTATACTCCCACAGGGTGGAGACAAAATTCATCAGAATCATACCGGTTCCGGCGATACTGACACCGGTAAAAATAATCCATTTGGGGCCATACCGGTCAGAAAGCCATCCCACCAGAGGAGAGGTTATCCCCCCCTCTAATCGTCCAATCCCTGCTGCAAGAGAGGTCATGGCCCGGTTAATTCCAAACTCGGCTGAAAGGTCTTTAAAAAATATGGAAATCCCCAAACCGTAGAATCCATGCCCCAAGCCTGAGAGCATACCCGTGACAAGGATCGTCCACCACCCAAAATAAATCTTAGAGGGATTAAGCGGTGATAACCGCCTGGATTTAATTGACGGATCCATATTCAGTCCGGCAGATGATCTCATCCTGCACCGGTTTGGTCAAACTGATGAAATAGGCACTGTATCCGGCCACCCGGACAATCAAATCCTTGTGTTTTTCCGGGGCTGTCTGGCCTTCCAGGAGTAATTGCCGGTCGACCACATTGAATTGAACGTGTTTACCGCCGTTGCCAAAATAGGTCCGGATCAGCATGGAAAGCTTTTGCAGGTCTTTTTCGGTTCTCAAGGCAGACGGATCAAATTTCATGTTCAGCAATGTTGCCTGAAACGGCACCTGATCAATGGCCATGGCGCTTCTTAAGACAGCGGTGGGTCCCTGGGTGTCTTTGCCCTGGGCCGGCGATACTGTGCCGTCGGCCAGCGTCTCTCCGGCACGGCGACCATCGGGGGTGGCACCGGTCATGGCACCACCGGGGGCATGGGCGGTAATGGAGATACCCGTGGGTTTTACCGTTCCGCCCCATGCGGTTTTGAAAGTGACGGCGGTCTCTGCCCAGAACGCATACAAATCGCTGACAATTTCATCTACATAGGGGTCGCCATTACCGTATTTGGGAGCATTTAAACACATCGTACGGATGGCAGCAAATCGGTCTCCTTTCCAATCCGCATCCATGGCCGCCTTAAGCTCCGGCAAATTGATTTTTTGTTCGTCAAAAATCAATTTTTTCACCGAGGCCATGGAATCAGCCACATTGACCATGCCCACCATATTGAGAACAGACCCGTTTTCAAAGGGCATGGTCCGGTCCAGAACGTCTCGTCCCACCGTGATGGCGTCATCCATCAACGCGGAATGAAACGCATCAGGGAACAGCTCGGTGTGGGCCTGCAGCAAAATGTTGTGCTCTTCAGCCGCCAAAGCCATGAAATGGGTCAATTGCTGCTTGAACGCAGTCATGAATGCCTCAAAGGTTGCAAAACTGTCCGGTTTTCCGGTTTCAGGACCCAGCTGGGTGTTGGTGATGGCATCATACCCATTGTTCATAAAAATTTCAAATACCCTTGGGACGATGAACATGCCAATGGCGGAGGTACGGGATTTGCCGGGCAGGTTGACATCCAGACACCCTGAAATGCCGTAATCCCGGGCATCTTCAAGGGGAACGCCCTGTCCCGTGAGGTAGCCGATATACGACATGTCACCCAGAAATGCCGGCATGCCCATGCCGAGTTTGACCACTTCCAGGGCTTTCAGCATCAGTTTTTCAGGCGTGCCGTCGTGGACCCTCAGGGAAATGGTATGATGGGGACAGGGAAAATTTTTGGCGGCTTCCAGGATCAAATAGGAGAGCGGATTGCTGGCATCCTTGCCGTCCGGGGTCACGCCACCGATCACCCAGTTGTGCCAGCGGGCCATGCCGGACCATTTCTCACGCTGCAGTTTTCCCCCGGCCATGAAATTATACTGCATGACCTTAACACGCAGGCATTCCAGCAATTCTAAAACCGACGCATCATCCATGCGGCCTGCATCAATGTCCTGTTGATAAAATGGATACATGAACTGGTCGAAACGCCCACCCGGCGTGGCACCAGCCAGGATCATCAACCAGACAAACCAGAACGACTGCATGGCCTCTCTAAAGGTGCGTGCCGGCTCTCCAGGCACTTGCCGGCAGGCTTCGGCGATCTCCTGCAATTCTTTTGCACGAGCGGGATCTTTTTCCGTCAGGGCCATCTTTTCTGCCAGGTCACCATACCGTCCGGCAATGCGCACAAGTGCTGACAGGGAAATAATGACGGACCTTAAGAATACCGATTTTTTAATATCATCGGCACTAAAAAAGCGTAATCCTTTCAATTCAGTTTCAGCGTCACGGATGATGCTGTTCAGGCCCTGGTTGAGAACCCTGGCAAAATCTACAATGATCAGGGTATACCCCAGGCCCAAGCCCCAGCCGACACCGGCAGCCCCCTGGCCCCTGCCTTCATTTCTTTTCTTCCAGGGCGGGCACAGGATACCCGACTGGATAAAGGGCCACAGGCGGTCATCATTATAAAACATGCCCTGGCGTTCATCCAGGGTCCGGCCCTTGTCCTTCCAATACTCGTCCAGGGACCGCAGCAGGGCCTCATCCGCTTCGGAGATGAAAAGTCCGCCTTTTTTCAGTTTGGCCAGATCTTCTTCAGGCCATGTGGGCCCCATGGATCCGGCCTCCATGCCCATGGGTTTGCCGGCGATATTACCGACAATCAATTCATCCGCTTCAATATAAATGCTGCGGTTGTCCAGAAAATGTGCCGTGGCCTTGGCCCGTCTCAGGATTGCGGGTTCTCCTTCAGTCTGCCGCAGGGATTCCACCACCAGGGCGGCCTTTTCCACGCAGATGGGAAATTGATCTACATTGAGTCGGTTACTCAGTGCCTGTATTCTTTTATTCATGGTAATTCCTTATGATATAAAATGGATCAGTTCATTCATATTTTTCATTTTGTCCAGGAAAAGAATCTTTTGAGCGGCAATGTCTAATTGTTCCATGGATAATGGGTTCACAGACTGTTTTGCACAGTCAATAAACTTGGCAACCAGGTCTTTTTTTGACATCGGATTTTCAGGACTCCCCAGTGCGTGGGTCACCTTTTTTGACACCACGGTGCTGTCCTTCATCTTGATCTCCACAATCCCTTGAAGAATATTTGTAAGGCCCGGGTCAGGATTCACCGTATAAGCGACTTTTCGGGCTAACCCCAGCACCTTACCATCGTTCATCGCATCGGCTGTAAATCGATTTAATGCCACGTCTTTATGGCAAAGGGCGGTGGCAATAACAAAGGGCAAACTGAATTTGGCATCAATGGCGATTGCCGGGTGTCGCTTTGCTTCCAGGGGCTCGCAAAGCATGCTGTTAAACGGACTGACAATGATGTTCACCGCTGCGATATCATGGATATTTATTGGATATTCGGCCATAAGCCCGAGTGCCGCCTCAATATAAGTATGCGTTCCCCGGCAGGTGGGCCAGGGTTTAAAACTGATATTGGCACCCTCGTATACTTTCCCCATGTTCCGGGTTAATGCAGAAGGATCATAATTGCCCCTGGCGTAAAGACTGAACAATCCGGCTTTGCCTTCAAAGGGCAGCGCAAACCCTTTTATGCCTTTTTTGGCCAGCAGAACGGAAACAACGCCTGCTTTTGATGCAAACGCATCTCTTACCGCTCTGATATCGGAATGGGGATTGTATCGCAGTTCGGCACTGCAGGTGGTCTGACAGAGGGTTAAAGAAAACGCATCCAGCAGCTGCACCGCATTGAGATGTAATAATTTCCCTGCTGCCGCAGTGGCGCCAAACGCACCGAGAACCGGCGGAATATACCAGCCGAACGCTATTGGATTGACCCCCAGGGCAAGACCCAGGCGGCAGACAATATCGCATCCCAGAGCCATGGCAGCAATGAACTCTTTTCCACTGACAGTGCCGATGGACTCAGCCAGGGCAAGTGCTGCCGGCACCAGAGGGGCGTTGGGGTGAACCAGAGCCAGATCGTGGGCGTCTTCAAAATCAATGGCATGGGCCATGGAACCATTGGCAAATGCCGCCATCTCTGCCGATACTTTCTTTCCATATCCCAGGATGGTACTCTCTTTTTTCCCCCTGCTTTCCATGGCCAATTCTACAAACGGCTGACAGCTAGCCGTCAATCCACTGGCTGCCAGGGTGACCCCCACTGCATCAAGCAAGCTTCGCCTGGCCATTTCAACGGCTTGATGATCTATCTCATCATAGGATGTCTCAACGACATATTTTGCAAGAATTGAAGATATCGACATATTGGAAATACCGGCATCAGTTAAACGGTCGTGACAATTCATTTGTTTCCCTCATTTCCTGAAAAGACCTTTATCTTAGCAAAACCAGGATAAACCTTCCCAACCTGGGAGAGTCAAGGATTTTTTAGACCTTTTGTATAAAACACAAAAGATATCTTTTGAGTTCGTTCCGGCATCACCTGTCAATGAAAAATAATGACCGGGAATTGCGGTTGACACTCATGGGCTTTTCACATTATAAAATAAGATACCTTTTCATCAATATTGTTCTGAAAAACATGGCTTTCCCGGAAGGTATCGCATCACAAATATTTTCAGAGGGAGGACTGCAATGAAATCGCTTCTCCAACAAGCCAGCCGCTTTGTATTGGCGACTATTTTTATATTCGTTGAGACAGGATTCTGTGTTTTCACCGTGGTAAATGCCCATAGCTATGAAGGGACTTCAAACAGCGATGACATATATTTTGGACTTTGCACTGCCTGTAACGACGGCGGACCGGGACTGTATATCCTCAAAAAGACCGGTGATACCATCATTGAGGACATATCTGATCCTGGAAGCGGCACCCTCACCATTAACAGCGGTGAGGGAAATGATAAGATCGCGGCGGTTGATGCCGGGACCATAGAACTGGAAAACAGCAGTGGAAAGCACATCTTTTCTTTTGGTCCGTTTGTCGGGCTGGGATTTACCGCTATTGAACTGAACGGTGGAAATGGAGATGACACCATCACGGGTTCCCCGCTAAATGATGCCATCTCCGGCGGCAGTGGTCAGGATGTCCTGTCCGGCGGTTCAGGGGATGATACCATCCAGGGGGGCGATGGGAATGACAGGATCATCGGGAATGCTGGTAATGACCATCTGTATGGCAATGCCGGGGATGATTTTATTTCAGGATGGGACGGGAATGACCATCTGTATGGGGGAATTGGAAACGACTATTTGTGCGGTTCTCAGGATAATGATGTCCTCTGGGGGGATGAAGACAACGATATCCTGTTGGGGGGGATCGGTCTCGACGATATTGACGGCGGCCCAGGCGAGGACCGGTTTTATTGCCGCAGCGATCTCAACGCCATACCCGTGTATGATAATGATCCGGATATTGAAACAGATTGTGCAGATACCGGCCATTACCGGCGGAATGTGGAGACTCAGATCAGCAACGATCCCTATACCCAGTGGACACCGATGTGGTTCTGGGGCAAGGGTATTCGCTATGCATTTGAGACCACGAGCAGCCATGCCCTTGTTTTATCTGACGATGCAGCCGGTGCTGTTATCCTTCTTGATGCCGTTGGTTACCCCCTTCATACCACCCACAAACAATATCCCGACACCTGCGGCCCAACCGCTTTGAACATGGTGATGGCTCAACTGGGCCGTACAGATCGATCCAGATCTCTTTTCATGCCCGTTGGTCTGGATGACCCGGCGATTCCCCGTACCGGATTCGGCCCGGATACGGTGGATGTCGGTCACTGGCTCTCCATGGAACATATCATGTATGAAGGGTATCATCAGTATCGGATTCTTGACCCCACATGGCAGGAAGACGATTACCTGTCTTCAGGGGGCCTGCTGAATATCTCGCCGGCTGACCTGACCCGATTGGGGTATTATCAGTTTGACTATCCCTTGATTCGCGGGGTGGAAGACTGGATGCAAACGGGTCCGGCTGTGGGTACCAGTGGAAAATCAGATGTTGCTGAAAGGGCCATTCGAGGACTTGCCTGGGTTGCCAACAAATTTGCCAATGGCAGTCCGGATGCCAATCCAGTATCCATAACCTTTGGCAGTGATGGAAATTTTACCGGCCTGGATCATCTCAAGGCCGTCATCAAGGGATACGTGGATCACGATATCCCCCTGGTGGTGGGTGTAGAAAATGGCGGGCACTTCAATACCCTGATGGGGTATTGGGAGGCACTGGATCATTTTTATATTTACCTGGCTGATCCCCTGGACGGATATGGGCGGCCGTTTTATGGGAAACCCATGCGCTGGAGACGTCTGGATTTGACAGAAAACGCCATTACCTCCGGTGAATTTGTTTCCCTTCTCCTTTATGGCCACTCGGATGCTGCCTGGGCCGCGGACATCGACACAGCCTACGGATCCGATACGCTGACGGGATATGTTTCAGGATTGCCCAATTTTAATCCCTATTACATTGAATTTCCAGACAGGATCGCCATTCCCGAGGGGACCCGCTTAACGTTTCCGGCAGACCCGGTTTACGGGGGGATCCACCGGGCACAGGATCCTGAAGGAAATACAATGTATTATCGCTGGGATTTTGATGGAGATGCTTTTTATGATGATGAAGGCACCACTGTTGCCCACACATGGCCGGACAACGGCACGTCAATTGTAACGGTGGGGGCATGGGACGGTGACCGAACGACGGTGGAAGGCACTAAATGTGCAGGGATTCGAGCGTTTCAAGTCGATACGTATAATGTGCCGCCCCGGGTTATCATCTGGTCTCCTGAAAGCGTTTTGAACTGGACCTCGGTGGGCTATGACTTCACCTTTCACATGGGGATATCAGATCCTGGCGGCCGAAATGATGAACCCTATGCCATTATCATTGATTGGGGAGATGGACATGGCACCACCGGCGACAGTTTGCTGCTCGGCACAACAGAGCGGTACTATGCCTGCAAAGATACCGAACAAACATATACCCTGACACTTGATGCCAGGGACAAGGACGGCAGTGGCGATTCTGAATCAGTGACCTTTACCGTCCCCAGCATTGAATCGTATAACAAGGAAAAATTAAGGATTTTAACTTTTCAGTACGAAGCCATGCGGTTTAAGGAAATCCACGAAGGGCTCAAAGAACTTCAGCTCATGGACCCTGTTTTCATGACCCGGGACCTGCCCGAGATTCCCATGGTACTCGTATTTCGTGCTGCGGTTCAGCCCGATGCCTCCATTTTACTGAAACCTTTTTTTATGACCACTGCAGCAGCGTCCCAAGCGTCCGTCGAATGGACCCATACCCTTGCGGGCCTAGACAAAAACAACACGGCATTAATCAATTTAAATCTGACGCTCCCGCCCCCGGACGGATCCGTTAAGTTAACATCCCTTACCCAGGCGGTCAGCCCGGCGGATACCGTTCCCTTTGTTGCCGCCATGGCTTGGCAGGAGGGTATTCACACCATTGAACTTCAAGACAGGCAGGGAAAAGTGATCGCCCAACGGTCTGTTTCACCTTCCTCTCCCCAGATTCAGCTGCTCACCCCCCTGGGTGGAGAAACCATACTGCCGGGTGATGATATCTTTGTTTCCTGGTTTGCCAGCGATGCAGACAGTGGCGACCAACTGACCTTCTGTCTGGCCTTAAGCCGGGATAACATCAACTGGTTTCCCGTGACCATGGATCTTTCAGGGACTGACTATGTCTTTCTAAACACAAAAACCCTTGCCCAGGGAAGATATTGGATCAAGATCATCGCCTCGGATGGCATCTTGTCGGCAGAGGCGGTGAGTAAACATCCGGTCATTCTTTCAGCCACAGCCATCACGCCAAGTCTATCCGGCAGGGTTATGGACCCCTATGGTGAGCCCTTTAACGATGCCATTGTCCAGGTCCTGGGTACCCAGATGACCGCAAAGACAGATGCATTGGGAAAATTTTCCATTGGGCTTGATAACACACCCTCCGGCCGGTATGAGGTGGTTGTCTCCGGGAAAGGCCTGGCAACAATTCGCAGTTATATCCATATCGATAAAGCCAGCGAATCCGTTATGGCCGATTTTAAAACAACCAGGGCCGTAACCGATCCATATGAAATCGCAGAAAACCTCCGCCAAGACCTCAAGGAAAAAGAAACGCTTTTGGAGGCGTTAAATCAGACACTTTCGACCCTCTATACCGCTGATCAGCTGCAGGCAGCAATCGACAAAGCACTTGAAAACTTTGATGTGGGCGGCGACCGGAAAATGGGTTTCCCTGAAATAACCCGTACCCTGCAGATGTTATCCGGTATGCGGGAATAGGTGGTTGAGTTCTACCTGATCCAGTTCGTTTTCTGAAAAAACCTGGATGCCGTTTTGTTTCAACAGTAATCACTAATCATGTATAGCTTTCATTGATAGGGTTTGCGCACCAATACTTCGATCAAAGTTGTTCGCCCATCTCGTATACTGCGTATTGAGTTGAATTGTAAGGCCTTAAAATGCTCACCCAACACCACAGCGACATTACGATCTGGGAAACCTTCCGTTTCTAATCTTTTTAATGTCTCGGTTACCAGTGGTCGAACACGAGGCATCGTATCTTCTATAAATTGAATTTCGAATCCACACGCCAGAAGGTCACCGATTGTCTCTTCGAGGGTGCTAAGAAAGCTTGTCTCGGCAGACTCAGCCCACGGGGTTGGGTAATATGGAGCGCCGTTTGGACCCTCACCTATGTTGGATAACGCGAGCACACCACCAGATTTCAGCACACGAAACGCTTCGCGATAGAACCTCTGTTTATCATCAAGATTCATTACTACGTTCTGTGAGTAGGCTCGGTCAAAGGTATCATCCTCGAATGGTGTTTCCATAACATTCCCATGCATAATGCACACGTCGTCTACCTGCCCGGTTGCTTCCGTCAATGCGATGGCTGCCGCACAGTATTCGGCTGTCAGGTCTATTCCAGTGACTCTGCAACCGAAGTGAGCAGCAAGCCAACGGGCCGGGCCACCGATTCCACAACCGAAATCCAAAAGGTGCTCACCGCGTTTTGGATCCAAAAGATCCGCCAGTTCACGCGTCGCTTCCAGACCCCGGCCATGGAAGTGATCCATTGAGGCCAGCGTATCAGGAGTAATTTCCACACCCGGGCCTAGTGCAGCCAAAGCTCGGTTAGCAATGTCCAAATCCGAATAATAATTTTTTACCCCATCATTCATTGACTACTCCTCCATTCTTCAATTGCCCATCGTTGCTGGTAGGAATAACACAATTTGAGGGAATAATATCATCAATATGAGTACAATAATATCCATAATTATGAATGGCAGGACTCCCTTAAATATATCTTCTATTGCAATATGTGGTGCTATTCCTTTTAATACATATACATTTAGCCCTACAGGTGGAGTTACAAGGGCAATTTCAATCGTCTTGATAACAATTACACCGAACCAAATCGGATCAAAATTCAGGGATTCAATAATGGGTAGTACAACAGGTATACTTAATAAAAGCATCCCGATAGATTCCATAAACATACCTAGGATAATATAAAAAAACAAAATGCATACCAAGACGCCGTACCTGTTCATATTTAAGCCTGCGATCCATTCAACCAGAGTATAAGGTAGTCGGCTTAAAGCTAAAAATTTGGCAAATATTACAATACCTATTATGATCAAAAAAATCATAGCCGTAATCTTGGCCGTCTCATTTATTGACTTCGTAAATGCTTCCCGTTTATTTAACCCCTTAGTGATCAGAAGAAGGATAAGTGATATTAAAGCGCCGATTGCGGCTGCTTCTGTAGGGGTGAAGATGCCTGTATAGATACCACCGATGATCACAAAAGCTATAATAAAGATACTCCACAACTTAGGCAGGTATCGAAGCCTTTCTCTCCAAGCGCAGGGATTTATTAAATCACCCGTTAATGATGGGTTTTTCTTTACCCTTACGTAAAGCATACATCCATAAAGCAATGCTGTAAGTATGCCAGGGAATAGACCTGCCATCAACATCTTACCCACAGAAACTTCCGCCATAATGGCATAAATCACCATGATTCCGCTAGGCGGAATCATGGCGGCAAAGGTTCCGCTAGCGGCTACCACACCGGCTGCTAACGTATGCTTATAGTGCAATTTTTCCATTTCCGGAATAACAAGTCTACCCATGATAGCGGTCGTGGCGACACTCATGCCACAACACGCACCAAAGGCAGCACAGGCAGCTATTGTTGCCATAGCCAGCCCCCCTGGAAGATGCCCCATCCACCGCTTCCCTGTCTCAAAAGTTTTTGCAGCGATTCCGGCATTAAGGGCAAAATATCCAGTTATTACAAAAAGAGGCAGAACAGTAAAAGCATAAGTTGCAGCCTTTGAATAGGGGACAAGTCCGATTAAACCTAATGCCGGAACCAATCCTGAAAGATGCCATATGCCGAAAAAGCCTATAAATGCTGCACTTAAGCCTACCGGCATACCCGTCGACAGACATATTAGTAATCCGGCAAGACCCATCATACCTACGATTTCGGACGACATTATTAATCCCCCATTCTAATCAAATAAATCTGCTGTTTGATCTGGATGGCTATCCTGATCGTCAACATCAAGAACCCAAATGCTACAATTATTTTTAAGGGCCATGCCGGCCAGTTAACAATTCCAGATGTGACAAGATCTATTTTAACTGCTATTCGGGCCTCTACGGCAGAGCGATAAAACAAAAGGAATGATATTATTATTGACATGAGGGAAGATGTTATTTCCACAAAGTGTAAGGTTCGGCCTTCCAGTTTAAGAATGAAAAAATCCACTGCGACATGACCTTTTTCCTTTTGGGTATAAGACATTGAAAGAAAACATATACCCACCATTATTAATTCTGAAAGACTATATGCCCCTGCAATGGTCTTATTAAATACAAATCGATAGGAAACATCTGCAGTCACAATTAATAACAAACAAATAATCAACCATCCCGAACAGGCGTTTGATCCCTTTTCGATGGCATCTGTGGATTTTCCCATGAGCCTTAGTAGATGTTTCAATTGTGGATATCTCCTAATCAAAATTGAGAATATGCAGTCCCCTTACATCAAGAAGAGGCATTTGCCGAATATTATCACCGCCTTAAATATTAAGATTAATTTTTTATTTTTTCATATCTTAACGCGGCATCTTTGAGAGTTTCCCAAACTTTTCTTCCTTCTAATCCTTTCTTTTCTTTGTCTTTTATCCAGTCTTCTATTACAGGCATGACTGCTATTTTTTCGTATTCGCGCTGGTCTTCCGCGGGAAAGTTCAAGATTTTTACATGGGCACTCTTGAAAGCATCATCAGCTTTCTTCAAAAATTCAACTTCCTTCTCAGCCATATGTTTTGCCATTTCCAGTGAAACATCCTGGATTACTTTTTTCATCTGGTCAGGTAATTTCTCGAAAACACTTTTTTTCATAACCCAAATGGGGCCGCCCATACCAAGCCTTATAGTGCTTTTAAATTTACAAACTTCATATAACTTATAGCCCATTACAGGTGCTGTAGCAAAGCAGCCTCCATCAAAAATCCCCTTAGACAAAGCGTCATAAACTTCCGGCATGGGCACTGAAACGGGACTGGATCCAATGGCATTGAGTGATTTAGCCATCTCACCGAGGGAACGAATTTTCAGTCCTTTTAAGTCATTAATTCCGGCAACCGGTTTTTTAGTGGTCCAGAGATGATAAATATCTCCCAGTGCATAGGGGAACAAAAACATGGTATCCCACATTTCAAGTTCTTTTTTCATTTCCGGAAGCCTTGAAACTTCGTTCACTGACATCATCCTGACCCATGGATCGGGAATCGCCCAAGGAATGTAGGGTATGGTCCAGAGTGGTGATTTAGCAGGGTCGTATGCCGGCAAGATAGGACCGACATCGAATATTCCATATTTCAATCCGTCCAACTGGTCTTTGCCTTTTCCGAGAACTCCTCCATAGAAAAATTGAAATTTGAGATTACCGTCGGTTCGCATGGTTATCTGCTCTGCCCACCAGCGTGACTGCTTGCTTGTCTCATGCCTCTCGGGCATCCAGGTTCCAAATTTTAAAACGATGGGTTTTGCTTCGGCCATGGCCGGTATAACAATCAGGGCCATCAGCCCCACCAATAAACAACAACCTACTACACTCGCAAAATGTCCTCTTTTCATTGATTACTCCTTTCTGAATAAATTATTAAAAATGGCATTTACGCGTAGTCGATAACGCAACCTTGGCGTATTACATCTCTTTTATCTATCTGAGTTCCATATAAACCCTCATGCTTTTTGCTTTAGCTGATGCTTCAAAGAACTAGGCAAAAAGTCAATATGTCTATTTGTCAGACATATTAATATGGCTTATATCCTCATGTCAACAAAAAAAATGGATATTATTGCTCATTTATTACCCGAAATGAGAAGCTTCAATTTTAAGCTGATCAACTAAGCAGCAAAAATAAGTCAATCAGCATTTCGTTTTCCGTAATATTTTAATTTTAAGCACTCCCGGCAAGGATACAGTGCATTAAAATCGTGCCGAGCCGAAAGTATTTTTCAGCTGTTAAATATTTTGCCGTGCTTCAACTAAGACAAAAAACGCCTATCTAATAAATCCTATTTATTTTAACATGCGTGGTAAAAACAGAACCAAATCCGGAAAAATAAATAGCATGATAATCGTAATAACGCATGCCAGCATAAAAAAACTGATGCTCTTGAAAATATCTTCTAATGGTATATCAGGGTCCAACGCCTTTACGACATAAATATTTACCCCCACCGGCGGGGTAATTGCCCCCATGGTCGTAACGAGGGTTAGAATGATCGAGTACCAGATGGGATCAAAACCCAAAGCGGTTGCAAGGGGGAAAAAAATTGGGATGGTCAGGACCAAAAAGCCGAGTGAATCCATGAAGCACCCACCAATCAGATAAATGATCAAAATAAAGGTTAGAATCAGGTAGCTTGGCATTGAGAGCCCAGAAATAAAACTGGCTACTTCAAAGGGTAAGCGAGTCACGGCAAGGAACCGACCGAAGATAATGGCGCCTGACACTAGCATGAACACCATACACGATATTTTTAGTGTGCTATCCATCGCATCAATGACCTTTTTCATGGTGAGCCGTTTACCGACGAGGGACACACACAAAGTGAAAAATACACCCATGGCACCGGCTTCGGTTGGTGTAAAAAAGCCGGCATAGAGACCTCCCAAAACAAGGATGAATATGGCGAGAGCCTCCGCGACGGAGTAGAGAGATTGAATTTTTTCCCCAAATGAAGTTTTAGGGCCCGCTGGGCCAAGGCTTTTATTAAATAGGCACAGAATGTAGACTGTAACAATCAACAGTAGACCCATCAGTAGAGCTGGGATTATCCCGGCGAAAAACAAATCTACGATCGATTGCTCGGTTTGCAGTGCAATTATAATCAGCACAACGCTTGGCGGCATGACGGTTCCTAGGGCGCCACCAATTGCTACGGAAGCAGCGCTCAAACCCATATCATACTTATATTTTTTCATCTGCGGCAGTGCAACGGCACCCATGGTCGCTGCGGTGGCCGTGTTGGACCCACAAATGGCGGCAAACATCTCACAGGCTCCGATGGTGGCAATGGCTAGCCCGCCTCGCCAGTGGCCAAACCACTTGTATGCGCTAAGGTAAAGCCGTTCAGCAATTCCCGTATTAAATGACAAGAACCCCATGAAGATAAAAAGGGGAATGACTGTAAAGCCGTCACTTGAAAAGGTGCTCCATAGATCAGTACCGATCATACCCAGAGCCGCTTCAAAGGAAATAACATACCCAAAACCTAAAAATCCGACAACAGCCATAGTAAAACCTACAGGCATGCCCAAAACAAAAAGAAGTAAAATCAAAATCACTATTCCTAAAAGGCCGACATAAAGCAAATCCATTTCACTTCTCTCCTTCTTCTCTATCAAACAAGGTTAGAAACTGGACAAACAATGTTGAGGATAATAGAAAAAACCCCATCGACATAACATAGGTGAAGGGGTAGTAGATTATCCTTAGTGTTTCCGTAACTTCACCGGACTCGCGTAAAATTTCCGCACATTCAAAGACTTGCCAGCCTGCAATAATGAAAAACAGGCAACCAATAAGACAGCTGAAACCGTCAATGATCTTGCTTGTTTTTTTGGGAAGCCGTGTGATCAAAATATCAACGGCCACGTGGTTGCGGTTAATTTGGGTATAACCGAGTGCCATGGCCGCAGCCAAGGCACTAAAAAAACCAAGCAGTTCATATGTGCCTTTAATAGGCATCCAAACAATTCTTAAAAAAACATTTCCGCAGCTAATCAGAATCATCGCTATCAAAAAAAACCCGGCAATCTGCAATGAAACTTTATTCAGCCTGCTATTTAGAGCCTTAATGAAATTCATAGCGTACCTTGTCCTTATTAAAATCAGCATTTTCAATAAATGGAGGCAGGACTTTCATACTGCCGCAAATGACGATGTTGATAGCTTTATTTTTAACAATGGCCTGGCCCATATCGCTTTCCGCCAAGATTATCAGTGGAAACAAGATTAGACTCACTATTAACAGGCTAATGAAAAAAAATTTCTTCATTTTACCCTCCTGAGTAGTATTATATAAATACTGTTAAAATAATAATAGGACTGCAAACAGAACCAACGCACGGTACCCCTGATTTTCTGAATCTTATCAGCGTTTGCCTAAAGAAACTTTAGTTTGCTTTAGGCAAAAAGACATAAATAAATCGGCCACTAAAAATATACATTATTTGCACTTGCTATTCATACCTATGATTGCCCAACTCTGTCATGGACGATTTTGACACAGCGCCTTAAATTAGCTACCTGCCGTATTCTATAAACATTTTGCTTTTTTTAAATAAACCCCTTTTCTATTTAAACTGGGTTGAAAAAGCTTTTATATCTTTTATAATTGCTTCACCAGGCAATTCCTTTTCTTTTGCTTCTTCTATCCAGTCAGTGATCATAGGTTCTAATATCCTATCCCAGTTTTCCTTTTCTTCTTTTGGTAATTGTATGATTTCTAGATTATGGTTTTCTTTAGACCATTGTATTGCCTCTTCGACGTGTTTATCCATGTAGTTGCCTGTCCACTCTGATTGTTCAGCACTCAAGTTGTCAAATACTTTTTGCACATCCTTAGGTAGCTTATTCCATGCATTTTTATTCATAACGACGGCAAACGGATACATAAGGGTATCGGTCCTTGTTACATATTTTAAATATTCTGCAAATTTAAAATCTTTCATAACCTCAAGCGCTGTAAACAAACCTTGGACGGTACCTTTCTGTAATGCTTCCGGTGTTTGGGACATTGGCATTCCAACGGCAGCTCCCCCCCAGAGGCCAAGGGCAATTGCTGCATTACCAGAAGCTCTCAATTCGTAACCTTTCAAATCCTGCAGTGTTCGGATTGGTTTTTTGGACATAATGTTTGAAGGAGCCGTATTGAACATTGTCAGCACCTTAACTTTTGAAAATGCTTTGGGTTTATACTTTTTATATATTTCCCATAAAACAAGACTTCCTATCCGGGCATTGGATAATCCAAGGGGTAACCCCGTCGCGTTCGTTACTATGAAACGACCAGGCTGGTATGCCATACACAGGCAACCTATATCAGCAACGCCTGAAATTACACCGTTAATCATATTTTTAGCATTCAGGAGCGTACCACCAGGAAAAGTGTTTATTTTTACACGGCCATTTGTACGCTTTTCAACCTCAGTTTTCCATCTTTCCATTTGCACACAAGGAAAGGTAGAGGCAGGTGGAAAATTAGCGTAGTTCAAATTAACTGTCTGAGCTATTGATGGTTTATAATCTAACAGTACAAACACCAAAGAAGTCATTATTAAAGAAACGGTCACTATAAAAGGTTTTCTTTTCATTTTGGTACATCTCCTTGTCATTAAGGTTAATCCGCTTAAAGTTATAGAGCATTGCTACCTTACCGGTGGTCTTATTCACCTCCTTTCAATTTCAAATTCTTTATCGTGGAATATATTTCTATATATTATTTCTTCCCAATTAATACCACATACGATTTTAAGCCAAATCAGATGATCCTCTTTATGCTTACCTTTGTTCACGCTTCCTTTAAAGGAACGGTTTCGTATCTTGCTGTTAATAAATATCGGTGATTGTAAATTCGAGTTCTAAACGTTCAAGTGTTTCTAGTAAGGGATTTCCAGATTTCAGATCCCATCCCATGAGCTTATAATATTCCTGAATCATGGTTTCCCAATGTTCTCTAATATTTATTCCTTTCATGGGGCCGTTCACTGGCACAGAACTGTAACGAACTGATGGGCATTCATGCTCTGGTTTGTGACCATGTCGGATATTGAAAACCCGGAAAAGGTTTGCAACCCTCTCGCTCATCTCAATAGCATCATTTAAACTATATCCCCATCCTGTTACCAAGTTGAGCGCCTCAATCAAAGTCACTATGTCAGTTCCAGCATATGTCATTGTTGCAATGTTGCACACAACAAGAGAATCTACAAATTCTCTTATTTTACCTTTTTTAACCGATAAAGCGACATTTTGGGGCAAAAATGGTTCCTCCATCGATACAGAATTACTTTCACTAGTTCCTACCCCGCTTGTTGCATAATCGAGCATATCTCCCCACCGGGCCCTTGCATCATGAGTCCGGGGGCTATGGCCTCTATTCAAATAAACACCCAAAGAAGGGGCTTCTCCACCAATTTTCTTGGCCGCATGCATGACGCCTTCAGCCATTATGTCTCCAAAGCCATCTCGATTTGCGATCTTTTTCAACATTTCCTTAACAGCTTCCACATTACCCCAGTTCATTGGTATCCCGTCAGTATCCTTTTTTTTCAAGATCCCTTTCTCATAACATTCGATCGTCAGTGCCATAGTCCACCCGGCTTCGTTAGAATCAAGACCAAGGCGGTCAGCAAGATCACTTAATATTGCCGAGGATTCAAAATCTTCGTTTCCGATTAATGAACTCCAAGCAGCTGAACACTCGTATTCAGGATCTTTCATCCCTACTTTATCAATATCCCCTTTTTTTATTTTTATATGCTGCACATGATGAAGCGGGCAGGCCCAACACCTAATTCGCTTCATTTCATACTTGTCTTTATAATATTCTCTAGAAAATCTTTCAGGATGGGGAAAAATATTCGTAGTCAAATTCTTAACCGGTAGCAAACCGTTTTTTGCAAGCATAGGCCACAGCACAGATGTGCCGTATTTATGTATTTGTCCATAAATAGGATGTTCTTTTGCCTGCTTGCTAATTTGTTTAGCCAATGCTGCGAGACCGGTTGGATCCTTTATCAATACTTTCGCTTTTCCCCGTTCCACTGCAATCGCTTTTAATTTTTTGGAACCGGCTATGGCGCCCAATCCATTATGTGCCAAAACATGCCCGCGGTCCCCAGATATCATGGCGTATTTTACAAGATTTTCTCCAGCCGGCCCAATGCTGTATACACTAATGTTACTATCTTTTTTACCAAATTCATCTTTGATCACCTGTTCTGTTTCATCAGTGTTCTTACCAAGCAAATGGTCAGCATTTTTTATTTCAACCTTCCCATCATGAATGTATAGATATTTCCAATTTGATGCTGCACCTTGTATGACCACCACATCCAGTCCAGACAATTTGAGGTAAGCCCCAAAAAAACCGTTGGCTTGACTGGATGCCCCCCCGTTTGTCAAACAACCTTTGCTCACTGCGCATATTGTCCCGGAGCCGGGGATGCTTGTTCCATTTAAAGGCCCTGTTGCAAAAACAAGTCTGTTTCCAGGATCGGACCACGATATTTTCGGTGGCACTTCATCATAAAGTATTTTTATCCCAAGTCCGGCTCCGCCTATATACTTTCGATATATTTCTTCTCCTATATATTCAATCCTTGAACTTTCATCCGTTAGGTCGACCCTTAAAAGTTTTCCTGTATATCCTCTTAATTTTTTTATTCCCATGAATATTCACTCCTGATGTAGTCAATTAAAAATAATCATGTCTCATAGGCTGTTTTCCCATTTTCCATAATTTCTCATATACCTTTGGGGTCAACCTAACGTTAAAAAAATTTTAAATTATGTCCTCCGTTTTTTAAGCCGCTTTTAACAACACATCCATAAAATATAGTGTGAATTTTCCTTAGGGCCTGCCTCCTTGAAATGTGTGGAGTTAATGCAACACCTATCGGTTGTAAAAGTTCCTTCCATTTTCATCTCCTATACCGTGCTTAGGATTTTGATCAGCAAAACCCATTCGATTTTAATGAAAATAAAATCCACCATTTGGATGTATGGTTTGTCCGCTTATAAAATCACTATCATCTGATGCCAAAAAAATAATGGTTCCCACCAATTCATTTGGAGCCCCCGGTCGCTTGATACACTGTTGGTTCATTACCCATTGTTGGGCATCAGTATTATAGCTTTCTCGCTCAATCTCCGTAATAACACCTGCATATGAAACACAATTCACATTGATATCCCAATCCCCAACTTCTTTTGCTAGGCCTCTTGTAAAGCCGACAACACCGGCTTTGGAAGTCACATAGTGGAGATACTGTGCCCTACCCAAATCCCAAGCGGAGGAGGAGGTGTTGATTATTTTCCCTTTTTTTTGTTCCTTCATATACGGAATTACTGCTTTGCAACAAAACCATAAGCCCTTTAGATTGACCGCCATTACTCGATCCCACTCATCGACAGGAATCTGGTCATACGATTTGAACCCCAAACTCGCAAAAATGGCAGCATTATTGATTAACACATCAATTCTGCCATATTTTTGAACGGTCTTTTCTGCCATGTTGATCGTGCTATTCTCATTGGAAACATCCGTCTGTATAAAACAAGCCTCGTTACCGTTTGAAGTGATTTCATTGGCTGCAGCCTGACCACTTTCTTCATTATATTCAGCAACAACTATTTTGGCGCCTTTTCCTGCAAGCTTTTTTGCATAATATTTTCCGATGCCTTGCCCGGCACCTGTTATTATACATACTTTATCTTTAAGTCTCATCAGTCTCTCCATATTCTTAAATACAATAACAAATAACGACGAAAGTCGAATATTTATCCATTCCGTTAGTGGTAAAGCTTTAACCAAGGCAACTCAAAAGTCCTCAGGCTTTACACGTCCCTTATTTTTCTTAAACGGCAGGAGCAACGATTTAAAGAATTGAACTATAAAAAATTTTATCCCTTTAAGGGAGAATACCAGCAATCTTGCCATAGATAAAAGGTCCGGCAAGTCAGCAGCAATTCTTACCTGCCACTTCACCGGCTCTGTTGTTTTCATGGCAATTATGACATAATCACCCTTAACAGTTATACCGGTGACGTGACCTTCTAGTTCGGTCCGCCCCAACCCTGTTGATCTCATTAACATTACAATAATCCTTCATCTTTTGCTTTTATTACATTTTCCAATTCAGACCACCACTTTTCCACCCCACAATCTTCAGCCACTACATTGGCAACCTGATACCCTGGTCCAAAAGTGATTAAACCACCAGAATGTGTACTCGCGCCACCAAGATAAAGATTTTTTATTGGTGTCCGATGATCTGAACAATCTTCATTAGGTCTTAAAAATCCCATTTGAAGTGGCTCATAAGCGCCAACTTTTATGGACCCTTTTACCATATTCGGAAATTTATTTGCGATGTCTAGAGGGGTATGCGTGGCTGTCCAGAGAACATTTGAACTATTAATATTCGTCGTATACTTTGCAAGCGTTTCGATACACCTTGCGGCTAGTTCCTGCTTATATTCGAAATTGTAATATTTGTCTGTTCCTTCCTTTAAATCATATGGCGCTATTTGTGAAATCACTGCCGTATGTTTCCCCCCAAAGGATTGCAAGGAATCGTGGACAGTCGGAAAACAACAATTAAATCCTTTAGTCCAAACGTTACCACCACTTACACCTTCCCACATTTCCAACAACTCTTCATATGTTTCTATTCCAACAGGAGCATACACAAATGCATTATTGATTTCCGGATCTTTAAAAACAGGTGCATCATTCATTAGTAGATGGACTGTTAACAAACTCCAATGATCCCATCTAAAATTGTCTATTTTTTCAATAAAATCCTCATTTAGATGTTCTTTCCCTGTATACTTATTAAAAGTTTGTATAGGGTCTATTGTGCTTATGACCGCTTTATTTGCCTCAATAATGGTTCCATCGATCAATTCAACGCCCTTAGCAGTTCCGTCCTCTATAATAAAACGTTTGATCACTTGACTGGTTCTTATAACGCCACCATTTTCAACCACAGCCTTTTGAATATTTTGTGCCAGCATGTGAGAACCGCCCACACATAATTTATATTTGTTGGCCATACCCATATACAACATAGCAAGATACCCAATACCATCTACATCCGGCTCCAAGCCCCAATGGGCTGCGACATATAGCATCAATGCTTTTATATGCGTATTTTCAAATAGATCACAAACCAATGTTTTTGGACTTTTCCAGGAAAACTCGTTCAACTCTCTTCCCAACTCGTGTGCATCTAATTTTGCGGCTTGAAGCGGTGCGGCCATTGGCAGTACATATGTAGCAGGTGCAAGAAATTTATCTATATATTTTTCAAAAGTATAAAAAATTTCACGATAAGTTTCAGCATCCTTTTTTGAAAATTGGGCAAAAGATTCACACGTTCTATCCACATCCGTGTAAATTCTCACTGACTTTCCATTTGAAAGAGGAAGCGCAAACTGTAACTCGGGGTGTACATATTTTAACCCATATTTTTCTGATAAATTAAAATCCTTGTAGACCGGTGCATAATCTACCATAAGATGGTATATCGAATGTGTGTTATGGGCATGTGGCGCAACGGTAACTTCTTCTGTGGCCAAACCACCGCCCGCTTCGCATCGTTTTTCAAGAACAATAACTCTTAGTCCGGTTTTTGCCAAATAAGCAGCAGCCGATAGACCATTTGGCCCGGCACCGATAATCACCACATCGTAATTGTATTTTTTATTGTTTTTTACGGATTCATCCACGAATTCCGGGTACGTTGTCATATGAGGTCGAATAGGAATCATTTTGTTCTCCTTTAATTTTCTTTATTTATATTTTTTCACAGCTATATCAGCCTACCAAGGACGTCCTTTTTCTTCCCATGGTTTTCTCAAATTAAAGTCTTCCGCAATCGCTTTGTAACATTTATACCCTTGACCACAATATGCCGAAGCAAATGACGACCATGCAGAACCTGTTCCATACAAATTTTTTATTCCTGGTATTCTATGCTGTGCCCATTCGATAATTGGCGCAAATTTTCCACTTGTCCCAGGATTCGGATCAACCACCAGCTGATTACCTGTCGCCATGTTAAGATGTCTATTCCCAATATCATAAGGACAATTTGTATCCACCCCGATAACGCTGTCCCAGGTAATATTGGGTGCAGCGATGTTAATTTCATTTATCATATGTTTTGCCATCTTCATCTTGTAATCAAGCCATTCTTTTTCAGTTCTTGCTGTTTTTGGTAACGTCAGTGTTTCTACTAAAAGAGTAGCTTTCCCCTCCGGTTGCCTGGTCGGATCAATATCTGAATTGGTTGGGCATACACGCACCTGAGGACAAGGGGGCTCAATGCCGGCATACCTTAAGCAGGCCTCCTTAGCCATCTCTTTATCATCGCCATTGGCAATGTGTACAAATTGTGCCGTATCTATGTCCGGGTTTCGTGCAGCTGCCGTATAATGCGGAATTTCATGAAGTGCAAAAGTATACCAATTAATCATGTTTTCCGAACGATCAAGCGCATTAACCTTCATCCATACTTTTCGGTCCAGATGATCTTTTCCAAGAAACCTGTTGGCCAATTGGTAAGGATCTTGGCCACTCACCACTATTTTTGCATCAATTTCAGTACCATCAGTCAAGCGGATACCCGTTGCTGTTTTATTCTCAACTGTAATTTTATCAACTTCTTTCCGAGAGTAGAATTTGCCTCCAGCTTCTACAAAGAGTCTAATAACAGCATGGGCTATGTTATGCGTCCCGCCTACAACCCGATTATTTTCTCTTCTACCTTGAGCAATAAACCACCCTAGCCCAGTCATTGGTTTCATAGGGCTAATGTCCATCCTCGCAATCACACTGGTCATCAAAGCTCTGTATTCTTGATTTTCAAACAACGCCCTACCGCTGTCTATCATACACATCATCGCCAATTGAGGATCTAAAATGGCATCTTTGCGCTTCATGTATTCCTTCATCCACTTTTGAGATGGGTCTAATTCATCGGGTGTGGGTGCGATTGAAAATATAGTTTCAAGTAATGCTTCTCTTCTTCCTTCCCTAAAATGCATATCGTCAAATTTCAAAAAAGTTTCTGCGTCTCTTTCGGAGTATCTAGCAATTTCTTTAGCGCTTTTTTCTCCATTGGGATCATCAAAATGTGAGTAAATTAGTAATGAATCCTCCTCTTTCCCCTTTGTAACCTGAGACAACCCGGCTTTGTATCCAAAGAATTTCCCACCATATTCTTCAAACTTAGGAAAATCATACAAAAGTGGCAAAAAATACCAATCGGACATGGTGCTGGAATGTGTATCACCGATAAAACCAGGAGCAAGCCTTTCCAATGAACACCACGCGCCACCAAGTTCATGCATCCTCTCAAATAAGCATACATTCATCCCGCCATAGGCCTGCAGGTAAAGGGCTGTGACCAATGCTTTTGACCCTCCTCCAATCACGACCACGTCAAATTTTTCATCTGCCATTTTTTTTCTCCTTTAAAATTTTTTGTCTGGCGAATCGTTTGATTTTCATGTTGTTAATATCTCATGTCTATTTTTCACCAATTTATATACAAATATTTTATTTTGTGTATTAGATACTGTTAGTCTTTTTCATGGAACAGTTTAATTTAAAAATTCTCAAAATATTCGAATAATTAATGGATCAGAGCTTGCAACCACTTCGTATGATTTTTCAATTGGAGGCTCTATATACATGCTTGAATATTTATCTGAAGTTTTCTTAAAATCACCGCTATTTAAATACGCCTCAAAATCTTTTTTTTTATCCCAGGCTGTAATTGAAATCGCTTCATTGTCATTATCTCTATCCAGGAGTAAATGAGTGAACCTGTTGCCCTTATGAGAAGTAACCAAAGGTATGACCTCCTTTACATATGTGTCTTGGAATTTGATAATATTATTCTCTTTTAGTTTTAGAAAAACCATTTTTACATACATTGCCATTTCTCCTCTCAAGTAAACCGGCTAAAGCTTTCTCACCATGCCGAAAGTTTAAAATTTTACCCCAATATCTGAGCGATTATTATACCTAAGGGCTGATAGACAAACCCTATTTCTAACTTCATTTTGAGTTCCATTTAAATCCTCATGCCTTTTGCTTTAGCTGATGTTTCGAAGAACGAGGCAAAAAATTAATATGTCCATTTGTCAGACAAATTAATATGATTTATATCTTCATGTCAACAAAAAAATGGATATAATTGCACCTTTATTACCCGAAATAAGAAGATTCGGTTTTCGCTAAAATGGATCCCCATTTTCACCAAATATCTGCAATTAAATATTCAAGTCCAAATTTTTTAAGCGTTTCAGGCAGAGGCCGTCCTGAAACACGATCCCATCCCATCAGCCTGTAATACTTTTCCAAAATTTCATCCCAGTCGTGTTCTATACCTTTCCCTTTGGCAGGGCCGTCAACTGCAGTGGAACTGTATCGTACCGAAGGTCTTTCCTGATCCGGACGATGCCCGCATCTCAGGTTAAACACCCTGAAATGATTGATGACCCGAAGGGACATGTCCACGGCCTCATCCTCAGTGTAGTCCCAACCGGTTACTAAATTTAATGCCTTGATAAGGTTGCCGATTTCCGTTCCCATATAACTCATGGTGGCGATATTGCATACAACCAGGGAATCTACAAATTCGCGTATCTTACCGCTGACAACGCTTTGGGCGACATTTCCGGGGTTAAATGGATCATCACTTGCAACACTATTGCTTTCACTGGTCCCCATACTTCCGGTGGCATAGTCCAGTATATCACCCCACCTGGCTCTGGCATCATGGGTACGGGGGCTGTGTCCTCTTTCCAGATAAACACCGATATTCAATGCCTCCCCGCCGATTGTCTCGGCCGCCTGCTTGACACCCTGGGCCAGAAGATCCCCGAAACCGTCACGGCAGGCAATCTTAAGAAGCATATTTTCAACGGATTCAACATTGCCCCAGGTCATCTCAATTCCGTCCGTGTCTTTTTTTGTCAGGATGCCTTTTTCATAGCACTCAATGGCAAAGGAAATAACCCACCCAGCCTCGTTGGCATCCATGCCAAGCCTGTCAGTAAGGTCGCTTAAGAAAACCGCGGACTCAAAATCATCGTTTCCGATGAGGGAACTCCAGGCAGCACTGCATTCATATTCAGGATCTTTCATGTCCTGCTGCCCTTCTAAACCCCGGTTCATTTTCATATGCTGAACATGATGAAGGGAACAGGCCCAGCAACCGATACGTTTCATCTCATAGTTAGGGCCATAGTATTCTCTTGAAAATTTCTCACTGCCATGAAAAATATTTGTAGTTAAGTTCTTTACCGGCAGAATTCCGTTCTTTGCCAACATCGGCCACAGCATAGAAGTACCGTATTTATGGATTCGTCCGTACACCGGATGAGCTCTGGCCTGTTCGCCCATTGCTTTGGATAATGCGGACAACCCTTTTGGATCATTGACAAAGGGTTTTTCATGACCCCTGTCCACAACAATTGATTTCAACCGTTTTGAACCCATGACAGTTCCAAAACCGTTATGGGCGATAACATGTCCCCGGTCTCCGGAAATCATGGCATACCTGACCAGGTTTTCTCCGGCAGGGCCGATACTGTAAACGCTGGCATCTTTTTCTTTTTTGCCCAATTCTTCTTTGAGCTGCACTTCCACATCAATCGTATCTTTTCCGATCAGATGCCTGGCATCTTTGATTTCGATCTTATTTTCACGAATATGAAGATATTTCCATTGTTCTGCAATACCCCGGATGATCAGGGCATCAATTCCTAAAGAACGAAGATAAGCGCCAAAATATCCATTGGCCTGACTCGATGCACCGCCATTGGTGAGGCACCCTTTGGTTATGGCGCAGATGGTACCAGAGCCCGGAACACTGGTACCATTTAGGGGGCCGGTTGCGAAGATCAGTAGGTTGTTTTCATCGGACCAGACTGTATGGGGAGGAACCGCTTCATATAAAAGTTTGATACCGATTCCTGCACCACCGAGGTATTGCCTCCGGGTATCCTCGGGTAGATCTTCTCGTGAAACCCGTCCCGTTGTAAGATTTATTTCTATTGTTCGGTACATTATCAGCCCTTTAAAATGATTCTTGAATCAGCCACAAGGGCCCGGTGAGAATCCACAAAAACCGGATTAAAGTCCAGCTCCGTTATCTGTTTTTGTTCCATTCCCATTTGGGAAACTTTCAACAGCATATCTTTTAACAGATCAATATTGGCAACCACTTTTCCCCGGGCGCCTTTCAAAATTTTATAACCCTTGATCTCTTCGATCATGTCCATTGCATCCGCAGGTGTAATCGGCACTTTTCTGATGGCCACATCTTTGAGAATTTCTACAAAAATACCCCCCAGTCCAAACACAATTATCATACCGAAAGTGACATCCTGGGCCAGCCCGATAATGACCTCATGCCCTTCTTTAACCATCTCTTGAATTAAAAACCCTTCAATCCTGGGGGTTTTATGGGCATGGGCAGCCTTTTCCAGAATGTCATGACACGCGTGTTCAACTTCCGGAGAATTATTCAGGTCCAGCTTTACACACCCCGCATCTGATTTGTGCAGTATATCAGGAGAAATCAGTTTAAGGGCGATCGGAAAACCGATCTGCTCAGCTGCCTGCACGGCCTGTTCAACATTATTCCCCGTTGTCATCCACTTGGGCTGCGGGATTTTGTAATAGTCAAGCACGGCATCTGATTCCGAGGGATATAATATCTCTCTATCTGATTTTATAACTTTATTCATAAGCGCATTTATCATTTCCATATCAGGCACCTTCAACCTCCCTTTTTATTCGGGAACGTAATGAATCATATCTTTTTACTGCTCCAAGAGCCCTGGCACCCCTCTCCTGGGTGTCAAAAAGTGCAAAGTCGGCTTCCCTGAGTTCTTTTTTGCATGTTTCAACGTTTCCCCCGGCCGATGGCCAGATTACAATCAAGGGTTTTTCACAAAACCGCTTGATATTATAAAGTTCATCCCTGAACCCCTCGGGGTTGAACTCCCCTGGACCGATGACGACCAGTATGTCAATATTCTGGTCTTCGGACATGATTCTGGACATGCTGGAATAAGGCCCTTCCTCCTTTAGCTTGCCAACTAGGGAAAAATCTCCCATATCCATTGGATTTGCCGCGGTGGCACCTGGAATCGCCTCTTTTAAGCGCTGCTTGCTGGCCTCAGCAATCGGGGGGACCGACAGACCTGATTCCACCATGGCATCGGCTGCTGCCACTCCCGGTCCTCCGGGCCCACTAACGATTCCCACTCGATATCCTTGTATCTGCTTATCGCCAAACCATAAATTCTCAAAGGCAACGAGATAATCGAGTCCATCATCAAGGCTTTCTGCGCGAATAATACCGGTCTGCTTGAATACACCGTCATATACCTCAATGGATCCGGCAAAAGATCCGGTATGAGAGGCTGCAGCCTTTGCCCCAACCGCTGTGCGGCCTGTCTTGTAGGCGATAATGGGCATATTGACAGAGGCAGGTCTGACAACGTCCAATATCCTTTCTCCGTCCCTGAATCCTTCCAGAAAAAGAAATAGTGTTCTTGTCTGCGGGTCATCGCCAAAATATTGAATAAAATCCATGACCGAGGCATCACATTCATTGCCTATGGTAACTATCTTACTGAACTTTATGCCCCTGACATCGGCCAGATTGACAAATGATCCGCCACCGCCACCGGACTGGGAAATAACAGATACGTGTCCTGCCTGTTCCGGGAAGGTGCTTCTCCTTGACCAAGGCAGTTTTGAATCCACACACATCACACCCTGGCAGTTTGGTCCCACCACTTTAATGTTAGATTCCCGTGCAACAGCGACAAGCCTGTCCTGGTATCCCTTACCTTCAGGACCACTTTCAGCAAAACCGAAAGAATGAACCACAACCGCCTTTACGTTCTTGGAAGCGCAATCTTCGATTACCTTTACGACAACCTTGGCAGGAACCGCGAAAACCACCAGATCGATATCTCTAAGTACGGTTCGGATTGAAGAATATGCCTTCAGTCCCAGGATTTCATCGGCTTTGGGATTAATGGGATAAATCTCTCCTTTGAAACCATAATCCAGGTAATTTTTTACAAGAGCATTTCCCGATTTTTTGGGGTCTGCCGAAGCCCCGACAATTGCCACACTTTTTGGATAAAAAAAGTTGTTTAACAAATTATTTTCATGTTTCATGTTTCATGTCCTTGAATGATTTATTCAAGTTAAAGGTTTAATAATATTTGCCAACGTATTACGTCTTGCTGAATCGCTTAAAAAGGATAATCCCTTTTCAACATCTGTTTTTTCAACAAAATCCCCCAGGTTAATTTTTTGATATACGGGTCTCCTGGCCCGCCATTTGTTTGTAAACGGAACCGTTGTATCGACCGACCATCTGGTTTCGAAGAGTTCTCCCAGCCCCGCCTTTTTGATGATATTGATATCGCGATCCGGTTTTGTACGAAGATTTATGGCCCATAGGACATCTTCAGGATCATAAATATTCACGTCTTCATCAACGGCTACGACCATTTTCAAATTTCGGATCGCACCAAATGCTGCATTAATCAATCCCTGGGAGATGCCGGTTTCCATAATATGATTGGTTTTGCATTGAATAACCGCACCCAGAATACCTTTCATGGGATCAGGAATATGGCAGTTTATAAAACTGTCTGGCGCATGGTTCTTACAGGCATTGTAGATACTGGCTTCGGAAACAATGGCACCCAGGTTTGAACTTTCTATGGAATCACCCATTTGAGACAAATAGTATGGGGAATTCTTATAGGTTATCCCTGTGACCTGGAACTTGAAGGCTTTTTCTGCAACACCTTCATAACCCATGAATTCCGGGAAATAATAGGGTGGATTTTTCGAAGTGTGGGCTTCTTTGTCATATTCGAAAACACGTTCTCCGTAAAGAATCTTTCCTTCGAGTACGATTTCGGCATCTGCGATACAATAGGCATCCACAGTCCTGGCCTTGCAGATTCTTACTGCTTCACCCTGCAGTCCGCCGGCAACCCTTAGATCATCAAGTCCCCGGGTCCTTATCTGGGGCAAGGTTCCGCCCGCAGCCATGACGTTGAGGCCGGGTCCTAATCCGATATTTATGGTGATGGGATATTCTTCCCCCCGTTTTTTATGATAATGAAGCACATCCAGAAAATGCCGGTTGTACAAAGAGGCAAGCGTGAGCCAGTCTGGCCCTCTGCTGGGATTGAGGCGATGATAGGAAAGGTTGAAGGCAAACGCCTCTTTGGCCATCTCCTCAGGATATTTCACCATTATGATACCGCTTGTAATAACCGGACCCAGATCAATTGAAGTATGGGTGAGAACCGGCAGGGTCCCGAGTACATCAATATCCTTATCAATGACATTTCCCTGACAGGGAGGATTTTTTTCAACGACAGGGTTGATGGGATCCAGCATGCAGCGGATCAACCGCTCTGAAAGTTTTTCCTTTGTCGTGTTGAAATATCCGGCTATCATATCCCGGTTACCCATGAGGTTGGCCAGAACCTTTGAACCGGGATACCCTTTAATATTGTCAAATGTTATCTGTGGGCCGCCGTCAAACGCCTTGATAATTGAAGCCATTTCAAGATGCGGATCTACAGCCTTGCTGATGTTGATAAATTTTCCAGTCTCTTTTGCAAAATTTACACAGTCTCTAACTTTGCTGATATGATGCTCCATATCGTTCTCCTTTCTGGATGGTGCTTAAAAAATATCACTTCCGTCCATAATCATCAGGTTAAGGAATTGTTTCAGCCAGCTTTATAAATTTTGACCCTGACACACGCGTCAACCCCGGTACTGACCGGGTCCATATCGCCGGGCAAAAGCCGGTTGAACTGAACGCCTTTCCCATACGCGATGGGTTTGCCTTTGGCAATCGTCCCGAAATGGCTGGATATGCCCACCACTTCCGGATGGATGCATTCGGTAACCTTGACAATCCCCTGGGCGCGATCCACTTTGGATTCAACCCATATCGTGTCCCCATCTTCAATGCCATTGTTGGCTGCGGCTTCGGGGGAAATCATTATCTTTTGTGTATAGGGGTTGAGTTCAGCAACTTCATTTAGCCAGGCATTATTGGCAGTATGAGACTGGGCATGGGTGGGAACCCTGAAATTTATGGCAATGAGGTCATGGGTTCCCCTGCGATCATAGGAATCACAAGGTTTCCATGTGGGAAGCGGTACATAATCTTCAAGATCCCAGTCTTTAAGGTCTATTTCTTTGACCAGTTTTTCCATATCCCGGCCGGCTCTTACATAAAGTTCGTGATAGATGGGAAATCGTACCTTCAGCCATGGTAGCGGGAATTGTTCATCTATATTTCTTGTCCATTTTAAATAACCGTTCTTTTTAAACCATTCCAATCCTTTTTCTTCACCGAACTGACTTTTAAAACGCCTGTCGCAAAGCTCTTCAGGGGTGTACTTTTTTTTCACATCCAGCTTATAGCGGTCTGAAAAATGGTGTGAAATAGAGTTAGATGTGTTGAATTTATCATATACATATTCCAAAATTCCCATTCGGTCGGCAACCTCCATCATGACATCTCTCCAGTCACGTGCTTCTCCCATGGGTTTATCGATAACCGGTTGTTTGATCCCCCAGTACCATTGAGCGCTTTGTCCGTTGTGCCCCCAATTGAGGAGATTGGGAAAGGCCTCAAGCTTTTCCATTCCCACTGCTTCCGGCAATAACAGATCCGCGAAATCAGAAAGTTTATCAAAGTGAGTGGCAAAGACAGCGATATACTTATAAGCTTTAAAAGCCTCCGCTGTCACTTTGTAATCAAACCCTCCTGCAAATGGATTTCGCCGACAATTTATCAACACTTCGGGTTGATAGTCGAGCTTATATTTTTCCGGATTTGCACTGGTTAATACTGCGTGAGCCGCCCTAGTACTCGAAAGGGGAAAAAGTTCTCTGAGCATGACCGTCTCGGGACGTTTGGCCACATAGTGATAGTAATTCGGGGCCCTGGGGAGTCCTGGAGTGGGACTGACCAATCCTTCATAGCTATCAAAGTTCCATCCCCAATTCGGCATGATATCAAATCCAGGAGGTGCGTCCCTGTTCGGACGAGGACCGACCGGATTGATTCCCCTGTGGCTTCCGGGTACATAGAGTGCCCCGGCCAATTGGTTCAAAAGTTGAGTCGCAAGCGCAACTGCAACGCCATGTTTATGAGCCCCTGCACCGCGGTAGATATTGACAGCCACCGGCCGGTAAGGAAAGGCTACTCCTTCAATTGTAATCGTTGTGCCAATACTCGCAGCCTCGCTGAATTCTTTTGTAATTCTGCGAATTGTCGCGGGCGAGACTGTGGTTATTTTTGTAACACTTTCCGGTGTATACTGTTTCAAATGGGCTTTTAAAATATCAAATGCGGTAGTCGTCGAAACCCCATCTACATCATAGGTTCCCTCAAGAGCATAATCCTTGAAATCAGCATCATAAGGCTTTGCCATAACGTCCACCGGATCCCACATCAGGGGTTTTTCGTTCATTCTCAGGTAGGTCCCGTCTTTTTGAACAAGGTAAGGCGCATTGGTGTATTTTTTCATAAAATCAATATCATAAACCTTTAACTCATTGACCATGACATTGGCCATGGAAAGCATAAGGGCCGCGTCTGTACCCGGTAGAACCGGCACCCATTCATCGGCTTTTGAACCGGCCTGATTACAGACAGGGTCAATCACAACGACTTTCATTCCTTTTTTTCTAGCCTCGGCTACAGCCTGAACACTTATATTCGGACCAAGACCTGCGCCAAAGCCGGATTGATTTCCGACCAAAAGGAGATACTTGCAGTATTTGGCATCAAAATCACAATGAAATGTACCATTTGTGATATACATGGAAGAATGTAGATATTGCCCGCAAAAATAGACGATCCAGATGTTGGGTGTTCCAAAGGCCTGGGTCCATGATGGAAGCCAGTGACACAAAGCATAAGTATCAAAAGTTGAAAAGACCAGTTTCCTCGGATCTTTTTTTCTAACTTCAACCAGTTTTTTTGTCAGCGTTTCCAGGGCTTCCTCCCATGATATAACTTCCCAGCCAGGATCAATTCCAAGCCCTTTCTTTGGATTGGTGCGCTTCATCGGCTGTAAAACCCGATTTGGATCATAGAGACGCATAATTGCTGATTGACCTTTGCCGCATATTTTACCATTACTGTTGGGACATTCTGGGTCGCCCTTTATCTCCCTGACAATACCGTCAACGCGGCGTACCATAATCCCGCACTCTCCAAGGCATTGATCGCAAGAAGTGTGAATCCAAACGTCCTCTTTCTTATTCATATCTTTCATCGTATTATTAAATCCTTAACCTTATTGAATGTTATTTCCAATTAAACAGCAGACCTTTGCACAGCAAGTTTAATAATGCTGTATCTGAGCAAAAAAGCCCCAAAGAGGAGCGACAATCCGGATAGCGGAAATAAAATCAAATATCCCCCCACCTGTTGGAAGTAAAGCATACTGATTATTGGGATAAAAATGGATGTAGCCAGTATAAGCGCGATATGACCGACCGGCAGAGAATTTTTTGGTGCTGAATCAAGAGATCCCACTTTCCCTGTAATTGTTTTTATTGAACTAAAACTAAGCATCATCAGCAAACCAAACACCATTATACCAACCCATATTTTGGCGAAAAATGAAAAAAGCAGTGCCTGCTGTTCCAATGCAAAAGGAAACACCATCAAAACACCCAATCCACCCAAAAGGGAATACACCAGGAAAAGGGCGGGAAGAACCCTATTGCTCCAGAGGGGTACAGACTTCATGCTGGCCAGTAAAAACCCATGATAAACGGCTACATATACGGCAGCGCATCCCGCAATTACACCCATGAACATCTGCCACGCATGGTTAGAACCAAATGTTATTGTTCCATCAATTGCCGACCCATTGCCCTGCATTGATAAAACTGCCATGTAAAGGAAGCTTGCAGCAAAGAAAATAAAAATGCCAATGGCACCTCTTGATATCCATGACCTTCCAGGTTTTAAAACAATTCGCCAGACATTTGCCGGTTTGGAAAGCTCAATGAATAGAAATATGGTCGCCAGAAAAACTAATGCCACACCTGCCAGCATATGTTTCAAAGACCCCAGCATCAGGGCTATCAGGAACAAGCCAGCACCGGTTCCATTGAAAAACAGATCAAGAATCAATAACCAGCCCCACTCTTGCTGGGATCTTGTACCTATGATGAACTCCTTGGTTTTCATATATTTCTCCTTAAACTAATATCCGAGGTAATAAATTGATGGGGATGTTCCCAGCTCTTCATGCAGCCGGAACGCGAGACGTCTATGGCCCAGCGCTTTTGACACATCGCTCATGGGGTCATCAAGATCTCCAAAAATCAGAGTTCCAGTAGGGCAAGTCTCAACACAACGCGGCTCGAGTTGCCGATCGAGTCTATCGGAACAAAAATCACATTTCTGTACCACCCCTACCACATGCTCTTTGTAGACCACCTTTTCATAGGGCGTTTCACCTTCTTTGAAATAAGGGATTCTTTCCTCCCAAATTGAGCGGGCATCATAGGGGCATGCAAGCATGCAAGCTTTACATCCCACACATTTTTCCGCATCAATCACGACGATTCCGTCTTCACGCTGATATGTTGCCCCTGTAGGACAGGCCTCCATACAAGCGGGATTTTCACATTGCATGCAACGCATAGACCAGAATTGGCGTATTGCTGTTGGGTATTTTCCTGTTTCCCTTTCAAGAATTTTATTCCAGAAAATACCCTTAGGTGTTCCATTTCCAGCCTTGCAGGCAAGAACGCACGAATTACATCCGATACATGACTTTAAGTCTATTACCATTCCCCAATGCATTTTAAATTCTCTCCGCTTTTAAATTTCGAAACAAAATGACCCTCATTCTTTTTATTTTTACCCCCCGTTCAACCGGAGAGGAAAAATGCTTATGTCCATGTGTCAGATTGTATATCTGTCTGACAGATTAAATTGAATTCTATCCGGTTGTCAACAGAAAAATGGATATAATTGCACATTTAATGTTGTTTGCTTAGAAGTCATCTGGAAAAAAAATATTTACATTAAATATTAGTTAGTTACGACATCAAACCATAAAGATGAGTTTACCACTTCCCCGAAGACGGGCAAGATTGGAGGTTATCAATAATGCAGACCGGAGCAGCCTATCCCCAGAACAGCTAAGGGGTACAACTAAAAAAAAGGCAACGAAGCTACCCCTCCCTACTTCTATGCTTTGTCGCCAAAATCCGAGAATGCCTCCATAATTGGTTCCCTACAGGAAGTGCATATTCTAATAATGGCAGTGTTGAGTTTATAAAAGAATGTTTTTCCAAACTGCCAAAGCGGGGCTGGAAAGTTTTTGTTCGAGCTTGTAACGCTTTTTTAGATGGAGAACTGTTAGGTTTTATACGTATAAACTTTTTGTAAGATCTCAAAAATTAAGGGGTAAGACGGATATACCTATGTGACGGCTTTATTTATTTCAGATGCCATCACTTCATATAAGGGAGGAATTTTATTTTTTTTGACATATTCGATCGTTCAGATATTCCCACCCAAAAGGATGTTTATAATTTTTTACAGCTCTTTTTTAAGCTCGTAAAGCTGTCTCGGCATTTTTTCCCTGTTTGTGTTTTCCAATAATTTGGTGTGCTTTTCTGTAAACCCGATCAGTTTATGAACGGTTCTTTTTGCATGCACCCAACAAAGCCCGTGTAAAAAAATATTGACTTGGCCTGCATCAACATTAATGATGAAGTCATCATAATTCTATGCGCAGACGCTTTAAAAAATTTATCCAACTTTTACTGCCAGAGCTTTCAAATTATGCAAAATATTGATTGCCAATATGAGTGCAGTATCCATTCTTTCCATTGTGAGGTGCCCCGGTATCATCAACATTTATATAATCGGTTATGGAAGTGCTGTTGATAAGATCGGCTATTCTACATTAATTTTCATCACCCCAGGTGTATCAGTTTTGCTGAAGAGATAAGAATGTCATAGACGCGTTATTCGGTGGTCGATTTATTCCGATGTCCAATTCTGAGTAAATGATCTTTAATCAAACGGATCGCTTCTTCTGTATTTCGTTCAATCACCGCTTTCAGAATCTTTTCATGTTCTGCAAGGGTCTTCTTGGAAGCTTCAAAATTGAGTCCGAACCGACTTATATATTCAGCTCCAAGTGCTAAAATAGATTCAACCACAACAATAAAAACAGGATTTTTCGAGGCTCTGGCCAACAATATATGGAACTCAACATTATCGGGGAAGACCGTAATCCCTTGTTCCACCTTTCGTTTTGCTGTAGAAATGTTTTCCGAAAGGGCATTGATATCCGCTTGATCAGCATTTTTGATCGCATACCGTAGGACACTTTTTTCAGTCTCAATTCTTGCAACAGTAATGTCATTCAAAGTGACATTCTGCATCTGTAGAGCATTTAACAAAGCATTACTGACAGCATGCAAGACCGTTTTTTCAATAATCGGACCACCAGCACTGCCTCTGCGGATAGTTATAAAACCTGACATTTCCAGCAACCGGAGTGCCTCTCGTACCGTCTGGCGGCTAACTTGAAATTGCTTGGCCAGGGCTATTTCTGAAGGAAGCCTGTCTTCGGGCTTTAATGTCCCATTGAAAATGGCGGTCTTGATCTTTTCAGATACCTCTTTATAGGCTTGTTTTGTTTCGACGGGCTCAAATATATGATCTGAAATTTTTTTCTCCATAAATACAAATCCTTCTCAAAATACATGTAAAAACTATTACTGATAATTTTTAACGATTTATTAAAATATCTTTGCAGGAAGCCACGGATCCAATTGAGTAGCCCAAGGCCATGCACCGGGCGCAAATTCCCCGCATATAAATAACGCAAAGCGAACACCAATCGTCTGTTCGTAACCATATCGAATCATAACCGATTCATTCCTCATAATATCTCATCCACTTTTATCCGTTAGACCCCGGATTTGAATATGGTTTTCTAAACAAAAATTTTACTCCTCTTTTCGGATAAAACAAATTTTTCGTCAAGGATTAAAAGAAAAGCTCCCGCAGGTATGATAAATTTAAAGTAGTGCAGAGGGATACAGAATGTTCCCACGATTTTTTCTTTGACCATAAGTGAATTCCGATCCATCCAAAGCGGCCTTTCAAATCAAACCTCCCAAAAAGGATAGAACGGCTGCAAGAAAGTTTAACCACTGTCAATTAAGGAAAATCTCTATCTACTGAAAAATAAGGCCCTCTTTCTTATTTTTAACTCGTCCTGCCTTTTGCTTTATCCTGTTTCTTAAAAAGAAATATGTCCATATGTCTGTCTTTTTAAATCAAACTGGTCTTTTTGTCAATAAAAAATGTATATTATTCCAGGGCAATCACAGGGGCTTTGAGCACTTTTTTTAAGATCAGCATCTCAGGCTAAGGTAATCATCTTCCCAAAAAGCCTTTACCCGATCCAGTTCATTTTCTGAAAAAACCTGGATGCCGTTTTGTTTCAACAGGGCAGCGGTAACGCCAAATCCGGGTATGAGACGGGCGGCAAACCGACCATCATAAATCTGGCGGACACCGCAGGAAGGACTTTTTTCTTTTAATATGGCAATGTTAATCTTATTTTTCCGGGCAATAGTGAATGCATATTCAGCCCCTCGGATAAAGGGACCCGTTACATCCCGGCCCGCAATATCCAGAACCCGGGACCGGCCTTCCAAGACATCCAGGCCGTTCCCGTTAACAATTTGCGCCGGGGGTCTTGGGATGCTCAATCCACCTGAAACTTCAGGGCAGATTGTGACCAGCATTCCTTTTTGATGCCATTTGTTCAACAAGGGGTGAGTTAACGGCACCTGCTTCCCATCATACCTGACCCGATCCCCTGCCAGACAGGCACTGATTAATATTTTTTTCATGCCGGGATTATATAGAATTGTCCTGAATTTGTAAAATAATCATTGACACATTAAAAGTTTCATGTAATGAATTAGTATTCATTTTTGAAAAACAGAGCAATACAGGAGATATTTTTTGATTTATGCCACATCATATTTTATATAACTTTCTATTTTCATTGTTCAATATTATTATTAAAAACCATAATCAAACTCATTTTGGAAGAAATATTATGGGGGATATATCAATGAGCATCAATTCATTATCTGACAACCCAAATTTTAAACATACATAAATTTTGCACCATAACTAGCAGGAGGATATCTAAAAATGACACAAGTTATTTCCGATCGAAGGGATATTGAGTTCGTTGTCCATGAACAGCTTGGAGCAGAAAAACTTTCCCGGCTTCATGATGATTTTGCTGATTTTAATAAAAAAACCATCAACCTTGTGATTTCAGAAGCCAAAAACTTTGCCGTCAAAGAATTGCTGCCCGCCAACAAAGAAGGGGATGAACAGGGATGCAAACTTAAGAACGGTAAGGTCACCACCCCGGAGTCATTCAAACGGCTGTATAAAATATTTAATGAGGGAGAGTGGCTTGCGGTTACCGAAGATCCGGAATGGGGCGGCCAGGGGATGCCAAGAACCGTTGCTGCTGCTGCAGCTGAATATTTCAATGGTGCAAACTTCCCCTTTATGATGTACCCCGGCCTCACCCAGGGCGCTGGTCACCTGGTAGAAAGCTTCGGTACCCAGGAACAAAAAGACATCTATCTTAAAAACATGTTCACCGGCAAATGGACCGGCACCATGCTCCTCACCGAGCCCGGTGCAGGATCTGATGTGGGGGCGCTGACCACCAAAGCCGTCAGAAATGATGACGGTACCTTTTCCATCATTGGTGAAAAAATATTCATTTCCGGCGGAGAGCATGACCTGGCTGAAAACATCATCCATCCGGTTCTGGCACGGATAGAAGGCGCGCCGGAAGGCACCAAGGGGATTTCCCTGTTTCTTGTTCCAAAATACCGGGTAAACCCGGACGGAACCCTGGGTGAATTCAACGATGTCATCTGTACGGGCATAGAACATAAGCTGGGTATCCATGGCAACAGTACCTGTTCCCTCTCCCTGGGTTCCAAGGGCCATTGCATTGGCACGCTCCTTGGTGAAGAAAACAAAGGCATGAAAGCCATGTTCCTGATGATGAACGAAGCAAGATGTCTGGTGGGATTCCAGGGCTTCGCCTGCGCCACAACAGCCTATATGTATGCCCTGGATTATGCCAGAAACAGGATCCAGGGCAAAGACATCCTTGAATTCATGAACCCGGAAGCCAAATCCGTCTCCATCATGCGACACCCGGATGTCAGGCGGCAGTTGATGATGATGAAGGTCTATGTAGAAGGCATGCGGTCGCTTCTTTATTTTGTTCAGTATTGTTCTGATATGGCCCGCCATGCGCCGACCCAGAAAGAAAAAGACAAATATCAGGGCTTTGTTGAAGTCTTGACCCCCATTGCCAAAGGATATGTCACCGACCGATCTTTTGAGGTCTGCAGCCAGGGCATGCAGGTATACGGCGGATACGGGTTTATTGAAGAGTATCCCATGGCGCAGCTCTTAAGAGATTGCAGAATTACACTGATTTATGAAGGCACCAATGGTATCCAGGCCATGGATCTCCTGGGAAGAAAACTCGGTCTTAACAAAGGCAAGCCCATCATGGATCTGTTTGTTGAAATGCAAAAGACTATCGCTGCTGCAAAAGCCTTGTCCGGGCTTGAAAAGCAGGCGGCCAAAGTAGAAGAAGCCATGAACAAACTGGCAGAAGTTGCCGTTCACATGGGTCAGACAGCCATGTCTGCGAAAGCCTTGAATGCCTTTGCCAATGCCCATCCTTTCCAGGATGCCACAGGGGATGTCACCATGGCATGGATGCTGCTCTGGAGAGCCACTATTGCCACTGAAAAACTTGAAACGGCTAAAAAGAAAGACAACTCTTTTTATGCGGGCATCATCAAATCCCTTCAGTTTTATGTGGATACCCAACTGCCCATAACCCTGGGCAGATTTAATGCCCTGATGAATACCAGCAGCGTTGCCGTGGATATGGATGACACCATGTTCCCCAGTTAAGACCCCTGCGGATTTAAACGATGCATTTTTACACCCGGGTGGCTGTTTTAACAGCCACCCGGGTGCTTTTTTTGTTCCGGGTCCCCTATTCTCATTCAGTGACAAAAATGCTATACTTGATCCATTTCGTATATGGAAATACCGATTTTTAACTTAACTTGGATGGAAAAGAGAAAGATGGAAAATTTTAAGGCCAATGGATTGCCATTGTTAATCGGAAGCCTCCCCATGGACAACCATGAAGAAGCAACACAACTGGTGCTTGACCACACCCCTGACATCCCGCTATGGATACAACTGCCGATTTACAGGGAAGAAGGGATGATTCATCAGTTTCTCGCCGGTCTTCCCGGGTTTATCGAAGGAAATGAAAAAAGCGTTCTGGATACCTCAACGCCTGAATTTGACGAAGAATTTATTGCTTATTTTGAAGACTACTTATCAGTATCCGAATCCGGAGCAGATTTAGGTGGCTCACGGTTTGCCCTTTCAGGCACACGAGGGAAAGGGTTTTTTGAATTTTTAAAACAGGTGGATGAGAAAGAAACACCGTTTGTTGCCCTGAAAGGCCAGGTGACAGGTCCCATCACGTTTGGAACCGCAGTAAAGGATGAACAGGGCAGAGATATTTTTTACAATGCCCAGCTAAAGGATGCCGCCATAAAAAAACTGGCCATGAATGCCCGATGGCAGGCCAGGGAGTTTTCAAAAAGAGGGGTGGTTCCCATTATTTTCATTGATGAACCGGCATTGGCCGGGTTTGGAACCTCCGCCTATATTACCATTACCAAAGAGGATGTGACCCAGAGCATTGAAGAAATTGTCCAGGAAATCCATGCTGAAAACGGTCTGGCCGGCGTCCATGTCTGTGCCAACACAGAATGGGATCTGCTTTTAGGATCAAATATAGATATTATCAGCTTTGATGCCTATTCCTTTTTTGATAAATTTATCCTTTACCCTGAAATGATTAAGGCCTACTTAGATCTCGGGAAACTACTTGCCTGGGGAATTGTTCCCACGGACAGCGCAGAGGTCATTGCCGCACAAACAACCCAGGGGCTGGTTAAACGGCTCCATGACCAGATGGATGCGGTATCCAATAAAACCGGCATCGATAAAAAGACCATCCTGTCCCAGGCTTTTATTACCCCCAGCTGCGGTACCGGTTCCCTGGATCTTGATGCAGCCAAAACCGTATTAAAATTGACCCGGGAGGTATCTGCGGCATTCAGACAAAACTAAGGACCGCAAATAAAATAGGATTAATTCTCTTCCAACGCTTCTGCTGAAAAGTCTTTGGAACGTCTTTCAAGATCTTCAAAATACAATGGATAGCACGCCATTGATTCGGCAAGAATGCGATCCCAGGGAAGGTCTGAAAATGTGCCGTGTTCCTTCACATATTCCATGTGCAGATTCCCTGATTTATCAAACGGATGGAAGATGGAATCCTTTGTTCCATCAAACTCCAGGGGCCTTACATTAAAATTCTGGCAAAGTTCCAAGTTAAATGCAGGGGTTGCCTTCACCCAGGTATTATTTAAAAACAACTCTGTATATCCGTGGTAAACGAAAATATCCGTTCCCATCAATTTCTTTAACCGTTTGGTGTTCAGATGATTTTTAACATCTGCAAATCCGAGTCTTGCGGGGATTTGCTGACTTCTGGCACAGGCGGCCAGAACGACTGCCTTGGCCACGCAATAGCCATTGCCTTTATTCAGGATTGCACTTGCCTTCATGGCCGCTTTTGAAGGATCGAGGCTGTAGGGATTGTATCGGATGCCGTCCCGGACGGCATAATAAAGATGAACCGCCTTTTCAATCTGGGGTTCAGCGGATTCACAATTCTGCCGGGCAAAGGCAATCACTGCCGGGTGATCACTATCAATATAGTCAGTAGGGGTAAGATATTTTTCCATGTTTTAGACCTGATTTAATTTTCATTACTCAACTTTATACTTGGAATCAGGCTTTCTTTATGGCGCTTTTTACCCGTCTGGTCATGAAATAGTATAAAACCACCATAAAAAAGGCTTGACTCCGTCCATTACGGAGTTGTTCATATAAATCTGAGTTCATTACTACGCTGTCTCTTTTGTACAGTTTTCTAAGCCAAAAAGCGACTATTTTATCAAAACGATACCTTCGGGTATTTATATATCCGCTTTGTATCTAGTACCACAACCTTTAATTCCATCACCCGGTTGTTCTATACAGTCAAAGGTCTTCCAGTGTATGTCCATTTAAAAACCTTTGCTGCTGTGTTATTTAAAAATTCATTTTTTGATTGATTTGGAGCATAAATTCACAACATTCGGGGTTGGTTTTAACTTCGCCCACTTACTTATTTTAAAACCATTAAGCGACACTATTTACAATAGTATCAGTTAGATACATTTATACTGAACTCAATATATATTCAGGTGGTCCAAATTAGACCCCCTCCTCTTTTCAAGAACTTGATTTTTTTCTTGTCTTAACTTTGCCACCTTGATACAGCAGCAGACAAAACAAAGTCTTTAGAGAGAGGGTATGACATGAATGCCGGTCTAAAATCCATTTTGACACTTCTGTTCACTCTGGTTTTCTTAATTTGCGGGGTGGTCTGTCCGTCATCAATCCTTTGGGCTGCAGACAGTGAAACACTTGAAGAGATCAAAATCAACTGGCAGATCAAAGCCAAGGCCAATCGATCCTGGTCGAACGAGAGTGCCCGCGATGATGGAACGGTTTATGCCCGCTATAACGGCAACGATACCTTTACATTGAATCTGAGTGGTACCGCCACTTTGACCAAAACCGGAACATCCTATGAAGGCTACCCTTATTATCAATCGACGACGGACAATGGATATGGCAGGAGTTGCAGCGGGGGCGGAACCTACGATATCTGGTATCTGAATGAACTGGAAAAATGGACCCCGGAAGAAGGTTATGTAACCAGAGATTTTGAGAGCACTACAGTAGAAACCTGGTCCTATCGCTGGCCCGGGGAGGAGCATGAAGGTGCCGGTGACAACCCTGTTGGCTGGCTGGTTATCCTTCCTCCGGAATCGGCGAACGACCTGCCCCGTTACCGGATATCCCTGGAACCCTTCTTTTTTATCACACATGATACTGCGGATGACTATTTTGAAACCACCGGTACCAGCGAGCGACATTGGGAGAATTGGGACGGCAGCCATTCTGATTCTGAGCAGCTGGGAGACCATGCCGGACACAATGCGCCAGGACAGGCAGAACAGGCCTGGTATGACAAAATGTATAACACCCCTGAAGGGACTATCGCAGAGGGTGATCTAAATTTTACCGCTGGGGAATACCGGGGGCAGACAACGGTTAAGCATATTTTTGAGGATGATGAGGGTAATTCCTCCATCGAAATCATTATTGAAATAAACCGGCCGGTAGTGGCCAGGGAGATACAGCCCAACCAGGTCCTGGGACGTTATGCGTATCGGGACGATTCTGATTATGAACCCGCCACTGATTTTGCGGCAGGCAAAGATACAGTGATCCAGGTTTTTCTGCCGGATGATGTCAAGGCTGAAGAACAGTCTGATGCAAAAGTCGAAGTTTACCGGGACGGCAACAAAATTGCCACCTTAACCAGTTTTAAAAAAGACATTTCAAACAATGCCTTGATTTTCATTCCGCCCAGCCCCTCCAGCTGTGGAAACTGGCAGGCAGGAACCTATAAGTTTGTAGCCACTCTGGGTGATTCCGAAGAGGATTTGGCTCTGGAAAATATAAAATTCCAGAAACAACGCAAACTTAAGGTTTTGGCCGTACCGGTAAAGGTCAACTATGAGGGAACAATTGAAACACCCGGGAACCAGTGGAAAGATGGGGGAACCTTCATGCGACGGGTTTATCCTGTTGCCGCAAATGATTTCACCTATCGGCAGTGCAGTCTTTTTGATGCCACCAGTTATGACATTACCACCGACGATGGCCAGTATAGACTCTGGAAAACACTGGCTTTCATGCAGAGGATCAATGGGCCTTATGACCAGATCATCGGCTTTATTGAAAAAGGGATTCCGCTTCCAGATGGGGATATTATGCAGGGCTATACCTTTGGTGCTCCAGTAAGTATCGTGGTCAATTCCGATCAGGATATGCAGGCAACCGTTGCCCATGAGGTCGCCCATACCTATGAAATCGGCGATGAATATCTGGGGGGAGCCTATCACCTGAGCCTAAATGTACCGCCCCTGGGGTATCAGGGTACGGATTGGGATGATGCCGAGAAAACCGTGACCGCCACTGACCCTAATGTGTTACCCTATCCGGGGGCAGAAGGCGTTCTGATCTCAAAAAATTTATATCCTTATGATACCGGTGGTCGAGGCCTGCTGACAGACTCCCTTGGTTTCATGGGCAGAAATGCTGCTCAAGCCAAAAACTGGATTACCCCAAGTATTTGGCAGCATTTGCTCCGCTCTTTGAGTTCCTTAAGTTCACCGGCATCAGTTTTACCGAGCCGGGTATCACAGGACCTAACCGGGGGAATCCGTGTGATAGAGGCGTATGGCTGGGTCAGCAGTAATGATGAGGTAAAAATCACGCTCCCCTGGCCCAGCTATATGACAACTGAAGCATTTGTAATGCAATCCGGCAGTTACACGATCCAGGCTCTGAATGCAGCGGGTGAAATATTAGCCAGCAACGGGTTTACGCCTGCGTCATTTGTCCATTCCAATCCGCCGCGGCTACTGGACCCGGCCCCTCTTAGGAATGTGAGGGTTCCTTTCCCTGAAGGAACCGCCAGGTTTATAATCCTGGATCAAAACAATACCACCCTTGCTGAATATGCGGTCAGTACCAATGCCCCCACTGTTGATAATACCAGCCTGACGCTCACCTCAGACCAGAGTCTGGAAGGCATTCAAACCATCACCTGGGAGGGATCAGATGAAGATGGAGATGGTCTGTTTTACACCATTGAATACACTCCTAACGGTTTGGACTGGGTATTACTTGCTTCAGATCTAAGGGGCCGGCAATGGACCCAGGACTTCGACCTGTTGCCAGGCGGTGAAACGGCCCGGATCAGGGTTACCGCCAGTGACGGGTTTAACACCAGTTTGCCGATGGTCAGCAGTGTCTTCCGGGTACCAACAAAAGGGCCGGAAGTTTATATTGAGGCACCGGAATCGGGTTCAAGTTTTTCAACTGCACTAGGCGGCGTGGTATTGCAAGGATCAGCATATGATCCGCAGGAAGGCCAGATTTTTGATGATAACCAGCTTGTCTGGACTTCCGACCGGGTTGATTCGGCGATAGGCTTTGGTCCTGCAGTGTATACGGATGTCCTGGGTGAAGGAGAGCATAAAATTACACTGACCGCCTGTAACAGCTATAAACAGTGCAGTTCTCAAAGCGTCACCGTAAACATCAATTCACTGCCGCCCGCCATATATACGGTGACGCTGCAAGCCAGGCCTTCTGCCGGCGGATCAATAAACGGTGCCAGTATCTATGATGCAGGGGTCACAGTGAAAGTGGAAGCATCACCAAATGAGGGCTACACCTTTGTAAACTGGACAGAAGATGACCATGAGGTAAGCCAGGCCCCCTGCTATTTATTTGTCATAACCGCCAATAGAAATCTTACCGCCAATTTTCGTCTAAGTAACCCAATCACAGGAGGGGGTGATGTAAACGGTGACGGAGATTTAAACCTGTCGGATCTCATTCTCACACTTCAGTCAGTCGCCAGGTTCAATAATCTGAACATGGAAATAACGAGGGCAGCTGATGTTAATGGTGATGAAAAAATAGGATTGGAAGAGGCTGTCTATATTCTCCGGCTCATGGCCGAATGAGATTTAGGTACCCCTTTGTTGGGCGAAGCCGCTGTGCGGCAGAAAAAACAAAATTGGTGTATAATTCCTAGCTGTGTCCAAAATCGGATACAATAATTTTGGTTGTGGTACTAGATACAAAATTGTCCCATTTCATGAGACAGACCCGCCAATGATTTCCCCGGCCGCCCCTTGTCCCGGCTCTCAAAAAGGGCATTACCACAACTGGCATACTATATGCTTATATCAATAAGTAACTTCTTACCCTTAAATGAAAAAGGGATTGTAACATGACAAAACCATATGGAAGACAGACAAAACAACGAGTGGAAAAAATTCTTCTGGGTGCCCATCGAGAGACTGCCCTGGAGATGTTAAGACAAATTCCCAATGAGCAATTGGTCGGGCATCTTTTTTCCCACTTTTATCATAAAGACGAACGGGTTAAATTCCGGAGTATTGCCGCAATGGGCGACCTTGGATCTCGCATGGGAAAAACCCATATTGAAAAAGCACGGATTGTGCTGAGACGTATCATGTGGAACCTGAATGATGAATCCGGCGGCATTGGATGGGGTTCTCCGGAAGCCATGGGTGAAATTCTCTGCCAAAGCCCGGAACTGGCCCTGGAATTCAAATCCATACTTTTTTCATACCTTGATCCGGATGGTAATTATATTGAACATGAGATGCTTCAAAGGGGTGTTTTATGGGGTATTGGCACCTACCTCGAATCAGCACCCGGGGACCTGGATGAAAAAAGCAAAGGCCTGCTTTATGGCTTTTTGCATTCGCCTGATCCCATCAAAAGAGGATATGCCGTCCGGGCACTGTTCAATGCCAATAGTTTAGATTGCGGTCTGGTACCTGAAAATATTGTCACAGATGCGAACCGGATTGACATCTTCACAGGGTGGAATTTTGTAACCACCCGCATTTCAGATATGTCCCTGACGTGTGAAAGGCCCAGAGCATTTGCATGATTTATAATATGGCAGTTCAAATAAAGATCCTCTTCAAAGCTGAATCAGCCGGATGCATGTAAACCGAACATTAAAAATGGTGAGGCCATGATGAAAAAAAAATGTGATATTAATCTTGTTCGAACCATTGACCTTGCCCACCAAATGATCGAACTTGCCCAGACGGGGTATGAGCAGCGGGAAGACCCCTCATGTGGTGTGCTTTACGGCATTCTGCTGGATTCCGGTTACCGGCTTCTTGATCTTGCGCAGAAAGAAACGCATGCCCATAGGCAAAAAGGCTGGTGGGATCATTCAATAAGAAAGGAGGCCCTCGAATGAAAAACGATCTATGTTCCATAAAATCCCCTGTTGTTGATTTAAGCGGTTGTATTCTTTGTGAAATCTGTGTGGAACTGGCACCCCATGCATTTGAGATCAATGATGCCGGCTTTGTTGATGTGCTTGCCCTTGACGATTACTCTGATGATGATATCCATGAAGCCGTAAAAAATTGCCCCAAAGACTGTATTACCTGGGAATAAAGTTCAAGGGACTCAGGATAAGTATTTTACGGCCCCATTAAAAAAACATTGCACCTGATACACAAATGTGTCATTTACTTTGTCAGTATCTGAAATCACGCTTTGTATTTTTTTATTTGGGAAATGACACGATGACTGAGTTGACACATACCCTGCTCGACCCTGATAACCTGAATCTTATTCTCGACAACCTGAAACTGGGAATCATTGCCCATACGCCGAATAGAATCATTACGGTTTTTAATAAAGAAGCAGAAAGAATTACCGGATATTTAAAAGAAGAGGTTCTTGGAAAAGACTGCCATATGGTATTTCAAGCCCCTTTTTGCGGGGAAAAATGTTCTTTTTGCGATGGCCCGCCCGAATTTCCTTTCGGCACTAAGGAATATCCGTTAAACATTATTACAAAAGACGGTTCCACCCGTCAACTCGAGATGACCGTCTCGGCCATCATTGGTCAGGATTTTGTATTCAAGGGCGTATTGGCATCTTTCAAAGATGTCACTGAATCGTTTAACCTGTCGTTAAAAGCTGAAAAAATTTCAAGTTTTGCCGGCATCATTGGTAAAGATAAAGCCATGCAGGATATTTTCCGGCAGATCCGGGATGTGGCCCTTTATAATTACCCGGTGCATGTTTCAGGTGATACCGGAACAGGGAAGGAGCGGGTCGCCTGCGCTATTCATGACATCAGTTCCTATGGCAACGGTGCGTTTGTCCCGGTAAATTGCGGTGCCATCCCTGAAGGCATTGTGGAAAGTGAATTGTTCGGACATGTCAAAGGGGCCTTTACCGGGGCCATAAAAGAGAGAAAAGGACGATTTGAGCTCGCCCATAAAGGCACTCTGTTTCTGGATGAAGTGGCGGACCTGCCTTTAAAAACCCAGGTAAAGCTGTTAAGATTTTTACAGGAAGGCACTTTTGAAAAAGTGGGCGGCGAAAAAAAGATATCTGTGGATGTCAGGATTATCAGTGCCTCCAATAAAAATCTCAAAGATGAAGTCAAGGCGGGCACATTCAGGGAAGACCTTTATTACCGGTTGAATGTCATCCCCATCCATCTGCCGCCCTTAAGGCAGCGAAAAAACGACATTCCCCTGCTGGCTGCCCATTTTCTAAAGGAAGCGGAACAGGAAAGCAACAATCCGGTGCCCGAGCTTACCAGTGAGGCCCTGGCCGTGATGCTGGATTATCATTGGCCGGGAAATGTTCGGGAATTAAAAAATATCATCCAGTTTTCCGTGGTGCGCTCAAGAGACAATAAAATTCTGCCATCAGATCTTCCCCGGGAAATCACCCGGGACGCATCGGTTCCCATGAGGCCATCAGACAGGCCGATACCCTCGGAACCCCTCCCGGTCAAAGGCAAACTGAATATTGAATCGGTTAAGGCAGCCATTAAAAAAACCGGCGGCAACAAATCCAAGGCGGCCCGGGTGCTGGGTGTTGGAAGGGCAACCCTTTACCGGTTTCTTGACCAGAATGGAGACATTAAAACCTATGCGGATCAATTTTGATGATGCAGCGTCTGTTCGTATCCGCCATCCCGCTCAGCTGAAAATCATGGAGGGCCTGCCATTGGTCCTGGCGCCCCCCTTCCCGTGCTTTCTGTTTCAATCAAATTGTTTACCGTATATCCGATGTCAAATATCTCATGACAGGAAGGACAGATAAACAGCCATTTCACCGTCTCACCGACCTGTTTCAGCATGGTATGAAATCCGTCCGTGTAACCGCATGCCGGGCAGACCCTGAACGTCCCTTCAAAGACCACAGAATTTATTTTTTTTGCCATTTCGTTTCCTCCGGTTGAGATGAATAATCAAAAAAAAATTGACACATTGAACATGTTCAGCCATAAAAAGACCGACAGCGTATTTTTGATTAACAATACAGCAATTTTATTCCTCAAACAAGCGGTCACAGGGTTGATTTAGCCGGAAAAAAAAGAAAGGGATCAACAGTGGATAAAAAAAAAATCATATTGGGCTTGACAGAGAACAGCGGAAACCAGGCCATTAAACAAAAGGCGTTCCAGCTTATTGGAAACATCAGGTGGGTGGGGTTTTCAACAATAGGGATAAACGAAACAACCCCTTCAAATAGAATCTTTGATTTAAACCTGCTGGACGATGGCCATCTATATTTTGGTACGGCTGTGGGAAAACCGGTTTATGATGAATTAATGAAAAATCCAAATGCAGCGGTGACCGGCACAACCGAAGACTGGCTGATGGTTAAATTATCCGGAGAAGTATCAAGAACTCATTCCATCGAAATAATGAACAAATTTTACGCGGTAAATCCCGGGACAAAAGCCTTGTATGCAAAAGCACCTGACGCGTTCAAATTATTTTATTTTGCAAAAGGGCATGGTGAATTGCTTCACCTGTATAAACCGAACAAAATCATAAGATTTCGATTTGGATTTGGCGGCATTGCCCCTCCCCCAAACCGTTACGCCATAAATTCGGACTGCAATTCCTGCGGTGCATGTGCGGAGCGCTGTACGACAGAAGCCATCACTCCCGGCGACAGATACGCAATTGATCCGAAACATTGCCTGGAATGCGGGGCATGTTATGACACCTGTCCGGTGAATGCCATAACAAAATACGATGGCAGGGGTGCTTAATCCATGGCAATCCCGATTACCGGCAATGCACCGGCAATCGGGGGAGATGCGTTTGCGAGTCCCTTAAATGTTCAGTGCGGCAAAGTGACCGCCGTGAACGGATTCCAGGACAGTGGCCGGTTTTACACAATCTCCGATCACGGTATACTTGCAATCACACTCCCTCAGGGAATCCACCAATTCTGTTCTGGCCTCAAAACCGGCAGCAATAATAATGGTATCGGCTTTAAATTCGGTTTTGTTGCCATCCACGGTTTCAACAACCACCCCTTCATCGTTGATTTCCCTGCAAATGGTATGCGTAACCGTTTTTAACCGTTTTTCTTTTTCCAGTTCCACCATCAAGGCACGCCAGTATAGATACGTGCCTTCCATTGCCAGGCGGTCCTTCATTTCCAGGACAGTGACATCTTTGCCCTGCCGGGCCAAATGCAGTCCTTCCTCACACCCTGCCAGTCCGCCGCCGACAATGACCACCGTTTGTCCGACTGCAGGGCGATGACGGGCCATCTCCCCTGCCATGAGCACCTTTTGGTTGTCTATCCCCGGTATACGGGGTGTAATGGGTTTTGCACCAACGGCAATAATTAACATACCCGGGTTGATCTGTTTGACAAGATCCACGGTTACGTCAGTGTTGAACACCACTTTAACCGTGCTGTTCTGCACGGTTTGGATCAGGTATTGAGTAAATTTTTTCAGGTCGGCCTTGAAATCCGGAGCGGTGGCATATCTCAATTCCCCCCCCAGGGCATCGGTTTTTTCAAACAGCAAAACATCATGCCCCCTGTCCGCTGCTGTGATGGCTGCCTGCATCCCGCCGGGGCCACCGCCGATGATCATGACTTTTTCCGGCTCCAGGGGGTCCCGGCGATACAATTGGTCCAGTTCCCGGCCAAAATCCGGGTTTACCGTACACCGATTCACCCGGGTGGCATATTTAATATAGGGAACAAAAATTGAACTGATACAATTATTGCAGCGAATGCACGGCCGTATCCCTTGAGGATTTCCCGACCGAATTTTTTCCGGCAAAAAAGGATCTGCTGAAAGCGCTCTTCCCAGGGCAACAATATCGGCTTTGCCGGTGGCAAGGATATCCTCTATATCCTCGGCACTGTTGATTCCCCCCACCGTGGCAACCGGCGTCTTCACCGCTTTTTTAATGGCTTCGGCCAGAAAGACATTACAGCCATGGGGCAGGAACACGCCCGGAAACATTCTTAACCCGGCATCCGGGTCGTGAAAAGAGGTGGCGGACACATGAATGATATCGACCTTGCCGTCCAGCAATCTGGCAAATTCAACGGTATCTTCCAGGGTAAATCCCCCTTCAATAAACTCAGAGCCGCTCATGCGGAATTCAATGGGAAACTTTGGGCCGCACTTTTTTCGAATATTTTCAACCACCATCAGGGAAATTCGCGCCCTGTTTTCAATACTGCCGCCAAACCGGTCTGTTCTCTGGTTGTGAATCGGGGATAAAAAATTGGAGAGCAGCCAGCCGTGCCCCCCATGGATCATGACCATGTCCGCACCACCGAGCTGGGCCATTTCCGCTGAATCCCCATAGGATTCAACGGTTTGCGAAATCATATCTTCATCCATTTCAATAATCCGGGCCCCATAGACATTCATCCCTTCACTGGGACCATATACCCTGCCATCTTGACAGAACTGAGGATGGGACCTGACCCCGCAATGCAGCAGCTCGGCCGAAGCAATGGCACCGTGTGCCTTAATGGCATCTGTGGTTTGAATCAACCCCGGCAGCACAAATTCATCATACAAGGGAATAACCAGGGCATGGGCCCGTCCGGTGGACCGACTAACATAGCCTTCCCCGATCGTGACAATACCGGCCCCCCCTTTTGCCTTCATTCCGTATAGAGCGGCATGGGCATCGGTCAGGTAGCCTTCCCGGGTTAAATCAGAAACACTTACCGGTGCTGCTTCTATTCGATTCTTTGCGGTTAAGGCACCCACCTTTATCGGACGGAATATATGTGTGGCGTTTTCCATAAATCATTTTCCCTGCAGTCCTGCTTTTTTTTATCGGAACAATCGTCGGCCCTTCCAATACTTAATCGTTACTCAGTTGCCAGGTTTAATCCGGGTTTGGTAATCGATTGTCCCAGGCCGTATTTGTCTGCGATCTGTTTTAACCGGCCGCTGGCATACAGCTCATTTACAGCGGCCAGAATGGCTTTGTCCAGTCCGGGAACCGTCTTGGTTACCAGAAAGCCAATGGGCTCGGACATATACCCGGATGCCACCATTTTCCAAGGTTGTAAACCCGATGAAATGGCCCATCCAGACTGTTCTGTGGAAACAATAATGGCGGGAACACGGCCGGATTTCATGGCCAGGTCAGTGGCAGGAACCGTGGGGTATTCTTTGACCTGGATCGGTTTTTTACCCCTGGCAACACATTTGTCGGACAGGTCATGGCCGACGTTAACCGTTGAGGTGCCGATACAGGTGCCGATAGTTTGGCCGCAAAGGTCATCAATGCCGTTAAATTTTTCAGCATTTTTCGTTTCAACAACCACGGCATTGGAAGACGTGGAAAAATCAACAAAATTACCATTATTCTGGCGTTTGATTCTGTCGCTGATGCCGGCAGCCCCCACTTCATGTCGGCCGGAACCAATGCCGGTAATAAGGCCTTCCCATTTAATATCGGAAATATTCCATTCCACGCCCAGGATTTTACCAATGGCCTGTCCAACTTCCACTTCAAATCCCCTGGCTTCAATGGTGCCGGCATCCAGCCAGCCATAGGGGGCATAATCCAGGGGGGTGGCCACACGGATCACGCCGGCCTTTTTTATTTTTTCCGGAAGCAGATCCCTGGGGGATGTTGCAAAGGCCAGGCCACTGATGCCAAAAACCATGATGGCAATCGATACATAATAAATAATGGCTGAACAAGCGCGTGTCTTGCCGTCAAAATCCTTAACATTGTGTTTCATTAAACGTTCTCCCTTTTGAATTAAATTGATAAAATGTATATCATCCGGCCGTTATCTGTATCATCGACCCGATTATCGTACGCTTCTGAGAAATTCAGCTGTCCGTTTGTGTTTCGGGTGACCCAGCACCTCATGGGCCGGACCGCTTTCGATGATCCGCCCACTCTCCATAATAACAATGATATCGGCTACATCCCGGGCAAAACCGACCTCGTGGGTGACCACCATCATTGTTATGCCCTGGTTGGCCAGGTCTTTCATGGTCTGGAGGACTTCGCCCACAAGCTCGGGGTCAAGGGCAGAGGTTGGTTCATCAAACAAAATGACCTTTGGATTCATGTTCAGGGCCCGGGCAATGGCAACGCGCTGCTGCTGCCCCCCCGACATCTGGGCCGGATACTTGTTTTTCTGGTCGGTCAGCCCCACTTGTTTCAATAGTTTTTCAGCCTCAAGAATCGCTTCTGACTTTGACAGACCCAGCACATGAACCGGTCCCTCAATAACATTTTCAAGGGCAGTCAAATGCGGGAACAGGTTAAATTGTTGAAACACAACACCAATATTCCGTCTCGTACGGGCGATCTGCTTTGATGAGGATTCGTGCAGCTTCCCATTGTGGAAATGGTAGCCCATAATCGTACCGTCCACGGAAACATGTCCGGTATCTATTTTTTCAAAATGACAGATGCAGCGAAGAAGGGTGCTTTTTCCGGCACCGGAAGGCCCCAGGACACAGACAACCTGACCCTGGTCGATGTCCAGGTCCACGTCATCCAGAACACGGTGACCGTTAAATGCCTTGCTCAACCCGCGGATGGAAATGATATGATCACTCATACGGTTCTCCCGGGTTTAAGGACATTGACTCCCAGACGACGCCAGAAGGGTCTGGGGTCATACCCTGGTGTATCCTGGGCCAGGGATCGTTCCAGGTAATACTGGCCGATACTGGCGATGGAAACCAGGAAGAGATACCAGAAGGAGGCAATGATCAACAGGGCCATGACTTCATAATTCTGGGAATAAAGACTTTGGGTCCGTGTGAGAAGATCACCACCACCAATCACTGCAACCAGGGAACTGGCTTTCAGCATGGTAATCAACTGGTTGCCGGTGGGGGGAATAATCACACGGATAATCTGCGGCAAAATAATCCGCTGCTGGGCCTTGCCCCGCGTCATCCCGATACTCAAGGCGGCCTCCATCTGCCCTTTGCCGACACTGTACAGCCCGCCACGGACAATTTCAGCCATATACCCGGCCTCATGCAATCCCAGGCCGAGCAAGGCAGCCATAAACGGTGAAATGGCACGATTGGTATCAATACCCCACCAAAAATCCTTCCAGGGAATGCCAATGCCAAGCGTTGGAAACAGCAGCGCCAGATTAAACCAGAACACCAGTTGCACAAGAAGCGGGGTTCCCCGAAAAAACCAGATGTACGCCTTTGCAGATAATGCAATCGTCTGATTATACGACTGCTGCATGAGGGCAATAACAATGCCCAGAACAACCGCAATGGACTGACTGAATACGGTTAAAAGGAGGGTTGTCTTGATGCCGTCCATGATCGCCGGTGCAAAAAAGAATTCACCCACCACGTTCCAGTGCAGATTGGGGTTCACCATCAGGGAATAGGCCAGGGCCAGCAGCAGGCACCCAATGATGACCGTCAGCACAACTTCACCCCAGCGACGCCGCGCCACGGCCACAACCCTTCCATTGGCATCCACAGGGACTCTTTTTTCTAACCCCTTTTTTGCCCCGCTGTTTTTGCCGGCCGCATCTGAAACCATCCATCAACCCTCTTTTTTTCTGTACCCTTTCCAGTTCATCCCGGGCGGATTACCGCCTGTCAATGCCGTGCCATTACATGGTTATCCAGGGGATAATTTTATGCCACTGAACGCGTTCAATATGAAGGGTCTTCTTTTTCCTGTCAAGTATTTTCTGGCGGGATAAATTTTTTCGGTTCCGGGGTCAGCATCTGTCATGCCAAGGCTTGAACAAAAAAATACCTTGGGTTTCCAATTGAGTTCACACCGTGAATAAAGACCGCTTTATTATCTGCTAGACCATTTTTTTTAATATCTGTTTTTTTTCTGCGCGGAGAATCTTTTTGACAATCTGTCTGGACACTTGACAGGTTGTTGCGATGGATTGTTTATCCGTGACAAATCTGTCCACGGACGATCGAAAAATAAAATCAGGGATATCATCTTCCTCAATCTTTTGAAGGAGCCCCCTTTCTTTGCTCAGTGTCAATGACCTCTCAATGCTGACCGGGAGATAGTTAAAATAAAAATCAATATAATCATCATTATTATTCAGGTTTAACTTTTTTACCAGCTCAATTGAGCTTCTCATCCCGGAAAGTTCTATGGCTTCCGTATAAATATCACTATCCAGTGTTTCAAGATAAAAATCCCTGTACCATGACCACCAGACATATCGATTCAGACGAATGAGCACAGCCGTATACAGCATCGGGTCCTCATGCAGGTTTACATATTCCCGGACAATATCCTGCAGCACCCGAAACTGTTCAAGAATAATTTTCACCGCAATGTGTCTTTTCGCTGAAAAATGGTAAATCACCAGACCAATACTGATGCCCGTGTGTTCTGCAATCTTTCGAATCGTTGTTTTTTTATACCCTTCCCTTAAAAAAAGATCTTTTGCAACCTTGTACAAAGTTTCAATTGTTTCTGTATTGTCCATGGCAATACCATATCACAAAATAGACGGCAGGAGAAATATTGGAAGCAAAAAGAAAGCGCTATACCGCTTCCCGCAGAAAAATTTCAATCCCCTTGTTGGTCGTGCCCGGTTATTTCTCTGTCAGCGCCTCCATGGCAAGTTCCACCTCGACATCACTGCCAACCACGCCCATTTTCAGGAATTTACCATTTCCCACGTTGTACGCGAGCCGGGGAATCGTAAACACTGACTGGAACCCACCGACGTTTTTCTTTTTATCAAACGGGTGGGACCGGGGGTGAAAAAACTGAAATTCAATCTTTATCGTTTTTGTCACATCCTTAATGGTCATCCTGCCTTCCAGGGCATAACGATTGTCTGTCAAATGAGAAATTTTAGAGGATTTAAATGTCATTTCAGGAAAGTTATCCGCATCAAAAAAATCTTTGGATCGCAGATGATTGTCCCGTTTGCCATTGTTTGTGTCGACACTGTTAACAGCGACGGTAAAATCAAATTTCCCTGTATCAGGATTTTCCGGATCAAATATCACATCGCCTTTAAATTCAGTAAAGTATCCGGAAACAGTGGTAAGGATATGCTTGATTTTAAACCGGATTTCAGAATGATCCGCATCTATATGCCATTGAGATGCAGAGACCTGTGACGAGACACAACACACGATAATGACCATCAAAACTCTAAATAATGCTTTCATTGGATTTCTCCTTGGGTTTTACGGGTTGATAAACCGAATTACCGATCTTTGGTAAAACAACACCATACAAAAAGCGTGACCTCTCCCATTAAAGCGAAAGAGCAAAAGTTGAGCCGACAAAAAATTTTGTCCGGTTCCTTAAACTAAGACAGCCATTGCCTGCTGTAAACCCAGGATAAAATAAGGAGGCATCACTTGAAAAACTTTCGAATCATCAAACAGACGACGATTACCGCACAGACACTTGCGGCATAAAAGGGAACACCGGATTCAAAGGTCCGGCTCACATTGAAGACATGGACAAACACCAGCAAAAAGAGAACCGGTGCCATTCGTTTATGCATCCCCCGCCACGTCTTGTAGGTTATGCCAAGTGGCTTCTGCCAGTGGGAGACCCCAACAAACAGTAGCACCAGCACCAAGAGGAACACACCGACAAACTCAGGCCAGTATTTGGATTCCAGCGGGAATAAAACAAAATGATCTGCCCCCAATATCAGCACCGGATGAATCAGGGCAACGATCAAAAGGATTACCCCGTTAATTCTGTGATAGTGAACTAGTTTTTTAAGACCCCAAAGTTGATCCAGTGCTGAAAACCGTCCGACCAATATCAATTGGAAAACCATGAGCAGTGCCGCAACGATGCCCAGGATCTTACCGGTTCTGAGCATGAGTTTATCCATACCGGTTTTATAATAGATGGATGCAGATTCAAAATAAAAGGGTATGGTACAGGCCCCCCCTAAAACAGCAATCAAAATGAAAAGCGTCATCCATTTAAAAAAACAGGTCTTGTTCATTCGGGCACCTATATGAAAATTTAAAAATTCAATTTGACACCATCGGCATATTCCTTAATTTAAGGGTTTACGCATCAATGTAAAGGGCATATGCGTTCCGTTCAGCAGCCAATCCGGGAAACCCGGGCGGAGCAATGGCGCTTCAACGGACAAACGGAAAAAACCGTCCGTCAATCTTTATTGAAAAGATGAAACCCTGATGAAAAAAAACAGCACCGACAACACCCCACCGCTTTTATTGAACTACAAAAAGCCCTTTGACTTTAACCACCTGATTGCCTTCATGAAGCCAAGGGCAATGGAAGGCGTAGAAATTGTCACCGATATCAGCTATGCCAGGACATTCAGAATCGATGGGACAAAAGGATTCTTTATCGTCACAGACAACCCGGAACAGGCTGCCCTGGAACTTAAAATTATTTGCAGCGACACAACCTGCCACACAAAAATCATTAAACGGGTTCGTAAGATGTTTGATCTGGATACTGATTTTACGTTGATCAACCAAAGATTTCAAAAAGACAAGCACTTATCCAAAGGGATGGAGACCGGTCATGTTCCACGCCTGCCCATGGCATTTTATCCGTTTGAATTTGTCGTAAGGGCTATCCTGGGGCAGCAGATATCTGTAAAAGCTGCGACAACATTGGCCGCAAGAGTGGCCAGAAAGGCGGCCTTGAACAGCGACGATTGGTTTCCCCCCGGACTGGATTATTTTTTTCCGGATCCATCGGAAATATTAAAAACAGGGCTTGATGGGCTGGGCATCACTAAAATCCGTCAGGCAACCATCAAAACAGCTGCCCAGGGCATTCTTGATCAGCAGTTTACGCTCACACCCCATCAGCCCTTTGAAACATTTCAGAAAAATTTCTCGGCATTAAAGGGCATCGGGGACTGGACGGTTAACTACGTTGCCATGCGGGGACTGGGAATGATCGACAGCTTTCCGGCAACTGACTTGGGCATCATCAAAGCACTTACAAGCAACGAAAATCCGCCGTCAAAAAAGCAGGTGATGGCTATGGCTGAAAGCTGGCGCCCCTACAGGGCCTATGCAACCTTGTGTCTGTGGAATGTTAAACATAGGTGATCAACAAATACTTTCTACATATTGTGCTTGTATTTTTTACAAATACAATATAAGGTATATTTTTCACCAGGCCAAGATGTTTTTATCTGGGGGTATAGAATTCAACTAAATGAGATCAAGGGAAGATAAAATATCCAAAAAAGGAGTGGTAAATATGACAGCACCTGAAAAACTCACAGACTGCATCCAGTTTATATCCGAAAATGCCAGGACGGTTCTGGAGCGACGGTACCTGAAAAAAGATGCATCAGGACAGGTGAGCGAGTCACCCGAACAAATGTTTAGAAGGGTGGCAGGCCATATTGCCCAGGCTGAAAAAAAATATAACAAAAAAGCAGATGTCCAAAAGACAGCAGATCAGTTCTACCGCTTAATGACAGAATTCAGATTTCTGCCCAACTCCCCCACCCTGATGAATGCCGGCCGAAGTCTGGGCCAATTGGCGGCCTGTTTTGTTCTTCCGGTGGAAGACAGTATTGATGGCATTTTTGAAGCGGTTAAAAATGCTGCAACGATTCATAAGTCGGGTGGCGGGACTGGTTTTTCATTTTCAAGACTTCGCCCGGAAAACAGCCGGGTGGGATCCACCGGCGGCGTTGCTTCCGGTCCGGTTTCGTTCATGCAGATTTTTAATACAGCCACAGAACAGGTTAAACAGGGCGGTACAAGGCGTGGTGCCAACATGGCGGTCCTGCGCGTGGACCATCCCGATATCCTGTCGTTTATCAAATGCAAGAGAAACAAAAAGGAACTGAATAATTTCAATATTTCTGTTGGCATAACCGACACGTTTATGGCGGCTGTTGTTGAAAAAAGCGATTATGATCTGATTGATCCCCACACCCAAAAACCTTCAGGTCAGCTAAATGCTGCGGCTGTTTATGAAGAACTGGTCAATCAGGCCTGGGCCACGGGAGATCCGGGTATCATCTTTTTAGATGAAATTAACCGGCATAATACAACGCCGGGCCTCGGTGAAATCGAATCCACAAACCCCTGCGGTGAGCAGCCGCTGTTACCCATGGAAGCCTGCAATCTCGGGTCTATTAACCTGACAAAATTTATAACTAAAAAAAAGGATATCCCTGTTGTTGATTATCCGAAACTTAAAAAAACCATCCATCTTTCGGTCAGGTTCCTGGATAATGCCATTGATATGTCAAAATATCCCATTAAAGAAATAGAACGAATGGTGCAGGGGAACAGGAAGATCGGCCTGGGCGTCATGGGATTTGCAGACCTGCTGTATATGTTGAATATCCCCTATGATTCAAATGATGCCATAGACATTGCCGAGGATATTATGTCGTTTGTTCAAACGGAATCTCACGAAGCATCCTGTGCATTGGCAAAGGAACGGGGGGTCTTCCCCAATTTTGAGCATAGCGTATTTAAAGATGATCCTGAAATGCGGTTGCGCAATGCCACCACCACCACCATCGCCCCCACAGGCACCCTGAGTATCATTGCCGGATGTTCCAGCGGAATCGAGCCTGTATTTGCGTTAAGTTTTATCAGAAATGTAATGGATAATGATCTTCTCATCGAGGTGAATCCGATTTTTGAAAAAGCCGCTAAAAAGCATGGCTTTTACTCGGAGGCACTCATGGCGGAAATCGCTGAAAAAGGCACGATTAAAGGAAATGTTCACATTCCAAATGATCTGAGAAAAGTATATGTATCTGCCCATGACATTAACCCAGAGGCCCATATAAAGATCCAGGCCGCTTTCCAGAAGCACACGGATAATGCTGTTTCAAAAACGGTTAACCTTCCCCATGATGCAACAACGGACGATGTTGAATTTATATATAATCAGGCATTTAAATTAAATTGTAAAGGGGTGACCATTTATCGGGATGGCAGCAAAGAGAATCAGGTCTTGTCCGTCTCCGGCAACGGCGGAAAAGAGAACGGGAATGACTTTCTGCATGCGGGAAAAGAGCGCCCGAAAATCCTTGAGGGATTTACAGAAAAAATCAAGACCGGAATGGGATATCTTTATGTAACCGTATCTGAATACAAGCACAGGCCGTTTGAGCTGTTTGCAACCATTGGAAAATCCGGTAAATCCACCCAGGCCAAAACAGAAGCGATTGGACGATTGATTTCACTGGCTTTGAGATCAGGGATAGGCGTTGAAGAAATTATCGATCAGATCAAAGGAATTCGGGGGGAACATGCGGTCTTCCAGGAAGGTGGCCTGGTGTATTCCATTCCGGATGCCATTGCCAAGGTGCTTGAGAAACGATATCTGCCTTCCGGCCCAGGAAAAAATACCAAGCCCCCAAAAAACCAGCTCAAATCAGATCATTGCCCTGAATGTGGCCAGGCCCTTGCCTTTGAAGAAGGCTGTATGAAATGCCATTCCTGCGGTTACACCAAGTGCGGTTAAAACATTTTTCATATAAACCCACATGTCGGCCTGCCGACACAACGAATAACGAAAAGGGTATTATATCGCCCGTCAGGGCTCTGATGTCGCATTTTCATATAAAACGATCTCACAATTAATCTTATATTCTGCCCCGGCATTGAGCCGGGGAGCTGCTGTCTCTATCCAAACCGAAGCAGCTGAATTCAGTAAGGTGTCCCCCGAACAATCAAGGCTCTTGCCTCGGATGTCAGGGGAATGAGGTCACTTTTGTTCAAAAGGTCCATGCTGAATTTTCGATTCAGGGCAGCAAAATGCTTTAACCCAAATGCAATTTTATTGAGATACGAAAAAACACCGATGGCCCCGGTGGGAAACTTGTTCGCCCTTGTGCCGTAAATGGCACGCAAGTCAGGGAGGTCACAGAATATGTCTTCAATTGTTGACCCATATGGTTTAAATCTTTCCGGCACATTTCCAGTCTTTATCTGTTCACCGATTGTTTTTCCGGTCATGGCAGCTGCCATTGAAGCCCGGCACAAGCCAATCCCCAGGATATGACCATCCCCATAGGCCAGACCCTTAAATACCTGATCCTCACTTGCAAATCCACCGGTCATCACCATGGCAGGCAGGGAGCATCCTTCAAATTTCAATCGTTCACACATACGGACCACGGCATCTTCCAGACAGACCGTGGGCAATGACCACTCGTTCATCATCTTTGAGGGACTGTATCCTGAACCGCCGCCGGCTCCGTCAAAGGTGACCATATCCACCTGCGCCGCGCAGGCCAACCGGAGGACACGTTCAATATCCACCCTGTCATATCCCGCCATTTTAAAATAGATATTTTTGGCACCCATATCTCTTAACAGTGTAATATGGGCCTTAAGGGAATTTTCTGTCCACAAGGGCAATCTGCCATAGGTATAAAAATTCGGGCAAACACCGTCATGATAGGCTCTTTGTATGGACAAGTCACTGGGATCGGGATGAACCAGATGACCGGTTTGCTGTTGGACAATTGCGGTTTCAAGATCCTTTACCCGTTTGACTGGCTGGATTCCCTTTGCCGCCTGCCCAAATTTAATTTCAATGGCCCTGACCCCATATTTTTCTATGGCAATTTTCGGAACCCCCATGAGGTCATCATCCACATTACATTGCACCACAATCTGCCCATACCCCCTATCATACCGGTGAAAACAGTCAAGGGCCCTTTCCAGCAGGGGAACATCCGTAACCTTTCCATTGTCAATTTTCAAATTCGGCTCATTGTCCCTGGCATCTTCACCAATCACACAGGTTACACCGGCCATGGCGGCTCCGGCAAAGTAGTCCTGCCAGTTCAGCTTAATCAATGCCGGCAGTATGACGGGCATGGCCATCTTAACCGGGGAGATAACGCCATAAGTCCGCTCCAGGTTAACATTAAAAATGGTGGCCTCGTCCTGGGTTTTACTGGCCCCCTGGGCTCCGAACACACGGCCGTTGATATTAAAGTGGGAAAAATCGATGGGATAATCTTTTTCCGATGCAATTTGATTATTTCCGGTGGTTGTAGGATAAACCGTTTGGGCCCCTAATACGGCCGCTTGTGCCAACTCACAGGTCCCGCTGCAATCTTGAGTACAAAACGAGCACATTCCCGACTGGGGGGATATGAAAGCACTTCGGTTTTTGCCAAATGTAAATCCGGAACTCAGTTTTGGTGAATAAGACATGTCATTCCTCTTTTTTTATCATTTTCAAATGATCCATTTAATTGCGTTTTCGAACGATTTCATTTTTTTTATCACCCGTATCTTCCATATACCTTTGCAGACTCAGTGTCCAGTCGAAATGAGGCGCTGAGACTTCTACCAGAAGATCCATATCACCATCTTCATCTCACCTTGTCAAAGCGATTGAACCATACGATTTGGTGTCATTCCAAGGCGTTTTATTCAAAGCGAAACAATAAAAAAACAACCGTGGTGTTTCCCATAAAAAGCGTTAAAATGAGTTTAAATACCAGCATGCAGACTTCATCTTTGATATTAAATTTATCTATGATGACAGAGAGTACCTATTTTTTCGGAGTGACAACAGAATTTATTTTATAGGGAAACGTCAATCTCAAAGCCTAAGGCACCCTTAATTTTTTCTTTGACCCTTTTGGATCTACACGACGTGAAGGAAAACGACGGCAGTTCAGCCAGAAGGATGCCGGTCAGGATCATTACTGCACCAACGCCTGCAGCGGCCGGAAGTTGCTCTTTCAATACCAGAAAGGCCGCCAGAGAGGCAAAGACAGGTTCCAGGGAAAAAACCAGAGCAACTCGCGTAGAGCTCAGATGGCTTTGAGCCAAGGTCTGAATCATAACAGCCAGACTGGTGCCCAGAATAGAGGCGACAAAGAGGGCAAAAAGGACTCTGGGATCGCCGACAACCCCGATATCCAGCAATCGATGCCAGTCTTCAGAAACCAGGACCGAACCGAGGCTGAGGACAGACACGGTGATCAGTTGCACCAGGGTCAGGCACAGGGCGCCATGCTCCCTGCTGTACTTGCCTGTATAAACGATGTGCAAGGCAAACATAGCAGCCCCGACAAAGGGTAAAGAATCTCCAAAATTGAAAGGCACATCACCGGCAACGGTAAGAAAATAGAGCCCTGCTGTGGCAATACCTACCCCGACAATCGTGGTCAGGCGAAGCCGGTCGCCCAGCGCAAAAAAAGCCACGATGGGAACCAGAACCACACTTAGGCTGGTGATAAACGCGCAGTTGGATACGCTGGTGTAGAGAAGCCCGAAGGTCTGGAAGGTAAACCCCAGATAAAGCAGTATGCCCAAAAAACAACCCCGCTTTATCAACCGCCAATTCAATCCATCCCGCTGATTCCCGTGGCGCATGCAGATGCCGGTAAACAGGCTGGCAATACCGAAACGGATAAAATTGAAGCTGTGGGGCTCCAATACAGCAATCGCATTGCGGATCAGGACAAACTCAACCCCCCAGATAAAGCAAATAAGCAGGATCCCCAGGGTGGCTGACTGGCTCTTACTCATATGAATAACTCCTTTCAATTGGAAACCGGATGTTTCGACTGGCTATACGATCATTCAGTTATAATTTATTTGACTATACATCTGTTCAGTGATAGTGTCAAGGGGTATGTATATTGATCTTTTTAACACGATGGGAGAATCGCCGTTGGCATCACATAGCCAGAGCACGATACGTTCCGAACAGAAACGAATCACCCGACAAAAACTACTCGATGCCACCATTGACATCATCGCCAGCGAGGGGCTTGCCGGCCTCACCATGGCCAAAGTCGCCCAGCGAACCGGGTTGTCACGGGGGATTTGCAATTACCACTTTGACACCAAAGAGCAGCTTATGCTTGAAGCATTCTGTATCTTGTATCAGGAGCATGAACAGGCATGGCGCAAAATAACGTCCGACCTCAGCCAGAGCCCGGCATCTCGATTAAAGATGCTCGTGGAGACCCTGCTTAGCCCGCCCATCGCCGACCAAAACAAACTGGCTGTATGGTTGGCGTTCTGGGGTGTCACCCCCCACCGAAAAACCTATCTGGAAATATGTGAGAGTATCGACCGAGAATATGAGGCAGAAGTGGAAGGATTGCTGCGTCAATTGTCGAAGGGGGATGAAACCATTAACGGAATGCGCCTGAAAGCCATTGCGGTCACTTTGACATCCATGGTTGACGGCTTCTGGGTCAACTATCTGATATCTCCCGGTTGCCTTACGCCAGAGGATTCAGTCAAGGCGTGCCTGGCCTTTTTATCCAGCTTTTTTCCTGAAACAAAAGACTTTTTTACATAAAACCGTTCAACACAATTAATTGAGTGTTCATAATGGCGGCCCCCTATCCTTTTTGAGAAGTGAAATAAATCGTTTTCAATTGGTTGGGTGTTAAGGTGCGTATTCCGGTGAATCCGTCCACCATCCGGCCCGCCCAATTAATGTCCAGTATTTTGCCGACAACAGGTTGTAGTAGCATTGGTCCCATCATGACCCCCATATTAGTCACCCCGGAAACTGTTCCCGATAAAGACAAGGGAACCGATTCTGTAACAAAGACAAAGCTTTTGGCTGGACCGTTATTGGGATGTACCCTTTGTATCCCTTTTCTTCGGGCCGATCGCGTACAACCAGCCAAATGATTAAGCCTAAAACTCGATGATCAAGTTTTTCGTGTTCGCCTTTCGGCTACAGCATCATCAGGCAGCCTTTCTATATTTCAAAGCTGGAGACGGTTCAAGGCGACCGATTTGTCTACCCGCCATATGCTTCGACGATGGTCGCAACTTAACAACATTGTTCTCAAGCATCTCGACAATTTTTTTCAACGTCTTTTATGGCCTTTCATCACAAGCAATTTCCTGAATAAACGCCACAAGACATTCTACTTTAATCTTACTCACCAGGCTTCCTACAGTGCATGCGGGAAGGTTGTTTTCCAAAAAGGCCAGTTGATCGGGATGAAAGAAAAAACAATGATCTACCAGCAGGTTCAGAATCAGGCTTCGGTCTGATCCTTCATCACCTGGCTGTTTGGTCAAACGTCCCCACCCTTCATGCCCCTTCCAGTCTTCAAAAAAAACCTGTCGGGTAAAGGACTGGCGCGGTATCTTTTCCAGACCCGTTTCCAGCCCCTCCCCATCAGAACCGCTCGTGAAGTTTTCCCTCAAGCGGCTCACCCAATGAGATTCTTCGAAAGGGTTATGCCATGCCGCCTAAGCACGGCTCTGGTGCTGGATACCAACAAGATTCCCCATGGAATTTTAGACGTCCTGAACATCCAGGACAGCGCTGCTAAAGAGCGTTTCCCCATACTGGTTTTGTCGAAATTGACCCAGCACACAGTATTGGTCATAAGAACAGACATGATACAAAATCCAATCCAGTTTTTTTGAATCCGCGTTAAGCATTTATCCGGATTATATTCCTGAATGGCCTCGCTGACTTTATCGATAAAGGAATTAATAAATGGCAGGAAGGCGTTTCGTTCTTTGGTTTGCCTTGCCAGGTCCAAATCAATTTGATGAAGAAGTGAAAATAACGATTGTTGAGTAAGCACGTCTAATGATATCATGGTTCCCGCCATTGGTTAATGTGGCAGGAGCCCTCCATCAACGCACCGGCCAAGGAACGTGAGGGAGCTCCTTACTTTTTCCCTCACTTTTCTGGACTATTTTAGCGATTTTTTCCATCATTTTTTCAGTCCGCACTCATGAGCTGACCGATAAAAGACATACACGTCTCCATCTGCCCGTAGCAGATGTCTCATCTAACGAGCCTTGTCAGTTCCCATGTACTTAATGATCAAAAAATTTTTTAATCATTAAGATTTGGAGGAGATAATAATCCTATGGTGGTTAAATCCATTTTATTTAAGTCGTCCCTATGTTTACGTTAATAAAAGACAAAGAATAATGTAATATTGAATACCAAATGTCAACTCTCTATGAGTGTATAAACATGATTGTGTTAATATCTATTTGAGCAACCACTTCCTTATCTAAATTTTAACGTTGGAGTTCAGGGGCTGCCGAGCGAAGCGAGGGCACCAGGGCTCGCCCCTGGCAGTCCGCTGCAACGACGGGTTATTTTTTTACTCTATTGATAGCACTCTTTTCTAAACGATCAGTGTCGATAATTGCTCTTGTATGAGTACCACTTCCAGCTTTTCCAGCAGAATCATATAAGCTGACTTCAAAGAGGAATAGTTTGTCTTCCATACCTTTAAACTCAGCCACTATTTTGATTTCTTGATGATTGGGAGTTGCTGCAGTGTGATTTACATTGACATTAACTCCAACAGAGAGTTGCCCAATTTTTAGTAGGGGCCGTATTAGGCGAGAAGCTGCCAACTCCATCAAGGCAACCATTCTGGAAGTGGCAAACACTTCGGGGAAATCATCTCTATCATCAAGAGATAATGATTTTGCTAAGTCTTCAGATTTAATTTTATAGGTAAGTTCTATTTTGTCATTAATTTCCATTTATTCACCCGAAAATTTCATTAAACCATAAGTTTACCAGTTTTTTTTCTGTTGAACATACAAAAATAACAAATCGGATGACACTCAAATCTAAGTGATAAACAGAAAAAGGGATAATTCCCATTTTCAGATTACAATATATGGGATAAGGCGGGGTAAAACTCGCAACATAATTGGAGATACAGAAAATTTTGGTCAAGACCCCGGAACATAAAGAGCGGAAAATTTTAAATTTTCCGCTCTTTAAGATTAAAGATTCTAATATCAGGCTGTCCAGTCCATCTCTTGGATAGAACTCACAGAACCATCTTCATTCAGTGCAAGTCCACTCTTTTTAATTCTTGCCTGCAATTGGTTGTCCTCATTTTTTAAATCAAAGGGGGTTTGTGCACTGGCAAGATAAATGGCGCCGATGCCCGCGTCCTTGATTTTCGTTAACTGCATATCACCTTGCTCAGTATTTTCCCAAATGGTGAGATCATCAAAGATGGCATCATTTTCATCGATCCAGTAATTATGATCCAGATCATATTCAATCAATTCGGCAAACCCATCCCCAGTGGAAGGACCGAACAACTCGCTGCCGTCATTGATAATCCCATCCTTGTTTTTATCAAGAGTAAGTAACCCACTACCAGGCGCAAGCATTGCCATGTCTTCTTTTTCCCCGTCCATATCAAGATCAAACAAAGCCGTTGTTTCAGAAAATTGAGGTGTTGTGGTATTAAGATTTATGACCAAAGGATCAATCAAGACATAGCCTTTTTCACTGTGTACAAATTGATCTTGTTGAAAAAAATCTCTTTCAAGATTCATTTGAAAAGAAAAATCAATGGATCTTCCGTCCATTGTGTTAACACGTCCGTCAGCAAAAAAGTCCATGGTCTCCTTTTCCCGGTGATCATATGTTTTTGTTTCCCGGTACTCATACTCCCTCATACCTAAGACCCGTTGATACGGATTGATATTAATTCTATCAAGACGGGCAAGATGAATGCAACAGCCATTTGATCCGGTGGCATTTAGCCGTTGAGAAATAGCCTCAAAAATCTGACGCATTTTTTCAAGTTCATTTTGAAACTGCCGGGATAACTCAACAACCCCCTGTCCATTAAGGGTTGTGGTTTCATACCATGGATTGGTCTGCCCTGTGATTTGATGTTCATTTTGAACGCCAGCATTGAAATTTTCCAGTCTGTGGTTAAACAAGTCAAAAAACCTGACCTCCTGTTCAAATTTAACCTGGTTTTGTTCTGAAAACGCCCATGCCGAAGACAAGTTGATATTGGATGTATCAATCTTCAAGATCGGCCTCCTTTTTTTAATGTCAGCTTCTTCTTCTTCCTGAATAGCAGCCAAAATAACGATCGTTTTTGGACTCCGCCAAAAAATACTTATAGATGCACGCATCAATGCGCTTGAAGGTCATAAGCTTGCAAATTTTATACCTATTTTGTATGTGTTTGATTTAACGAAACAATATGAAATTAAAGGGAAAAATAATCAATGGCTTTCCGGAAAAAAGAGACCATTAACAATGGATTTATTTTCCCTGCAGTCCGGCGGTTGATTAATCATCTGTCAGTAATTTTTTTATTTTATTGATCACAAAGTCTGTGGCAAACGGTTTAACGTAAAGATTGCTATCAGAGAGATTAGAGATACTGTAGAATTTGATCAGAACCCGGTAAATATTTTTTCAAAATCTCTTGAAATCAAGTTGATATATATTTACACTTTAATTTGGAAAAATAACTTATGATGCCGCCAATGGTCCATATCATGTAATCAAAAATCAGGGGATGAGCAAAAGGAAAAACAGGGCCAAATGAATGACCCTGCCGCTTAAATGGATTCAATAAAACTTTTTATTATTTTTTTCTTCTACTGATTCCGGCAAGACCTAAAAGGCCAAGTCCGAAAAGGATCATTGCTGAAGACTCTGGGGACTGGTGCTCCTCCCTACCCAACAATGGTTTGCATATATTTCCAGCGGCGTCGAAAGCTTCAAGGTAGAAATCATAGGTACCATCACCATTGCTGTTAAAAATATTTTGCGGTTGCCCCGTGCTATCATGACGTAACTTTCCCTGTTTAAGTAGAGTTTCAGACAAAAAATGACCAACCAAATAACACCCGGCTGTCATAATGACCTGCTACTTTTGTATTTCTGATTCAGAACAAGTTTGCCTTTTCATTATTATGGTTGATAGCAAAAAACATACCTTATTTTTGCTATTTTAATAGTCTAATATTCTTCTATTTGAGACATTTTTATTTCCTATAAAAACTCGGCAATAAAAGCCTCTCCAAATGGTTTAAACACACCATCCTGAATATTATACATCTGCAAGGTATTCACTCCGGCATGATCTGAATTGGAGAAGGTAACCGGACCAACTGTGGTGTAAGGATGGAAGGCATTCTCTCCATTCATTTGATCCATTTCAATTTTTAAATTATCCCGTGTTACTTCAAGGCCTTTTGATTTGGTCCGTTTTATGGTTTCAGTTACCAGCTGGGCTACCATAATGCCGTTTGCATAGAAATAGGAATTTGCCGTTGCATCGCTGCGGTTATATTTAGCAGCAAGGGCAAGCTGTTTGTCTTTTCCAACTGATTCCTGGGAGGTTCCAATAAATGCGGTTATCCAATAGTAATCCTTCAAAGAAGCGCCTGTTAGGGAAATCAAATCCGCGCCGCCAGTATAATGGGCACCTAGAAAGGTTATTTTTCCTGCTTCCCCAAACGTTGCAGCGGTAACACCAATGTCTGCTGCTGCCTTTAGCAGATCTGCAACAGGGCTCTGAATGGTCTGGCAAATCACATATTGTACATTATTGCTGACAAATAGATTCAAGATTTCAGTGGTATTCAAGCCGGTGTCATGTTCAATTGTTTCAACGATTTCTATATCAAGGCCCGAACCCACAGCAGACGTCAAGGCTGCAGACGGACTTCGTCCAAATGCAGATGGATGGACATACAGCGCAACTTTGGGGGTATCGCTCTGGTGGTGCTGGTCAATATAATCGGCAAGGGCTATGACCTGCTCATTGTAAGATGCCATGGGCAGATAGATATAATTGGAATCCGTAAGATTATCCGCATGGAGAGATGCGGATATCACAGGGATTTTTTCAGCCTCAAAGTCCTCTTTCATGGCCAGCATGCTTGAGGTTGAATATCCAAGAAAAAACAAAATATCCTGGGTTAAAAAATTCTGAAAATTTTCATTGGTTTGTGCAAGAACATATTGATCATCACGGATCATGCAGTGAATCTCGTCATATCCAAGGGCGTGTGTATCATTGACCTCCTTAAAATAATCTTCAATGCCGTTTGCATAGATTATCCCAACTTCTGAAGTGGGGCCGGTAAGTGCAAGGGAAAGACCGATATTATAGGTTTTATTAATTGGTATTTCTCTGTTGTTTGATGCGATTTGTAAATCATAAATTGTTTCTTCCAGACCGATTTTTCCATCCATGTTTGCATCTGCCTTTGCATAGGGTTCCGATCCCGATGGAAAAGATGTCAACACCTGTATGCCCAAAATCACATCTGATAAAGATATCCTGGCATCAAAATTGAGGTCTCCTTTCAGGTCTGGAGACCAGATGTAAACATCATCAAACTGGGTCTTCAGATAACCGGTTTCGTCCGGGTCAAGATAGAGTCTGGATTTAAGCCCCCTGTGCTTTCCATAGGGAGGGTAGGCTGGTGTAGTGATGGTATAGGCAATGGTTTCATCATTACAACTGAAAATTAATTTATTATCTTCAAATGATATAGAAAGGATATAATCGGTATCCAGAAAGATCGGTATTGAAAAGGTGTGAGAAAAAAGAGTGGTCCAACTGGCTTCATCGGCTGTGTCAGAGCGCTCAACAAACGCCCGGGCATTGAGGGTACCATCACTCCAGTATTGCAGCCTCACCTGGGCAAATATATCCCCTTCATAGTTGTTATACTCAAGTCCACTGCCAGGGCCCCTGGTGTCATTATAATAATATCCCTGCAGCCGGGTAATACAGCTGGCCCCGTCGGACAATTGAGTATCACTGTCAATACGGGCTATTGCCTCAAAATAAGGGGTGTCTTTGTTTGAAAGATAAGTGTTGACCTGCCCTGTTGAATTAGATCTCGTTAAAACAGATTGCAGACGGCCATTTGAAATTTCTCTGACCCATTCAGGGTAAGACCATTTGGAATGATCCAGGGTTGAAGCGGAGAAATCATCATAGATGGTCTCAGCCTTATTGATATAGACATTGTCAAATTGAGCCGAAATAAAACCGGTATTGGAGCCATTGGCTGCGTCTATTGCAACCTGTAGGGCTTTGAAATATTCCTGGGGGCCTCTTTGCTTTTCTTCCGTTCCTGTAAAATTTGTTGTCTTACCATTTACAGAAAATACAAATGTTTTGTTTCCATCATAGGAAAGTTTTACGCTGACGGGCACGTTGAATTGCATTGGATTATCCAGGCTTATGGTGCCGGAGCCGAGACGTTCCCATTGCAATGAATCATTTGACAGACGTTTTTCAACTTCCCAGAAGGCTTCAAGACCATTGCCCTGGTCACCGATATTAATCTGCGCAAAAATATCACCGGCTAATTCTTCGATTTCATTTACATTATAAAAAAACCCGGCAATCATGGCAAAACTTTTTGTGTCCAAGGCCTTTCCATCGAGCACCGCTTCAACAATGGTGATATCTGCCTGAATCGTATGAATGTCGGCCGAATCAGTCAAGGGTAGCCCGATACGGAATATACCCGGGAACACCTCGGCCCCCATTCCCTTGGAATTCCCCAGTTTGGATATATATTTCCCATCCACCACCTCACGAACATATTCGCGTGGCCACCATTTTTCACCATCAAGATAACCAGATGAAAAAGAGTCAACCAATACTTTTCCCGCAAGTGCTGTATTGTTCCAGACTAATAATGATAAAAAGAATATAATAACAATATTAAAAATAAATTTTTTCAATTGATATTTCCTTTCTTTCAAAATAAAAGCAGGGTTCGATTCACCCGGACGATCTATAATAATTCGTTGTTTCACATACCCGTTTCTCAACAGGTTTGACTTTATCATGGAATTTTAATCTCTTATGATGCCATAGCGAATTCAAACAAACTTGTCAATCGGAGGAATTCTTTTAAAAAAATAATTTTATGCAATGTCAGGAGTAAATCAGCCGGGTAACATTCTGGCCGGGTTTTTTATTGGCTGAAATAATATTGAGGATATTGCGCATAGGGTTTGAAGAGTTAAATATTCTCTGAGATCTTTTAAATTTTTGGAGGATGAGAATTAATTTATTAAACTTTTTAAGTTCAGAATGAGAGCAAAACCTTCTTGGTGTCACCGGTATGTCACCAGAAGCAAAAAAGGGTTTTCAGCTAAAAGCTGAAAACCCTTGGCCCGGACAAATATCTTACCCCTCCGACGTCAACACCAGCCCATCCGTGTTTTTGATAAAATGAATGGTCACCCCTTCTCCAAATTCCCCTTTGAGAATTGCCATGGACAAGGGATTTTCAATCTCATCGAAAAAGATCACCGAGTAGGGTCGTCTTCGCACCGCCTCGGTAAGATAGCCGCCTTCCTCATATCCCACGTATCCCGGAGGCGCACCAATCAAACGGGCCACAGAGTGCTTTTCCATATGTTCGGACGTCCACCCGGACCATGGCCTGGTCACTGTCAAAAATAAATTCTGCAAGGGATTTTGCAAGCTCGTTTTTTCCCACCCCTGTGGGCCCCAGAAAAATAAACGTACCAATGGGGCGGTCTTCGGGCTGGAGAACTGATCTGGCGCGTCTGACTCTTCCACATCTTCTTTGAGCATTCTTTTGTCCTGCTGAAGGCCATTGAGTGCCTGTTTCTTCACCTCAAGATCCCTTTGCAGCTGTTCAATGGTGCCGTACCTTATCTTGGCCACCTGCTCAAGGTCTCCGTTGTGCTCTGCCACATGGGCCTGGGTCTGGGACCGATAAATCTTCTCCCGGATACCGCTGATCTCCCGAATGAGCTGTTTCTCTTTGTCCCAGTGAAGTTTCAACGGTCCGACATCCTCTTTCATGGCCGCGATGTCCATCTCAAGTTTTTCAAGCCGCTCCCGGGACCCCTTGTCCTTTTCCTTGAGCAGGGCCTGCCGTTCAATCGGGGCCTGGGTAATTTTTCTCAAGATTTCATCTGGTATCATTGATAATCTGAACACCCTATGGCTGTTTCAACATGGATAATTAATCATGAGTTTCATTCTTCAAAAAATCGGCGATTAATTGATCTACCAGTCAATCCTCGACGCCGAAAAAGAATTCTGACCCTTTATACCATACGTCAGCACGAGGAAAATATGCTGTCTAATCGTTCGATCAGGACGCATAAACAGCTGAGAAAAGTCAAATAAAGGGAATGTTTTCCGGTAAAAAAAGGAGTGGCTTCTCGGATTTTACGATTTTGGTTTTACATAAAGTTTGCCCCTATGGTATTGTTGTGTTAAGGAATCTAAAGATCATTAATGAGCAAAAAGACTGTTCAAATTTATACTTGCATGATCAATCCGAAAAATCCCACTGATGAGCAGCTTCGGCGCTTAAATGAACATCAAAACAGAATGTGTCATTATGAACAAAAAATCCGTTTTAATAGAAGTTTTAAAATGCCTGGCGATCTTAATTCTTGTAATCTTGACTACGATACTTTTCCAACCAAACGGACTTTGCAGCACTATAAAAAAAGCAACCGCCTTTATTCATGTGAACCTGATTCCCATGGATGGAGGCCAAAAGCAGATTGTTGAAAATCAAACGGTTGTAATATCAGATGGGATAATTACAGCCGCAGGCCCAGCTGAAGAGGCAGTGATCCCTGCCAATGCAATGATTATCGAAGGTAGTGGTACCTATCTTATGCCCGGGCTGGCAGATATGCATATGCATCTTCGTAAGCACTGGACCCGTGGGACTTGGCCGGTGGATCCTTTTCTTCTTTATCTGGCGAATGGAGTGACAACCATTCGCTGTTTTGGCCCTTCTGCCGATGAGGTTGATCATGCACTTAAATGGAAGGATGACATTCGAATTGGAAAAAGGATTGGGCCACAAATCTTTACCTGCGGTAAGGTGCTTGATGGCCCGGTCGAATTCCCGACAAGGCAGGTTTTGGAGCAACATGAAGCCGGTTTTGATTTTATCAAGCTCTATTCATATATGAGCAGGGAAGAATTCGAAGCAATTATGGCTGCTGCAAAACAAACGGAGATGTATGCCGCCGGTCATATTCCGTTTCGGGTCGGTTTGGACAACGCTATAGCAGGCGGTCTGAATGAGATCGCCCACATTGAGGAATTGATATGGGAGTTGGTTGATTTTAAATTGAATCAACCCCTTATCGGCAAAGAATGGCTGGATGAGATTATCCTTGCGGCATCCCGGGATTTTAAGATGTTAATGGAAGGGTCCGTCCAGGAGGGTTTAAATATTCTTAAACCGCGTCTGGAATCCATCGCAGCCAAGTTGAAACAGGCCGATATTCCTGTCTGCACGACCTTGAACCTGGACGAGCTTATCATTAAAAAACTTCTCCATTCGGATGAATTTCTAAAGCGCCCGGAGAATATTTATTTGCCAGCATCTTATTTCACCGAATTCAGAAATAACCGTGAAAAGCATCAGCGACAGTTCAAAGGCGGTGAACATCTCTCCAAGATTAAATACGCCCTTGACTCGCTCATGCTCAAGGCGTTAAAAAAAGCTGGTGTAGACCTCCTGTTATCCTCGGACGCGGGGACCGGTGGAATGGGACTGGTTCCGGGATTATCAATACACGATGAAATAAAAACCCTCATTGATAACGGTTTTACACCGTATGAGGCCATTGCCGCCGGAACAGCGACGGCTTCCAAAATCATTGGGCGTATGACGGGCCTGGATGATTTCGGGATGATCCAGGTGGGTAAACGTGCTGACCTTTTGCTGCTTGAGGCCAATCCCCTGGCAGACACAACCAATTTAAAAAAAATTAAAGGGGTCATGGCTGCGGGAAAATACTATGATCGGAAGATCCTGAAGGAGATGATCTCGGTTAAAATACCGATTGAAGCAGCAATACATGGCGTTCATGAACCAGGCACAGGCCTTTGCACCTACCTGGATGTCATCATAGGAAAAGGATTTCCCGGGGATCCTGCACGCGACATTGAAACCATCATCGTCAACGGCCCAAATGGTCAGATGCCTGTCAGCAAAAACGATTTCAAGTATTTTGGCGGATCACGCGATTATTGGTTGAGAATTCCGGGCTCGCCAAAGCCGGGGGAATATACGGTTGTTGTAAAAGGGGCCGGTATGGAAGGACGAGCGCATGATGTGCAAAACCAGCCAAAGCCGATTCCCCTAATGGATCAAACTCAAATGAAACCCAGCGGTATGGTCAATACGGCCGGGACAACTTTCTCCTGGCAGGCCGTTTCGGCGAATGCTTCTTATTATTATCAATTGGAAATCAGGCACGCATCCGGTCGCAGGATATACAGGAGCCCCATCATACAAAATATGATTTCCCATGCTGTCCCCAATGATTTTCTCAAGCCCGGGGCAAGCTACCGCTGGCGGTTGCGTGTTACCGACCATGAGAATTTCGTTAAGGTCCAAAACCGGGCACAGAGTTCATGGATCCCCCTGACTATGGCGGATAAGATAGCGTATCGGTACCAGCAGCCGTTTCGAACCGGTGATGGCTGGGCGACATCAACCTTGAACAATGAAGGCGTTGCACAGAAGCCGATATATAATATGATGCAGAAGCTGGTGGACAAAGTATACAAAAATGTTGACAGCATCCTTCTGATAAAAAACGGAAAGCTGATCCTGGAAGAATATTTCAACGGCTACCATCCAATGAAAGAGCACCTGATTGCTTCGACCACAAAAAGCATAACCTCAATGCTTTTTGGCATTGCCGTTGATAAAAATATGATACCTGACCTCAATATACCTGTATATCGATACTTCCCTGAATACAAAGGCACCCCTTGGATCGACAAAGAATATGATATCTCATTAAGACACATGCTAACAATGACTGCCGGATTAGATTGGGATGAGATCACATATGGCTACACTGATCCCAAAAACAGCCTTCACGCTTACTATAAAAGCCAGGAACCTGTGGCAACACTGTTAAGGACAAAGAAGATTCAGGCTTCCGGTTCCCGTTGGAATTACAATAGTGGCCTGACCGTTTTGCTCGGTGAAGTTATTAGAAAGGCCTCCGGACTTTACCCTGACGAATTCGCTGAAAAATATCTTTTCGGTCCGATAGGGATAGACAGGTATCGTTGGCTCAGCCACCCTGACGGTCCTGTTTCTACACACGGAGATCTTTTCATGATACCACGGGATATGGCAAAAATCGGTCAAGTCATGATAGATCAGGGACGGTGGCAAGACCGACGCATCTTATCAGAACATTGGGTCAGGGAATCAACCCGGTCATTTATCGACACCGGCCGCGGCTACGGCTACGGGTATCAATGGCGCCAGGGAACGATGAATGTTCAAGGACGAACTATCGGCGGATACTGGGCTTCGGGAATGGGGGGACAAAAGATCTATATCTTCCCGGCTCAGAATCTGGTCGTAGTGTTTACCAGCAAGGTTTACAATAACGATATGGGCCATGATCTGAACGATGCGCTCATTGTCAATCACATCATGCCTGCCGTACTTGGTCCGGTAGCTGAAGGCAAGGCGCACTCGCTCTCCACCGGAACTGTCAAAGCGATTATTGGAAATTATAGGGTCAGTCCAGAAACAGATCTTCCTGAAAATGCCTTGGATTTGGAAATTCAAATTCGATTCAAAAAAAAGAAACTCATTGCATCGACGCCATTTGGCAACATAGAGCTTTTTCCACAATCTGACAATCGATTTTACGGTCATATGAATGGCCTGGGAAAATTCTATATAAACATAATTACCGACAAGCAGGGAAAGGTAATCAAGGCTTACCGGGAAATCGGATTTCGTCGCATCTATTTTGATAAAATAAACGATGATTACTAACATGCTTTAGATATAATCATAGTATCGAATGGTCTGTGAATATCCAATGGAACAGGCGTTTACGTTGTCTGTCAAAATTGACCGGTTCTGATTTAAAAATAGCCGGGACTGGTTGAAGAAGTAACTGCTCAGGGTAGCATCCCGTTTGGAGCTCAAATGCAGGGTGAGTTAAGCAAGCAAGATTGAGAGGGGATTGTTTTGTGTCTAAAAAAAATTACGCTGCTGTTAATTGTCAGCATTATTCTTTCTTTTTCTATTCGTATAGTTGGCACTGTCTTCCCCCTTATTTTCAAAAGTATCTTCGTAGTAAAAGCAACAATTTTATTTAATGTTTTATTCATTTTAATCCATCTTATTTTTTGGCTGGTCTTTTACCGGGAATATATTTCAAAAATCAAAGACTCCCTTAAAAAGGCTTGCATGCTCGCGATCCTCGGATCTCTTGCAGTGTCAGTTATTTATCTGAAGAAAATTCCATTTGTATTCGATATGTATGTTCACTTCCCCATTTTGCTTATGAATCCATACTTTGATGCAGTTGTGCCGTTGATCAGTTCAGTTTTCCATCTAAGCTTTTTCCTTTTCTTTAGGAAGGAGCTTTCTCATGATGAAGAAACTGTATTGAGCAAGCCTATATCTTCCATCATTATTGGAATTTCCATTTTTATCTTTCTTCATTTGATTGTCCTGTCAAATTTCATTGCCACAAAACGATTTTATTGGCTTGAGCATATGCCACGAAGTTTTGCGCTGGGAACAATCCCTTTAATAATAATAGCTGTGCTTTTAATGTTATTTTTTTATTACAGTTTCTACAGATTTATAGACTCAGAAACGCCAGAGAACAGGATAAAATGAGCCGAATGCATCTCTTAAAGAGGGTGTCTGGTGTTTACAAGGAATGTGCGTTGAGATGAGAAGATTTATTTTAATTATTACCTTGGTAATTATCGAATGGAAAAAACATGAGTGGATATCATATTTCATTATGGAAGTAGATGCCTGTAGGGCCGAGGCATACCTTGAAACCGATGTGAATAATAATGTACGGTTTTATGAGAAATTTGGATTTGAAGTTATTGCAGAGTCTGACATATTCAATGTTAAAAACCGCTACATGTTAAGAATTTCACAAATACAAAATCAACCTGCAATATCGCACTATCCAGCAACCAAACTGATATAATCGAACGTCAAATCTCTTTCTGGATAGGCGGTTACTTCTTTTTCCAGTAGTGATGGGGATTCATATTCAACCAGCGACACATAGTATTCATAGTCTTGGTTTTAGAAAAATTCTTGGCAATCTCACATATGTTCAGAGAAACTCTATAGCAAAGAACATTGGTATATAAAAATGAAAAATGAGGTGAATCAAAAAAATAATGGCTATATGGAACCTTCTTCTCATATTTCAATTAAAACCTACCCCTAATTTTGTGGTTAGAAGAGTAATATTTTTCATATACCATTAAACGATAAGGATCAGAGCACCTTCAAAATATAAACAATACAATTTCTAATTTTGTTTTTATGATGTTAGACAAACTGAAAAGGACGGTCTTAAAAATCCCAAATTCCTGGATATAAAGCACGGTATCCAAGAGAAGGAACCCCCAGGGAATGGTGGTATCTTCCCCACCATTCCCAATTTTTTTTTCGCTCGTACAAATATCTTACCCCTCCGACGTCAACACCAGCCCATCATCATTTTTGATAAATTTAATGGTAGCCCCTTCCCCGAATTCCCCTTTGAGAATTGCCATGGACAAGGGATTTTCAATCTCCTGCTGAATGACCCGTTTTAAGGGACGCGCCCCAAAGGTGGGGTCATATCCCTTTTGTGCCAGATGTTCCATGGCATTGTCCTCCAGATGAATTTTAAGGCTGCGGGATGCCAGCCGCTGGTTGAGTCGTTCAATCTGAATGGTGGCAATCTCTTTTATATTCTCCAGTGTCAGGGCATGAAAGGTGATAATTTCATCAATCCGGTTTAAAAACTCCGGCCGGAACACCTCTTTTAATGCATGGGTGATCTCCTGTTGCACATTGGCCTCCTCAAGCCCGTGGGTACCGATCTCCTGCAGGAAACGGGACCCGACATTGGAGGTCATGATAATAATGGTATTTCTAAAATTTACCGTTCTGCCGTGCCCGTCGGTCATCCTGCCGTCGTCCAGAACCTGGAGAAGTACATTAAAAACATCTGGATGGGCTTTTTCAATCTCATCAAACAAGATCACCGAATAGGGTCGTCTTCTCACCGCCTCGGTGAGATAGCCGCCTTCCTCATATCCCACATATCCCGGAGGCGCACCGATCAAACGGGCCACAGAGTGCTTTTCCATATATTCGGACATGTCCACTCGGACCATGGCCTGGTCACTGTCAAAAATAAATTCTGCAAGGGATTTTGCAAGTTCCGTCTTTCCCACCCCTGTGGGCCCCAGAAAAATAAACGTACCAATGGGGCGGTCTTCAGGCTGGAGCCCTGATCTGGCACGCCTGACCGCATTGGATACGGCATCAATGGCATTGCGCTGACCAATGACCCGGCGTTTAATGTGATCCTCCATCTGGATCAGTTTTTCCTGCTCTCCCTTGAGCATTTTCGACACCGGAATCCCGGTCCAGGTGGAGACCACCTCTGCCACATCCGACTCTTCCACATCTTCTTTGAGCATTCTCTTGTCCTGCTGAAGGCCATTGAGTGCCTGTTTCTTCACCTCAAGATCTCTTTGCAGCTGTTCAATGGTGCCGTACCTGATCTTAGCCACCTGCTCAAGGTCTCCGTTGCGCTCTGCCACATGGGCCTGGGTCTGGGACCGGTCAATCTTCTCCCGAATACCGCTGATCTCCTGAATGAGCTGCTTCTCGTTGTCCCAGTGAAGTTTCAAGGGGCCAACATCCTCCTTCATCGCCGCGATGTCCATCTCAAGTTTTTCAAGCCGCTCCCGGGAGGCCTTATCTCGTTCCTTGAGCAGGGCCTGCCGTTCAATCTGGGCCTGGGTAATTTTTCTCAGGATCTCATCAATGGTCCTGGGCATGGAATCGATCTCAATTCTCAGGCGGGAAGCACATTCGTCAATCAGGTCAACCGCCTTGTCCGGCAGAAACCGGTCGGCAATATACCGATTGGACAGGGTGGCCGCCGCCACAATGGCTGAATCCTTTATCCGGATGCCATGATGGACCTCATATTTTTCTTTCAACCCCCTTAAAATGGAAATGGTGTCCTCCACAGTGGGTTCTTTGACCATAACCGGCTGGAAGCGTCTTTCAAGGGCCGCATCTTTTTCAATATACTTTCGATACTCATTCAGCGTGGTGGCGCCAACACATCTCAGGGTTCCCCGGGCAAGGGCAGGTTTCAACATATTGGAAGCGTCCACTGATCCTTCTGCGGCACCCGCCCCGACAACGGTATGCAATTCATCAATAAACAGAACCACTTCCCCTTCGGCTGCTTCCACCTCCTTTAATACGGCCTTGAGGCGTTCTTCAAACTCGCCCCGGAACTTGGCTCCGGCAACCAGTGCCCCCATATCCAGGGCAATCACCCGCCTGTTCTTCAAGGTACCGGAGACATCCCCTTCAATTATTCTCTGGGCCAAACCCTCTACAATAGCTGTTTTCCCGACACCGGGCTCACCAATAAGGACGGGATTGTTTTTCCGTCGTCTTGACAGGACCTGTACAATCCGCCGAATTTCTTCATCCCTGCCGATCACCGGATCAAGCTTTCCATCCCTGGCCAGTGCCGTTAAATCCTTCCCGAATTTTTCCAGGGCCTGGTATTTTTCTTCAGGGTTCTGGTCTGTAACACTCTGATTTCCCCGGATATCCTTTAAAACCGTGAGAATCGCTTCCCGGGAAACCCCATTTTGTTTTAAAACCGTAAAGACGTCCCCTTTCAAGGTGGCCAGCGTCAGCAGGATATGCTCCAGGCTCACATACTGGTCCTTCATCTTCTCGGCTTCGGAAAACGACTGATCCAATATTTTTTTCCCATCCCGGGAAAGATAAATACTGGTGGTACCGGATACGGTTACCAGCTTTTCGACAGCGGTTTGAACGTCTCTTTTCAACGCTTCCATCTGAACACCGATTTTTTTCAATATGGAAAAAACAATTCCCTGATCATCTTCTATCATGACCTTTAAAAAATGGATCGGTTCGATGGCCTGGTTACCGGCACCTTCCGCCATATCATGGGCGGATTGCAAAAGTTCCTGTGATTTAACCGTTAATTTATCAAGTTTCATGGGACACCTTTCATTATTATTTATAAAATATCATATAAAGTAATGCAATAAATTGTAGCGTCAAGCTGCCCTGTCTCATTTATTTTTATACTAACGCCCATGCCCCAGCGGGCACAACAAAACAGGACCGTTATGAGAGGAGAATCATGCGTATTGAGGGCGGCATACCTTCTCAGAACTCAAAACTCATAACGCACGACTTTTATATAAATTTATCCTTTAGATACAAGGTTTTCCATTGACAGCCCCCACCCTGTGGTATATGTTATTTTTATTAAACTGAGCGATATACAACCCTTATACTTAAGAAAGAGCCCAAATGGAAAGCAGTCAATTCAAACAGAGCAGAGCAAAACTGGAAAAAACGCAAAAAGAGCTGGCCCAGCTTCTTGGCGTTTCCATCAAGGCCATTCACAGTTATGAACAAGGATGGAGAAAGATCCCCCATCATGTTGAGCGGCAAGTGCTTTTCCTGCTTTCCCGATCCATATTGGACACTGGAAAAACGCCGGATAAATGCTGGGATATTCAGAACTGTCCCGACAAAAAACTTCAAAAATGCCCGGCCTGGGAGTTTAATGCAGGGGATCTGTGCTGGTTCATCAACGGGACCAAATGCAATGGCGAAGCCCACAATTCATGGGATGACAAAATGGAAGAATGCAAAAAATGTGAAGTATTCAAACGATTCTTTGAGACAGAAAAAGGAAGTTGAACATAATGGATGATTTTTTAAAAGATAATTTATGCCAGATCGGAAGAGAAAATGCCTCCGAGGCTCGCAAAGATTTGTCAACGGCCATTACCGCCATTCTGAAGTCCATAGACGATGACAGAAGCTTTGCCCATATCGGGGATGAGCCCATTCATTTTTCAACCTCTGTAAAGGAGATGATTGATCAATTCAGAGAGATCCTCTTTCCGGGTTATTTTTCAAAAGAAAAAATTGACGGGGCAAACATGGTCTACAACTTGGGTCAGGGAATTTCTCAGCTGTATGATATTCTATCCGAACAGATCATTCACGTCCTCAGGCATGATTGTTTGCGCTACGGGCAAACCTGTTCCGAATGTGAACGCCATGGCAATGACGTGGCGCTAAAGGTCATCCAGCGGATTCCAGACCTTCGAAGGGCCTTGGCAGAAGATGTAAAAGGTGCCTATGATGGCGATCCTGCAGCAAAAAGTCACGATGAGGTCATTTTTTCTTATCCCGGATTATACGCCATAACGGTCTACAGAATTGCCAACATTCTATTTAAACAGGGCGTTCCCCAGCTGCCGAGAATCATGTCGGAACATGCCCATAGCCTCACCGGGATTGATATTCATCCCGGGGCAACCATCGGGAAACGGTTTGTCATTGATCATGGAACAGGTATCGTTATAGGGGAAACAAGTGTTATTGGAAACAACGTTAGAATTTATCAAAATGTCACCATCGGGGCATTGTCACTGCCCCCCAATGCCGGAGAAAAACTTCGGGGTGCCAAACGCCATCCCACCATTGAAGATGATGTCATCATCTATTCCGGTGCCACCATCCTGGGTGGAGAAACCATCATCGGGGCCCGGTGTGTTGTCGGGGGCAATGCCTGGCTGACCCAATCTATCCCGGCGGACACCAAAGTATTTATCGAATCGCCCCGCCTGATTTACAAACACCAGGAAACCCAGAAGGAGATGAACCATGAATACCCGGTCTGACATCACAAAAACCTGCGGCAATACCCCCTTGGTATATATCAAATCGGCAAGCTTGGAAACCGGGGCAACCCTGTATGCAAAAGTTGAATTTTTCAACCCGGCCGGAAGCGTTAAAGACCGGATCGGACTGGCCATGATTGAAGATGGCCTGAAAACAAAAAAAATTAACTCCGGCACCACCATAGTAGAACCCACCAGTGGCAATACCGGTATTGCCCTTGCCTTTGTCGCCCGGGTCAAAGGGTTGAAATTGATATTAACCATGCCGGAAACCATGAGCATTGAACGGCGACAGCTTTTAAAACATCTAGGGGCGACCCTTGTCCTCACCGAAGGATCAAAGGGCATGAAAGGCGCCATCGCAGAAGCCCAAAAGATCCTCAGGGAAACGCCCAATGCCTTCATGCCGGACCAGTTTTCCAACCCTGCCAACCCGGAGATCCATCGGCAAACCACTGCAATGGAAATCTGGAAGGATACCCAGGGGAAAATTGATATTTTTGTGGCCGGCGTGGGTACGGGTGGGACCATTACCGGGGTATCAGAAGTACTGAAACAGAAAAATCCCAAGATAAAATCCATTGCAGTGGAACCGGCGGATTCGCCTGTGATTTCCGGAGGACTCCCGGGTCCCCACAAAATTCAGGGGATTGGCGCCGGCTTTATCCCTGAAAATCTCAATATAGACATTCTCGATGAAATTGTTACGATTAAAAACGAAGACGCGTTTCAAGGGGCAAAAGATCTTGCCCGGGACGAAGGCATTCTGTGCGGAATTTCATCGGGTGCGTCCTTTCATGCGGCCAGGATCGTTGCCGCCCGCCCGGAGAACAACGGTAAAACCATTGTATTTATCGTCTGTGATACCGGCGAACGATACATGAGCACAGACCTGTTCAAAAATTAAACTGTTCAAATCCAATCATATGATCCCCCCCACGTTGGGAGGGGATCCATTGTCAGGCATTTTAAACCACTCGCCCATCTTTCCAGAACGGCGACATGTCTCTTAATTTCTGGATCACGGGAACAAGGGCTGTAATGATACGATCCATTTCATCCTTTGTGTTATAATGGGACAACGAAAACCGAATGGACCCATGGGCTGACTTAAACGGCACTTCCATGGCCATCAGAACATGGGAAGGGTCCAGAGAACCGGATGTACAGGCAGATCCGGATGACGCACAAATGCCCTCACGGTCCAGCATCAAAAGAATAGATTCTCCTTCCACGGCATCAAACCCTATGGACACGGTATTGGGCAGTCTCTGCTCGAGATCGCCATTGACCGAACAGCTGGGTATTTTTTCAAGGAGCTGGTTTTGCAGGTAGTCCCGAAGTTCCCTGACACGGGTATTCATAACGGGCAGATTTTTCTGGGCCAGCTCACAGGCTTTTCCAAGTCCGATAATGGATGCGGTATTTTCCGTACCCCCCCGCCGCCCTTTCTCCTGGTGTCCGCCAATCAGAAAGGAAGAAAACTTAAATCCCTTTTTCACATACAGCACGCCTATTCCTTTTGGCGCATGAATCTTATGCCCGGAAAGCGATAACATATCCACTCCGTTGGCTTTCACATCAATGGGAAGTTTACCGGCGGCCTGAACCGCATCCGTATGAAACAGGATTCCCTTTTCTCTGGCCTTTTTTGCAATATCTGCAATGGGAAACAACACCCCTGTCTCATTGTTTGCCCACATGAATGAAGCAATCGCCGTATTATCGGACATGCTGCTGTACAACAACGCCAGATTGAGACGGCCTTTTTTATCCACCGGAACATAGGTAACCGCATATCCCTGTGTCTTTTCCAGATGTTTGTAAAGGTTATTAATGGCAGGATGTTCGACATTGGACGTGATGATATGTTTTTTTTCAGGGTACGCGTTAATGGCAGAAAAAATAGCGGCATTATCACTTTCTGTGCCGCAGCTGGTGAAAATGATTTCATCCGGATCTGCATTGATGAAATCCGCCACCCGTTGTCTTGCCTGTTTGAGTTTTTTGCCAACTTTATCGCCAAAGGTATGCATGGAAGAGGGGTTGCCGTATAATTCCCCAAAATAAGGCAACATCTCTTCCAGAACTTCATCTGCAACTTTTGTTGTGGCATTATTGTCCGTATATATAATGTTCATGTTTTCAAATTATCCTTTGGCTTTAACAGATTCAATCACTTGTTCAATCCTTTCCAGGCACTTACCACATCCCCCCCCGGCTTTCAGGTAATTCGTCACATCCTCGGTGGTTTTAAGGTCATTTGCCTTTACCGCGTCAATGATCTCAAGATCTGTTACGTCAAAGCACTCACATACCATCTCGCCAGGTTTTTCGAGGATCTGGACCCCTCGGAAATTGGCAATGGCTTTTTTCAAAGCAGACTGTCCCATGACGGAACAATGCATTTTTTCTTTTGGCAGACCCCCCAGATAATCGGAAATATCATCATTGGTTACCTTTGACGCTTCATCAAGGGTCATTCCCTTAATGATCTCCGTCAACGCAGATGACGATGCCACTGCGCTGGCACATCCAAAGGTCATAAAAGATGCATCAAGGATTCTTTCGTTTTTATTCACTTTTAAATATAATTTCAATGCATCACCACAATTTAAAGAGCCCGTTTCGCCTATGGCATTGGCCCCTTCCAACTCACCCACATTCCGGGGTTTTAAAAAATGATCTTTAACTGCATCTGTGTAATCCCACATAAATTGTCTCCTTCAATAAAAACTCCACAGGGTTTTACGCTTTGTCCAAATATATAAGTTTAAAATACTACAAAGTGGTAGAATGTCAACAAAGACGGGCCTTTTTTTTAAAATATCAACGGCAAACCGGGCCTTTCTGAGATATCATGACAGATAAACCGGGACGACGGTTCCCAATCGAATCAGTTGCGTATCAATGATCGTGTCCCTTATCATAATTTCAACACCGTGGGTTACGGCTTTTTTCAATTTTTCAGCATAGGCCTTATCAATCATATCTGCCGGTTTAAACGCCCGGGCATCCATCCGCTGGATCAGATAAAAAATCACCCCCCTGTGCCCTAAAGAGACCAGGCGCTCAAGTTCTTCAAGATGCTTTTGTCCCCTTGTGGTCACCGCATCCGGAAACATGGCCATCCCCTCTTCCACCAGGGTGCAGTTTTTTATCTCCACATAACACTTTTCATTGGCCTGATTTTCCAGCAGCAGATCAAGCCGTGTGTGCCGGCTTGTTTTCACTTCAGCGGTCACCCTGTCATAGCCGGACAGCTCTTCTATCATACCATTTTCAATGGCCGCTTTTACCAGTTTATTGGGCAGCAGGGTATTGATGCCGACGAGGGTTTCCGGCACTTTAATCAGTTCCCAGGTATAATGGGTCTTTCTTTTGGGGTTATCACTCCTGGACAGCCAGACCGGTGATCCGGGAATCGCACACCCTTTCATGGATCCGGAATTCGGGCAGTGGGCCGTAACCTGCTCCCCTGTTTCAAGCACTATATCGGCCAGAAACCGTTTATACCGTCGAATCAGTATACCCGGGATCAATGGCGGCAGCCCAGCGCCCATGTATGTCATATCATCACCCTTTCCTCTGTCACCGGCAGACAACCGACTGCAAATCGTCCATGCCCAATTCCTTCCGGATACCAAACCGGGTCAGACAAAAATCATATTTAACGGGATCTTCCCTTAAAATACCCCTGAATCCCCGGGTAATGTCAAGCGCTGTTTTTAAATCCAGACTCTTTCGTTTTGTGAATCCAAGCAGGAGTCCTGTTTTATACATGTGGGTGTCCAAAGGGATGATCAATCTGGCTGGGCTTATCTTCGCCCATCCGCCCGGATCCACCCGATCTTTTCGTACCATCCAACGCAAAAACAGGTGGCTTCGTTTGCAGGCGCTCTTCTTTTTCGGATCCGCCAGCAGATGACCCATTGACTTGTTATGGGTTATCTGGTCAGAAAGAAAGGCAAGGCCTGGCAGGACCGTTTCATCGGCAAGGGTTGTTCCGGCATAAAAACAATTTTCCAGGGAGGAAAACCCCTGTAAAACATCCCGGATCCCCCATAAAAGGGCGGTCAGGTGAGTATCATTGGCAAACCGATATCGAAAGCCTTTAAAATCATGTGCCATATCTTTCTTCGTCCGGGTCATGAGATATTCAAAAGGCGTGGGCAGCAGTTTACCCAGAATATAGTCCACTGTTTTCATAATCATCACAACCCGCCCATAGGCAAAACAGGCCGCAATAAATCCTGCGATCTCCCGGTTTTTCTTTTCAGGATAATCATACAGGAACAAAAGCGGATCAGGGTCCACATAGTCGCGTTTATTATACTGCGAGTAGAGGCACTCCAGATTGTCTTTTAACGATATCATGATGTTTTGTATGCCTGACTGTCAATTTTATTTTCCATCATGACAAACATGTGATTTGAGGACCAGACCGGAGAAATTCAAACAATTTTTCAAGACGGTATTTTCACGGGATTGGAGACAGGAACAGCGGACGCACCCATTTTTTCAACAGACATCATTTTTACAATTTTGTTCATGGAACTTAAAATCATCAATTGTTCCCATTCTTCCAACCGGGTAAAAGAATCTGCAAATGCTTCCTGAAGTGGCGGGGGGGCCAGATCCAGGATATGCCTGCATTCTTCTGAAAGGGTAATCATGACTCGCCGTTTGTCTTGGTTGCTCCGCCTTTTGATGATCAGATGTTTATTCTCAAGCCTGTGGATGATATCCGTTACCGTTCCCTGGCTCAAACTGACCCGTCGTGCCAGTTCAGAAACCGTAATTTCTCCATTTAACAATTCCTGAAGAATAATCAGCTGGGGACCGGTCAACCCGAAATTTTTACTCAGGTGTTTCGAATGGATATAAAGGGCCTGTGTCATTTTCCTCAATAAAACAAGGAGCTCTTTGCACCGTAAATTATTAACCTGATCCACTTTTCCATCCTTTAAAATTGATTCTTGATATTATTTGGCGAATAATTGACTAAAAAGCAACAAATTTTTTACCTGTTCAAGGAAATCCCCACCGGTGTCAGCTCAATGCCATAATTGAAGAAAGGATGCCGGTGTCATCATCAAACGCATTCAGTCCCGAAGCGTCAGTATCATCCCGTTCAAAAAAGAAATCCGTTTCTCCAAAAGCAGGTTTTAATTCATTAATCCAGCAGGCGGTGTCATGATATTCAGCAAAAAATGGTTTCTCCACCCAGTCCGAAGACCTTGCCTGGATAAACGACATTGAGATAACCTTTTTCCCATTTATCTCGGGTATTCCATTGATTTTGATCTTTCCGGGCAATGCTGACATACTCGGCCCCCTGACGGTTCTGGCAAGGCCACTCACATGACTGAACGCCTCTCTGAAAATTTCATAGGTCTTTACCAGGGGGAGTGAAAAAAATCTGTGGGCGCCGGTATTTCTGGGAACAAACATGTAATAGGGAATAATACCCAGACTCACCTGGTCTAACCACATTTTTTCCCATATATCTGATGCCGCGTTTACATGATTCAAGACAGGCGACTGGGCTCTGATAACCGCTCCGGTCTCCCTGATCCGTTTCACAGCCTCACGGAAAGCACTGGTGGACATCTCCCTGTGATGATTAATATGGGCCATAATGGACAGGTGAATACCGGCATCGGTAACCTTTCTGAAAAGTTCCAGTATTTTTTCGGAATCCGTATCTGTCAGATACCTGTAGGGCCAGAAAGAAAGCGATTTTGTACCAATCCTGATGGTTTTTAGATTGGCAGCACCGGATGTCAATAACGCATTGATATAGACCTCCAGGCGACTGGCATTCATAATCATAGGATCACCACCGGTAAGGAGGACATCTGTAATTTCAGGATGACATTTCAGGTATTGAGCGGAAACTTCCGCCTGTTTCAACGCCATCCTATGCTCACTCATGCCGGTAAACTGCGGCCACCTGAAGCAAAAAGTACAATAGGCATGACAGGTTTGGCCCTGGGCCGGAAATACCAGCATGGTTTCCGAATATTTATGCTGAATGCCGCTGACCTTGTTTCCTTCCATTTCCGGGATATTATAATCCAGTTGACCCGCGGGGTGGGGATTCAACGCCAGCCGTATGCCATCAACGGCTTTATCCATCGCAAAGCGGTCCGCATGGGAGGTCAAACAATCGGAGATAATGTCGAAGTGCTTCGGGTCCATGAATTTTTTTTGGGGGAAATTAATGGTAAATAATGGGTCATCTGCATAGTGGTCCCAATCGATCAATTCATCCACCACATAATTGTTTGTTTTAAAGGGCAGGACCCTTCCCACGACAGCCATGTCAAAGATATCGGTTTCGGGCAGAAATTTTAACTTTGACATCTTATGATAGTTCTTAAGGGTATATGATTCATATTTCATAAAACAACATTCCTTGATTGATTTTTAGGTTGTACTCGATATATTTTTAATTAATATAACCTTAAATTACATTGGGGTCAATGTTTTTAAAAAATCAAATATCCCTTTATATAAGCCATTTTAACAAAAAGAATAGGCTATTTTTCATAAATTATACTTTCGATAAGAACTATCTAGTAAATTCTAAAAAGCATGGAATCATATCGCCCTTTGCCAAGCAATGGCCCATAAAACCTGCCCATCGGGTCCAGAATTTATCGATCTGTGCGGTTAGCCATTAGCGGCAAAAAAGATGTTGAACCGTTTTATAAAAAAACGAATGGTCAATGATTAAAAACTAACCGCACAGGTAGAAATTTATCTTGACTATATTAATTTTAACGGCTTAATATAATTTTTTTAATCAATCATACGAAGGAGTATCGTCACTATGCTGCAGGAAAAAAAAATAGGATTTATTGGAAGTGGAAATATGGGGGAAGCGTTGATCAGTGGGTTGGTTCTTTCCAAAGCAGCAAAACCTGAAAATATTATCTGTTCAGATATTTCAGAAAATCTTTTGGAAGACATTCACAACAAATACAGGGTCTCCACCACTACTGACAATATTAAAGTGGCCCAGCAATCTGAAATCGTCATCTTTGCCACAAAACCCCAGATCCTGGGATCGGTCTTAAAAGAAACCGCAGCGGTGCTGGATCAATCGAAACTGATCATTTCCATTGCAGCCGGTGTACCACTGGCTGCCATCGCATCAGGGCTCCATAAGGAGCTTCGTCTCATCCGGGTCATGCCCAATATCTGTGCATTTGTTAAAGAAAGTGCCACTGCCATTGCCGCCGGAGAATATGCATCAAAAGAAGATGTGGCCCTGGCAAGAGCCATTTTTGATTCTGTCGGAAAAACAGTCTTTATCCAGGAAAATGTCCTCATGGATGCCTTCACCGGCTTGAGCGGCAGCGGTCCGGCTTATATCTTCATTATTGTGGACGCCCTGGCAGATGCGGGCGTCAAAATGGGGCTGTCAAGGAAAGATTCTCTATTTCTATCCACCCAGACCGTCCTTGGCGCAGCAAAACTGTTGCTTGACTCCAAAGAGCACCCGGGACAGCTCAAAGACCGGGTGGCCTCTCCCGGCGGAACAGCCATTGCCGGCATCCATACCCTGGAGCAGGGAGGACTTAGAACCACCCTGATAAATGCAGTGGAAGCCGCTGCAAAGCGATCAAAAAAACTGGGAGATATGATGGTAAAAGATTTTATAGAAAACAATAAAAACAACACATAAAAAAACCCTTCGGGGCAGAAATGTGAATACGGCATTTCTGCCCCGAACATCCGGCAATGGAAGGTTAAGCGGGTGGTGACACGTTTGAACCTAAACGGCAAGCTCCTTTTTAAGCCACTCTCTAACCTTTCCTTCAACTGCATATACCCCCCTGTATTGACCGATTCCCTTCATGAACTCTGTCTCAAGATTTCTCGGAAGCCTGAAATCTCCCAATTCTTCCGAATCAAACCCTTTCCGCCTGACCAGGGTCAGAATCGGCGGATTTTTCCACGTATTGATGACGAAATACACGGTTTCATTCTCATTATCCCTTGAATTATAATAGGCTTGAGATCTTAACGGTCCCCACTCAAGATGAAGCGCAATGGCTTCTTCAGGGGTCATATCCCAGTCCACTGAATTGACCAGGTTAAAATTTTCTTTTATATCATTCAGCTGCATAACCACCTCCGGTTTTTTTATATCAGATCCAATCTTATTCATACTCTGATGAAATGAAATGCAAATTTTATGCCGTTGGCATTGATTTGACCAGAATCCTATGAATGAAAAGGCTTTCTGCACCCAGAGAGGATAAAACATGCTGAAACGAAATGATCGCCACAGACATGAGACACAGCAAATGAGACCATTATGTCTCATTTGCTGTGTCTCATTTACAATTTACCAATTTTCACACAGCAACTCAAAAAAACCGGCGGGCTTCACACAAGCCGGGCACTTTTGGGGGGCTGCTTTTCCCGTGTGAATGTATCCACAGCTCAGGCACCGCCAGACGCGTTCATCGTCTCGTTGAAAGACCCTGTCCGCTGCAATATTGTCGGCCAGCTCAAGGTAGAGCTTTTCATGGTGCTTTTCAGCGACAATAATATTGACAAACGTATCTTTTGCTCTCTCAAACCCTTCATCTTCAGCGATTTTGGCAAATTTGGCATACATGTCCTCACTGACATATTTTTCCAATGCGGCCGCCGAAAGAAGGTTGGCATGGGTATCCTTGATCACACCAGTGGGAAAGGTCCATTGTATTTCAAGCTCCCCCCCGTTGAAAAATTTAAAAAACCGCAGGGCATGTTCAAATTCCTGGCCTGCCGTTTCTTGGAAGATTTTCGCAATCTGGATATACCCCTCATCCCGGGCTTTGTTGGCAAAAAAATCATACCGTGTTCTGGCCTGGGTCTCTGCTGCAAAGGACGTATGAAGATTAATCGCTGTCTGGCTTTCCCTGAACTTAACCATAGACACCTTCTTTTTTATTCTTCAATAATAATGGCATCCGCACCGCATTCATCGGCTGCCTGACGAACAATGGCTTTAAGATGTTCCGGAATCTCATCCATTTTAATCGTAGATTTTAATTGATCTTCATCATATTCAAACACTTCAGGACAAAGATCGTTGCAGTTCCTGTCACCCATGCACTGTTTGGTAATCGTTACTTTCATTTTTAATTTTCCTCCATTTTTAAATAATTTATTTTACATCTGACAACTTGTTTATTTTCGCATCCAGTCGTGGTATTTCCCCACCCATACAAGTAATTTTTTAGGTGCATGAACTCTCTTCCACACCCCGGCTGCATACTTATTGGCTTCCGCCATTGTGGGATAAATGTGGATGGTCCCAAGGATTTTATTCAACCCTATTCCGTGCTTCATTGCAAGCACAAACTCGGAAATTACGTCAGCCGCATGATGCCCCACAATGGTAACCCCCAATATTTTATCCTTTCCCGGTACCGTCAAAACCTTTACAAATCCATGATCTTCAGAATCTGCAATGGCCCGGTCAAGGTCATCAATGCCATATTTAACCATCTCATAATCCATCCCGGCCAGGGTGGCCTCTGTCTCATTAATGCCGACCCTGGCCACTTCAGGATCCGTATAGGTTGCCCATGGAATGGTATCATAATCCACGCTGAATTTTTTTAATCTGCCAAACAATGCATTGACAGACGCATACCAGGATTCGTGGGCTGCCGTGTGGGTAAACTGATACCGGCCATGCACATCGCCACTGCAATAAATATTGGGATAATTGGTCTGTAAAAATTCATTGGTTTCAATCTGTTGATTCCGGGATATATCAACCCCCAGTTCTTCAAGACCAAATCCCTTAACATTCGGTACTCTGCCAAGGGCAATCAGAATCTCATCAAATTTTATCCGGACCTCTTTTCCCTGATGTTCACAAATCAGTTGTTTCTCCTCCCCCACAACGTCCACTGATTTGGCAGCATGCGTCAACAACACCTCAATGCCTTCAGCCTGAAACCGGTTTAATACAATTTGGGCGGCATCGGGATCTTCCTTTTTCATTATCCGGGAACCCCTCTGGACAAGGGTCACCTTTGACCCCAGTCTTGCGAACCCCTGGGCCAGCTCACACCCAATGGGTCCTGCTCCCAGCACCACCAGGTTTTTGGGCAGTGTCCGGATATCCCAGATCGTATCCGAGGTCAGATAGGATATCTTTTCCAGCCCCGGCAGGTCAGGCACCATTGGTGTTGCACCGGTGGCTACAATGATATTTTTCGTGGTTAAGGTTCTATCCCCCACACAAACCTCAAACGGAGATGCGATGGTTGCCCGACCCTGAATACACTCCACCCCCAATTCAGTATACCGGTCAATGGAATCATGGGGGGCCACTTTCTTGATAATAGATTGAATCCGCTCCATGACCGCTGCAAAATCAAATGTGATTTCAGCCGTGTCCAGCCCATAGTCCTTGGCTCTTTTCGCATGGGCGAGAAGTTTGGCACTGGCAAGAAGGGCCTTGCTGGGGATGCAACCGGTATTCAGACAATCCCCGCCCATCCGATGTGCCTCAATCAAAGCGACTTTTGCATTCACGGCTGCGGCAATATAGGATGCCACAAGCCCGGCAGATCCCGCACCGATGACCACCAGATTATAGTCATATGTCCTGGGCTTTATAAATTTAGCCCATACCTTCCGCTGCCTTACAGCCGCGGTGAATCGTTTGGCGATAATCGGAAAAATCCCCAGCAGGGCAAAGGACACCAGAAGGTTCAACGATAAAATCCCACCGGCTGATTCGATTTTAGCCAACTGAGTTCCCGCATTGACAAACACCAGGGTTCCAGGCAGCATGCCGACTTGGGAAACCATATAAAAAACGCTTGGCCGCAGCGGGGTCAACCCCATCACCAGGTTGATCACAAAAAAAGGAAACGCCGGCACAAGCCTTAACGTAAACAGGTAAAACCCCCCCTCTTTTTCTATCCCCCTGTTAATGGCAGCAAGCTTTGAAGAAAATTTATGCTGAACCCAGTCCCTGAACAGGTACCGGGAAAATAGAAAAGCAAGGGTCGCACCGATGGAACTGGCAAAGGAAACCAGAAGCGTCCCGTAAATGACCCCGAACACGGCACCACCTGCCAGGGTCATCATGACAGCACCGGGAAGGGACAAAGCCGCCATGAGGATATAAACGGCCATGTAAATTATCATGGTGGTAACGTTATGCTCACCGTAATAATCGTTGAAGGCATCCAGTTTATTTTTCAGGCTGGCCAGCGAAAAATTGTGATCCAGATCAAACCAGAAAAACAGGACGATTAGCCCGGCGATTACAACCAACAGTGCGACCTTGAATCCCTGGTTTTTTTTCATTCGTGTTTTCCTTTTTTACCCCGTTTTCAATCCTTGATGACCATTGCAAAAGGGCCGGTTATATCTGCTTTTCAATGGCCTGAAATTTCTTCATGAATTTACGGTCAATATAGTCTTTCACCATAAAGGCCATTTTCCCGCCAAACACCAGACTGTTTTTCTTTAATACCCCCTGTCCACCGCCGATGTTAAAAATCAACAGATAATCAGGCCCCGGATCAAACACCTCAAGTGTGCCGCCTTCCAGGGCTGCCATCAGGTTGTGCAGCAGAACCGGGTTTTGTCGAACCGCATATACCCCCACCTTATCCAGCGGTTGATCTTTAAAGCAGATACAATCCCCACCGCCGAATATGTCAGGATAGCTGACAGACTGCAGGTATTGATTTACCAGAAGCCCTTTGTCCGGCCCCACAGGCAGACCGGATGCCTCAAAAATAGTCGAGGGTTTGACCCCCATGGCCATGAAAATAAAATCGGTTGAAAATGTATCGCCGGAGTCAAGACAAATTTCATGGGATTTGACGTCTTTGACATAACCGGTCTCATGGATGAGAACCCCCCTTTTTTTAAGGGAAGCAATAACCCTTAATCGCACTTTATCAGGAAACCGGGACATGAATTTTTTACCGGCAAAAATATGGATTTCCGGCAGATGCTGGTTCATTTTTCTTGCCAGCTGCCAGACATTACCCGCCACTTCTGCAGATGAGGGGCCACCGCCAACGATACTGACAACACCCTTTTTCATCGCAAAAAGGGCCTTGAGTTTATCCGCTGCTTCCATGAGTTTTTCAATGGGTTTAACCGAAAAAACCGTATCACTGTTTTCAAACGTTTCCGGCATGGGAACATAACTGCCCGCATTAAAGGAAAGGACATCATAGGGAAACGTATGACCGGTCTGTGTATAAATCTCTTTTTTCCCCGGGTCGATCCGGACCACCTTGTCCTTTACAAAAACGCCCCCCTGTTTTTGAACCACCATTTTTGTCTCAAATCGGATATCCTTCGGTGTATAGGTCCCGCCCAGCATTCCCGGTCCCATACCGGAATAATAGTGATGAAAGGAAGGACCGATCACCGTTACCTTAAACCCCTTTTCAACAAACGTATCGATATTCTCAAGGGTCATCATGTGTGCATGGCCCCCTCCAACAAGCACAAGATTTTTTCTCAAGCTAGCTTCTCCTTTTCCGTGTGACCTTCAGGTTACGTGTGACCTTTAGGTTAAAGACTGTCCATGAGTTTCGCCAGGCTTGCCAAGTGTACTTTTTCTTCATTGGCAATCTTATTGATGATCTCCCTTGATGCCTGGTTTTCAATTTTAAATGATACCCTTTGATAAAGGTCCAGGGCCTGGGCTTCTATTGACATGGCAAGGGAAATGACGTCTGTCTCAGACGTCAGATCCGGATTGAACAGTTCCAGATATTCCCGGGTAGACAGACCGCCTTCCAAGGCCTTTACTTCAACCGTTTTTTCAAAGGCCTCTTTGCTCAGTTGTGTATCACTGATGTCACAATATGCCGTATAAATAGACATCTGATGTTTCACTTCAATCTCCGACAATTTCGCGAAAAGGTCTTTTACGGCCGCATTTTTCGCTTCTTGTTCCATGGTCACATAAAATTCCTGCAGCCCCTGTTCAAGGGAATACGCTACCGTTAACACATCCAGCGGCGATTCTTTGCCGCTGAAAAGGGTCATCCCGAGATCCTGGGGTCCAATGGCGGTTTTTGCGTGCCAGGCCTTTATCCCGCCGGAGACATTATAGACGTGTTTAAACCCCTTTCCTGCCAGCATCTGTGCAGCCACCCGGCTACGTCCGCCCACGGCTCAATAGACCAGGGTCGGTTTTTCAGGGTCCAACTCACCCAGCCGGTCTGACAGCTGGGGCAAAGGGATCAGGACAGCCCCTGGAATATGGCTGTCCTGGTATTCCGAGGGCTGCCTGACATCCAGTATGGTGATCTGCTCTCCCGGGTGTTGAGCAATATAGTTTTCCGCCTCATTAAAATCCAATGATTTGGCCGGTGTAAAAAACTGCATCCATTTCATACCAACGTCTCCTTTTATTTTTTACCCTTTATAAAAACTGTCTAATCATTCGAAGTGCAGACTTAACCAAGGCATTTAAACGCTTTGGTACTGGCACCGCAAACCGGGCATTTCCAATCCTCGGGCAGATCTTCAAATTTCGTTCCTTTTGCAATCTTTCCTTTTCTGTCTCCTTTATCCGGATTATAAATATAACCGCAATTCGTTGTCTGGCATTGATACATATCTTTGGGTTCTGCCATTTTTAAACTCCTTTAATTAATTTAAAGATACCGTCATACATTCATTTTTTAACCGGCCCTGCAGACATGAAATTTCGTTTGGACCGTCGGTGTATGACCGTGTCCATATAATTTATTTTTATCGGCAGGGCCTGGAAATCGGAAAGACGGATGGTCTTTTTCGCTTTTCCGGTTATTACCTGTAAGTGTCGGGAAAGTGTACACCGCTTTGGGCAATCTGTTTTACCCAGATTATATATCTTTTGAAGCAGCGGATAGGCGGTTCCGGAAAACTGAACATTTTTTTGTTTTGCCCTGGGCCCGGTCAGGGCAACCCCCGCGTCAATTTGATGACCCGGCATTTGGTCATCCCTCCCCACGGTCACACAGACCAGAGGGACTTCCTTTGTGTTGTCCAGGGATAAAAAACCGGACACGGTTTCATCATCAAAATCAACCAGAATGGAAGCCGTTTGATCAAGGGATGAAAGATTCTTTATCAGATTGATTTTATGCTTAAAATCATACGATTTAACCGGCACTGGATAATGATCAAAATCTAGCGCGCGGGGCGTTATCCTGTGCCGGTTATATTTTGTTGCCCAGTGATACGCTTTGGCACTGGCGATCTGATCATCCATCCGAGCCGGTGTCTTCCTCAATGTCTGCGTCCATCCGCATCATGCACTCGTGACAGTCAAGTTCAATATTGGGAACATCACCATATCGTTTTTTCATTTCCGCTTCAGACAGGTGAGCGACTTCTGAACATCCACACTGGGGACAAGACGTTTTTATTCTGTATTTTTTTGTCATAACAGCCTCCTGAAATCCGGTTTATCGTATCTGACATTTATTCTCCACCCTTGATCTGGGGGTCATTTGGCTTTCCTGCGCAATCGGGTGTATAGCAGGAGTTGTCAACAAAGGAACAGTCACTCTTGCAGGACGGACATTCTTCCGGCGGCGTTTCAGCTTCAAGCGTATACCCGCATTTACTACATAACCAGCTAACCATAATATTTCTCCTTATTTTAATTAATAGACGATTGTTACCAGGTTTATTCCCTTCTATCGCTCTTCTGGTACAATTCTTATATCTTATAAAAAATATTTCATACAAAAAGCATACCAATATATAAAAAACATACCCATATTTTTATGAGTCCTGCCATCATTTCATTTCTTAATACCCCCCATGCCCTGGTGGGCACAACAAATCATGAAAAATGTTTTAACCACAGAGACCACAGAGGTATCCTCTGTGAGCTCTGTGGTGATATTCTTTTCATATAAAAACATGACCGATAAAGAACAGGTCCCGGATGAACACATCAGGGGGATGGCCCCATAGAATGAATAGTGACTGTCTCTTTTATAGCACGCATTTTCCCCAACGGCAATGGATTCCCCATTTAAATGGGCCGGGTTTTTTCCCTGAGCCAGGATGCCACTGCTGCATCCAGATGGGGAGACAGTTTTTCATTTACCATGGCATGATAGGCATTGATCCACTCTTTTTCGTCACTGGACAACAGATCCCCGGCCATCAAATTTCTTTCAAAATGACACAGCGTCAAGTTCTCAAATTTCATAAATGTCCCGAACTCATTTTCAAAGGCCTGGTCCACAAGAATCATGTTTTCCAGCCGGATACCATACCGGCCCTCTCTATAGAGGCCGGGCTCATTGGTCAGTACCATGCCCTTTTCAAGTTTGACATCAACCGGATGGGGGCTTATTTTCGCCGGGCCTTCATGAACACATAAAAAGAACCCCACGCCATGCCCTGTACCATGACCAAAATCCATGCCCTGCTGCCACAAATACTGCCGGGCAAGCGTATCAATCTGAAAACCTTTAGTGCCGCTGGGAAACAAGGTTGTTGCCACAGCAATATGACCTTTGAGCACCAGGGTATAATCTATTTTTTCCTGTTTTGACGGTTCTCCCCGAAAAATGGTCCGGGTAATATCGGTGGTACCGGTAAAATAATTGCCCCCGGAATCGGTTAAAAACATCCCGTTTCGGCCAATGACCGCATCGGATTCTTTGGTTGCCGTATAGTGACACATGGCTGAATGATCCTGATACGCCATAATCGGATCAAAGCTGTTGTCCACAAACAACGCCTGACTTTTTCGAAATGCATACAGTTTATCGGCAACAGACCGTTCGGTAATTTGTGCATCTGCCGGTTGATGTTCCAGCCAGAAAAGAAAATGAACCACCGCCACCCCATCTTTAACAGCTGTCTGTCTCAAATGAGCAATTTGTGTCTCATTTTTTATTGCCTTCAGTGCAATGGCTGGATTGGGTTTTTTTATAATCTTGCAGGTTTTATTGATCGACTGATACAATCTGTAACTGGTATTTTCAGGATCTATCAGAATCGTCTGGCTGTCTTGAATCTGGGATAAGGCATCCATGATGCCGTCATATTCAACAAGGACAATACCATCCCGGTTCAATTCCTGTTCAAGATCATGGCTGATTTTTTGTTTGCTGACAAATAAAGATACCGTTTCCGGGGCAATCAAGACAAAAGCAATGTTCACCGGATTGGTATGGATATCCTGTCCCCGAAGATTCAACGTCCAGGCAATATCATCAAGGGTTGCCATCAAATGATACGCCGCTCCCAGGGCATTCATCTGTTCCCGGATGACCTTGATGTTTTCTTGCCGGCGATTTCCCGTATATCGTTTTGACAACGAAAAAGCATTGGACATCGGTCGGGCTGGCCTGTCGACCCAGATATCCTTGATCATATCAATGGTTGTCTTCAACAACAGACCTTTGGTTTCAAAATCAGCTTCAATCTTTTCCACATTTGCCATGCTGACCACATTTCCATCAATACCGATGGTATCGCCGGATTCCAGATTCTCTGACAACCATTTTTCAACGGAGGGGACTGACGGTTCTCCCATTTTATACAGCTTGAAATGTGAGTCCGCGATCTGTTTTTCAGCCTGGATGTAGTATCTAAAATCCGTCCATAGAATGGCATGGTCAAGGGTAATCACCGCTGTTCCGGCCGAACCGGAGAACCCGGTGAGCCATTTTCTTGCCTGCCAGTGTTCGGCCACATATTCACTCTGGTGGGGGTCACCGCTTGGGACGACAAGTGCGGCCAGTTCATTGTCCTTCATCCATTGTCTGACACACGCTATTTTCTCATTGGTATTCATCATTTGACCTTGATTCCTGTCTGAAAAATTTTTAATGATATCTGGCTATTTTCACACATTCCCATACCGATCTTCTTGAACTATACTATAATTTAAAACTTTCTCACAAATTTTTTTTACACTTTCCCATAAAAAGGGTTTAAGCATTTATATATCCTTGGATATAGAATCGGATGGAACCAGAGGAGAAAAGTGAACTTCCTGTTAGGATTGCCGCAGGGCAATCGCATGTAACTTTTTATGAATATCCCATACCCGTTCAGACCAGATTACCTTTCCTTCGCTGGATGGGCTATGTTGACAGGCTCTATGCCGGGCTACACTTGTGGCGG
>NZ_JAQYWD010000076.1 GCF_030145145.1 Desulfobacula sp. | reverse complement strand
TCCGCCTATTTTTTTCATAAAAAAAGACCCTATCCTGAGTCTCATTTAATCTGATATTTTTTCAGAATGGTCAATTTATTTTGAAAATTTCGTACTTCATTTGTTTAATTTAGCGCGCTGCTTAACAGCCTGGCTCAGACACGGTGACCTACGTAGTAAAACAAAATATTATGTTGCGAGTTGTTTTAAAAAATCTTGAAATCACTTATAAGTTGTTGAATTTAATGGAAATATTCATTTGCATAGCCAAGAGTTAAAATCCTTTTAAAAATCAGGTGGTTAGAGCCGCTCACAACATAAGTCTATCTATAGTCGCTGCAAGCCTTTACCACAAAGGCGTTGACTTCTTTTGTCAGTAGTGACTGGAATTAAAATTCCCGGGGCGACGACTTGTATTCAAAGTCCAGCCTTTTATCAAAATGATCATTGCCACAGCATGTAGTGGCTGAGGGTGGGGTTTTACCGGCGTGTGTCCATTGAAACCAAATATAAAGTGTTTCGCCGATGAAACACCTTCCCCAACAAGATAGGAAGGGTCCCTACAGATTTCGTTTGGGCAAGAATTCCGAAAAAGATTTTATTTTATGAAGTTTGTCCCTGGATAAATCCTTAATCTTCTTGCCGGATAAGGCCAGTGGAACTACCAGATCTGGATTTTATGGATTGTATATGATCGGTGCCCACTCAAAAACATGCCTGATTAAGGCCCTAAATCTCGCGTTTAAGGCCATTGATTTTGACCCATACACAATTTTTATCACAACAACCCTAAAAAGAGTGTAAATCGAATAAAATCAATAATATAAATAGAGTTTAGAGGTCTTTATATAACACCTCATAAAGTATTTATCCAGAACAGGCGAATGGCATTTTCATGGTGGCAAGAGCTATGAATTCATTTTTATCTTTTCAGGTTTTTTCAGGGTGGATTGAGCATCTTTCATTATGATTCGGCTTTTTCTGTTTAAACAGATATACTGACCAATCTCTTTCAGATGTCACTGAACCCTTTCTCCCATATATTCTGCTCCAAGTTTTTCCAGATACTCGGCCAAAAGATACCGATGACAATCAGACCCAGTTCTACAAAAGCATACAAGGGTTAGTTCATCCCGGCTTAAAATCTCATCCCAGATATTTCGATACTCCAGATAAGATTTTTACATCAGCCCTCGATACATCTGCCGATATTTATCCCAAGAAATTTTCCCTTCTTTTGACCCCATGACCATTTTCCAGGTTGGCGCGAAAAAACGGCCTGCTGGATCTTTGCCCTTGACTGTAATATCCAATCGATCAGAACCGGAATATCGATATTGCGCTGTGTAAAGTTTCATTTCAGTTTGAAAAGATATTCCAGACCATTTAATTTTATTTCATAAACCATCTGTAACATCTGGCCCAGCTTTCCTTCTGGAAATCCTTTTTGTGAAAACCAAACAATATATGGGCTTCAAGAAGTTCTTCCAAGGCCTCTTTTGCCTCTGTTGGTTTAAGATCGATCTTCTCGGTAATTCGTTCAACAATATCAGTTTTTGTCAGTGGCAAAACTCACCTCTCCTTGAAAATTATTATGTGATGATCAACAAAAAAATGGTTAGTGAATTATTTATCCATTTGATGGAGTATCGGGTGCAATATGGCAATAGTCCTTCCAGAGCCATTAACACCCTTTAAAAGTTCAGTATCCGACCATTTTAATCTGGTGGCAATGGCAAAGAGGTCACACCCGTAACCATCTCGAACACGGAAGGCCCGATTTTATGTTTTGGTCTTTAGCGTCGATGGTGGCAATCAGATTGGTAATTTGGGAGAGTAGAACGCCGCCAGATTAATTCTTAATTCAACTTTCGGACTTTAGCTTTAATCGACGGGGTCAGGGCTTTTTGCGTTTGTGATCTAAGTGTTTTTCAGCCTGTCTTTTTTATATGAAACACCTCCCCGAAAAATAAAATAGTATGCTGTTAATTTTTTGGTTCTGTGTAAAAAATTATCACACGGCTGTAGCTTTTGGCAACATTTGCCAAGACAGACTATCCATGCACCATTTGAATTTATATCGTCAAAAGTAGGGGCAGTCGTGTAGTAAAAAGTAACATTTGTATGTCAACCGCGCATGGCCCTTTAAAATTTTTTTATACCAGAAAAAAAGATAATCCTTAAATTTCAATGGAATAGGTTTTATACAGTCCCTTTTCTTTTCAGTGGTACCGGGTTTGCAATATCCATAATTAAACGCATCTATCCATACAATACAAAGGAGGTGTAAAATGAGAACCCAAAAACAGGAAAATATCGTCAAAGGGTTTCAAGTTGTTGAAAACGAGTGTATCTGGATGAAAGCGGGTATTGTCAATTTCAAATTGTGCGACAATGTGTATGACTGCAGAACCTGTCCGTTTGATAAGGCCATGCAGAAAACCATGAAGGCAAACCGCCATATGAATTACCACAAAGCCGGTTCAAGTTTGGCAGAAAACTTAAAAACCATTTACAAATGGTATCCCCGTCCCTGTCGTCACGTGCTGACCGGTCGCGTTGATGAAGCAAAAGTCTGTATTCTGAACTATGAATGTTATCACTGCGCCTATGACCAGATGCTGGACGAGGAAGACTTGAACGGGCTCAGCAAAAATCCGGCGGTTACACTGGCATCTGGTTACTGCCTGGCCGACGGTTATTACTATCACAGTGGACATACCTGGGCGCGCTTCGGGCATGGCGGACGGGTGACCATCGGGTTTGACGATTTCATGGTCAAGCTTTTTGGTGCCCCTTCAGAAATCTCGATTCCCTGCATTGGCTCCAATTTGAAAAAAGGTCATGCTGGTTTGGCATTTTCCCGCTTGGAAAAGAAGGCCACAGCAGTGTCACCCATCACCGGGACTGTTCTGGCCGTCAACATCAAAGCACAGGAGCACCCGGAAATCGTTCATGAAGATCCTTACCATGATGGCTGGCTGTGTGTCCTTGAGCCAAATATGCCCAAGCGAAATCGCAGGGGACTTTTTTTGGGAAAAGAAAGCCTTGAATGGACAGACCGGGAAAGCCAGAGACTTTTACGCCTGATCGGGCCTGAATACATGGATCTGGCTGCCACGGGCGGTGAACCGGTGGATGATGTATACCGCAGTTTCCCTGAGATCGGATGGGACCGTCTTGTGAAGGCGTTTTTGAGAACCGGAAAGGAATAAGGGGGTCAGGGTGTCATGCGTCTTTCGCAGTCCCGGCAAAGATAAAAGGGAATATTGTCCAAATCGTCAATGGCCCCGGAAAAGTGCATGACACATTTTTTCTCATCACAGTGGAAAAGATTGAACAGGTGCCCAAGTTCATGGAGTGCCACTTTGGCTGCCCTCTCGTAACAAAGGGAAGGCGGTGGTAATGAGCCGTCTGTGTTCCTATTCAGCCTGAACAGCGAAATCAGGGCGAGATTACCGCCCTGAACGGCTTGACCGTAAACATGATTGAAAATAGGAATAAAAATATCCTGGGACATCACCCCGATAATTTTAGAATAATCGCTAAAATCCCATGCATCAAGCGTGTTGATGATGATACCGGCATCATACTTGAGCCGCCTGTCATCAAAGGCGGACTTAGGAACGGGCCGCATGGGCAGGACATCGGCCGGCCACTTGTAAAAAGCGGTAATATTGGCTGCGATAACCTTTAGCACGAGCGCCGGAACCTCTCCCAGCGGCACCACACCGATCTGTTGTTTCATGTGCGTTTTTTTAAATTGTCCCGTTTAATGATTTTATGGAGCGTCACGCGGTTTATACCAAGGATTTCTGCCGACCGGGTAATTTGCCAGTCCTGTTCATCAAGTGTTTGAAGGATATATTCTTTTTGTATCGCCTTTAATGTCTGTCCCGCAGGTGCAGCTGCCCGTGCCGGCCGCAGAAATGAAAAATCCCCGGCATCAAGGGTCCGGGATTTACTCAACACAACGGCGCGTTCAATGGCATTTTCCAGTTCCCTGACATTTCCCGGCCAGTCGTAAGACTTCAACAGCGTGATGGCATCTGGTTTGATCCTATCCACATTTTTCGTAGTTTCATGGCTGTATTTTTCCATAAAATGCCCCATTAGAAGAGGGATATCATCTTTCCGCTCCCGCAGGGTTGGTAACTGGATTTTTATCACGTTAATGCGGTAATAGAAATCTTCCCTAAACACCCCGTTCATGATGCGGTCCTCAAGGTTCTGCCGGGTGGCTGAAATAAGGCGAAAATCCACTTCAACAGGTGTTTTGCTGCCAACGCTGAACATCTTTTTGTCTTCCAGCACCCGGAGCAGATCTACTTGCATTTTTGCACTGATATCACCGATTTCATCCAAAAACAGCGTGCCACCGGAAACTATTTCCAGAAACCCTTTTCTGGCATGTACCGCCCCGGTAAACGCCCCTTTATTATGCCCGAACAATTCACTTTCCATGAGCGTGTCCGGCAGTGCGCCGCAGTTGATGGCAATAAAGGGGAGCGCTGCCCTTGGGCTTTTGGCATGGATGGCCTTTGCCACCAGTTCTTTTCCCGTACCGGTTTCCCCGGTGATCAAAATGGATGAATCACTCTGCGCCACTTCCGGGATTAATGCATACAGTTTTTTCATGGGTGCTGACTGACCGATGATGTTGTCAAACCGGGTGATCTGTTCCAGTTGTCCTTTTAAGTAATGATAATCCGATGTGATTTTCTGCTGGCGGATGATCCTTTCCACCACCAGTGATAGTTGGTCCGGCTTGAAAGGTTTAAGCAAATAGTCGCTGGCACCGGTGCGCATGGCTTTTACCGCACTTTCAATGGAACCGTAGGCGGTAATGATCACCACCATGATATCCGGGTAATCCTCTTTTATTCGCTCCAGCAGTTCAAGTCCGTCCATCCCGGGCATTTTAATATCCACAAACATTACCTGAAAAGGCGTGTGTTTAAGTTTTTCCAGGGCGTCTAAACCGGAAGCGGCAGTATCAACTTCATGGCCGTATTTTTTAAACCAGGTCAAAAGAGATTCCCGGACAATCAGCTCATCATCCACGATCATGATTCTAATTTTATTATCCATGCTTATCCTCCGTCAGGATCAGGGTCAACCGAAGATATCACAGGAAAAGTCAGTGTGAATGCAGCGCCTTCTCCTTCCCGGCTGTCGATTTTTATCGTCCCCTTATGGGTCTTGACCACGCCGTGCACAATGGACAGTCCCAGCCCCGTACCCTGTCCGACCTCCTTTGTGGTAAAAAAAGGATCGAAAAGGTTATCTCTTACCTTTTCCGGGATACCGTACCCGGTGTCCCGGATTTCAACACATGCGTTTTCCAATTCCTTATCCATCCAGGATCTAACCACCAGTTCGCCACCGTCCGGCATTGATTCATTGGCATTAAAAATCAGGTTCAGGAAACACTGCTGAAGCTGGTTGATATCCCCTTCAAGCATTAGCGGGGCAGGGTAGAGGTCTGTTGTCAATTTGATATTCCCAAGTTCCAGCTTATGCCGGGTAAGGGAGAGAACCGCATTTAAAACTTCGTTTAAATCAATATGCGTATGTTCCAGGCCGGATTCCCTGGCAAAGAAGAGCATCCCGGAAACGATACTCCCGCAGCGCTCCAGTTCCGTTGACATGAGTGACAGGTAATCTTTGAATTTTTTCAAGTGATCATCCCCGGGGCGGCCGGCATTTAAAATATTCAGCATATAATCACAAAAGGTTAAAAGCCCCTGGATGGGGTTGTTGATTTCATGGGCACAGCTAGCGGATAGTTTCCCTAAAGAAATCATCCGGTCTTCCTGGACCATTTTTTGGATATCGGATTTGAATTCTTTAACCCGCTTATTCCACCTGTCGGAGAACTCAGCGGTTATATCCCGCCAGAACTCGATAACCTGTATTACCTCTCCGTCGTCATTTTTAATTGGATAAGTGGTAAGGTTGCAATACATCCGTTTACCGTCCGGACCCGGATGGTCATGGATCACATGCGCATTCTTGCCCGACCTTAAGGTTTCCAGCATGGGACATTTCACGCCGGGAAAAGCGCTTGAACAGGGGGCTTTTATCGAGTGGGAAATTTCATAGCAATAGGCGCCGATAACGGTGTCTTTTGTTTTTTTTACCGTATTGAGATAGGCATCATTGACATCGGCAATGGTAAAGTCCGTATTGATGATGACAATGGCAGCCGTACTCTGCTGGATCAGTAAGCTGGAAAACGTTTTTTCAGCAACAAGTTTCTTTTCGGTTGATTTCAGCTGCTGATTCGTATCCAGGAGATTGCGCAGTATTCTGCTGATATTGTACTCAAGGACACCGACGCCCTTAGGTTTCAAACGGATGATTTCAAGGAGCACATTCTGGCTTCCCGTAAGCTCAAGGACGCTGTCAAGGTGCTCGATATTCAGCAAATCATGGAAATTATCAGTGGTATAAATCCCCATTTTTTGGGCAAGCAGGATACCCTCTGCGGTGGCATTCTTATCGCACACCCCCAGTATTTTGATATCGAAAAAGGGAAAGGGATCATTATTGATCAGTTCAAGGAAAAACCGGCAGGTCCGGCCGCCACCCACAATGGCGATATTAAGTGAAAACGGTTCATTTACATGATTCCCGGGAGTATTGGTTTTCGTCTCCATCTGACCACCCTCCAGTCAACTGGACCTTAATGGTCTATTATCGCGGGACACTATCCGGAATAGCCGGTAGCGGACATCTACCAGGTTCTCTTCCTGCCTGTATCTATGTGAACAAAATCAGATTTAGGGTAGAAACCGACGCCACCCGTGTTAAATTTGACGGCCATGTCGCGTAGAACCTCTGTATCGAGCCCCGCCAGCCTGATATCTATGGCTCTTCCCTGCATGTGGTAGCTTTTTTTTGCAACGCCATTGCTCTTCTTGCGCAGGAACGCATTGGTTTTGGCCGACCGGTATCCGGAGATAACCTCGTAGCATGAATGACTTTTGCAGTAGTGCTGAATGGTGGTAAGAACGTCAAGGAGACGCCGGTCAATGCGGTGAACCTCACTGGTGCGAAAATCCCGGAGAAAGTATTCAAGTGCCCTGCGCACTGAATCGGTATAGGTCTCAGGTGAATAATCTATCGAGATCCTTTCTCCGGTATGGGTGTGATAGAAACTCAATGGCCTCGGTTCTGAAGGTATCGCCAGAACTGCTGAAGGGACGAATACCCCGGCTGCGATTTGGGCTGATGCCAGTAAAAAAGAACGTCTGCTTATTTTTTTTCCGTGGTTTTCACCAGGACTGCAGATAGATTTTAAAAATGGAAAACGCGTCCTCATTTTATAAACAGTGCCTTATATAATTTCTCATCTCTTCCATAAACATCCCCATTAAAGATAATTTGATCGTCTTTGTCAACCCATGCTGTTTGATAGGTGATGTGCACATGGATCGGCGGATGGATTTTCAGCACCGTTCTCTTGCCCAGATTGATCAGATCATTAACCCGTGCGCTATTCCATTCACTGCCCTCTGCATCCAGGAGAAAGACCGCCAGTTTCTCCGGTTCTGAAACCCGGATACACCCATGACTGAATGATCGTTTCTGCTCAGAAAATAAATTTTTTGCTGGGGTATCATGAAGGTAGACGGCGTATCGGTTGGGAAAGACAAATTTTACCCTGCCAAGTGCATTGGTCGGCCCTGGATCCTGGCGCAGCTTAAACCTTGCCATCTCAGTGGGACTGACCCGGCCCCAGTCGATGACGGTTGAATCGAGCTCAACGCCGTCTTCCTGCCAGTTGGAAAAAAGTCGAATGTTTTTTTCGACAAGGTAGTTGGGGTTTTTCCTCAGTTCCGGCAGGTCTTCATTTCTGGCAATGCTGGGCGGCACATTCCAGTAGGGGTTGAGCTCAAGATATTTGATCCTGTCACTGAAAACCGGGGTCTGATGCTGGAATTTACCGACAATCACTGGCAGGCTGAATTCCAGCTCACCTGCCGCGTAGGTATAGAGCCTGTAGTTTGCTATATTAACCAGAATATATTTATCTCCCAGCGAATGATCCTGCCAGCGCCACCTTGCCATATTAACCTTTATCTGGGTCAACCGGTCCTCTGGAGATATGTTCAGCTCCCGTATGGTATTCCGGCCCAGGATGCCGTCCTGATACAGGCCATGGTTCTGCTGAAAGAGAACCACCTTTTCCAGGAGTGTATCGTCATAGACCGAAGAATTGCCAGTCTTTGAATCCTCCATGCTGGCATTTTCCAGCAGGGCAATTCTTTTTCTGATCGCAACTATTCTCTCATCCTCATCTCCCGGTCTGATGCTTTTGCTGTCGGACAGCATCTGCCACTGTCCGCTGTACTTCAGGCGGCCATAGTGAAGAAGACCTTTTCTCAGACCTCTGTATTGACGGTGATGGGGCGGCAAAGACTGAAAAAACGCATCGAGATTCTCTGTCGCCAGGATTGTTTCAATCATTGCCAGGGGATCAAAGCCTCTTTCTCCCGCTTCAGCAAAGAGTTCCGGGTTGACTATGTAGGGTTTGAGCTGGCCATAGCTGACATCATGGACATACTTCACCATGTTATAGGTCAGGAGCGTATCAAGTTTTGCCAGAGATTCAAGGTTCGGATCAGTCCATAAATCCGCTATCGTTTCCACCTGATAGTCATCAGGGTCCAGTCCCTCATTGCCCGCATTTTTTAAATATTTCAATATTATTCCTGCCCGCATCCCAGGTCCATCCTCGGAAACCCACAATGGTTCAGCGCCCGATTCATGGTAAATGACAGCAAGACATACATCCTCCCTGACGATGGAGGGGTTTTGTTCCTTGAAACTCAGGAGCTCCACAGGATAGCACGCGAGGTGATCCGCCATAGCCTCGGCAAGATCTCTTTCACCGGCGCTGCCATCTGCAGCAGGCAACCATAAACACAGCAACAGAAATATCCCACAAACGTTCATAACCTTCATTTTGACCGGCCTGCCTTACCGTAATTTTTTTGACTGAGATCGGTTTATACTTCTATTTCTTCTTTTTTGAAATCTCGCCTGATTTTAAGCACATCTTCAAAAAGAGCAGATGTCTGTGAACATTTTCCTCCACAGGTATGTAGCAATTCAATGCCTTTATCATCGTCAAGTTTTGATGCCTCTTGTAAAATTGTATTTATCCACTGATTGATTCTGTCTTTATTTTTAATCAGAGATGATTCTACCTCAAGGATGTATAATACGTCTATAGAAAAAGTATTTTTTGAGATGTGGTTATTCGGCCCTTCAAGCTACATTTTCTACTTTGCACCCCTTTACAGGAAGGAGTGGGATTGTTTTCATGGACTGCAACATTGCTTTTCAGCGGGCGTGGCCTTTTTACATCCGATGGAAGGCACGCAAGCTCCTGTTTGGCTGCTAAGGATAGATCGCGCAGCTGCCAGCACCGGAGTCTGGAGACAAAAAATCATGTAAATGAATATTCCACCAATGATAAATGGCGGGAAAGAAATTAAATAAAACTTCAGTAACTGACCGATTTCGAAATTACAATTTGTTTTTGTATGAATCTTACAATGATTGCAAGTATCAATCGAGCAAGTTTTGATGAATGGATTATTCATAATTTTTTATCCATATTAACAGATTGTTACGTTGTTTTGCTTGGTCCGGCCCATTAAAGCTGAAGTCCGAAAGAGTTGAGTTATGATGTAATGGAAGCCGAGACTTCATCAAAGGCAGAAAAAACAGCGAATGAATAAAAAGTTGTTCTTTTTAAAAAAAGTATTGCGGTATTTCCGCCGTCACTCCAACCGATCCCCGCAATGCAGTTGCTGTGGGTGTCATGGTCCAGGACAGATAGCGTATAAAAGCGCCGGACATGGGCTTTAACAGGGCATAAGCCAGATCAGAATAGAAAAGTGACCATCAGGATACACAAGCAAATAAGGTATGTCTTCATTTTTCCCTTACAATTGAATCGTTTTAAATGCCTGCTCTCAGCGGACGATGGAAAAACCGATCCGCATCGACTGATCACGCGCCTTATAATTGATCAGGCTTTCGGCCAGCATATTACAGTACTGGATTTGAAAAAACAGATCAAAATTATTCTTTAGCAATTTTGAAAGCGGATAGCTTAAATCCGTCTGAACGGACAGGCCCTGCTCGGCAAAGCGCAGCTGTGTGGAACTGACAATCCCATCCGCCTTGCCAAACTTTACCTCAAGCGATACATTGCCACGGTAATCAGCAAGATCCGGGTTGGTGTCATTATCGTTATTGAAATAGGCTGACAGCTTAGGACTGATCTGCAGTCCCAGTTCCGAATCGGCATCAAAAAAAATTAATGTTGGATTGATGTAGGCGGTATTGGTGCTGCGCGAGAACTCTCCTCCCCGTCCGTTCGACTCGTGCTGGAAGCCGCTTTGAACAAATAGCCCCTGCATCCACTTGGGACGGGTCGACCAATTTTTGGTCAGAAAAAACAGTTCCGGCTTGTAGCTGGTATCCTCAAAGGGTGCTGAGCTGGAAGCAAGATCCCAGAATGATGTCTGGGTGTAGGCAAAATTCAGTCCGCTCAAGCCGGGGAACCGCTGCGACAAAGAACCCGCCGGGTTGAACGGGCGATATTTGAAACTGATCTGAAACTTGCTTTTCTCCGGGTCGGTGCCGACCAGAAAATACATTGGCTTGTAGGCAGAGAAGTTTACCGCGTAGGGCTGATAGAGAGAAAAAAGACTTTCTAGAGACGGGTATTCATCATTGCCGGTTTCTTGCTCAGATCCGGCCAACATCTGTCCCGGTGAAGATCCTTCACGGAGAATATTAATCAGCACGGCGGTTTTTGGGGAATCAACCGCGGAAATTTCCGTCGTCCCCTGGAAAAGGGCGGGCAGGACAACCCGGTACTCCTTGGTCAAAAATTCTCCCGGCCGTAACACTGCGGCAGCAGAAGTGTCGGTCTCAACCGCAGTCACTAATATTGTTGTCCCGCCAACATCCTGGATACGTAGCGAGAGGCTGTCCGGGAAAGTAAATTCTGTAGCCTTCGGACTTTCGTTGTGAAAGTAGGCTTTGAGCAGAACTGGCTGCCCGGCACGGATATTCAGCTGGGGAAAACGCAGGAGGGTGGTCACCCCATCATCAGCGCTGCTGATAGCGGCCCAGAACAACAGTATCAGTGTCAGTAGATACACTATGTGAGTATGAACAACCGGCTGAGGGAAAATATTATGTCTCATAATTGACCTTTTTTATACATCTGATATTGTCTTGCTAATAGTAATCATAGTTAGAATAATGAGAAATAACAATAATAATTATGGTAAAAGCAACAAGAATCATTTGATTTATTTGAGTTCCATGGGGAGGATCAGAATGGTTACCGATGATTTAGTGGACCCCCTACCTCCCTGCCGTCCGGCTCGCCCGAGGTGTGGTGGGGTCGGGCCACACTAACGACCTGTGTGGTGGTGTGGTGGGGTCGGGCCACACTAACGACCTGAAATTGTAGAGAATGTGTTCCATTTATATGTATTAACAGGGGCTATTTCTTCGTTTTCAGCATCAAAATCAGCGTTATAGAGCAATATTTCCTCCCGAAGTTCGTATCCCTCATTCAAGGATCGTGTTTTTCTCCCCAATGCTTTTGACGCAAGGTTTTTTTTTATTTCAGTGACGAATTGCTTTTCACCTACAGCAATGCCTTTACTCCACCAGGCTTCCCGTTTGCTTTTATCGTTTTCTAAGGCGTTGCTTATTAGATTCTTGTGTAAGTGTTGAAATGAAATATAAGAGTCACAGCCGGAAAGTTTGGCAAGTTTTTCATAATCAATGAGGACACATTTAC
>NZ_JAQYWD010000045.1 GCF_030145145.1 Desulfobacula sp. | reverse complement strand
TGTAGGTTTGAAGCATTATATTTTCCTTTTTTGGATGCCGCTTAACCTACGATATTTTTACCCAAAAGTCAAGTAAAACCCTTTAAAATAAGGCTTTTTGAAGCTTAATGTCAGGAGCTCTGAAATTCGACAGCCAGGGACAATGGGTCTGGTCGGTTGGCTCGCTCGGCTCCGATCATGATGGCCAGTTCCTTTCCCCACGGGGAATCGGCATAGGCGTAGACGGCAATCTGTATGTCTGCGATACCTACGGCTACCGCATACAGGTGTTCGGGGTGAACGGAGAGTTGATCAAATCTCATAATGATGAACATTTCACCTTACCCGCGCACATCGCCTTCAGCCCCGACGGTAACGCCATCTATGTCGGCAATGACGGTAGAGAGACAGAACTCTTCAAGGAATCGACGGGCAATCCGTGGTCTTACAATTTTTCTCTTTTCGGGTTTTCTGCTGCTGAGCAGTGGGTTGATCTTGCCTATCGGGATCAGGGAACTGTAAGGATTGTTGAATTCTCCGTTGCCGACGAAACCCTCACGCCTGAAGATATCGAACATTACATTGACTATCAGGAAGGCGAATATCGATTTGTCACCATTGACTCACTCGTGAGCAGCTTCGGTTCAAATCTGATTCATCCGACCCATGAGGAGGAGATTCGTCAGGCCATTTCACAGAATAAGCTTGTTTTAACTATTCACATTGTTTCATCAAATCGCAATCCTGTATCTCCCGAACTTGCGGCGCTTGACGATAAATCCATTCCAGCCTACGACTGGCTGTCAAACGAATTATTGGGAAACGTTATGGTAAATATATCTATAGCCCCCAGGCCGGTCCGCAAAGGTGATTTTGACGACAGCGGGCATATCGACCTAGCTGATGTAATTTTAGCCTTGGAAATCCAGGTCTGTGAAAAAACCCAGCCGGCATCAGATGTTTATGTGGAAGCGGAGACCAGCGGAGACCAAAAAATCGGAATTCAAGACCTGCCCTTTGTCATGCAGGAAATAACAGGGAACAGGTGAGTTCGGGGGACAAGTTCGGGTTCTTAGAAAAAAAACGGGTTGTGCCGGTTAAATGAGCTGGTAGATTGAGAGACAATCTCAATGGGAGAGGGATATGGGGGCATTCAAAATTCTGTGTCAATAAATCCGGGAAATATAAAAAAGGGCTGCCATAATTACCACGACAACCCCCTTTTATGAAAATTTTCAGAGGACACTATTTAAACCCGGAAAGGGCCTTTAAAATATCAATCGCCTCCTTTAAATCAATCAGACCATCATTGTTGATGTCACTTAGAACCTTTAATTCAATGTGCGGCAGATATATGAACGTGTCATTTACAACAATTTCAGTCGTATAAGGCTTGAAATAAGAGGCCTGGGCTTGAATCAAGTAATTCCCATAGGGAATATTGTCAAAGGAAAAAGTGCCTGACAGGTCGGTCGTTGTCTGGAAATCCGTTCCCTGCAAGAAAATTGAAGCACTCTTGATTCCGCTTTCGTAACCGTTGACCGTAGAAAAAATCGTCCCCATAACCGTGGCTGTCCGAAATGTATAGGAGGTTTTGTCCTGAGGATCTGTTTCATCGACATACTCCTGGTAGTTGCTGTTTCCATCACCATCCGAATCTTGGGCAGCGTCTTTCCGATTCGTGGGATCAAGGCCGTTATCGGCTTCCCATCCATCCGGTAAATCATCATTGTCGGTGTCGTAATCAAACGGATCTGTGTTGTGTTGATATTCGGCTAAATTAATTAATCCATCCGAATCAAGGTCGATCCCTCCATCCTTCTCGTTTTTGTTCAATCCCGTATAATAATCTTCCCAATTATCCGGCATTCCGTCCCCATCAATATCGCCGTCATTGTCTATTTCTATTGCTGATACGGTTTTTTTTGCTCCTGATGCTGTACTCAGCAAAATCACGGCCGAACCGTTCTCAGTATCTGCATCCTCTGCTGCTGCAATCGTTACCGTCTGAAACTGATCCCAGTCGAATGGTGTAAAGGTAAGGCTGGCGCCGGACTGAATTGTAAGGTCAGGGTCTCCGTTTACTTTTGCAGCCATCAAGCTGACATTGGATGCGGGTTTAGAAGACAGCTTTACGCCGATTTCAGCAATCCTGCCTTCGGTCACCGGAAGTGAGTCTTTGTCCGTTACAAGTTCTGAGTCTTGAGTCGTCGGTACAAAGATGAAACCAGTATCGACAGCCTCAATCCATCGGATATCCGGGTAATAAACCACAAACGGTTCGGTTTCAAGAACTTCCCATAACGTTCCGGATGTTCCATTTGTTGTTTCAACGGTTTCATCCGGATCAGGAAGCGATAATATGGACGACTCGGCATAGAGTGACAGGATCATGGACTCTATCTCGTAAACCAAAAGACTCTCGGATTCGTAATGTATACCCCAGCTTGCCACCTGTAAAGACGCAAGGGTTACGATACCACCTCCTGGAAGCGTTATCAATCCCTCCATATCTTGATTGATGATGGTATTGCCTTTAAAAACCATGACCTGCCCGGCATGAAAATTTTCCGCCAATGGCAGGGTCAAAGATACCACCACAAAAAATAGTAACAGATTGATTGTTTTCATGGCTATTGCCTCAACTGCGCATTCCTGTCTGTTGCCATTTGCTCGGAAGATCCTATTGAATCTTCTGACTCTATCCCATCACTTTCCCATGTCCACTTGATATATTGATAGATGAAGGCAACGGTTTCCATATGATGATAGCTGTTGTTTTGGGGTAGGAAAACAGGCGGATAACTTGGTGTGATGCTGATAATTAATGCTTTTTTTAGAGTGATAGTAAAATAGTTTTCTTCAATTCCTGATGGGTCAACTTTGTAAAACCGCATGGTAATCTCTAGTTGTTCGCCGTTGATGAGCGCCTGATAGAGCTTGGGTGTTGATTTGTCGAAGGATTTTAGAATTTTTAACGGTGTATGTACTCTCTTCCCTGTAATGTTATTTTGAGCGTCTCTTGGTATGTAGACGTTATGCCCGAACGAATATGCGGCTATCCATCCATCACAGTCAAAGCTGGAGTCGCAACTGCCTTCGATTTTACCCTGTGTTTCACCTTCAATGAGAACCTTTGAAACAAGTGCTGCTTCAACAGCCAGGGGAGTGCATAGAAATGCCACGGTTACCAGCAATAATGAAAAAAAAATTAAAATCGCTTTCATGGGACAAACCTCCTTTTATAGTTTATCGTATTGATATGGAACCGGAACAAGAGGATTGCAGGCTGGGCTGAAGAGTTGGAACTGACATGGATTCATGTGTCAGGTCAAAGCAGATAATTATTCTGAATAATACACCCAAATACATAAAAAGAGCAAGTTTTTTACAGGACCTGAGATTGCGTTTTATGATCCGCGGCCAACAATATTCATGGGAATCCCCGATCCGGGCAAATTCACCTCCAGCGTTGATCTTAGTTCCGTGTTCAGGTAATTTTTCACGTGAGCAATGCCTGATACATAATCTTAGAGCATAATGAGGATCAAAAAAATAGTATCAATACCTGTGGCTGGCATTTGGAATTGTAACCAAAAAGACGGGAAAAGCGTTAATACTTTGAAAAGGATTGGAGGCCAAAAAATTCTCTTGACCTGTCACACAGGAAGTTGCCGATATTATTTTCCCATGAAATATTGAATTCTCGACAGGTGGAGGGCCGGTGTTCATAAATGAGACATTTTACACAGAAACCCACTTTGCCCTCCAGAGCAATGCAGCGATGATTTCTGGTGTCAGTACCTTTCATGAACCTTCTGGAGTCTTTGAAGAGAGAGGTCATATCAACTGGGACAAAACCATTTATGATATTATCGACCTCAAAGTCTGGGAATGAAACCAAGGAAAAGGCACAACAGGCACCGCATGTTTCGCAAGGGCTGATTTTCATATGATTTTTCCTTCTTTTTTTATATGCAATATATTAATCTTCGTTTATTGTAAAAGCAAACTAATTATTCTATTATTTAGATACTTTTATAACAATTTAAACTGCGAGAAAAACCAATGGGCAAAATCGACCTTTCAGGATTGAAAATCGGAATGGAAAATACGCTAAGTATTATTGTCTCAAATGAAAACAGCGCCGAGGCTGTCGGCTACAAAGGAATGCCAGTTTTAGGAACACCTCACCTTGTTGGCGTTATGGAAACCGCTTGTATATTCGTACATGAATTCCTGCCTGAAAACTACCTGACAGTAGGAGTAGCGAATAGCATGAAACACCTGTCCGCATCACCTATTGGCGCAACAATTGTAACTAAAGCACAATTAACTGCCATAGACGGGAGGAAGCTGACCTATTACATAGAAGCCCATGACTCAGTCGATAAGATAGCCGAGGGCACTCACACACGGTTTATAGTTAATTCCAGAGATTTTTTTGCAACCCTTGAAAGAAAGAAACACAAGCTTGGTCTAACCTAAAAGGTTGTTCAAAACCAACGTATGAAAAAAGAGCAACTTTACGCTTGGTCCTTGGTGCTGCTCAACCTTGCCGGTGGGGATTGTGTTGATGATTTAACCTGAAGGTCACACGTAAAAATACTGGAAGCAGATGAGGGGTTTTATAAAATATTGCGTCAATCAGAAATGCACGGTCTGAGGCGTAAAGTCCGGAGAGCCTTGGACTGTCTTCCGGATAATGTGGAAACAGTAAAATTAAGATCAGACACGGCCGGATATCAGCACGACCTGTTGAAATACTGTGAAACAGGTGGAAACTGGGATGATGAAAAAATTTGGCGGTGGATTTGGACTACCCTGATGAGTTGACAGTAGAGATGCCGTACCGCTCCATCTTGTTGTACAGGGTCCGCCTGGATATTCCAAGGATTTCACTGGTACGGGATCGGTTATCCCCTGCATGGGCCAGGGTCCTGATAATCAGTCCTTTTTCAACCTGGGCCAGGGTCATGCCTATTTTAACGGTCATCTGATTATCCCTGTCCTGGTAATGGCTGATCCGGTTGGGCAGGTTTCGGGTTCGTAGAATATCCTCAGTTGCTGAGACCACAGCGCGCTGGATGACGTTTCTTAATTCCCTGACATTCCCCGGCCAGGGATAGGATTCCACACAGTTGATAAAATCCGAAGAGAGCCCTCTGATCTTCTTTTTAAAATCCTCGCTGGCCTCTTTTATGAAATGGCTCACCAAGAGAGGGATGTCACCACTCCGATCTCTTAAGGGCGGCATAACGATATTGAGGACGTCCAGCCGGTAGTAAAGGTCTTCTCTGAAATTGCCCAGCCGGATCTCATTGACAAGATCGGCATTGGTGGCGGCAATCACACGGACATTGACAGGCATATTTTCCTGGCTGCCGATCCGGCTGAATTCATTGGTCTCCAAAAGTCTGAGCAGGCTGACCTGCATTTTCTGATCAATGGTGCCGATCTCATCAAGAAACACCGTGCCGCCGTCAGCCATCTCAAAGCAACCTTTCCGCATTTTTGTTGCTCCGGTAAATGCACCGCTGACATGGCCGAACAATTCACTGGCCACAAGATCGGGAGGCAGAGAGGCGATGTGGACAGGGATACAGGACGCATCATTGCGCGCGCTCAGTTGGTGGATGGCTTGTGCAGCCAGTTCCTTTCCAGTACCGGTTTCTCCTGAAATCAGAACCGGGATGTCTGTAACCGCTGCCTGGCGGATCAGGCGGTAGGCCGCCTGCATCACCGCGGACCGGCCGACCATTCGTTCAAACGTATTTTTTTCGGTCTCTGCCTTGAGCAGCATGTTGGGTCCCAGAAGGGGTTTTGCCTCCATGGCCGACCCGATAAGCAGTTTGAGTTCCTCGCTGGTAATGGGCAGTGTGGCGTAGTGGTAGGCGCCGGCTCTTAGCCCCTGGTTGGCAAATTTCAAAGAACCGGGGGCCGTAAATAGAAGAATCTGGGTCTGGGGGCATTTAACAGAGATCAGCTCCAGTACATCCAATGCATCGGCCTGCTGGTTGCGGGCAACAGCGCCGGAAAAGAGCATCAGGTCAAACCGGTTCCGTTCAAACCGGTCCACCACAGCTTCAAGATTTCGTTCATAAGCGATGGTTACATCATCGTTATCAAAAATGGTTTTGACTTGTTCTGCCAGAACTTTGCCGTCGTCAACGCATATAATTCTGGCAGGTATGTGTTCGCCCTCCATGGGGGTGCTCCTTGCGGGATGTATGAATGTTGGCTTGTGCATAATGTGCACAATTTGACCATGGGAATAAAATATTCCTTGTTCAACTCGATTATGTTTTGAGCGTAACTATCATTTAAAATAGGGAAATGCAAGTGTTTGATAAGGTTTTTTTTAACACTGCCAGGGGATAGGGCAGAAAATAGGTTTGTGTAAAAAATGCACACTTATATTGGATTTATATCAGAAGTGTGCTCTTCTTGCCCATGTTCGGATAAAAAAGGGTGTAATCAGGTCGAATCCTTTCCACCCGGTTCGTTATAATTATTTTAAAGATGTATGAAATCAATGAGATGCGGTTGTTTTCCTGAGGGGTATCTGTGTCTGGTACAGGTGTTGCAAAGCCCTGGCAGGAGTTAGTGTGCATTACCGTTGCCGGAAAAACAACCGTCAAAGAAAATGTTCAATGATAATAAACCTGAGCAAGTAAAAAAGGAATAAATATGAGCAAGCTGAAAACCGATCATGTATTTACCAGCGAATCTGTCAGCGAAGGCCATCCGGATAAGATCTGTGACCAGGTCTCGGATGCCATTTTAGATGCCTGTCTGGAAAAAGATGCGGCCAGCCGTGTGGCCTGTGAGACGGCCGTGACAACTGATTTCATGATCAATATTGGAGAGATTACATGCCGTGGGTGGGATGAAATATCTCCGGAAGCCGTTGCCCGAAAGGTCATCCGGGATATTGGATACGACCGTGCAGAACTCAAATTCTGCTGTAACGATTTTGAATATCTATGCCGGATTCATCCACAGTCTGCCGATATTTCCCAAGGGGTCAGCGAGGGAGAAGGACTCTTTTCGGAACAGGGCGCGGGTGACCAGGGCATGATGTTCGGTTACGCAACCAATGCCACCAGTTCGCTGATGCCGGCGCCCATCCATTACAGCCATGAGCTTCTTGCCGGGCTTCAAAAGATTCGTAAAGAGAGGGATATCAAATATCTCAGGCCTGATGCCAAAACCCAGGTCTCGGTGCTCCATGAAAATGGCATGCCCAAACGGATCACTTCGGTGGTCATCTCGCACCAGACCGATGACATTCCCCTGGAAAAGATTCGGGCCGACCTGATCCAGGTCTCCAAAGATCTGCTCGGTCCTTCCGAACTGCTTGATGATGATACGCAATACTATATCAATCCAACCGGCAAATTTGTTATCGGCGGCCCCCACGGAGACGCCGGATTGACCGGCAGAAAGATTATTGTGGACACCTATGGCGGTGTCGGCTGCCATGGCGGCGGGGCATTCAGCGGCAAAGATCCTTCCAAGGTAGACCGTTCAGCCGCCTATTATGCCCGATATGCAGCAAAAAATATTGTGAGTGCTGGCCTGGCAGATAAATGTGAAATCCAGGTGGCCTATGCCATCGGTGTTGCCAAACCCCTGAGTGTTAATGTGGCGTGTTTTGGAACATCCAGTGTTGCACCTTCGAGGATTCAGGAGGTTCTGGAGAGTGGTGAGATATTCGACTTCAGGCCGGCCGGTATCACCCGGGATCTTGATCTCACACGCCCCAACGGCTGGAGCTATCAGGATACGGCGGCCCTCGGTCATTTCGGGCGGGAGCAATTCCCCTGGGAAAAGACAGACAAGGCCCAGGCCCTCAAGGAAGCGGTTGGCGAATAAACGATTTTGATGGGCTTGTGGGAGTTTGATGATGTGTAGAATTAATGGCAAGCGTGGTTTTGCCCAATCTTATGACACTAAAAAGACAGCTGTAACTACAGGGGGCCGGATTTATGAAAACATACGAAGAGATTAACCGTAAAATAGCATCGGGAAAGGCCGTCGTCCTAACCGCAGATGAAGTGATCGACTACGTGGATCAGAAGGGACTTGATAAGGCCGCAGCTGAAGTTGATGTGGTAACAACAGCCACTTTCGGTCCGATGTGTTCTTCAGGATGCTTTCTCAACTTTGGCCATTCCAAGCCGAAGATGCGGATGACTGAAGCCTGGATTGATGATGTAATGGCTTACGGCGGTATTGCTGCGGTCGATGTATACCTTGGGGCAACACAGTTAAAGCAGAATGATCCTGCCAATAAATATTATCCGGGTGATTTTTTATTCGGCGGCGGACATGTGATGGAGAAACTGGTGGCAGGCGAAGAGCTGGAGTTATCTGCCCGATCATACGGCACTGATGAATATCCACTAAAAGAGATCCGAACGTATTTCACAATAGACGATCTGAATCAGGCCATTATGACCAATCCCCGCAACTGCTACCAGAACTATAATGTGGCTATCAATTGCAGTGATAAGCCGATTTATACTTATCTGGGTGAATTAAAACCCAAGATGAAAAACCTCACCTATTGTTCGGCAGGGCAGCTTTCTCCTCTGCTGAATGACCCGTTATACAGAACCATTGGGGTGGGAACCAGCGTCTGGCTTGCAGGGTCGCACGGTCATGTGTATGCCCCAGGGACGCAGCACGCGTCGGACTGCCTCAGAGGGGATAATGATGTGCCGATGGAAGGTGCCGGAACACTTGCACTGACCGGGGACATGAAAGAGATGGACAGCGAATTTGTCCGGGGCGTCAGCCTGAAAGGATACGGCGTATCCCTCGCCTTGGGGGTCGGTGTCCCGATACCCATACTCGATAAAGAGATTCTTCGGTATTGTACCGTACGCGACAGTGAAATATTTGCCGAAGTCATTGACTATTCCACCGCATATCCGGAAAGGCATGGCGATATTCTCGGAAGGCAGTCTTACGCTGATCTGCGAAGTGGAAGAGTAGAAGTGAATGGAAAGAAAGTGACAACCGGGTCGCTGTCTTCCTATTCAAAAGCATTTGAGATATCCGAACGGCTTAAAGAAGAAATTAAAAAAGGAGATTTTTTGTTGAGCATGCCGTTTCAGAGGCTTCCTGTTAGCCAGAGAATGTCTCCGCTTGATGTAAAAACCCAGGGAGAAAAAAGATGAATACCATAGAACAAGTCAAGAGAAGAGTCGTACTGACCTTTCCCAGATTTATTGGCGGACAGCCGATTATCACCGAACTGATCAGAGAATATGAACTTGAAGTAAATATATACAGAGCCCAGGTTACACCGAATGAAAAAGGATATATTGCCATTGATATTATCGGTGAAGAGTCCCAAATAGAGGACGGTCTGGAGTTTATACGTTCTTTCGAGATTGATGTGAACCTGACCATGAACACTCTTTTATGGAATAAAGATAAATGCACCGGATGCGGCAATTGTGTTCCTCACTGCCCCACCGGTGCACTCTATGTAAAGGATAATCGATCAAGACCCATCGATTTCCATGGGGATAAATGTATCGAGTGTCTCTGCTGTATCGAAAGCTGTCCTTTTGGCGCCTGCACGTCCATGTTCTGATATGATAAGTGCAATTTTAATTATAAAAAACAGATGGTTAGAAAAATTATTTGTATGGTGATGATTCACCACAATATCTAAATATTTAAAGAGAGGTGTTATGATTTACCCTTGTGAATATGAATTGCAAGAGGGCCGAAACTATCCAAATGAAGAAGATTTTACGGTTACCCATTGTGAAACAACCGGCAGCGGGATTTATGTGAACCGACGTTTTAAAAAAGGTGAGATGGTGGCCAGGATGGCCGGGATAACCGTGCCGTATATTCTTCAGCACACCCTTCAGATTAACCCGTTTCTTCAACTGTATGATCCCCATTTTACTGGGCTTTTACTGCATTCATGTGATCCGCTGGTCTCTCTGGATATGAATAAACTTGAAATCTGGGCATTGCAGGATATTGAAAAAGGGGTGGCGCTGACAATGGATTATGCCCAGACCGAGGACGTATTGTTCAAACAATTTCCCTGTGCCTGCGGTGCGATTAACTGCCGGGGATGGGTGACCGGTCGAAAAGAATCGATCAATTCCTCGGGCCAGAAGTATCTTCAGGAGCTGGAAAGGAAGTGTGGATGAGCTCACAAAAAGAGCGTCTGTGGTGGGAAAGAGAGGATCTTTGCTATAAAGACGGCCATCTGTTTTTTTCCGGGGAATCAGTGACGGATTTGATCGGTTTAACCGGCACCCCTGCTTTCTTTTATACGGGAAAAAGGATATTACAAAATATCGAGCGGCTCCATACGGCTCTGGATCAACTGGAATCTCACAAGATTTTTTATGCCATAAAAGCCAACCGGTTTGCCCCGCTTTTGACCCATATCAAAGACACGGGTGGATGCGGTGTGGATGTCTGTTCTCCCAACGAGCTGCTCCATGCCTTTTCCTGCGGTTTTATACCCAATGAGATTTCATATACAGCCAACTCCATGACAGATGAGGAACTGAAGCTGCTGGCCAACAATCCGGATGTGGTTTTAAACTGTGATTCGTTAAGCACTATTCGCAGGCTGGGCAAATTCTGTTCCCACCGGAAAATCGGCATCCGGGTCAATCCGGCGATGGGGATTGGATACAGGGATAATGAGACCCTAAAATACAGCGGCGATAAAACCACCAAGTTCGGCATTTACAGGGAGCAGTTTAAAGCGGCGCTCCAGCTGGCTGCAGAAAATCACTTTATCGTGGATACCATCCATTTTCATACCGGATGCGGATATCTGAACAATCAATTGTCAATATTCAGTGAAATTTTAGAAGCCACGCAGTGGTTTCTGGACAATGTGAAGGATCTGGCGTTCGTTAACCTTGGCGGCGGCCTGGGGGTTCCCCATGACTGTGATGACGAGGCGTTAAACCTGGATGCCTGGGTGTCTGTTATCAATACCCATTTTGATGGCAAAGGCATTACCATCTGTGTTGAATCCGGGGATTATATTGTTAAAGACAGTGGAATCCTGGTTTTGGAGGTGAATACCGTCGAGAAAAAGCGGAATACTGATTTTGTCGGTGTGAACGGCGGATTTAATCTGGCCATTGAGCCGACGTTCTATGGGCTGCCCTGTGAACCTGTTGTGCACAGGCAGAAAACAGATCTGATGAAACCGGTTACCATTGTCGGCAATATCAACGAATCCCTGGATGTATGGAAAGACAATTTTCCCATGCCCGATCAGATAAAGGAAGGGGATCCGCTTGTGTTTATCAATGCCGGCGGATATGCGTCGTCCATGATGTCGAATCACTGTATGCGGGGCGTGGTATCAGAAAACCTATTAATTTAAAAGGCGGCTATGAATTTTAAAAAAGAGAATATGACGCTTGCTCAAAAAGACAAAAAGCACATTATCCATCCGTGGTCGGATCTGGGAAGTGATGCTGAATCCATGGTGATTGAATCCGGCAAAGGGATTCATGTCTTTGACGATGCAGGCAATCAATATATTGATTCGATCTCAGGCATGTGGTGTGTCAATCTGGGGTATGGAAACAGGGAAATGGCAAATGCGATTGCCGACCAGTGTGTTCAGCTGGCATACTACACACCCTTTGGGGCCATGACAAGCCCTCCCTCGGTCAAACTGGCAGATAAGTTGAGCCGGTTAACCCCCGGTGACCTGAACTGCTTTCAATTTACAAACAGCGGTTCCACGGCGGTTGAATCGGCCATCCGGTTTGCCCATTACTATTTTAACTGCCTGGGCAAGCCAGAAAAAAAGCATATTATTTACCGCGAGAACGCCTATCACGGCAGTACTTATCTAAGCGCTTCCTTGAACGGTAAAAAATGTGACAGAAGCTATTTTAATTATATTACAGATATGGTTCATTCCATTCCTGATCCCAATCCGTTTAAACGGCCTGCGGGAATGAGTGTCGAAGAGTTCTGCGACCTCCGGGTCAGCGAACTGGAGCAGAAGATTCTACAGCTCGGGCCGGAAAATGCCGCCTGTTTCATTGCAGAACCTGTCATGGGGTCCGGCGGTGTGATTGTCCCGCCGCCGGGATATCACAAAAAAACCCTGGAGATCTGCAGAAAATATGACGTGCTCTATATCTCGGACGAGGTGGTGACGGCGTTTGGAAGACTGGGGCATTATTTTGCGTCTGAAAATGTTTTTGACATTGTTCCGGATATTATTACCGTGGCCAAAGGCATTTCTTCCGGTTATCAGCCCCTGGGGGCTGCCATTATATCTGAAAAACTGGTGAATCGCATCAGCGGACCGTCGGCCAGTGAAAATTCATATTACACAAACGGATTCACCTATTCCGGCCATCCGGTGACCTGCGCGGCAGCCTTAAAATATCTTGAGATTATGGAGAGGGAAAAGATAAATGAGCATGTACGGGAAGTGGGGGACTACTTCATGGAGCGCCTGGAAACCTTACGTGAGTTATCCATTGTGGGCGATGTCAGAGGGATCCGTCTGATGGCGTGTGTAGAGTGTGTGGTTTCAGACAATGAAGAGGAGAATATCGCCGTTGCCCAAAGAGTGGATGAATTCTGCCAGGAAAATGGGCTCATTGTCCGGCCCTATGAAAACTTATGTATATTGTCGCCGCCGTTAATTATTGAAAAAGAAGGCGTAGATCAGATTGTCAATATTCTAAGGCAGAGTATCATCGCGACAACGAATGAAAGAAAAAAGGAGAACCAGTGATAGAAAAAATAGATACCCATCTTCTGATAAACGGGAAAAAAGTGCTGGGAGAGTCTGAAAAAATCGCTCTAATCAGTCCGGAAAATAATGAATTGATAATCGACGTGCCATCGGCGTCAGCGGATCAGGTGGATGCGGCTGTGGAAGCCGCCAATGCGGCTTTTCCCGGATGGAAAAGAAAATCTTTTGCAGACCGGGCAGACAGATTGTTCAAGCTGGCCGATCGGATTGATGAAAAAGCCGGGTTCCTGGCAAAGCTGGAATCACTCAACTGCGGTAAACCCTATCAGCGGATGCTGGAGGATGAGATACCGGCCATTTCCGACCATTTCAGATTCTTTGCAGGTGCGTCACGCTGTATGTCCGGCAGTGCTTCTGGTGAATACCTTGAGGGATTTACCAGTATGATCAGAAGAGATCCGGTGGGGGTTGTGGGACAGATTGCCCCATGGAATTATCCTTTAATGATGGCAGCCTGGAAAATTGCCCCGGCTCTGGCTGCCGGTAATACGGTCGTATTTAAGCCGTCTGAAAATACACCATTGACCATGCTGGCCCTGGCTGACGATATGATCGAACTTTTTCCTGCGGGTGTGCTCAACATTGTCACGGGAACAGGACGTGCTGTCGGAAAACAAATTGCAGACCATGATAAGGTTCAAATGGTTTCGGTAACCGGTTCGGTAAACACCGGAAAGCAGGTGTTGTCATCGGCCTCATCCAATGTCAAACGCACCCATCTGGAACTGGGGGGTAAAGCGCCGGTGATTGCATTTGATGATTGTGACGTTGATGATCTGGTTGAAAATATAACATTATGGGGATATTACAATGCCGGACAGGATTGTACGGCAGCCTGCCGGTTGTATGTTCAGGACAACATTTATCAGGAAGTGGTAGAAAAGCTGACAGCGTCGGTAAAAGGGATTGACGTTAATGACATCGGGCCGTTGATTTCCGAGCAGCAGCGGGAAACCGTCAGTGGCTTTGTCGAACGGACTAAAACAATTCCCCATCTTAATATTACTGCCGGCGGCAACAAGATTGATCGCGGGTGCTATTATGAGCCGACCCTGATTGTTGATGCGCTTCAGGATGATGAGGTGGTTCAGGAAGAGATCTTCGGGCCGGTGGTTTCCGTCACCCGGTTCAGCAATACGGATCAGGCGGTTGAATGGGCCAATGACTGTAAATACGGGTTGGCTTCGTCTATCTGGACCAGGGATATTCAAAAGGCGCACAAGGTATCATCCCTGCTGCAGTTTGGTGTAACATGGATCAATACTTATTTCATGTATGCGTCAGAGATGCCCCATGGGGGATTTAAAATGTCTGGATATGGAAAAGATCTTTCCATGTATGGGCTGGAAGATTACACAGTGGTTCGACATATTATGGTGAAAATTTAACCCTGAACTTTCATAACCTGAAGGTCAGAAACTGATAATTTTGTATAGTCTCGCCAATAATATAGATAAATGGTTGGAATCACGTATCAATATAAGTTCATGAATCCGGGGACATAATACCGTTTTTAAATAGTATTATGTCCCTGAAGAGAAAAAGGGGACAGATTTATTTTTTAATTGTTTTTCTGAACAATATATGAACAAATAGGCATATGCCGAGACAAGGAAGGATCATATTACCCAAAACTCCGCACCACATCATGCGGCGTGGTCATAATCGTGATACTGTATTCAATGGGGATGACGATTTTGAATACCACAAAACCAACCGGATAGAATTCAAAGAAAAAACCGAGTGTAAAATATATGCGTATTGTCTGATGACCAATCATGTCCAGATCATCATTGATCCGGGCAAAGATCCAGCAGCACTTTCCCAGTTCATGAAGGGTGTCGCAGGAAGACAGACGCGCTATATTAATAAAACTGCAAAGCCATCAGGCAGTTTATGGGAAGGCCGTTTTAAATCCAGCATCATATCAACACATGAATACCTTCTAAGTAGGTTTTGATTACTTGCAAAAACCTCACCTTTCCATACAGAAATGCAAACTTAGCGAGAACAGGCTTGCGAGCCTCAATTTTTTTTTCAAGATGAGATATGAATATAAAAGTGGAACCGGTGGGCTTGGTGGAATTGGTGGCTCAACCCAAAAAAGATCAAAACCCCCCAGAAACCCAATTGCAATATGAAAAATTTTCTCCTACCCCCAAAGCAATCTCTGGACAATAAGAACAGTCCATCGAAAGCAAAGGACCGGAGGAGGGCCGGAAAAATTTTGGCTTAGACTTGCATTCCAGGACATGCTTAGAAAAGAACATCTTGATTATACGGTTTCAGTTGCATAATTTAAGCAAAAACCGATATCTCCTCTTTGATCTTTTGCGTATGGCAAAATTCAATATCGCCCAAAGCTTGTTAAAGTAGTCGTCATAATAAGCAAAGCCTTCTGAAGCCCATCTGAACTTATATTACAAGCAGGGTCAGAGGGCATGGATTTGAAGTTCCTTTCAAGGGTAAAAAGATCAGCCGTGTGGTGCTTTGTCACCAGGTCAAAACCATTTATTTTATTGAAAGAGGACTGCAATTTACTGAAAAAGCACCGACCAGTGTGGCGTGGCCAGTGAGGCACTGGCAAAGGTCAAAGCTATCGTAATTATCATTTTTTTAAAGCGACCCTCCTGCATTTCATGCAGATTTTCGCCATTCATACCGATGGTGAAGGCCTCCGAGACGCGGCAAAGCAATCACTTTACAATTTTTCAGACACTTTTCCCGGACTGATCGTCCCGATGGTGTGTCTTTATCAAGACCAAGGTGGGTTTTGTCATCATGATAATAACCCAAATAGGCTGTTAATATTCGCCTCAAATGGTTTTTATTCAAAACAATCATGTGATCCAGACAATCACGACGCACGCTGCCGATCAATCTTTCACCATAAGGATTTTGCCAGGGATTTTGCGGGGGGTTACAGTCGGCACTTTAAAAAAATCAATGGCAAAGGTATTGAACATCTGATTTTTCATGAATGTTCTCCACGTCTGGGATGGGGGTTTGCCGGTTCTGAACTTCTTTATGATTTTAGAAACTGTCCTTTCATGAACTTCAATTCCCAACTTCATAAACTCTCCGTGTATCCGTGGTGCACGCCAAAGAGGATTTGCCCTGGCCATGCTTTCAATGAGTTTACGGATATCGGAATCAATAGAAGGTCGCCCTACCCGTCTTTTCCTCGATTTAGCTTTCCAAAACAGTTTAAATCCTTTTCTGTGCCAATGGATTACCGTTTCTGGCTGAACAATGATTAAAGCACTTTTCCAGTCTTTCCAGAGCCTGCAAAGAAATACCCAGAGAATTCTGTCACGAGTTCTGATTTTTGGACGGTTGCCATGCTGTTTCACGATAGCCAGTTGTTGACGAAGAGCAAGGTTCTCGATGACAAGATATCGATTCATTACAATCATCAAAAAAATGAAACAAAATGATAAAAATATCGCTTCCATAATGCTGGCAACTTAATCATGGGATTTAAAAATTGTCAATAATTTCAGTCAGGACGAATAAATACGAGTGGTTGTAAACTTTTTTACCTATTTGATTTTCGTAATAATTGGGTTTTCAAATAAATAAAACCCGGCACAAAGACAAGATTGCCCAGCCTGGCGTTATTTATCCTCGAGTCATCGAGTCAAAGGGAAAGAATCCTGAACAATATCCAAATTGGGAATATGAGGAAGAATAGATGACTCGTGAAAAGGTTTCGAATCGGCGACCCAATATAATGCCCCAATCAAATAAATGTTGATTTATCAACGAAACCCTTAGAAAATTTTGCGAAAAAAATCCGGATTTTCATTGACAAACGGCAGGCTCATTCGTTATAGCATTTAATCGATGCTACAATGTAGTTGCATTGTGATACTAAAATGAAGACATGTAAACAGCAGGAGTCGGCCATCTGAAAATGACCCTGGTTCAGACGGCCGCCTGACTTGAGGAGGTTTTTGAATGCGCTTACAATCGGTTCCATTGTTTCTGGTTTTCTGTGCCACTTTTTTTCTGATCCAACCGGCCGGGGCTCAGATGCGGCTGACCTATTCCAACTTTTTTCCGCCCACCCATGTTCACAGTCAACTGGCGGAACGCTGGTGCAAAGAAATTGAAGAACAGACCCACGGCGAGATTGTATTCAACTATTTTCCGGCCTCTACCCTGACCCGGCCCCAACAGACTTATACTGCCGTGGCAAAAGGGGTGGCGGACATCGGCATGACGGCCATCGGCTATTCCCGGGGCCGGTTTCCGGTGCTGGAAGCCATTGACCTGCCCATGGGATACACCTCCGGGGTCCAGGCTACTGCCGTGGCCAACCAGGTGCTGGAACGGTTCGATCCGGAAGAGCTGCACAATACCGAAGTAATGTATCTGCATGCCCACGGACCCGGTGTCATTCATACCCGGAACAAACCCATCCATAGCCTTGCGGATCTCAAAGGCCTGAAAATTCGGGGAACCGGCACCAGCGGGGAAGTCATCGCCGCCCTGGGCGGGACGCCTGTGGGCCAGTCCATGGCGGAAACCTATCAGATGCTCCACCGAGGCGTGGTGGACGGGTCAGCCCATCCCGTCGAAGCCAACCACGGCTGGAAACTGGGAGAAGTGGCCAAATATATGATCCAGAACTTTTCCAGCGGATATACCACCACCTTTGCCGTGTTCATGAACCAGAAAAGATGGCATCAATTGACCCCGAAACAGCAGGAAATTTTCACACGCATCAACAAAGAATACGCACTGAAACACGGACAGGCTTGGGATGAGGCGGACAAGAAAGGCATGGCGTTTTTTCTGTCCAAAGGCGGCACCGTGATTTCCCAGACCAATGAGGAATCAAAACGCTGGGCTGAAAAATCATCGGTCCTGTTAGAAAACTATATTCAATCCGTGGCAAAAAGAGGCATTGACGGCAAAGTGGTTGTGGATTTCATCCAAGCCCGTCTGCAACAGCCATAACCCGTATCTTCCAATATACAGGAGTTTTTAATGAGACAGATTGCTCTGGCACTGAACAAACTATCCAACGCCATGAAACTTATCGGCGGCATCGCCCTGGTCGGCATGATGCTGTTGACTGTGGTGGATGTCATCGGGCGGTTTTTCAAACACCCGATATTCGGATCGGTTGAAATCGTCGGGTTTCTGGCAACCATCATCGTGGCAGGGGTCCTGCCCTATACATACAAAATAGGCGGCCATGTGGGCGTTGAAATTCTGATGCAGACCTTTTCCCGAAAAACCCAAATCTGGGTCGGGCTGATCACACGGACTTTAACACTGTTTCTGTTCGGACTGATCACATGGCAGATGTTTCTGCATGCGGCGGAACTCAGACAGACGGGGGAAGTATCCATGAGCTTGAAATTCCCCACCTATTATATCGCTTATATCCTGGGTTTCGGGTTACTGCTTTTTTCCATCACCATTCTGGAAACCATTTGTCTTGATATTGTGGAACTGCGGAAAGGAGATTCAAAATGAGCCCGACACTCATCGGTATTATCGGCATTGTTTTCATGCTGGCACTGTTTCTGACACAAATGCCCGTGGCATTTGTCATGGCCCTGGTGGGATATGTGGGATTCTCCTATGTCATAAATATCGATGCCGGCCTGGCCCTGCTGTCTCTAGAAGTGTATGAAACCCTGGCTTCCTATGACCTGTCCACCATTCCCTTGTTCATTTTCATGGGCCAGCTGGGATTCAATTCAGGTATCAGCAAACGGCTGTATGACGCCGGGTATAAATTTCTAGGCAATATCAGAGGCGGGCTGGCCATGGCCACGGTGGCCGCGTGCACCGCATTCGGAGCCGTGTGCGGATCCAGCCCGGCCACTGCCGCCACCATGGCCACCATCGGGCTGCCGGAAATGAAGCGGTACAATTATGACGATGAACTGGCCACCGGTTCCGTGGCCTCCGGGGGCAGCATCGGCATGATCATGCCCCCGTCCGTGGTGCTGATCATATACGGCATTTTAACCCAGCAGTCCATCGGGGCGCTGTTTGTGGCCGGCATTTTTCCGGCCCTGCTGATCACGCTGCTGTTCATTTTGTGCATTTATATCCGATGCACCATTTCCCCGGAGCAGGGTCCCCCGGGTGAATCCTTTTCATGGACGGAAAAGCTGAAATCCCTGATGGGTTTAGGCGAAACTCTGGCGGTCTTTGCCCTGGTGATTGTGGGAATTTTCATAGGCTTGTTCACACCCACGGAAGCCGCAGCCATAGGTGCCTTCGGTGTTCTGCTGATCGGTTTGGTCAGACGGCAGCTCACCTGGCAGGGATTTGTAAATTCCGTTCTGGAGGCCCTTCGCACCTCCTGCATGGTCATGATGCTGATCGTGGGGGCCGTGATCCTGAGCAAATTTCTGGCCGTGACACGAATCCCCTTTGAAATCGCCGGATGGGTGGCCGGTCTGGACCTTCCCGCCGTGCTGGTCATGAGCGTGATTCTGATCATCTATCTCATCGGCGGCTGTTTTATCGATGCCCTGGCATTTGTCACCCTGACCGTGCCCATTTTCTATCCCGTGGTCCAGCAGTTGGGGTATGATCCCGTCTGGTTCGGGGTGATGATTGTCATGATCACCCAGATGGGGGTAATCACCCCGCCCATAGGCATCAACGTGTACGTGGTTTATGGCGTGGCCCAGACCGTGTTCCGGCAAACCATTCCGCTGGAGACAATCTTCAAGGGCGTGATTCCTTTTCTGGCCGCATTGATTGTGGGCGTCATCATTCTGATCCTGTTTCCACAGATCATTTTGTTTCTGCCCAACCTGCTGTATTGAAACCGGCGCGGATACGGCTTTACGTCAAAACTGACCGGTGCTGGTCTTCAAACCGGGCTTTCACCGACTCCACCATGAAATGCAGCCGGTTTCTGATATTGACTTCTGAGGTGCCGGCATCAAAATCCAGGTACAGCAGATTCAGTCCGGGTACAGTCCATCAAAAGGGGTCAAGTCTCGATTTGAGCTTTGAAAATCATGCAACTCTCAAATAGAGACTTGGTAATCATATAAAGGACTTAGTGAGGTATCGGCATTGGCAATATCGCCTATTTTCATAGTTGTAATTGCTATTGAAATCCATGAACCTATGGGTTTCGGACGAGTTAGGATGCAACGCATTCCTGATGCTAGTGCTGATAGTTTGGTTCCATTTGTCTGTAATTCTGTTGAGCCTGAATCGAATATCCTTACTGATAGCTGGAGAGGATACGATACAATTGAGAAATTTGGCTATAGCCATGAAAAAGTAAATCTTTCGGATAGTGGTGATCCTGCACATTTAAGTTTGCCTGGTGTTCATAGAGTTGCCTCATTATTGAAAAGATGGCTACTCGGAACCCATCAGGGGGCCGTTAGTGAAAAACATCTGGACTATTATCTCGATGAATATACTTTTTGTTTTAATAGAAGATCCGCCTCAGCAAGAGGATTGCTTTTCTACCGTCTTTTAGAACAAGCTCTTTGTTCAACGCCAACAACATACAGAGAGATTGTAAGTAAAGAAATATAAGTTACGGCTGGTCCTTAATTTTGATTTACGCCAGCGAAGTGGACACCCCCCTTATACTAAAATCATATTTCGCTATGGATAGCCCTTGATATTTTATTAACAAAATTTTAGAGTTATCATCCTCTAAAATTTTTATTTTATCATAAAATTACACCGTTAAAATGATCAACGATAATCAAAAAACATTGAAATAGTTGGCTCAAAAACACAGGAGAAACAAAAGAAAGATCCTTTTGCAATTATTATTGACAGGCGCTTTTCTGGCAAATAGACTGCAAGAATGATTAACACTGGGAAGATAAAAAAAATATTGTGGTTTGTCTCTCTGGTATTTCTCTTTATTGGTTTTTCACATGCAGACGATCAGCCAAATCTTAGGTCTCTGGTTGAGGCGGCAAGAAAAGGGGATGTTGAAGCCATGTGCGATACAGGGATGGCCTATTTTTATGGAAAAGAAACACTGAAAGATCCATTCAAAGCCAAATGCTGGATTAAAAAAGCATATGACAACGGCTCTCTGCGGGCTGAAAAAATCTGGCAAGATCTGGAATTGTGGAAATACTCGGGAAAATGTGAAACATCTTTTGATGATGAGCCCTTACCGAAATATTCCAGAAAAGATAGCTTTACAGAACCTGTAACTGGAATGGAGTTTGTCTATATCCCAAACGACTGCTTTAAGATGGGGTGTAACCCTTTAGAAGAAAAATGCAGCAAAGATGAAACGCCTTATCATAAAGTCTGCCTGGATGGATTCTGGATGGGAAAATATGAGGTCACCCAAAAACAGTAGCACTATTTAATGGGTAAAAATCCTTCTCGGTTTAACAGTGATTCAAGCCGGCCTGTTGAAAATGTTTCCTTTGATGACATTCAACAATTTATTCGAATTCTCAGCACAAAAGGCACTGGGAAATTTTCATTGCCCACAGAAGCCCAATGGGAATATACCTGTCGAAATGGTGGGGAAAAAGTGATTTTTTCCTGGGGCAATGATTCCTATCGCCCGGATGCGAACTGCGGCACCTGTAATTCAGACGATTTTCATGGCGAAACTGCACCTGTTGGCAGTTTTTTCCCAAATGAACTTGGGCTGTATGATATGGCGGGCAATGTAAAAGAGTGGTGCCAAGATATTTATTCCAAGAAGACCTATTCAAAACAGGTTAAACAAAACCCTGTTCATGACGGCAGAAGAATTAGACGCATACCCGGTGTTGATTTGAAATTTCTGCTGTAAACAAATGAGCCTGACATTTTGACCGAGTCATCGATTTTTTCCTTGAAATTTTTCAGGGGAATCAACGTTTTCTCATATGGTATGTCTCCTTAGAAGCATCAAATGATTTTTTAACCTTCCTTTGACAAAAAGCAACAATCCATCTATTATACCAGGTGTTTAACTTTGTGTTCCAGGATTGAGTTAACTCTTTTGTTTTTCCCGTGTTTATGTTTTTTAAGATAAGGATATGGTCTGTGAAGAAAGCGTTTTTGGACATTTTCAGCAGTATCCTGAGTTCAGTTAGAGAACCGCTTGTGGTGCTTGATGCCAACCTTAAGGTGGTGGATGCCAATCCCTCTTTCTACAAGACATTCTACGTTACCCCCCAGGAGACCGAAGGAACATTGATATATGATCTTGGCAATGGGCAGTGGAATATCCCAAGACTCAGAGAACTGCTTGAACAGGCCCTGCCGGAAAACTCAATATATAATGATTTTGAAACCATCGGGTCTAAGATCATGCATCTGAACGCCCGGAGAATCTACCGGGAGGCCAACCAGACAGAATTGATCCTTCTGGCCATTGAAGATGTGACCGAGCGTGAATATTTTAAAAGAAATCTTGAAAAAATTGTTGAATCCCGAACTGCCGAACTGGTCACCGCGAGGCAGGAGGCTGAAAAACAAAAACAGGCCGCAGAAGAAGCCCTTTTTGAAATAAAAAATCTCAAAGAGCAGTTGGAGCAGGAAAGAGCCTACCTGAAAGAAGAAATCAAACTGGAACATAACCATGAGAACATCATCGGAAAAAGCGATGCCTTGAAATATGTGTTGTATAAAGTGGAACAGATCGCCCAAACAGATACCACGGTATTGGTTTTAGGTGAGACCGGGACCGGTAAGGAGCTTGTGGCTCGTTCTATTCACGGCTTCAGTAACCGTAAAAACAGGGCGCTTGTAAAAGTAAACTGTGCTGCATTGCCGTCAAACCTGATTGAAAGCGAATTGTTCGGCCATGAAAAAGGGGCATTTACAGGTTCCAGTTCAAGGCAACTGGGACGGTTTGAGATTGCCGACGGGGCCACACTTTTTTTAGATGAAATCGGAGAGCTGCCCCTGGAATTGCAGTCCAAACTGCTGCGGGTTATCCAGGATGGTGAATTTGAACGGCTGGGCAGTTCCCACACCATCAAGGTGGATGCAAGGATTATTGCTGCCACAAACCGGAATCTTGAAGAAGAAGTACAGCAGGGAAGGTTTCGGGATGATCTCTGGTACCGGCTCAATGTTTTCCCCATTACCATGCCGCCTTTAAGAGACCGGATAGAAGACATCTCGCTGCTGGTGGAATATTATATCAGAAAAATCGCCAAACGGATGGGAAAGCACACCGGCATCATTCCCAAAAACGTAATGAATACCCTACAGAATTATCACTGGCCGGGAAACGTCAGGGAACTGGAAAATGTTCTCGAGCGGGCGGTGATTAACTCGTCAGGCCCCAAGCTGCATCTCGTGGATGATCTTAACAAGCCCTTTGCATATTTAAGCAAGAGCCTGAAGACACTGGAGGCAGTGGAGCGGGACTATATTGTCCGTATGCTTGAACAGACCCATTGGAAAGTCAGCGGCAAAAACAGCGCTGCTCAAATTCTCGGTCTCAACCGCAGTACTCTGCGTGCCCGTATGCGAAAGTTGGACATCCGCAAGCCTTAAAATCAGGGCCATATGTGACCAAAGGTCATATGTGGCCTTGACACTGCATTGTTTTTAATACCATCTTTATTTTTTTCAGGACCGATTCTTCTATTAAATCAGCAGGACAGGCTGTGTATAAAAAACATGGGCAGGCTATGGCATGAAGGTTGCTCTATACTCTTTTTGATTAAAAGCTGCATTGGGTAAAACAAAAACAGGGTCGTGGTCAAAATCCTTTCGCATACAAACTGCCAGGCTCAAAAAAAGGTGATCACAGTGATCGTAGTCAAAATTATTCTGAATGTTCTTGCAGAGAAGCAGTTGGAGATAACGCAGACCCTTGTTTCGCTGATCGAGCCTGTGGCTCGGGAAAAAGGGTGCAAAGGCATTTCTGTTTTCTGTGATATCCAGGACAAAAACCGCTTTTGCCTGATCGAGGAGTGGAAAACTCGTGAAAACCTGGATCTGCATCTCAAATCTCACAGGTTCGGGGTTCTGCTGGGAACAAAACCCCTTTTAAGTGAACCTTTGAACATAAGGATTTACACAGTTTCCCATCTCCAGGGAATGGCGGCCATTGACGCGGTGAGGACCAAGGGAGTCCCATATGACGAATATATTGTTAATGTATCCTGAATTACCGGATATAGGAGACCATCCGCATCGATTAGGGGTTGTGGAAGCGAAGCTGCCCTGAGCGGCAAAGTAGTTGTAATAGGTCAATTATACTTATTTCAAAAAAAGGCCGGGGGGTTAATCAAAGTATTAATGATTAATTGGCGGCGTGTGCGGTCAACAACGATTTATTCAAGAAGGAGATTACCATGAAGTTTAAAAAATTTATCTTATTGCTGTTATTTTTAGGGACAATAGCTCTGACCGGATGTGAAAAGAAGGGTCCGGTTGAAAATGCGGGTGAAAAAATAGACAACGCCATTGAGAGTGCAGGAGAAGCCATCGAAGAGGCAGGGGATACGATAAAAGATGCCACAAACTGATACCCCGGGTAACCTATTCGGGGTATTTGATTCCCTGCGTGGAATTCGTATCGGTAAGTAAGGGATGCAAAGAGAGAAAAAATCAAATGAAAATTTCAACATAGCTGAGTCAAAAAATAGCTGATGGCATAAATGTATCACAAATCGAATTGCCGACAGATGTATCTTACGACAATGATCCGGATGAAACTGTTTATTTTGAAGAGCAGAAGCCCTGCGGTTATTTCTGCCCAGAAAACCATCCCTTTTCTACGGTGGAACGATTTGGATCATGTTACTACAGCAGGGGTCAGGACAAAAAAGCCGCCATTCATTCATCAGAAATGAAGTGGCATCTGTTTACAAAGGGTAAAGAGCTTGCAGTCAAAACGGCCAAAGCACAGAGGGTAGAATAAAAAAATTATCATCTTTAGAGGAAAAAATCATGAAAGCAAAAAATTTTATCAATTGTTTTATTATTGGGGTTTTTCTGTTTACCTTTGTTGCCGGTTGTGCCGGAACACATCATAAGGAAAGCACGGGAGAATATGTTGATGATTCTGTTATAACCACCAAGGTGAAGGCTCAAATTTTTGATGACCCGATGCTCAAGGTGCTCCAGATCACTGTTGAAACTTTCAAGGGAGAAGTGCAGTTAAGTGGTTTTGTTAATTCTGCCACGGCTTCTGCCAGAGCTGTGGAAGTGGCTAAAAAAGTAAAAGGGGTCAAATCTGTTAAGAACAGTCTTATCGTAAAAAAGTAACTCAAATTAAAAATTGAACAGGAGAAAGAGCATGAAATTTTTCAGAATTATGGTTGTTTTACCACTCATTTCATTATTTTTATTCGGATGTGCTGTCCGGCAACAGGCACAGCCCATGGCTGATTTTACCCCAACCATGTTTAATTCAAATGATTATGTTTCTGCCGTGGATAATTTTTTGATTATCCTTGACGCATCCAGTTCAATGGATACCAATTACATGGGGAATAAAAAATTTAAGATTGCCACCCAGATTGTCAATCGCATGAGTCAAACTCTGCCGGAACTGGGACAAAATGCCGGTCTCAGGTCTTTCGGGCATAGTCCGAAAGTGTCTGATAAACAGACGGTTCTTTTTTACGGCATGGAAAACTTCACCCAGTCGGGTCTGAATGAAAAATCACGTCTGATTTCATCTCCCGGTGGCACCAGTCCGATGCATAAGGCATTAACCGAAGCCGGACAGGATCTTGTTGGTTTTCCCGGAAAAACAGCTGTGATTATTATCACTGACGGTCAAGAGCAGGTCGGTTTAGAATCTCCTGTGACTCTGGAAGCAGCCCAAACGCTGAAAGACCAACTGGGATCAGAACTTTGCTTTTATCCAATCTCTGTTGGAGATGATGAGAATGGCGGGACCCTCATGGATGAAATCGCCGGGATTGGCGAATGCGGCTTTGCCTCAAATGCGGATACGCTTCTAACCGGTAGCGGTATGGCAACCTTTGTCAGGAAAATTTTTCTTACCCAAAAACCCATGGCACCCAAAGACAGTGACAACGATGGTGTCACCGATGACCTTGATAAATGCCCGGGAACACCACAAGGTATCAAAGTGAATGTTGATGGATGTCCTCCTGTTATCAAAACCAAGGCAGTTGCCCCACCCATGGGAGAAACCTGGATCATTGATGAAGCCTATTTTGATTTTGATAAAGTCGTCGTCAAACCGGGCGCTTTTGATTTTCTTGATAAAATTGCCGAGTTTCTCAAAGGCAATCCCGGCGTCTTTGTTAAAATCCAGGGGCATACTGACAATGTTGGAACCAAAGCATACAACGATATCCTTTCCCTGCAACGCGCCCAGGCCGTAAAGACCTATCTTATGGACAAAGGGATTGATAAAAGTCGTATGTCCTGCGAGGGATTTGGATTTTCCAAACCCACAGCTTCCAATGAAACGGAAAAAGGCCGGAGGTTGAACCGGCGTGTTGAAATGTATCCGGTAAAATAAAAACCATCTAAAAAGGAGTTCATGGTCTTAAGGGGTGAGATTGCTTCTGATTTTACGCTTCCGGGCGTAAAGGAGATAAGAATTTTTTATGGCTAAACAGGCAACAGAATTGAGGTACTGGGGATGAGACCTCTTCTGAGTGATTACAATAGTATCATATTGTGTAATATTGATTGTTTACAAAATATTTAAACAGCATGGACATTCGGTCGAAGTTCGAACGGAAAGGAGGAGAGATGAAATCAATCAAGCTGGTGTTGCTTCTGGTGCTGGTTGTTTCTTTGGCGGCAGTTGTATTCCAGAATCAAGCACCGTTGCAGGTCCATTTTCTCTGGTTGACCGGGGAAGTGCCAGGAATCATCCTGATGCTTTTAACCGCAGCCGCAGGATTTATCATGGGGATTACCGCTACGCTTCTGGTGAAGCATGGAGCTAAATCACAACAATAAATAGGAGAAAGCAATGAACGAAAAAAAGCTGTTTCAGCAAAAAAAACAGGCTCAGTTGGACAAATGGAAAGCAGAAGTAAACAAGTTTAAGGCAAGAGCCTCCGGGGCCAGCGCCGACGCACAACTGGGGTTGAACAAGCAGATCGAAGTTCTGGAAGGCAAGATTGAGGAGGGAAAGACCAAGCTTGCTGAAATCCGGGTCGCCAGTGAAGACTCATGGGAGTCAATCAAAGAGGGCGTGGAAACCGCATGGGATTCGATGAGGTCTGCTTTCAGTGGCGCAGCAGCCAAGTTTAAAAAATAACAACAAGCGTCTAACGAAGAAGGTTGGCTGTGATATTAAAACATTTCATCTCTTTCAACTATAGGAGTTCAACATGACAATGGGTTCACGGGAAATACAATGAAAATTATTGCTATTGTCCTAATCGTTTAAGGCATTGGCTACCAAGCTTGTGGGTGACGTCCACGGTGCAAAGAAGGAACAAAGAAAGATTACACAAGAAAAACTTTCAGGAGGTGGACTATGTCGACAGAAAATGTTACGTCTTTTGTCTGGCCGGTGGTTAATAATACGGTGTGTATCGTTGCTCTTGTGCTGGCTGTGATGATTTTCATATTTGGGATGTCTAGCGGCGCACGGGGTAATAAGGTTCGCATGGTCTTTGCCGTGTGTCTCTCCACAGTGATAGGATGACTATCATGTTTAAGGCTCAGTACCAATATGATTGATTTAGGAAAAAAACTTATTCAAACCGAGCTTGTGAAGGAAATCATTTCCATCCGCCTGGATACGCTCTGGAAAATGTTGGCTCTGAGAAAAGAAGGTTTATTGCCGGAGCCTTATGAAGAAGGAGCTACGGGCAAGCTGGACAATAAAGGAGGTATCTTCATCCCTGGAGGCGTTATTTACCAGGATGTCGATGAGGTGCCTATAAGTTACAACAGACAACAAAAGATGTCGTCAAAAATTTTCCGGGAGAAGATCCGAAAGGCCATGCAATACGACAATGCCACTCTGTTGTTCCCAGACGGTATTGCAACCGGTATCAACCTGGACAGCGGATTTTTTTCAAAGGCGGCCAGGCGAATTTTCATGTTTAAAAAAGCAGCATTTCGAAGAAAAAAAAGGATCATCTCACAAAAATACTTCCAAGTCATGGCCAGTGATATTATCCGAAGCCACTGTCCTACTTATATGCCCCAGCCATATGGTGCCAGGACCCGGATAAGTACCTGTGCTGCAGTCGGTCTCATTGATCCGCCTATGTTTTTCTCCTATTGCGGCACTCAGTTGAGCCTTACCCGGATCCAGCTTGAAGCATTTGCAAAACAAATTGATATTGCACAAGATCCGGTCAAATCTCTGTCTGGAAAGATATTATATCAACCCTGCCTGGTCGTCTGCCATGATACCCGTTACAAGGAAAATAATTTAACCGGCCTGACAAGACTTATAGGTTTTGGCAAATTTGGTGAATTTGCCACCATTTCATTTGAACAGATCAACAAGACCCTGTTACGGGAACTGAAACGAAAGGATCAATCCATCGGCCAGGAGGATGTCCTTGCTGAATACGGAAACATGCAAATAGCAGGCATTCTGCGAGTCTATTCCCCAACAAAACTGGGAAAACGGCTGCAGCGCTATTCTCTTAATGTCATATCGCCAGTTAATGATCTATATATTGACCTTGAGCAGATCAAACAGGAAGCTTTTGAAAGATACCACATCAATTTACCTTCAAGTTAATAATCTTAAAGGAGGGATCCATTGTTTGGAAAATGTGATCCCGCCCCACTAAATTGGAGGCTATGTTACGCTACTTTTGGATTCGGCAGATTAAAAAATGCATGGAGTTCAATTTGTCTATTTTTATAACCGCTCGACTAAGAGGAGTAATGGAAATGTTTCAAGTCGCTGCCATTCAGATCACACCGATTTTAGGTGATGTTCAGGCTAATTTAAAACGAGGAATTCAGTTTATGCGAAAGCTCGGTCAGGAAGCTGATCTAATCGTTTTTCCTGAACTCTGGACCACGGGTTACTATCTGTCCAAGCAGGCTTTTCAACAGTTGGCTGAAACAAGAGATGGACCTACTATTAATCAACTCCGAGAAGAGGCTCGACGTGCAAAAGCGATTGTGATCAGCTCTTTTGCGGAAAAAGATACCGAAAATCAATTGTTTATTTCAGCGGTTATTATCGATCAAAATGGAGAGATATTGGGTGTTGTGCGCAAGAGCCTTTTATGGGGACGAGAAAGCGAAATCTTTAAAAAAGGTGAAATAAAATACCCCATTTTTGAAATAGAGCATGCCAAGATAGGGGTGTTGATCTGTTATGAAATGGAATTTCCGGAACCATCACGGCTGTTGGCATTGGAAGGCGTGGAACTGATTATTTGCCCTTCCGTATGGAGTGTCTCTGCATCGCGGCGTTGGGATATCCAGTTACCAGCACGTGCCTTGGATAATACTGTCTTTATTTTGGGCGTTAATACTGTTGGTAATAACAGTTGTGGAAAAAGCAAGCTGGTTGGCCCAATGGGTGACATTCTGGCAGAGGCTTCTGACGCCAGGGAAGAGGTTCTGTTAAGAGCCGTTGATATTCAATCCTTATATTGGGCACGTGATGAGAATCGGTATTTGGAAGATTATCGGACCAAATTAACACCAGGCGGAAGCACGATCCCCACTCCCATTATTTAACCTCACCCGACTCATTCTTTGAACAATATGGGAATAGCTTTATTGTTGATACGCCCTTCTGACGTGATATTGAAGCATAGTATCCTTTCATTGCGGAACAAATGCTTTGTGTTGAAGCCCTTAATCTGTTATGCTCTGTTCAGCATTACGAAAAAATATCCTTTCCATTCTGATTGATTGTAATCGAAGAGATCCTTCTTCCTTACCACAAAATTTAATTTGTGATGTGCTTGACTGGTAATAGACATCAATCAGAGATCTCAGTTCAATTCGGTGATTTTAGGGAAAGCCTAACTATACAGGACTAAAATGTTAAATTTCAAAGAATTAGAACAAAAAATCAATGATGTTGACGCGCTACAGATTTTCACAACCGACCTCAACGGTCGCTCAGTTAGCCTTCAGGTCCATGCAGGAAATGTTGAATCTTTTTTTAAAAAGGGGGTTGGTTTTGATGGAAGCTCTGTCCCGGGTTACGGGACGGTTGACAACAGCGATAAACTCCTGATTCCCCTGCCGGAAACCTTTAGAAAAGTACCCTTTGCCCAGGAAAATCTCGGTTTTTTAATCGGTAAGATCAATGAAGAGTATGGCGAAAGATCTCTATTGGATCCCAGGGCTTTATTGGAGCGGGTCGTCCAACAAGCTGAGGCCGAGTTTGGCTTTCGGTTTCTGACAGCCCCGGAGCATGAATTTTTCCTGTTGACGGGCGATGAATTCAGCAAAGATATCCATACCGATAATGCTGGATACTTCCATACGGATCCAAGAGATAAGGGGGAGTCGGTCAAGAAGGAGATTGCGGCGGTTTTAAAGCGGTGCGGGATCCAATTTGAAAAAATGCACCATGAAGTTACCCCTTCTCAGCATGAGATCAATCTTTCTTGCCTGGATCCTATAACCACTGCTGATCGAACTGTTTTATTTTCCTATATCACCAAGCGAGTGGCCAATGAGCAAGATTTACATGCCACGTTTATGCCCAAACCGTTTAACGGTTTTAATAGGAATGCGCTTCACATTCACATATCCGCCCAAGACCTTGACGGGAATCACCTGTTCTACAACCCGAGCGGATCTGACAACCTCAGTGAAACCGCACGTTTTTTCATCGGTGGTATGATTAAGTATGCAAGAGAAACATCGATCATTATGGCTGCCACTTTCAATTCGTATAAGGCCTATGTAATTGGCAAGGAAGCCCCCATTGTCCGAGGGTGGGGGCTCAAAAACCGAAGTTCCATGGTCAGGGTCCCTTATGCTGAAGGCGGAAAAGACACCAGAATTGAAATTCGATCTCCAGACCCTTCCGGTAATATCTATCTTCAAATTGCAACCTTAATCGGGATGGGACTTCAGGGAATTCGAGAGAAAATCGATTGTGGAGATCCTGATATTGGGAATCTCTCTGATACAAAAAATGCTTCCCACCTCATGGACACAAATTTTCTACCCCGCAATATGTTTGAAGCGCTGGTGGAAGCCGAAAACAGTTCATTTCTTAAAGACTTCCTGGGAGATCCGCTTTATTGTCAATATATGTCACTGAAAACCGCTGAGTGGGAAAACTATCGAACCTTTGTGACTCCTCGCGAACACAAGATGAATTTTCATATTTAGGATAGCCAACAGGAGTGGGCGGGAGATCATGAAAATGGTATCCTTCCCCCACTCTTCATAAACCAATTCAGGGTAAACCGGTCTGGGTGAAGGAATATTGTGGATGCGTATTTCTCAAAGCCCCAGATATCGTAAAATCATTTCTATAATTTCAATTTCTTCAATAAATCGAATGTTAGTATTGGTCCCTGGCAATAATTTATGCAGCAACTTTGCTGCAATAAGGAAATATTGTGCCGTTTTTAAATGAATTAAAACATACACTTCCCAATGTAAAAGCATACAGGCTCATGCAGAAATTGTTCAAAGAGAACCCCGGTCTTTTTGATATTATTGACACGTCAAAAACCATTCTCCAGGCCAAGAAAAAATTAAAAATTTGGGCTCTGGAGGTCCTTCGGGAAAACAAACCAGCATATGCCTATTATATGCGCAAACAAACCGGTAACCTCCAGCTTGAAAAGTTGAGATCCAAAGACTATGCTGCCATTCGCATCCTGGATTATATCCAGCATTCGGGCAGGCAATTTAGGGATCCCAATCTCAAAGGCGAAATTGTGGAAAATGATCCCTTTGCCATTCTCATGCAATGTGCCCGCAAGGGAACCGGTGGAGGCACACCTGCCTATTTCTATGATATAATTCACCTGTTCAGGCAGTTTTCAGGGCATGTATACCCAGATCCCAAGAAACTTGAAATTTCAACCTGGATGGACCGATATTCCTCAGGCCTTGATCCTGCCGTCATCGAGCAACGGAAAAAAAACAAGCTTCGGATACTGAAAAGCATCATTCAAATGATTGATGAACGAAGGGTAAAAAGCAAGCGGTTTTGTTTTATAAAAGGAATGTCCCGGCAAAAAAAATTGGCCCTTGCCAAAACATGGTGGAATGATCATAAATTTCATCTTAAATTTGCAGTCAGAACCCCTGAAGATCTGAATGAAATGCTTGATTTCTCCCTTGACAGAGAAACAATGGATACCCTGAAACAGGCCCAGCAAGTCGGCATTCCCTTTTTTGTCAACCCCTATTACCTGTCGCTTCTGGATACCCAAGCCTCGCCTATCTCTTTGGGAGCGGATCTTGCCATCCGGCAATATATTATCTATTCAAAGGAACTGGTTGCTGAATTCGGAAATATTAATGCCTGGGAAAAAGAGGATATTGTTGAACCGGGAAAGCCCAATGCTGCTGGCTGGATCGTTCCGGACGACTGCATTCACAGACGATACCCCAATGTCGCCATTTTAATGCCCAAAAGTATGGGCCGTGCCTGTGGCGGGCTGTGTTCCATCTGCCAGAGAATGTACGGGTTTCAACAGGGTGATTTGAATTTTGACTTTGAAAAATTACAAGCCAAGACCTCAGTAGAAGACCGCTTGGAAACTTCGATCACCTATTTTGAACATGACTCACAATTAAGAGATATTCTCATCACTGGCGGAGATGCTTTGATGAGCAACAACAAAACCATTCGAAAAATTCTTCAAAGCGTTTATAAGATGGCCAAACGAAAACTGGCAGCCAATGCAAACAGAAAAGAGGGGGGAAAATACGCACAGATCCTAAGGGTAAGACTGGGAACCAGGCTTCCGGTTTATCTTCCCATGAGAATCCAGGCAGGTCTTGTGAACATCCTTGCCGAATTCAAAGAAAAAGCGTCCAAAGTAGGTATTCAACAATTTGTTTTCCAAACCCATTTTCAATCGCCCATGGAAATCACCCCTGAAACAAAATTCTGCGTGGACCAGCTGAACAAAGCTGGCTGGATTGTAACCAACCAGATGGTTTTCACATCTGCCGCATCAAGAAGGGGGCATACGGCAAAACTTCGAAAAGTACTCAATGATATCGGCATTCTTCCCTATTATGTGTTTACCGTTAAAGGATATATGGAAAATTCCAGCCTGTTTTCACCCAATGCCCGGCTGGCTCAGGAAAGCATGGAAGAAAAGAGCATCGGCCTTCTGGAGGAGAAGTTCCATCCGGGAATCAGGCAACTGCCTCTGGATGCTGAAAATATAGCTGAGAAACTTTCCCAATTGAGAACGGATGCCGACATCCCATTTATTGCCTCTGATCGGAATGTCCTCAACCTTCCGGGGGTCGGCAAGAGCCTTACCTTCAGAACCATCGGCATTACCAATGAAGGCAGAAGAATCCTTGAATTTGACCATGACGCAACAAGGGAACACAGCCCTATTATAGAAAAAATAGGAAAAATCATTATCATTGAATCAAAAAGCATCCATGATTATCTCCTGCAGCTTGACAATATGGGAGAGGATGTGTCCGAATATGCTTCAATCTACGGATACTCCCTGAGTGAAACAGAACCCAGAATGCCTATCTTTGAGTATCCGGCCTATGATTATGACCCAACACGAAAAATAACCAACCTGGATCTTGAAAATTCGTTAAATGGCAATCGGAAATAGCGAGTAATCAATGAAAGTTAGCTTCAATGTTGAAGATGCAAGTCAGGTGTTTGTAGGTGCTTTTGCCTTAGCTGTGCCAATCTCTTTCTTGGAAGAAGCTTGGCGGTTAGGTGAAACATTGCCGTATACTAACTTGCTAATGCTGTTTGTTTTATCTGTGTTATTTCTCAGTTTGTTTACATATCAAAGTGTTTTTCAGAAAAATATTCGGTCTCGTATCTTCATATTTATTTTTCGTATAGTTATTGCTTATCTCATGGCAGCATTAGTTGTCACTTTGGTATTGTTTTGTCTAAACAAATTGCCACTGATAGATGACCCTATAATCTCTTTGAAACGTATCATTGTCATTACGATGCCAGCATCTATGGGGGCGATAGTGGTGGATAGTTTTGACAAAGAGTAGTAAAACCATTTAATCGGGTAGCCGGGGGTTTTAATCCCACAACACCCTGCATGCGGGTCAATCCATCGGCCAGGAGGATATACTTGCAGATTACGCAGACATTCAGATCGCCGGCATTCTGCGAGTCTATTCCCCGACAAAATTGGCAAAACGGCTGCTGCGCTATTCACTTAATGCCATGTCGCCAGTTAATGATCTACATATTAACCTTGAGCAGATCAAACAGGGAGCTTTTGAAAGATACCACATCAATTTACCTTCAAGTTAGTACTCTCAAAGGTGGTATCCATTGTTTGGTAATCATCAATTTTTTTTGCAATATACAGATTTTTGATATGCGGTATTTTTAGAAACTTTTGTAGATACAGTTTGAATCATTGAATGTTGGGAATGTTAACCTTTAAGGCAAGAATCTTTGACAATTGATGCATTAAAAATTTAAAGATGGATGATAACATTTTATCCATCAGTCAAATAAAAAAGAATCCCGAAAAAATGTGTAATACTCCCTCCCAGAACAAAAAGATGCCAAACTGCATGATTATATGGCATTTTTTCCCATGCATAAAATATAATTCCGAAGGTATAGGATATCCCGCCAACAAGAAGCCAGATAAGTAATTTCAACGGGACTGTTTGAAACATTGGCTTTATCGCAAAGACAATGAGCCACCCCATGGCAATATAAAATAAAACAGAAATTTTGTCGTATTTCCCTGTTAGGAAAATCTTTGCAATAATACCAGCCACAGCCATTGCCCAAACAATCACGAAAACAGTCATTCCCCAAGCCCCACGTATTGAAACTAAAACGATAGGAGTATATGATCCAGCTATTAGCAAATAAATTGACGAGTGATCCATGACTTTGAAAAATTGTTTTATTCGTTCATCGGAAAAGCTATGATACAAGGTGGATGATAAATACAGAAGAATCAGTGTGGTCCCGTATATACTTAAGCTTAAGACTCTCAGAGTATCACCATTCCCGGAAGCAGAAACAACCAAAATAGCGAGAGCGGCAATACTCAATGCTGCTCCGATTCCATGTGTAATACTGTTTGCAATTTCTTCTCCCAAGCTCTGAACTGCCGGGTCTGATACATCATTATTTTGCTTTTTTGTTGTTTTGCTGTTTTTCATATTAAATGCTTGATATTTTTCTTTAAATTACGTGAACTCAAATTTGGTATTTTTTGCTGAAAATCCTTCCACTCTGGCCCAATTCTGTTCTGCTATTTTTTTAAAAACTATTTTTTTCCATTTTAGAATCGAGTTCAACCCTTCCTTTGCAACTCTCTTCCCTTGATCCTTATCAGATAAAGAAAAATTTATGGAATTCAATTTTACAAGTTCTTGCTATATAAAACAAATAAATATATTAACTTGCATAGCCGGTTGGTCTGAATCGAGGATAAATATCCAATGTTTGTGTTTGACCTTCATTGAACCTGAAAAAATTAAAAATATCCGTTGTAAGTTTGAGCATTCTGAAAAGAAATAATTTCCATTTTTAGACTGAAGAACAAACAAAATGAGGGCGACTATGTCTCTATTTATATTGATTTTTGGCTGAAAAATAATGGCGCTCAATGGCGTATCAAAGACTCAGTCCTAACGAAATTTTGGCATCCCCACATATGGTATAGATGGTTTTTTCAGCCTTGTGATTTTTATTCAATTATATAAGCCATGAGCATCATACCCGGCCATTTCCCCACAGTGGTTTTTAGAATATAACAAATTTATAGTTGCTGATTCGGAAAAATATTTTTCAGGGTTTGACTGCTGTAAAATGAATCTCCAATATACAATAATGGAAGATTTGAATATTTTATTTTGGCCTCTCCCATAAAGTGGAATTTATGACTGAGGCGCAATAAAAATTAAAATACCAGATGTTGTGATTTGTCTTTTTTTGAAAAGCCCGGACTGGCGAAAGAAGCGCTCGGTAGATTGTTGAATTTGACTCCTGACACATAATACCATTAATACTCGCTGGCATTTCAGTTGTAAAAGATAAATCCTAACCTCTCTGATTCATATCATCGAGTCAGGAAAGATAACTGATCTGCATAATTGCCGATGCCATCTTTTTACCGATACATTTATAATCGTGGGGGCAATTCGCTTTAAATTGAAGGAATTCATTTTCATTTATTTTAAAGCCTTTACCATCAACACTTATTTCAAGCTGCCCTTTTAATACGAATACATATTCATAAACATTGCCTTCATGCGGTTCTCCTGAAAAAGTTGTATCAGGATCAATTTCGATGAAGTAGGTTTCAAAAGATTGTTCCGGCTCAAATGGGATTAAAGGAAAAAGCCGATAGTGTTCAGACTCTGCTGTTAGCGGTTTTCCATCTTTAAATGACCTCACTTCCGCTTCAACAACTGGTTTTTTGAGTAGGCTTGTGAATGAAACTTTCAATCCATTGGCGATCTTCCAAATAGTTGCGATTGTTGGGCTCGATTTCCCGGTTTCAATCTGCCTGAGCATACTTTTGCTAACACCTGTAAGCCCTGATAACTTATCTAAACTGAGTTTTCTGGCCTCTCTTATCGTTTGTAAATTGTTTGCAATTGCATCAATTGACTGTTTCATATAACAAACTCCTTGACAATATATTGCACGATTATTAATATAACGATCATAAAGTTGTTAAACAGTACGATGAATTTATATTTTTATCAAGAGGTACAAAATGAATATTGAAATCATTCCTTTGATTTCCTTTGCGGTTATCACCACCTTTACGCCAGGACCCAATAATATAGCAAGTGCATCAATGGGTATCATGTATGGTTACAAAAAAACTATTTACTTCCTTTTAGGGATAGCATCTGGTTTCTTTGTTGTTATGATTGGTTGTGCTTATCTTTCCAGTACGATTTTGGCAACTATACCGATGTCAGAGAAGTATTTACGATGGGCTGGAGCCCTATACATCGTATGGCTTGCCATAGGTATTCTCCGCTCCAGCAATTCTTTTGACGACACGGGTAAAGCACCAAAAGCATTTTTAAAAGGATTTATTCTGCAACTATTCAATCCCAAGGTTGCTGTGTACGGATTGACCTTATTTTCAACTTTCCTTGCCTCAATTTCAAATCAAATGAAGACCCTTGGGCTCTTTGCAACTATTTTTGCGCTAACGGCATTTGCTGCAACATCAACATGGGCTTTGTGCGGTTCGGTTATAAAAAACAAGCTAAAAAATGAACCATTCAGAAGAAAAATCAATATATTGCTCTCCTTGTTACTTTTATACACTGCTGTGGATCTCTCAGGAATAATATCAACTCTATAAAATTTGGTATTTGGAGACGTTTATTTTGTCTATCTATATGGGGTTTCGGCTGGAAACTTACAGCGACAAATGGCATTTTAAAGACTCAGTTAAGACAAAATTCGGGAACCCCAATATGTGGTATCTTAATATTTTTCAGTTATGAAATTTTGATTCCACTATATGAGCCTCAACCACTGTGAAAAGCCAACCTTGCACTGTAATTTTTATAATATAACAAATTTATAGCTGCTGATTTTGAAAATATTTTACATGGTTTGAACTGCTGGAAAGTGAATCTCCAAGTAACTTGAATAGGATCTTGGTTTATTTGACTTTGGTTCCGGCTATATATTGTAATTTCAAATCTGAAACTGAAAAATTTATCCATACCGTATCTTGTACCATGGCAAATTATAAAAACCCCGGACTGGTGAATGAAGCGCTCAGTAATTTGTTTGGTTTGACTCGTCACTAATGATACCATAAAGACTCGCGAGTAATTCGATTAGAATCTGACCGACGATTTGTTTTGCATTGGAATGTTTTTTACTGTATTCTTGTTTAAATAAACTTACCCAAAAAATTATATTTCAACCTGGAATAAGAACCATTTTTCTTTGGGACTTGGAGTTTTCCGACTTTCACGCTCCTTTGCCAAACAGATCTTAATGATACCATTTGAACGGTTGGGTATTGGAAAAGTTCAGTCAAGCAGAAAGGTAACGGCCATGTCAGCAAAAAAAAAGGGGTCACCCAATGATAAAAAAATTTTAGAACCGGGTGAACCAGAAAAACAGCGCAAAAAAAGTATCTGCTTCCCCATCGTCGGTATCGGTGCCTCAGCCGGTGGATTAGAAACCCTAAATGCTTTTTTTTCCATTATGCCGCCTGACAGTAATATTGCATTTGTGATTATCCAGCATTTAAGTCCGAACCATAAAAGCATCATGGTATCCCTGCTGGAAAAAAAGACCCGCATGGTCGTCCGGGAAATTGAAGATGGTACAAAACTTTTGGCAAATCATGTCTACATTAATCCCCCGGGCAAGAATGTGGCTGTCTTCAATCGCAGCCTTCATCTGCTGAAACCGATAAAAAGCAGTGCCATTAACATGCCGATTGACTTTTTTTTCAGGTCGCTATCAGAAGACCAGAGTGAAAAAGCCATTGGTATCATCCTGTCGGGAACAGCATCGGATGGAACGCTGGGGATTAAAGCGATTAAAGGTGAAGGTGGTATAGCGATGGTCCAGCAGCCGGATACGGCAAAATACGATGGGATGCCCAGAAGTGCTGTCGAGACCGGACTGATCGATTTTATCCTTCCAGTTGAAAAAATGCCGGACACTTTAATCCGGTATGTACAGCATCCATATCTTGAGTTACAGAGCCAGATCAAACTCACAGACACCCCAGTTAAAAATCAGATGCAGAAAATTTTTGGCCTGATTCGCAGCGCCACCGGCCATGATTTTTCCCATTATAAACAAACTACTATTTCGCGTCGAATTGAGCGCCGCCTGGCTGTTCACCAGATAAAAGCATTGTCTGATTATGTTCTATATCTCCAGAAAAATCCTGCTGAAATAAACGTGCTCTTTAAAGACCTGGTCATAGGGGTAACCAGCTTTTTCAGAGATCCGGAAGCCTATAAAATACTTGAGCAGGAAGTGCTGCCGAACTTATTGAAAGAAAAAGGGCCTGATGCAATGATCCGTATCTGGGTGACAGCCTGCTCAACCGGTGAAGAAGCCTATTCTCTTGCCATTATCCTTTCCGAATTAAAAGACAGGATCAAAAACTACTTCAACGTCCAGATCTTTGCCACGGATATTGATCCGGATGCCATAGCCGTTGCCCGCCGGGGCATTTATCCAGAGAATATAGGCGTTGATATTCCCGCGGAGCGATTAAAACAATTTTTTACAAAAAAAACCGATGGTTTCCATGTTAAAAAGCAGATCCGGGAAATGATCGTTTTTTCAACGCAAAACGTTATTAAAGATCCGCCGTTTTCCAAGCTGGACATGGTGAGTTGCCGGAATTTAATGATCTATATGGAAAATGTCCTGCAAAAAAAAATCATCCCCCTGTTTCATTATACGTTAAATCCGGGCGGAATTTTGTTCCTGGGAACATCCGAGAATATCGGGGTGCATATGGATCTTTTCGGGCTGATCAATTCCAAATGGAAGATCTTTGTGCGCAAAACATCGCTTGCGGGCAAAGGAAAAGAGTATCTTGATAAAATTTATGATCCCGCCCATACAACGATCATCACGGCTGAAAAAGACGGCCTGCCCGTCAAGGTCGATATACAGGCTGCGATTGAAAGAACGCTTCTTGATGCATATGCCCCGGCGGGAGTCCTGATCAATGACAAATATGAAATTCTGCATTTTGTGGGTAAAACAGACAAATACCTGACACCTCCCACCGGAAAACCTGAGTTTAACGTGATTGACATGGCCCGTGAAGATCTCAAAAACAAACTGACCGTAGCCATTCACAAATCGGTTCGGGAAAAAAAGAACATGTGCTGCTCAGGGGTGAGGGTCAGATATAATGGCGCCTTTTGTGTTATCAATATATCGGTCAGACCTTTAAGCGGAAAACAGCTGCCTTCGGGTTTGATGCTCGTGACATTTGAGGATATACCCACTGCAGATGGTTCAGAAGGAAAAAAGGTCGGGACTGGTAAACCCAAACGACAGAATTCCGCCTTGAAAAGCCTTGAACAGGAACTGCAATCCACCCGGGAATATCTCCAGGCAACCATTGAGGAACTGGAAACATCCAATGAGGAACTTAAGTCAACCAATGAAGAGCTGCAATCGGTCAACGAAGAAATGCAGAGCACCAACGAAGAATTAGAGACCTCCAAGGAGGAGCTGCAATCCACCAATGAGGAACTTGCCACAGTGAATTCAGAGCTTCAACATAAAGTAGATGAATATGCCAAGGCCAGTGATGATATGCACAACTTATTGGCTGCTACTGAAATCGCAACCATATTTATCGATACTGACCTGCGCATAAAAAACTATACGCCTGCTGCTGCCGGAATCATCAATTTAATTTCGACCGATATCGGCAGACCGCTTAATGACCTTAAAACCCGTTTTGCCGGTGTCGATCTTGTCAGTATGGCCGAGAGTGTCCTCAACGATCTGAATACAGTGGGATTGGACATTCTGTCACAAGATGGCATCTGGTATTCATTAAAGATTATTCCATACCGGACAACCTCCAATATAATTGATGGTGTGGTCATGACCTTTTTTAATGTGCAGAAGATTAAACAGGCAGATAAATTAAGGAGGCTGGCAGCGGTTCTTGAAGACTCCAATGATGCCGTTACCGTTCTGGACATGGACGGAAATATTTTAGCCTGGAACAAAGGGGCGCAGCAAATGTACGGCTGGACTGAATCCGAGGCATTAAAAATGAATTTTGAAGAATTTCTCCCGGATGATAAACAAGATGAGTTCAAATCCATCGTTGAAAAATTAGAGGAGAAAGTTCCTG
>NZ_JAQYWD010000009.1 GCF_030145145.1 Desulfobacula sp. | reverse complement strand
ACAGGGTCCGAGAAAGTGCCAACCACTTCAAAAACGTTAGCAGTAACGGTCGGCAGGAATGATCCCTGCCCGTGTGGATCTGGGAAAAAATTTAAGAAGTGTTGTTATTGACGGTTGTCTCCATTTCTCAGATTCCCTGGACAACAGTCATACGAGATAAAGCAATCCGAAGGTTAAAAAGATCATTTCCAGATTGGCCATGACAGGGGAAAAATTCCACCCCCCCCCACAATTTGTTTTTGTTGACCAAGACTGTCGTTTAAACTATCTTTGACTTCTTTTGTTATTGGGGGCCTGATATATAAAATCTGGCGATCAGATCGAAGTGCTTGAGGTGATGACTACTTACGTCACAAAATCCATTTTTTAGTTGGATGAAAACCCCAGACTATCCCAGTGAGTCCACGCTTTATCTCAAATTGTTTAAACCAGAATATGGAGGCTTTTTCAAATTTCAAGAGTCAATGATACTTGCAACAATTCATAACTTTTCAAAGATTCAACCATTCAAATAGTATTCTAAAGCGCCTTTTCTTAACCGCACCTGATAGTCGGAAAGATCTCTGTATGAAACCTTTATCATTTTATCATGGACACAAATTAAAAATTAATTTTATCAAGGTGATTTTTTTTAAAAAATGGTTGACAAAAATTCTGTTGCCCTGGCTATTGTCCACGCTTCTCATGGTCAAAAAAAAGACCCCGGACTATAAATACAAGACCCACCGTGTTGATTTTGATTCCAGGCAGTACTGGCAAAAGAAGTCAGCACCTTTTTATTAAAACCTTTCAGCTTTTTACCCTCTTGGATGGTTTCAGATAAGAGCCGCCAAGCCCTTTCTTTCCATGATATCCAACAGGTTTCTTGATGCACCAGCAGGTTTCTTTTTGCCTTGTTTCCCATTTTTGGACTGTTGACGTGCTGATATTAAAAATGCTGGCAAGAGCAGCCGGACGGGCAAACCGTTCGATATAGCCAACACTAAAAATAACCGGGGAAATTCGGTTCATTTTTTTGTTAGAATTAAATATGCTGTTCCGGAATTCGATTGAATTCCGGAACTCGATTCACACGGCATCTGAAGTAAATGCAGCTTTAAAAAATTCACGATTCAGCCGGGCAATATTGACGATGGAAATTTCTTTGGGGCATACATTTTCACATTCCCGCTCATTGGAACAGTTGCCGAACCCACAGGCATCCATAATATGCACCATGTTCATGGCGCGCTGGGCCGCTTCGGGACGTCCCTGGGGCAGCAGGGCCAGCTGGGATATTTTGGCGCTGACAAACAGCATGGCCGATGCATTGGGGCAGGCGGCCACACAGGCACCGCATCCGATACAGGCGGCGGCGTCCATGGCTTTTTCGGCGGTGACCTGAGGAACAGGGAGGCTGTTGGCGTCTGCTGCGCCCCCCGTATTCATACTGACATATCCCCCGGCCTGGATGATTTTGTCCAGGGGGCTTCGATCGACAATCAGGTCCTTGACGACCTTGAATGCTCTGGCTCTGAACGGTTCCACCACGATGGTGTCACCGGTTTTGAATTTGCGCATATGCAGTTGACACAAGGTCATGGCCTTTTCAGGACCATGGGCCGTTCCGTTGACCACACAGCCGCACATGCCGCAGATGCCTTCCCGGCAGTCATTATCGAATTCAATGGGTTCTTTGCCGTCCAGGGCCAGTTGTTCGTTGACCACATCCAGCATTTCCAGAAAAGACATGTGGGTATGAATATCATTGGCCAAAATAGTTTCAAACCGGCCCCTGTCCCTGGGGCCTTTCTGGCGCCAGACTTTCAGCGTTATATTGATGGTATCGGTTGCGTGTGTCACTTGTAACTCCTTTGCGTTAATTCAACATTTTCAAAGGTCAGCGGTTCTTTGTGAAGGGTTGGTTTTTCACCATAACCGGCATATCCCCAGGCAGCGACATGGCGATAATTGTCATCATCCCGAAGGGCTTCATTTTCATCGGTCTGGGATTCTTCCCGCAGATGACAGCCGCAGGATTCTACACGTGCCAGGGCATCCTCGGCCATGAGTTCGGCAAACTCCAACGTGTCGGCCAGTCGGCCGGCTTTTTGCAGACTGAGATTGTAATCCGTGTCGGTTCCGGGGATCAGGAGGTTCTGCCAGAACTCTTCGCGCAGGGATTGAATTTGCCCGACAGCTTTTTTAAGACCGAATTCATTGCGGGCCATACCCACATGATCCACCATGATCTTGCCCAGTTCCCGATGAATGTTATCAGCAGTTCGTTTGCCGTTGATGGCCATGAGTTTTTTGACGGCGGCATCTGCCTGCCGGGCCGCATCGGTAAAGGCTACGTGGTCCGCGGTCACATTGGAAACGCCGGATTCAGCCAGGTAGGGGGCAATGGTGTAGGGAATGACAAAATAGCCGTCGGCCAGTCCCTGCATCAGGGCGCTGGCCCCCAGTCGGTTGGCCCCGTGGTCTGAAAAATTACTTTCACCCAGGACAAACAGTCCCGGTATGTTGCTCTGGAGTTCGTAATCCACCCACAATCCGCCCATGGTATAGTGGGACGCCGGATAGATCATCATAGGGGTCTGGTAGGGGTCTTCGTCGGTGATATTATAATACATATCAAACAAGTTGCCATATTTTTTACGGATCGCCTCTTTGCCGTCGCGGTGGATGGCATCGGCAAAATCCAGGTAAACGGCATAGCCGGTCAACCCCACGCCCCTGCCGGCATCGCATTGTTCCTTGGCATTGCGGGAAGCCACATCCCGGGGTACCAGATTGCCGAAACTGGGGTATTTTTCTTCCAGGTAATAGCTTCGGTCTTCTTCCGGGATCTGGTTGGGCCGCCGTTTATCATTGGGGTCACGCGGCACCCAGACCCTTCCGTCGTTACGCAGGCTTTCACTCATGAGCGTCAGTTTGGACTGATATTCTCCTGTATTGGGAATGCAGGTGGGGTGGATCTGGGTATAACAGGGGTTGGCAAACAGGGCCCCTTTCCGGTAGGCCTTGAAGGCGGCGCCCACATTGCAGGAGGTGGCATTGGTGGACAGATAAAAAGCATTCCCGTAGCCCCCGCTGGCAAGGATCACGGCATCTGCGGCATGGCGTTCCATCTCTCCGGTGATCAGGTTCCTGACGATGATGCCCCGGGCCTTGCCATCCACCAGAACCAGATCCACCATTTCACGGCGGGTGAACATCTGTACCTTACCGGCGGCGATCTGTCGGGACAGTGAACTGTAGGCCCCTAAGAGCAGTTGCTGTCCTGTCTGTCCCCGGGCGTAGAAGGTTCGTGATACCTGGGCACCACCAAAACTGCGGTTTGCCAGGAGCCCGCCATATTCTCTGGCAAAGGGCACGCCCTGGGCAACACACTGATCGATGATGTTGTTACTCACCTGGGCCAGACGGTAGACATTGGCTTCCCGGGACCTGAAGTCACCACCTTTGATGGTATCGTAAAAAAGACGCCAGATACTGTCCCCGTCATTGGGGTAGTTTTTCGCAGCGTTGATGCCGCCCTGGGCCGCAATGCTGTGCGCCCGCCTGGGGCTGTCCTGAATACAGAATGTTTTTATGTTATAGCCGAGTTCGGCCAGGGTTGCCGAAGCACTGCCGCCGGCCAGACCGGTGCCCACCACGATGATATTGAATTTTCTTTTATTGGCCGGATTGACCAGTTTCATTTTGCCGCGGTAGTTGTCCCATTTTTCCGCAAGCGGACCGGCCGGTATTTTTGCATCAAGCTGCATTGAAACCTCCTTATGCAATTAACGTAATATAGATAGGCAGAAAACCGAAACCAATGCCGAAGATCACGCTGACGGCAATTCCGAATCCCATGATAAAGGGTGTGTATTTGGGATGGTTGGCGCCCAGGGTTTGAAAGGCGCTCCAGAATCCATGGCTGATGTGCACGGCGACGATAATCATGGCCGTGATATAGATACCGATATAGACCGGATTCCCAAATGCGTGAGAGACAATTTGAAAGATGGTGGTACCGGTTTTATCCACAAAGTGAAAGTTCATCAGGTGGAAAATAACAAATGCAAGCACAAAAAAGCCGGTATAGGGCATTGTGGCGGATCCGATGGTACGGCCGCCGGCGCGCTTGCTGACTTTGTAGCGAACCGGACGGGCGCTGACATTTTGATAAAAGAGGACCGTGCCGGTAAGCACATGGACCAGTGCCAGGGTCAATAGCCCCCATTCGGCCAGGGTAATCAAGGGGCCTAAAGAATGCAGATGCTCGGAATAAGCGTTAAAGGCCTCCGAGCCCATGTACGCGGTGAGGTTACCAGCCAGGTGGACGGTTAAAAAGCCGACAAAACAAAAGCCGGTAAGTGCCATCAGTAGTTTTTTGCCGATGGACGATCCAAGGGTTTGTGTTAACCAGTTCATATATTCCTCCGGAAATTATTATGAGTAAATCCGTCTAAAAAAATAATATTTATTGCTTAAAGTTAGATCTGTCAATGGAATTATTGAAAAAGCTATACGCAATTTCGATATGCTTATAGCCTTTGAATAAATTGGAGACCTAACTGAGGGAGAAAAGTCAGACCTGATTAAAGATTAAAAAACGGGTGTCGAACCTACGGGGAAAACCGATCCACTCGGTTAGCGCCATTTTATGTCAGTATTGGCTTTACAATTTTATGAAGGTGACTTACATTCCCCATGCTTCCCTTACTTAATTTTCAAACTAATATTATGTGCCTTTATCGTGGCATTAACAGCATCGGAAAGTTTATTCAGCGTCACATTGGATCTGAATTTTTCTCCGTCACTTATTATTTCGATCCCTTGAATATTTTTCTTTGTTAACTTCAACAGAACACCCAGTCCAAATGTTTTTGTGACTTCAAAAGGTTTTTCTTCAATTTTCATGATCAGTCCTTCCTATCCATAAATAGCATAACGTTGCCTGTCATAATCACCTTGTGCTTTGATTTTCCTTGACAGTTATTAATTAAATAATAAGCAATTATTATACCAAATCAATAGAAAAGTTTATCCTTTTAAATTCTTGGGGTATTGCTCCCTATCCCGGTAACAGATCAAGGGGTTCGGAAACACACTGCCTCTAATTAAACGGGATCTTAAAGACCATAAATTAAGCGCCCAGCTGAACAGGTAAAAAAATTTCAAGCGATCCCCATCTGCTGTTCAACCCTGGCAATCTCCCTTAGCAACTCTTTTTTTTCTTCAGGGGTTACATTTGGGGCGGCCAGTCTTTTTTGCAGCCCCAAAAGGATCATTTCTTCCCGGTACTCATTACAGGTATATTTTCCACTTGATTTTGATTTTTCCATAGGTTGCTAAGTCTTCCCGGACTGATGCTAATATAGATCGTATTTTACCAATTTACCGTCAAGGCCGCCGATTTCCAAAGGACGTTTCCAGGCAGGAGAAAGCGGCACTTTTTTAATGTATTTGGGTTCTCCAAAATAGACAAAAGCGGTGGATTGACGGCACCTGCTTTTAAAAAAAAGCCCCAGGTTCTTATAAAACAGATTGAGATTCTGGTCTTTGCCCATGCGGATACCATAGGGCGGGTTGGTGACAATCACACTGTTTTTTATGGCTTCAATCGCCTGAAAATCCTTGAGTTCAATGGTGATTTCACTGCCGAAATGAAGCCCCATGATATTGATTCTTGCCGCATTAACCGAATGTTCGGACACATCACTTCCCGAAATCATGTTTGCTTTCAATTCCCTGAAATTGTCCCGGGACTCTCGTTTGATCTGCTCCCATAACGCAGCATCAAAATCCGGTAGGCGCTCAAACCCGAACTGGGTTCTGAACACCTGGGCCGGTATCCGGCTGTACGCCATAAGGGCCTCACACAAAAGGGTGCCTGATCCGCACATGGGATCGTATAACGGGACTTGTCCATCCCATTCAGACAGCCGGATAATGGCTGCAGCTATGGTTTCCTGCATGGGGGCGGATACGGATTCTTCCCGGTAACCGCGTTTGTGCAATGACCCGCCTGAGGCATCAATGGACAGGGTTGCCATGTTCCTGTGAATATGCAGATTGACAATGAGATAAGGATCTCGTGCATCCACATTCGGTCTCTTATTGGTCCTGTCCCTGAAATAATCGGCTATGGCATCTTTGATCCGCAACCCGGCAAAATTAGAATGGGTAATTTCCGATTCAGACACATTTGCCACAATGGAAAATGTTTTTTTAGGGGTTAAAAACTCTTCCCACCTGATTTTTTTTGCCGCTTTATACAGGTCATCCTTATCATGACATTCAAAAGAAACAAGGGGGGCAAGAATCCTTGAAAGAAGCCTTGAAAAATAAACGATCCGATAAAAATTCTTTTTGGATGCTGAAAACCATATCCCCCGGAAAACCGGCTGTACATGATCGGCCCCCAGTTCTTTGAGTTCTTTTATGGCAATGTCTTTTACTGTTTCAGCAACCTGGGCAAAATAACGGGATTCTTTTTCATATAGATAGTCAAGTTTTGCCTGTTTTCGTGTCTTGCCTTTTCCCTTTTGAAGGATACTTTTTTTCACTGTGTTCACTGTTTAAATCCTTTGATTGTTCTCCACATAACAGGGCTCATCATAACAGGATTTCATCCGTTTGAAAATGTCCTGAAAAAGATAACCTTTCCATGTATTTTAGCTGCAGTCTTAACGGTCCAGTTTTAATAAAAACGGAATCGCAGTGAACCCGATCAAAGCACTCACGATAAACATATTCTCAAGCCCTGCCACATCACCGATAATACCGGTCAAAAAAACGGCTATAGATCTGACGGCAAAGGAGATCATCATGAACAGGCCATTGGCTACCGAGGGATTTTCCCTGGCATTTTCCTGGATGATGGCCAACATGACAGGGGTGGTTGACAAAACCGTAAACCCGGCGATCACCAGCATGACAATCTGTATAATGCCCGTTGTAAAAACAAAGCTCAGAATGGCAACCGGTGCCACCATCAATACCCAGAACAGGACCCGTTGCCTTCCCAGCCGGTCACTGAGCGTTCCCGCACTGAAAACCCCGGCCACACCAAAGGCCTCATACAAAGCAAGGGCAGCCCCGCCATACCAGAGGCTTCCGGTCTCCCGTTCCACAAAAACGGCGAGAAAAACCCCCATGGATGCCATCATAAAGGATCGGGCCGATAAAATACCGGACAAGGGGATCAGCACATGCTTGATTTCATGATAGGACGATTTTAAAGAACCGCTCCGTTTAATACTGGTTTTTTCTGGTTCTTTTTCAAGGGTGAAATACAACACCACCGAAGTTAACATGGCAACTCCCATCACCCCATAAAAATGATCCGCTCCCAGAAAGGATAGTGCCAGCAGTGCCAATATGGGACCCAGGGTCCGGGAGAGTTCCCCTCCTGTCATAAAGATACTCATGCCCAGGCCCTTCTTCTTCCCGGAATATTTTGCCACCAGAACAGGTGAGGGGACATGATAGAGCGCCACACTGATCCCGGCAAAAAAGACAAGAACCAGCAGATAATAGTATGAAGAGGCGCTTAAAATAAGGCTCATGGGTATGGCTGTGAACGTCGGTGCAAGGACAACCAGCCATCGTGCCAGTCCCTTGTTATCGGCAAACAGTCCGATAAAAGGATTGAGTATGGCTGGAATCTGCATCACCGTTGTCAGCAAACCGGCCTGGCTTAAGGTCAGCGACAGCTTCTCTATAATGATGGGCAGCAGCGGCGCAAGAAAACTGGTATAGGCATCATGAATAAAATGGGAGAATGCGACAAGGGTTACCCGGCCTGTTTGGAATTTTTGATTTTTCATCCCGACATGATTAGCAAATTTAGGTACGAAAGTAAAAATATATATGCCGGGTCAATATCATTTTTTTCAACCAAATTTTAAAAACAATTGGATATCCCATGGAATTCTGATAGAGAAATACTGAGCAGATAAAAGTTAAAGCCTTCCCATCATTAACCGTATAAGGATGACAGATATGGATAATTTATCATATAACGCATTCATTGTTGAGGAAACCGGAAAAAATAACTTTACAGGACAGGTAAAAGAAGCCTTGATCGATACCCTTCCGGACAATGACGTATTGGTTCGGGTTCTTTATTCTTCCCTGAATTATAAAGATGCTTTATCCGCCAGTGGAAATCGCGGCGTGACAAAACAATACCCCCATACACCCGGAATTGATGCCGCCGGCATTGTTGAAGAAAGCCGTGTTGACACCATAAAAAAAGGAGAAAAGGTCATTGTTACCAGTTACGATCTTGGCATGAACACGGCAGGGGGATTCGGGCAGTATATCCGTGTGCCCGGGGACTGGGTCGTCAAACTGCCGGATGGTCTGGACCTGAAGCAGAGCATGATATTCGGGACCGCCGGATTGACGGCCGGCATGTCTGTTTTCAAACTGACCCAAACCCTTGGGCCCGACCATGGCGATATCCTTGTCACCGGTGCTACGGGCGGCGTCGGAAGCCTTGCCGCAGGTATTTTATCCCACCTTGGGTATACTGTCGTTGCAGTGTCCGGAAAAACAGACACCACTTTGCTGAACAACCTGGGCGTTAAAACCATCATTGCCCGGAATGATTTTCTGAAAAATACGACATCGCCCCTTTTAAAGCCACAATGGGCCGGCGCTATTGACACAGTAGGCGGCGAAATCCTGGCGACCGCTATCAAATCGACAAAACCGGAAGGGATTGTCACTTGCTGCGGAAATGTGGCCTCTGCAGATCTGCCCATGACGGTTTTCCCCTTTATTTTAAGGGGGGTCTCCCTTCTGGGAATCGGTTCCCAGGACTGCCCCATGGCATTTAGATCCACTGTCTGGAACAAGCTTGCTTCAGACTGGAAATTTGACTATTTTGAAAAACTGGTTGATGAAATATCTTTGGACCAGTTAAATGATAAAATCGAACGGATGTTAAAAGGAGAATTGAACGGCCGAACCCTTGTCAATTTGAACTAAATTAAATCTTTGTTTTCGCTTGACAAGGATGACAAATTGACATTTAATTTTCACCGAGTTTCCCATTTAACCAAAGCAATAAAAAAGGAGAATATGATGACAACCCCACAACACTGCCCCGGTTTTGAACAATTTAAAGAGTTGAAATCTTTCACCTGCAATTGCCCAAAATGCAATGCAAAAAAAGAAATCTTCTCAGACGAATTTGACAAAACCCATAAATGCGACAAATGCGGCGAAGAAATAGATTTCACTTCATGTACCTATGAAGCCGGCTAAATTCAAACCGATTAAAGATTAAAAAACATCCTGGTTTTAACCCTTGATCCTTTCCGGTTCAAATGCGTAAAAATCGGGATGTTTACAGACGACCGGATTCAGACAGGTCCAGCAGCCCCTGGAGGTCTTTAATCAAAATAATTTTGGTCTGCACATCAATAAAAGAAGACGTCATCATTTTTTTTAATATCCTGGAAACAGTCTCAGGCGTTGTGCCGATCAAGTTGGCCAATTGTGCTTTGGATATGGGAAGGGTCACCTGCCGTTCATTTTTCTGTTCTTTTGAAAGGGTGAGAATATAGGCAGCAAGGCGCGCAGGCACTTCTTTTAAACTTAAATTTTCAATCTGCACAGTGAATTCCCGGAGCCGCCTGGAAAGGTCCGCCAGCATGTTCATGCTAAGCCCGGGTGTGCTGGTAATTAAACGGACGAATTTATCTCTGGGAAGAAAAAGAATAGTGGCTTTTTCCAGGGCCATGGAAGAAGCGGGAAAGTTTTTGCCTTCAAACGCGGGAACTTCTCCAAAAATATGGCCCGGCCCATAAATATGAAGGATCTGTTCTTTGCCGTCAAAAGAAAGTTTGAACACTTTAATCTTTCCCTTGTCAACCATATAGAACCCGTCTCCCTTATCCCCTTCATGGAAAATCATTTCTCCTTTATCAAATTTGAGCGTTGAGGCAATGGCGGCTATTTTTTCCAGGTGTTCATCGGAGAGACCCGAAAAAAGAGAGATTGTTTTTAGATTTTTAATATCGTATACTTCTCCTCTGGTGACGTTCTAAAACAATTAAAACCAAAAAAAGTAACAAAAACCAACCTTGCTTGATCTATGTCAAGGACTTATCTTCTGTTGTATAATAAGTTCATGCCAGGATGTAAAGATCAATTGTTCATCAACCCTAATACAAGGAGACGACAACATGTTTTGTTTTCAATGCCAGGAAACTGCAAAAAATCAAGGATGCACCATCAAAGGTGTTTGTGGAAAAGAAAATGATACAGCCAATCTTCAGGATCTATTAATTTATGATCTCAAAGGCATCAGTGTGATTGCCACTGCGGCCAAGGCCCAGGGTGCTGAAACGCCAAAAGAGGTGGGTCTGTTTGTGGCTAAAGCGCTTTTCACCACCATAACCAATACAAATTTTAATGACGAAAACCTGGTGAAGTGGATTCAACAGTCCCAGAAAGTCAAAAAAGAGCTGTTTGAAAGCGTCAAGGATAACGTGGGAACCGACCTTCATGCGAGTGCGACCTGGTATTCCGATGATGTGTCGTCCTATAAAGCCAAAGCAGAAACCGTGGGCATCCTGGCGACTGAAAATGAGGACGTCAGATCCCTTCGCGAACTGTTGGTCATCGGGTTAAAAGGAATTGCGGCATATGCAGATCATGCTGCCATCCTGGGCGTAGAAAAAAATGAAATCTATGATTTCTTTTTTGAAGCCCTGGCCTCCACCACCCAGGATCTGTCTGTGGATGAAATGGTCGGCCTGGTGCTCAAGGCCGGTGAGATGGCAGTGACCACCATGGCAGCCCTGGACGAAGCCAACACAACCGCCTATGGACACCCGGAACTGACGGAAGTCAACATTGGCGTGGGATCAAATCCTGGAATATTGATCTCCGGGCATGATCTTAAAGACATGGAAGAATTGTTAAAACAGACAGACGGCACCGGCGTGGATGTTTACACCCATGGGGAGATGCTCCCGGCCAATTATTATCCTGCCTTTAAAAAATTTGCCCACCTGAAAGGCAATTACGGCGGCTCCTGGTGGCACCAGAATGAGGATTTTGAAACCTTTAACGGTCCTGTTCTCATGACCACCAACTGCATTATTCCCATGAAAAAGAAAACCACTTACAAGGAACGGGTCTTTACCACGGGTGTGGTATCTTATCCCGGCATAAAACATGTTGCGGACCGGGTGAACGGTGGTGCAAAAGATTTTTCCGAAGTGGTGGCCCTGGCCAAAACCTGCAACGCACCGGAAGAAATCGAAACCGGTAAAATTGTCGGTGGATTTGCCCATAATCAGGTACTGGCCCTGGCAGACAAAGTGGTTGATGCCGTAAAATCCGGTGCGATCAAACGATTTGTTGTCATGGCAGGCTGTGACGGTCGTCAAAAAGACAGAAATTATTTTACCGAAGTGGCCGAGAAACTACCAAAAGATGCTGTCATCCTGACGGCCGGATGTGCAAAATACCGGTACAACAAACTTGACCTGGGGGATATCGGTGGGATTCCAAGGGTGCTTGATGCCGGACAGTGCAACGATTGTTACTCTCTGGCCGTGATTGCCCTTAAACTCAAGGAAGTGTTTGGCCTGGAAGACATCAATGACCTGCCCATTTCCTTTGATATTGGCTGGTATGAGCAAAAAGCGTGTGCCGTGCTTCTGGCACTGCTCCACCTGGGAATTAAAGGCATCCGACTCGGGCCCACACTGCCGGCATTTATTTCCCCGGCTGTACTGGATGTGCTGGTAAAAAACTTTGATATTAAACCCATTACAGCGCCTGATGCTGACGTAGAAGCCATGATGCAGGGTAAGTAATCAAATATGCTGAAGATCGACAGTTGAGTCAAATGGTTGTGAGTAGTGAGATATGAGGAGAACAGACAATATCATTGTCTCACTACTCTCCTCTCATAAAAGGAGGCTGAATATGAAATGCCCTGGACAAGATACCCAATACTGGAACGGAGACGCCATCTTTGAAACCCAATGCCCGGAATGCGGTCATCCCATGGAATTTTTTAAAGACGATGCCACGAGAAGATGCGCCCATTGCAAGAAAAAAATCGTCAATCCCAGAATGGATTTCGGCTGTGCCGCCTATTGCAAGTTTGCCGAGCAATGCCTGGGAACACTGCCGGAAGAGTTTGTTGCCAAAAGAGATGATCTATTGAAAGACCGGGTGGCAGTAGAAATGAAGCGACATTTTGGAACGGATTTTAAACGGATTGGGCATGCAGCAAAGGTGGCAAATTTTGCAGAAAAAATCGGAAAAAAAGAACGGGCAAACCTGGCCGTGGTGCTTTGTGCGGCATATTTATATGATATTGGTATAAAAAATGCCCAGGAAAAATACAATTCTGTTGCACCGGAATTCATGGAAAAAGAAAGTGTGACTGTGGCCAGAGAGCTCATGGTAAAATTAGGGGCCAAAGACGCGTTGATCAATGACGTCATTGAATTGGTCGGACACCGCAGCCAAGTGACAAAAGCGGACAGCGTGAACCGGAAAATCCTGCATGATGCCGACATGCTCACCCATATGGCCGCCTGCGAAAAGAAAACCAGTGTTAATGATCGCGACTTTATTGCCAAGCTTGACCGGCTGTTTTTAACCGAAGCGGGAAATGAGCTTGCCAAACAGGTTTTAATAGAAATGAATTAAGACATTCCGTTGAAGAATAGGCTGCATCAACGCTAGTATTCAACTTGATATAAAATGAGAGGGCTTTATGAAAATAATGAGAAAAATAATAGAAATAGATGACGAGCGATGTAACGGATGCGGTAATTGTGTGATTGCCTGTGCAGAAGGTGCCATTGTGATTATTGATGGTAAAGCCAAAGTGATCGCGGACAAGTATTGTGATGGGCTTGGGGCCTGTATTGGTGATTGCCCGGAAGATGCGCTGAAAATCATAGAAAGAGAGGCGGACGATTTTGATGAAGCAGCCGTTGAAGTGCTGTTGAAAACCCAGGGAAAAAAAGAGACCGGGCCTGCAGCCTGCGGCTGTCCTTCCACAACCCTGCAAACCTTTCCAACGGCGGATAAAGAATCTTCTTGTGCCTGTGCCAACACCCCCACACGTCATGTGTCCGGCGGCAAATCCAGCTTGGGCCACTGGCCGGTTCAGATCAAACTGATTCCGGCGGGGGCACCATTTCTCAAAAACGCAGACCTGGTGATTGCAGCCGATTGTGTTCCTGTGGCATATCCAACGTTTCATGCAGATTTTCTGGAAGGAAACGCCGTGATGATCGGCTGCCCCAAGTTTGATAATGCGGAAGAGTATGTTGAAAAGCTCGCCCAGGTATTCAAGACGTCCGGCATCCACACCATCACCTGTGTCGTCATGGAAGTGCCCTGCTGTTCAGCCATGCCCGTGATCGTTAAAAAAGCCCTGGCAAAGTCCGGGGTGGATATCCCGTTTAAAGAAGTGGTGGTCAGTTCCCGGGGGGAAATCCTTCGATGAAATGGTCTGAACCAGCAGACCAGGCCATACATAAGATCCCTTTTTTTATACGGAAAAAAGTAAAAAAAAAAGTGGAGGCCTATGTTGCGCAAAAGGGAAAATCCCGCGTTGACCTGTCAGACGTGACGGAATTAAAGAAAAAATTTCTATCCAAAGGCGGCATGGAAAAAGCGATCAAAGGATATGAAGTCATGACCTGCTTCGGGGGTGCAGGATGCCCGAACACGGCAAATGCCTGCGCCCGGCTGGCAGCGGATATTGAAAATATTTTTGAACAGGCCAATATCCTGGCTTTTTTAAAAGCACATGTAAAACAAGACGTAAAATTTCATCATGAATTTCGGGTGGCTTTGGCGGATTGCCCCAATGCCTGCTCACGACCCCAGATTGTGGATATCGGGATCATTGGATCGGTTCTTCCGGGGATTTCCCATGAACCCTGTTCCCATTGCAATGCCTGTGTGGACGTTTGCGGCGAAGCCGCCATTCGCCTGGATGACAAAAAGGACAGCGTGTTGATTGATGATGATCTTTGTCTGATGTGTGCCAGGTGCATCAGCGTCTGTCCCACCGGAACCCTCCGGGAAAAACAGAAAAACTTCCGGGTGATGCTGGGGGGAAGACTGGGGCGCCATCCCAGGCTTGCCATGGAAGTTGCGGGGCTCCATACCCATGACCAGGTGTTACAGATGGTAAAAAACTGCCTGGAATTTTATAAAAAAACGTCTAAAAACGGCCAAAGATTCGCCCATCTCCTCTCTTCTCCGGATCAGGTGATAAATACGGGTCAACCCAGGGGATGAAGGAAAGGGATTTGACTTGGCGCAATTCCATTACCATCTTAAGGGATACCGCGATGGGTCAAGATCAATGATATACTTCGTTAAAAAAAGGAGACAACATGAGCTTTCAGGTAAAAAATAATATTTACTGGGTGGGAAAAATCGACTGGGAACTGCGTAACTTCCATGGTGATGAGTACTCCACCCATAGAGGGTCTTCGTACAACTCCTACTTGATAAAAGAAGAAAAAACAGCTTTGATTGATACGGTCTGGAAGCCATTTGCCAAAGAATATGTCGAAAATCTCCAGCAGACGATTGACCTGGAAAAAATCGATTATGTCATTGCCTGCCATGCTGAAAACGATCACAGCGGGGCCCTGCCCGAGTTGATGCGCCATATCCCTGATGTACCGGTCTACTGCACAAAGAACGGTGCAAAAATCCTCAAGGGATTGTACCATCAGGATTGGAATTTCAAAGTTGTCAAAACCGGTGACAAACTCAGCCTCGGGTCCAAGGATCTCATTTTTGTGGAAGCCCCCATGCTGCATTGGCCGGACACGATGTTCACCTACCTGAGCGGAGACGAAGTCCTGTTCAGCAACGATGCCTTTGGCCAGCATTACGCGTCGGAATTCATGTTTAACGATCTTGTCGATCAGGCCGAACTTTTCCAGGAATGTATTAAATACTATGCCAACATCCTGACCCCGTTCAGCCCCATGGTCATCCGGAAAATCAAAGAAGTCCTGGGATTCAATCTGCCGCTGGATATGATCTGCACCAGTCACGGCATTATCTGGCGTGACAATCCAGCCCAGATTGTTGAAAAATATCTTGAATGGGCGGATAATTACCAGGAAAATCAGATCACCATCCTATACGACACCATGTGGGACAGCACACGGGTCATGGCGGAACAGATAGCCGCTGGGATCAGGGAAGCAGACCATGAGGTGACGGTAAAACTCTATAGCCTGGCAAAGACAGATAAAAATGACGTCATCACGGAAATTTTCAAGTCAAAGGCCATCCTGATGGGATCATCCACCATCAATAATGGCATCCTGGTGCATGTGGCCGCACTTCTCGAAGAGATACAGGGACTGAAATTCAAAAATAAAAAAGCCGGCGCCTTTGGCAGTTATGGCTGGAGCGGGGAGGCCGTCCGAATAATGTCGGAACGACTGACCGCATCCGGCCTGGAAGTGATGGATGAAGGTCTGCGCATCACCTGGGCGCCGGATGAAGAGAGCCGGCAGACCTGCAGGGAATATGGGAAAGTCTTTGCCGGCCGCCTGGAGTGATGAACAACAACGGGGTGCTGCACACACATCCTCAAAATAGAAAACGGAGACAGGATATGAAAATTAAAAAGCTGAGTGAAACAAATGAATATACACCCGGTGCAATGAAGCGGTTCTTCCTGGTGGAAGATTCAGAATTTTTTAAAATCATTAATTTCAATCTCGATGCCGGCGTTACGTTTCCGGTCCATTCTCATGACCTTGACGGGGAACTGTCCATTCAAGTGATTGAGGGGAAAGGGTACTTTCTGGGTGAGGGGGATACGGCTATTCCCGCCGGGGTGGGAGACCTCCTGATATCAGAGATCAGGGAACCCCATGGCGTGAGGGCGGAGACGAATATGCGGATAGTGGTCACTATTGCGCCACCGATTTGATATGACGTTCCGCAGTGAAAGGCCCTGAACATATCTTTGGATGAGATTTGTAAGAAATTTACCTACACCATAATCAGAAATCCTCGGATTGATTCTTTGACACTATCTTTGTTAATCTTTTACTCGGTAAAAAAAAGAGATTTTATGTTTTAACATCAAAAAACAGGAGAATCGTATGAAAAAAAGACATTTATTCATCATGGGGTTTATTGCAGTGGTCTCTATGTCGTTTTGCCAGTCCGCATTTGCAAAGGACAGAGTTGTCTTTGGCGGTGGACCTGCCGGCGGGACATTCCAGGTGGTTGCAAATGCCATTCAGGTGTATAAACCCATAAAAGCGGCGGCAGAATTTAAAGTACAGGCACAGTCTTCTGCAGGGTCAGTGGAAAACTTGAGAAAAACTAATGACGGCAAGCAGCAGATGAGCGTTGTATACTCGGGTCATGTGTATCTGGGTCGAAACGGGTTGATGAAAAATGATACTAAAAAATATGAAGATGTCCTGGCCGTTGCATGGCTCTACGGTGCACCGGCTCAGCTGATTATCCGATCAGGTTCCGGTATTAAAAGCACAAAAGACCTGGTGGGGAAAAAAGTAGGCGTTGGAAATGCCGGTTCCGGTGCATTTGCAAACTGTGAACTCTTTTTCAACCACATGGGTGTGTGGGATAAAATTGAAAGAAATGCAATGGGGTACAATGATGCAGCCCAGGCCTTCGGCAACAACCAACTGGATGCTTTCTGGCTGTTCACGGCCTTCCCCAGCGGTGCGGTCATCATGGCAGCACAGACCAATGATATTGAACTGGTCAACCTTGATGCAGATGCCACAGCCAGTGGATTTTACAAAAAATATCCATACTTTTCAAAGCTGACCATTCCTGCCAATACCTATAAGGGTGCAGATTACGATTCTCCTTCTTTCCAGGATTCCGCCCTCTGGGTCGCCCATTCAGACGTGTCTGCCGATGTTGTGTATCAAATGCTTTCCCTGATCTATACAGATGAGGGACTGGCCCATATGAAAGCACAGAAAAAGACGTTTAAAGACATGGCCATTGCAACGGGTGCTGATGGTATTGTAACGCCTTTCCATCCAGGTGCTGAAAAATTCTGGAAAGAAAAAGGATCCTTAAAATAGACACACGTCACGGTTAACAGGTGTACAAATAAAGACACGGTTTCTTTTAAACATACAGAAACCGTGTCTTACCACCAAGGACCGGCAACACGTTAAAATTATTTACTCGAAACAATAGGACGGCAACCCGTGTATGAAAAGCTAAATAAATTTGAAAAACTCGTGTTTGATGCTTGCTCCGTTACCCTGGTCCTTTTTTACGCCTATGCTGCCGTGATTCAGCCCATGGCAACCCAGTATCACCGGGGAATTTATGTCATTATCACCTATATCCTTGCCTTCCTGCTGTACAAAAGCAAATCCAAAATTATGAGAGTGGTGGATTATCTGCTCATTGTCCTTTCCATTGCCTCCATCGGGTACTGGATTTTCATGTTTGAGGTCATCAATTACCGGACAGGTGCTGAAACGACAACGGATATGGTGTTTGCCATTATCGGTGTTTTAATCGGTATTGAACTGGCCCGCCGGGTGGTGGGCGGTGTGTTTGTCATTTTAGGCGTCGTCATGCTGACCTATGGTGTTTACGGATATCTGGCACCGGATCTGGTGTCCCATGCCGGGGCCCCGTTTACGGAGTTATGTGTCAGCATATTTTACAAGAGTGATGGGGTGTTCGGCATTATGGCCAATGTTCTGGCCACCTATGTCATTTTGTTTGTGCTTTTTGGCGCATTCCTGGAAAAATGCGGGGCCCAAAAATTTTTTATTGACTGGCCCCTGGCTGCCGTGGGTCACAAAATCGGCGGGCCGGGCAAGGTTTCGGTAATTGCATCGGGGCTTTTTGGCTCCATATCAGGGTCTGCCATTGCCAACACGGTTTCCACCGGCATGTTCACCATTCCCATGATGAAAAAAGCAGGCTTTAAACCCCATGTGGCCGGGGGAATAGAACCGGCCGCTTCCATCGGCGGCATGTTCATGCCCCCGATTATGGGGGCCGGCGGATTCATCATGGCCGAGCTGACCGGTGTGCCCTATTCCACCATCATGCTGGTGGCCATTTTCCCGGCGTTAATGTATTTCTTTTCAGTTTTCTGTATGGTCCATTATGAAGCCAAAAAATATAATATTGTGGGCGAAAAATCAAAATTTTCAGCCATGGAAATTTTTAAGAAAGAATGGTTTTATATCATTCCATTGGTCGTCATCACCATTTTTATGCTCTATGGATTTTCGCCCGGATACTCGGCCATTTTAGGCCTCGTGTCCTGTATTATTATCAGCTGGGTCAGAAAAGATACCCGGATCGGTCCCAAAAGATTTATTGAAGCGGCAAGGGATGGGACTGAAAACAGTCTCAAAATTGGTGCCACCGTGGGCGTTATCGGTATCATCATCGGTGTTCTAACGTTTTCCGGCCTGGTGCTGACCTTTGCCGATATCATGATCGAGTTGGCCGGCGGTTCATTGTTGATGACCATTTTCCTGATAGCCCTTGCCTCCCTTGTGCTGGGCATGGGCGTACCCGTGACAGCCGCTTATCTGATTACGGCAGTCGTGGCGGTTCCCGCTCTCACCCATCTGGGGGTCAATGAAATTGCCGCGCACATGATTGTTTACTGGCTGTCCCAGGATTCCAATATCACGCCTCCGGTGTGCATTGCCGCCTTTGCCGGTGCAACCATTGCAAAGGCCAACATGTGGAAAACCGCCTTTACCTCCTTTAAGTTTGCAAAATTCCTATACCTGGGCCCCATCCTGTTCGGGTATGTACCCGGATTTTCCCTTAACGGCGGGCCAAGTGATATTATTAAAGCGTTTGTCTTGATCTTCTTTGGTACCTGGCTCTATTCATATGTCCTCAGCGGTATCTGGATCAGCACCATCAAGGGCGTTTTTAAAAAAACATCCGCATAAAAACCGTTATATTCATTTAGACCCGTTTACCTGTAAAAACGCAACATCCCCTCTGACACTGATTCTTGTCAGGGGGGATGTTTTTATTTTGCACGAATATGAAAAAAATAGTTGCAACATCAACGATTTTATATAATATTATCTAAACAGGATAACGATTCCCCATTGATTTGGTAATACTTTTAACTTAAAGATAAAATATATTTATATGGACACATTTGATACGGTTATTGATTCATCTATTGCATATTTAGTGGGGCGCACTTCAAGATCGATTATTAAGCGGCTGACTAAAAAAATTTCAGATGCCGGGTTTGACGTGAGCTATGAACAATGGAGCATCCTTGTCCACCTGTATCGAAAGGATGGTCAGACCCAGCAGGAGCTTTCCAATATATCGGTAAAAGATAAGGCTGCCATTACGCGGTTGTTAAATGTCCTGGAAAAAAAGAATATGGTCTTAAGAATTCCAGACAGAAATGATAAGCGAAGCAAATTGGTTTATCTGACCCATAAAGCCAAAGATTTCAAAGACGAGTTGATTGCTGTTGTGATTGATCTGTTGGGGGAAGCAGAACAGGGCATCTCTTCAGAAGAAATGAACCAGTGCAAAACCATTTTAAATAAAATATTTTCAAATTTCGAACAATTGAATCGTTAATCAGCAATTCTCATTATAAAACGCAATAGTCGTCGGACAATGGGTCAGGCTTGCGTTATTGACACTTTTGTCAGCTTATACCCTTAATAGTTCAGGTTTTGGTCAAAAGCACAATAACACAAGCCTGACCCGATTTAGTTATCCCATAATGAAAATTGCTGATCGTTAATGATTTGAATTTATAATTCTACCAATTTGTTTTGAATGGCATACCGGGACAATTCGGCATTATTTCTTAGATTCAGTTTTTTTAATATTCTTGCGCGATAGGTATCAACGGTTTTTACGCTGATATTATAAGAGATGGCGACTTCTTTATTGGTTGCTCCCATGGCCAGTTTTCGCAAAACCTGAAGCTCTCTCATGGAAAGGGATTCGATCAATGTCTGACTTTTATTTCCCCGAATCACTCTCAGGGCCAATGCTTCACTGGCCTTTTCTGTCAAATACCGTCCACCGGCATGAATTTTTATGACAGCCGCCACCAGCTGCTCAGGAGCAGACTGCTTTGTAACATATCCCATGGCACCGGCTTCTATGGCCCTTATAACGTATTGTTCTTCATCGTGCATGGTTAAAATAAGGACCGGAACCTCCGGGCAGTAACTGCTCAATCGGCTCACCACCTCAAGCCCGTCCATTCCCGGCATGGAAATATCAATCACTGCCACATCGGGCTTTTTCTTTATGGCTTCATCCAAGGCAGATTCACCATCTGCTGCCTCCGCAATCACCGCAATCTCATTGCTGTCTTCCAGCACCTTTCTCAAGCCTTCCCTGACAATACTGTGGTCATCTGCAAGCAGTACATTAATCATGAATTATCCTTTTAGTTTGACTTTACAACGAATGGTGGTTCCTTCTGACAGTCGAGAAGATATGGTAAGTTTTCCGTCCACAAGATTGGCCCGCTCTATCATTCCCTCCAAACCAAATCCGTTAAACCCCTTATCATTGCGGACATCAAAGCCGCATCCGTTATCCTGTATCATTAAAACAATGCCGTCTTCATCTGTCGTCAATTCAACCGTAACAGTGGTGGCATTGGAGTGGCGAAGGGCGTTGGTAACCGCTTCCTGACCGATCCTGTAGAGTGCGGTGGAAAGGGTATCCTCTATTTTTGGTATCCGGCCGGACTTGAAGACACAGGACACATTGGACCGCTTTTCGAAATCAGACAGCAGCGATTCCAATGCATCGGCCAGCCCCAGGTCATCCAGTACTCGGGGTCTTAAGCGATAGGCCATGTCCCGGACATCATTAATAGTATCATCAATTAGGGAACACATTTTTCCGGTCCTTTTGCCCGCGATTTCATCAATATGGGTTACATATTTTTCAACCCATACCGCATCAATGCGGAGGGCCGTCAGCACCTGGCCTAAATGATCGTGAAGTTCCCTTGCAACGGTGGCTTTTTCCCTTTCCTGGGAGGCAATAATGTTTTTAGAAAGGCTTTTCAAATTATCCCTGGTTTTTTCAAGCTGAAGGGTTCTCTTGGTAACCTGCTGTTCCAGGTCATAGGAATATTGCGACAACTTTTCCTTGGCAACCTGGAGGTCTCGCTGAGTCCGGTTTTTTTCCGTTACATCCACACTCACCGCCAGCGATCTGACAATATCACCATTTTCATCCCTGACCCCGTAACAGGACAGCAGAATATCCAGGGTTTCGTTATTTTTTTTCACATAGGTATAGGGAACATCTTTACAAAACCCTGTGCTGAAAAATCTGGGGAATATAACATCCAGGGCATATTTCTTTGATTCCGGTGAAAAAAAATGGATAAGGAGTTTGCCAATGACTTCTTCCCTTTTGTAGCCCATTACCTCCACCCAGTGATCGGAAACCCTTATAATCCGGCCTTCAATATCAATTGAGTGAAGCATGACCGGGGTTTTATGATAGATATGTCGGTATCTTTCTTCGCTGAGCCGGAGTTCCTTTTCTACTTTTCTCCGTTTTGTGATTTCATGAATTCCCAACTGGTAAAGCGTGAACACCAGAATACCGGTCAGGATTAACACGGAAAAAATCACCGGTCCGATGACCCTGACAAAGGGTTTTAATACCTGGCTTTCCATTTGTTTATAATTTCTTAAATTAATAATTGCCCAATCCGGATAATGGGGGACATTAAGGCTTGTAAACAGGTATCGAACATTGCTTTTATTGACGACGTCCTGGGATTGATTTTTAGAAAACCCTGTCCAGGCCCAGGGGCCATTCCCAAATTGTCGCGAATTCTCAAGTACACTGATTTTTTCTTCGTTCAGCTTCCATAAAAGCTTGAACCTCAACTCCTCCTTGTTTGAGATAAAAATAACACCCTGTGGATCGACAAAAAGAAGAATGTCATCGGACGTGGAAAACAGCTTTGTTTCAACAAATTCCACCGAGGCCTTTATGACAGCCACCCCAAGGATATCACGGGTGTTTTCATCAACCACCGGGTGAGAATAATAAACCCCTCTTTTTTGGGAAGTGGTGCCAAGGGCAAGGAGAGTTGACGGGATACCATTGATGGCCTTTTTGTAATAAGGCCTGAAAGAAAAATCATGTCCTACAAAACTGTCGTGGGCATTTCGATTGCTGGAGCATAAGGTGATTCCATTTTTATCCATGAGATAGCTGACTTGAATCTCCAGGGATGTTGTAAACTTGTCAAGAATCCTGTTTGCTGCGTAAATCGTGTCCAGGTTAGTATCGTTCAATACGGTTTGTAATTCTTTGATCATGGAAAGGGTCTTGACGGGTCTGATATATTCGGAAAGATAAGAAGATAGTTGATCGGTCAACAGTTCGAGTCTGGACCTTGCATTGGCTTCTGTTTTTTGAAATGCCACTTTCCGAAAAGAGTAGTAATATAAAAATCCGCCGGTTGAAGCCGATAAAATTACAAACAAGGCCAAAATCAATATGATGATTCGCAGTCGCATGAAAATAACTATACCGGTATGACTAAATTTTATCAATAAATTTACACAGACCATTTAACGGATACTGGGGTTTAAAAAGAGTTGATAAACTTGCAGCCATCTGTTGGCTGACCAGCAAAGGGTTGGACAAACACTTAAAAATCATTGTGAATCCGGAAGATACCTTATATTATAAACCATAACATTTTCGATTTTAACGGACAGGGTCAGGCTTTTTTTATAGTACTTTTCATCTTTATTTCATGACCAGACGGGTAAAAAGTGCCATAAAGAAGGCCTGAGCCCAAGCACAAATAAAAGGGGGCATGTATGCCGAACATCACATTTAATGCTTTTTCATTTCTACAAAAAAAATTGAAGGAAAAGCACATTGAATATGCCAATGTGACCTTAAAAGTGAATAAGGGAAGTTGTGCAGCAGATTTAATCCGCCAGGTTCAATTGATGCCTGAAGAGGTTGAGGTGGTGTTTATAAATGGAAAAGTGGCCTCCTTTGATACGATACTCCAGGAAAATGACCGGGTGGCCCTGGTGCCGCCGGGAACGCCTGGGCCTTACAGGGTACTGCTGGGCTTCAAAAACAAACATTTATAATGAAAAATGACACCCCCCATATCCGTTCGTTCATTGCCATTTCCCTTCCAAACCGGATAAACAAGTGGTTACAGGATCTTCAGACACAATTAAAAAAATCCGGTATCAAGGCATCGTGGCAACGGCCGGCCACGATGCACTTAACAATAACGTTTCTTGGAAATGTAAGACTCCGTGAAATTGAGCGCATCAAAAATGCCATGACCCAAGCCGTGGAAGGCATACCGATTCATACTATGTACGCATCAGGGATCGGGGTTTTCCCGTCCATAAAAAATGCCCGGGTCATCTGGTCCGGGACAAAGGGACAGACAGATGTTTTGGAAAAACTTGCCACCCGCCTGGAAGACACCCTTACCAGGGACCTGGGATTCAAAAGGGAGCCTGGAAAATTTTTCCCTCACCTGACCCTGGCCCGGATAAAAAAACCCGTTTGTGCCAAAACCATGGCCCGACTCCTGCAAGCGTTTAAAAATATTCGATCTGATGATTTTTCAATTTCTGAGATCACGCTTTATCAAAGTAAATTAACCTCATCCGGTGCCGTTCATAAATTTCTTTTTTCTGCACCGTTTAAACGTTAGAATTTTTGGATCACCATTTGTCCATCCGCTGTTGACGGATGTCTTTCAACGGCTAAAAAATTATTCACGTCTTTCTCTATTTTCAATGATGAAAAAATTCCTTTCAAAATAGTTCCGGGAAATAGTTTATGATTTATTTTTATTTGAGGAATATTCTCCTGTTGCCTAGTCCATTCAACGAATAAAAACTTGTCCATTTGTAGACCTGAAACTGCCGTGTTTATTTTTGGACTCAGGGTTTCAATTTTGATTTTAATGATTTTTTTCTCCCGTTCGCATTCCTTTTTTTTTTCGTTCAAAATTTTTAGAGAGGAAATAGAAGACGTCATTTTGTTGTCAAAATTGCTTATCAGCGCCACAAGATTTTTCAATTCTTTTTTTGTGAACGCTTTTTTTCTACTTTTAAATTCATTGGCAAGTTTTTGCTTTTTATTTTTTGCACGGTCGTGAAAAATTTTTAACTCGATCATTTTTCGGAAAAGCTTTTTTGCATAACGATCTTTTTCATCCCGTTTTTCTTGCAATTCATCCAGCGGTTGTGTGATTTTTTTTATTTCAAAATCAATTTGTCTGACTTTTTCAAGCAGATGATGCTCACTTCCGGCACCAAGGATACATGCTTTTGTTCTGTTGCTTCCGGCTCCGGCAAGTTCAATCCCTTTTTTCGCATACAGGATTGAAGAAATAACCCGGCAATGGCCGGAATCTATTTTGCCGCTGCATAAGATCTGGCAATCAATAATTTCATTTTCAATATAGACATTCCCAAAGGCTTCGATCCTGCAATGATGAAGATATCTGGCATGGACATCTCCCTGGGTCCGGATGACCGCATCGGTTATCCCAATATGGGACCTGACACAGCCGAGGGCATCAATGGAAGCCCCTCTGATTTCCCGGGCATTAATCTGTCCGGCGGTTACAGGATATGCACCGGTTAACACACCTGAAACGGTTAAATTCGCATAGGATTCAATAGGTCCATACTTGAGATCTGCATCTTCCAAAATGTTAATCAATGAATGCACATATAGTTTTCTTTCAATAGACAGGGACGGAATCCCTGTTTTATCCGCCAGGGCCTTTGTGTCATCGCGTGAAAGCCGGGCGCCGCTGGCACACCTGAAGCGTAATGTTTTCCCATTGAGGTGTTCAACCCGATTTCCAAAAAGATCTTTTCCAAAATACGCGTCTCCTCCAAAATGGACTTCCGCCAAAGGCGCCCCTTTTTTGACTTTCACTTCTTTTTTGTCTGAATCAAAATGATAAACAGGCGTTGCATGTTCCAAATTTTCCAGCGAAAACCCTTGGTTTGCGGCCACAAACGAATCATTTCCCAGGTCAAGGTTGCATTGAAGAACAGCATCCGGGTAAATGCCATACTGGATTCCCATCGAGTCAAGTGCCTGTTTGATATCCGCCAGACGAACATCTGCCAAATCTTTGCTGATATGAATGGTCGCCACCATTTGATCCTTGCAAATCCGGACATGGACACCGGGTATGGTTAAGCCCCCACCATTTTTTTCAATCCGGTCCTGTTCTTTGATTACCCGGTTTTTCTGATCTGTTGTTAAATATTTGAATTCAATCATGATATCAGCAAGAATCCGAATTGTATGCGCTTTTTCAAATGCCTCTTCCTGGACTTTCTGGACAATTTTGACTTGTCGCTTTGAACTAAAGCCTTTTTCAATAATCCGTTGGGCAAATTTCTGGTCCAGCCCTTTTATTTTTAAAAATTGTTTTTCATACGTTGACAGTGGTATGCCGTTCTCAATGAACCTGTCTTCATCCGAACCTGTTTGATCAGATTCATCTAGAACAAAAATTTTTTCCGCCTGGATATTCAACGATATCTGCTCGTTCAGGACCACGTTTTTCTGTTTAATTGTCAGGACCCTGGATTCCACCAGGATATCACCGATCAATCGTTTGATCTTGGCCCGTTTGAATTCTTTTTTCTGATGTTCAAGCGCTTTGATGACATCTTCCGGTGCAGCAAATCCTTTTTCTATGGCAATTTTACCAAACGCTTCTCCGCGTTTCCTGATGATCAGATATTCTTGAATCAGTTTTAGCAGTCCGACCTGGTATCCGGTGGCAATCCCGTGGTGTAAGAGCAAGTGGTCAAAGCCAATCTTGTTATCTTGTTTGGCATTTGGGGCAGATAAGCCATGGATATAGGCAAATTGTTCATTATTAATCGTACCGTATTGCAGGGCAAGCTCAGCCAGGGATGGGATTTGGTTCTGTTGTTCCAAAGTTTTTTCTCTTAAATTTTGGATTAAAAAGCTATTTTTTCCTAACGATAAAGAATTTCCAGCATAAAGTAAACGATTTCATTTGGATTCCAGCAATTCTCATTATAAAACGCAATACTTGTCGGACAGTGGGGCAGGTTTGCGTTATCGCCATATTGTGAATTGCTGTTCGGATTCGTTCCTGTTTAAATCATCTCACTGATATCAATATGGGATTCAAAATGTTCCCTTAAAAGGGAATAGTCTCTTTCTTTTACCGATATCATATCTGCCGGGGAAAAATGAATATCCACTCCCAGGGTGGTTAACCATTTTGATAATATTTGGGGAGAATCAAAAAACCCATGCATATAGGTTCCGGCCACCCTGCCGGTTTCAGATTGGCAGCCATCTGTGTCCGTGCAGGGGATGGAATTTCTGGAATTGACAGCCAGCAGGGATGTTCCCCCACTTAAACAGGTATCCCCCATATGGATTTCATACCCTTTACCCGCAACATTATCCCACTGGAAATCACTCAAGGTCGTTGTTTTAGGAGCTTTTAATACCGTCTGAACCGGCAGAAAACCCAAAGCCATGGACCGGCCCGGTGTGCCTTCAAGCCCATCAGGATCATCAACAAACTCACCCAGCATTTGATATCCACCGCAAATGCCGAAAACACACCCGTTTACCCGGAGGTATTTTTCCAAGGGGCCTTGGAAATGATGTTTTAACCAGTCAAGATCTGCCCGGGTATTTTTTGATCCCGGGATAATCACCACGCTGAATTTGGACAGATGATCCGGGTTGTCAAAAAAAATGGTTTGAATCGTTTTTATCTTTGACAGCCCATGAAAATCAGTGAAATTGGCAATATGGGGCAGCCGGATGATACCGATCGCCGGCAGGTTCTTACGAAACCCCTCAAAATCATTACATTTTTCAATTTCAACAGAATCTTCAGCATCAATTTTAAAATGGGTGTACCAGGGTAGAACACCCAGCACTTTTATCTTTGTCTGTTTTTCAATCCAGTCAACGCCATCCTTGAACAGGGTGATATCTCCCCGGAACCGGTTGATAATAAATCCTTTTACCCTGTCCCGATACGGTTGTGGCAGACACGCAAGGGTGCCGATAATCTGCCCGAATACCCCCCCCCTGTGGATATCCGCCACAAGGATAACATCTGCATCAGCATATTCTGCCATGGCAAAATTCACAATGTCATTGGGCATCAGGTTGACTTCGGCACAGGATCCTGCGCCTTCCAGGATGATCCGGTCATGGGTCCGGGAAAGTCTGTCAAAGGCCTCACACGCCTTTTCGAAATAGAATCCGTTGTTTTTATGGTATGCCATGGCCGTATGATCCCCATGAACCCTTCCGTTAAGGATCACCTGGGACTGGCTCTCCCCTGTCGGTTTTAAAAGGATGGGATTCATATCGACATGGGGTACAATTTTTGCTGCCTCGGCCTGGACAATCTGTGCCCGTCCCATCTCCAGGCCTTCCAATGTAATGCCCGAGTTGTTGGACATGTTCTGGGCCTTGAAAGGAGCAACCGTCACCCCCCTGTCCGCAAGGGACCGACAAAGGGCGGCCGCAATGATGCTTTTCCCCACATCAGAACCGGTGCCAAAGACAGCCATATTTTTTTTCATCATTTTTCGATTCCAACCCTTGCCGTTACGCCCTGATGGTAATAATGTTTGATTTCTTTCATTTCGGTCACCAGGTCTGCCCGTTCAATTACTTTTGGCGTAGCACCTCTCCCGGTAATGATCAATTCAATATTATCGGGTTTCATATCCATCAGTGCCAGAAGGGCCTGTTCCGTTATAATGTTGCACATGACCGCAACATTTCCCTCTTCTGCAATGACCACATCATGGGTGTTCTGGCTTAAAATTTCACATAATTTCTGATATCCTGCAGCACCCGCTGCCCTATCTTCATCAGAAGGGCTCCCTTTTACAAATTTTCCAAGGCCGTATTGTTCCACTGTGATATTCTCAAATCTGGACAAGGCTTTGATTTCAGAATAATCCCCTTTTTTCAAGAACTGAGCAATATAAACGGACAGGCCTGCACCGGCAGCCCTGAGGGCAAGCCCTATACTCGCGGTTGTTTTCCCTTTGCCATTGCCGGTGTAAACTTGAATATATCCTTTCATCTCTTATCTCCCAATAATATGTTGCCTGGTTTAATAGCGTATGTTTGTCTATGTGGACTATACAATACAATGACGAAATCTGCCAAGACATAAGTGCCCGGATTACCAACAGTGGTACATCTGATAGGGATGGCCATGACCCGGACCTTCAAAACTAGCGTTTCACGTGAAACTGCTTTGATCTAATGGGAACACAAAACGATTCCCATTAAGGAACCCACGGGACAGGGGTATTGTCCCCGGGCCCGGACCGGCAAAAACAACCGCGTTCCTATATTTCTTCATATCCTTTCCCTTTGTTCGGATTTTGAGCCTGAAATTATCCAAATGATCCCCCCCCTGGGTCAATGGTTTAATTCTACCTAGTGCCTGAACGGAAACCCGTGTTTGGATGAAAAGTTGCCCATATGCAAGGCGTAAGAAACTCTGAAACCGGAGTGTACTAATGTACATGAGGATTTCAGAGTTTTGCAGCAACGCAGCAGATGGGTGAGTTTTCTTTCAAACACTGCCTATAAACAAGAACAAGGGAGAAAAGGACCACCAGAAATCCTTTTCTCCCTTGTGATATGGCAACCGGTATACTCAAATCTTTGCCATACTATCGTTTATGCCCTGGCGGGCACAAAAAAACATGAAGGTCATGAGCGGTGAGGAATGGGTATTAAAAAGGCATATCCTCTCACCGTTCAACACTCCTAGCGCACGACTTTCATATAAAGGATTGCCAATTTCAACGGGTATTGTTCCATGTGAAACAGATGGAACGGCTGAACCATCATATGGATTAATCCCTGGCTTTTGCGTTCCCCAAACGTCAATTCTCCCTTGCATATGATACGATTTATGGAATGACGCATATCAGGTGCGGTGGCGTCGAAAGTGATAACAGCTATGGCTGCTATGGTTCGTAGATATGAACAGAGAACCCGGCCCGGAAAAAAAATCAGTGTGATAAAATTAAATTTTCCCATAACATTTCCTACACTATATGAATAACCATAACGCGGGGAAGGGCCAGACGCAAATAAAAAATCCCATATCAAAACACTTTTGATATGGGAACCGTTTTTATCCACATGTTAATGATCTGCCCAAGTCCTCGCAAGCACATCGATCAAATATTCAGGCAGGTTTTCTGACTTCCGGATCAATTTACTAATCACTCCTTCCCGTTAAATCCAACTTATCAAACAGTGGTAACAGTGACGTTCATACCCGGTTACAGCGGCGGGTCCGCTCCTGATTTTCACAGGATTCTCTTTTGACTGCACTCGCAGCACCTGAATGTTCAAACAAAATAAACGGATTCCAACCCGGTGTCAAGAAAAAACTTTACCCTTCCCGCTTCAAATTGATCGTCTGGACGGATATGTCTATAGCCTTTCGAAATTTTTTTTAATTTCCGTCCAATCCGCACATCGTTTCACATTGCTGTTAAATGACATGGATCGATTCCATGGCCTGTCCAGCAATGCCACGGTCACCCCCATCTGTTCACTTAAAAATCGTGCCATTTGGCCTGAATCTTCCACAGCAAGATCAAAAGAACAGGTTGAAAGCATCTCAAGGGAGAGGGACTGTTCTCCTTTGGATGCCTCTCTCCCATATTTATTGACAATGGCGAAGGAATCATGGGTGATCTCATGAAGCGCCAGCCACTCGAGAGAAACCTCCCGGGTATCAAGGGGTCGTCCGGTTAACACACAAATCCGGTATCCGTTCTCCTGCCAGTGCTTGAGCGTTTCTCTGGCACCTGTCACCGGCGCATGCAGCATCATCTCGTCCGGTGCATGGATGCACTCAAAAAAATGGGCATATTCTTCATCGGATAATCCAAAGGATGCCTGTAAATCAAAGGTTGTGATTTGAGAATAGGCCACCTTTTTCCCAAACTCTCTTTCCAGTATCTGCAAAAAGGTCTGATTACTCTCGGACAATACATCATCCATATCGATATAAATTGAGGTCATTCTTTCCCTTTAATTCTTAGAAGCAAAAATGTCCTGATTTAACACATCCAGGTCATTGAAGCCAACCTTTAAAGAAAACAGGATAGCCAGCAGCGTGCTGAAGTATTCCGTATAAAAAATGGAGAACATGATGGCAATCTGGTATTTTATGGCCACCATGGGAATGGAGCCCCCCAGGATCTGTCCGGTCATCATCCCGGGCAGAGAGACCAGACCAATGGTGGCCATGGATGCCAGGGTCGGTGTGATGGCTGCCAGAAAGCTTGACTTTAAATAGGGTTTTAATGCCTGAATACGAGAGCACAATAACGACAGGGAATACAGATATACCTTCTCCTCCTTTTTTATTCCGGAGTAAAAACTATTGAGCCCGACAATGCTACTCCTCAGGCAGTTTCCCAGCAGCATGCCCCCCACCGGCACCATGTATTTTGCTTCAAACAGGTTATCGATTCTCACCACCACGGCATTGAAGAAAAACAGGATAAGGACAAATGGTATCAGCAGGGAAAAAAACATGGGAACAAAAAGTTTTCTGACTTTAAGGTTGCTTGATTTCAAAATAGACTGACACGCAATGGCTATCATGATCAACAGATAAACCGTATTTAAAACCGGCGAGTTAAACTTGAATAGAAATTCAAGATACACCCCCACAAAACTCAATTGAATACACATCCTTACAATGGAGAAAATAATGGTTTTGTCGATAAAGAGCCCTACCCGCCTGTTGATATAGAAAACAGGGATAAGAAAAACCAATAAAGATACCAATGATAAAACACCAAGATCCTGGGCGCCCAATTTATATCCACCTTTCTATTTTAACAGCCGGATTATTTTTCCAGACATCATCATGGGAAACAATGATCATTGTTTTTTCCTGACCAAGGATTAAATCAGCTATTTTCTTTTTCATGATGTCATCAAGCGAAGCGGTCGGCTCATCCAGAAGCCAGACCGGACGGTCCAGAAGAAAACAGATTACCAGGCCGATCCTTTGGCGCTCACCGCCGGACAACTCCTTGACTTGCTGCTCCAGCAGCGTGACATTCAATTCAAAGACCCCCATCAATTGATTTAGCCGGGTGCTTTCCAGGGGTTTTTTATGATTCTGGATGAAAATTTCTTCCAGAAGAGCGCCGACGGTATCATTTTTCAGATCAATATCCTGGCTCAAATAAAACAATTGTTCCCTGATGTCTTGAATATGGTCTTTATCAATCCGGTTTCCGTTAATCGTCACACTGCCTTTATCAATGGTTTCAAATCCCAGCAGAACTTTAAACAAGGTTGTTTTACCAATTCCGGATTTTCCCTGGATTAAAACTTTTTCGTTTTTCATGACGGTCAGGTTCAAATCGGAAAAAATCTTTTTCCCCTTCCGGTTCAGGTCTACGGAACTCATCTGGATCATTTTCTATCCCTTCTGAAAAATATCAGCCTGTAAAGGATACAAACAAAACTGCAGTGCTGTAAATATTTATTTTTTCTGTCTGATATGTAATCATTTCACCATATTTGACAGAAGGTGGTTGTTTTTTATGAGAATAAGCTGTATTTTAAGCATTTTAACCTTAATCAGTGTAAAGCATCCATGAAATTTGAAACATACCATATATCGTCAGATATAAAGAGAAATTTATCCGATCTCGGATTTCAGCGACCCACGGACATCCAGTATAAAGCCATTCCCTCCATCATGAAAGGAGAAGATGTCCTGGCCATTGCCCAGACCGGCACAGGGAAAACAGCTGCCTTTGCCATTCCCATCATTGACAAGATCCACCGCTCAAAAAGTTCAAAGCGATCCTGGGGAATCCAGTGTATTGTCATGGTCCCCACAAGGGAACTGGCCGCCCAGATTGGCAGTGTCTTTGATGCACTGTCAAAACACACCAAAGTCAAAACCATTGCGGTTTTCGGAGGCGTTGAACAGGATCCCCAGATCAAAAAACTGGCCGATGGTATTGATGTGATTGTGGCCACACCCGGACGGATGTTTGACCTGATTCACCAGGGGGCCATCAACCTGAAACGGGTGGACACCCTTGTTCTTGATGAAGCCGACCAGATGCTGGATCTTGGATTCATCGATGATATCAGCGCGGTGAAAAGAAAACTGCCCCAAAAGCACCAGACCCTGTTTTTTTCTGCCACTATTAATAAAGAGATCAAAAAACTGGCATTTTCCCAGGTAAAATCTTCAGCCATCCGAATTCAAATATCCCCGGAAGATCCGGTCTCCAAAAATGTATCCCATTTTGTGGTGTTTGTTGAAATGGATGACAAACGCTTTTTTTTACGACGATTCATCAATGACAACCCAGAAGCCAGAATCATCGTTTTTGTCAGAACCCGGGTTCGGGCGGAACGGGTGGCCAAAGCCCTTGAAAGGGGAAATATCACGTCGGAAACCCTTCATGGGGAAAAAGACCAGAAGGACCGGACCGATGTGATGAACCGGTTCAAAAAGGGCCAGATGAATATTTTGATAGCCACGGATGTCAGTGCCCGGGGCATTGATATTGCCGATGTTCATTATGTGATTAACTATGATCTGCCTGAAAAAAGCGAAAATTATGTCCACAGGGTGGGAAGAACCGGCAGGGGCACTAAAAAAGGCATTGCCCTCTCCTTTTGCAGCACCGAAGAAAAAGACCGCCTGGAAGCCATTCAATTGTTCTTAAACAAGCCCATTGAACCGCTATCCGTCAGCAAACAAGACTATGCCGACACTATCGTTTTTTCCAATGAAAAAGAAAGCGTTCAAGACCTGATCAAAGAACAGGAAGCCTGGGAAAAAACAAAGAAAAAACGAAAGAAAAAATAACACCCCTGCCCTTTTGCCTGCCGTCACATCCGGCCATGACAATAAATCGTTTCACGGCGCCTGATTTAACCGCCGCCACCACCTTGTCGGCCAGGGCCAGTACCTGGTTATGGGCAAATCCGCCAACAATGGTGCCGGTTTCAATCTCCTGGGGGGACTCACATTTTTTGGCCACGGCAATCACCCCTGAAAAGTCCTTGGTTTTTCCATCCTGTCTGTCTGCAACATGGCTTAAGCCAGGGTATCCCACCACGCCGGTGGTAAAGATGCGATCCGTGTAGGTGTTGTTCTTTTTAATGGGAATGATGCAGTTGGTGGTCATGAGGATGGCACCGTTAAAGGTCTCAAAATCCTCGTTCTGTTTCCACCAGGAGCTGCCGTAGTTGCCCTTGAGGGGACCATATTTTTTAAAGGCCGGATAGTCGTTTGCCGGCAGCACCTCACCATGGGTGTAAACGTCCACCCCCGTGCCTTCGGTCTGTTTTAAAAGCTCTTCCATGTCCTTGAGATCATGACCGCTGATCAGGATACCCGGCTTGTCACTGACACCGATGTTGACTTCTGATATCTCAGGATTTCCATAGGCCTTGGTGTTGGCTTCATCCAGGGTGGCCATGGCGGTGACAGCGCATTCACCGGTTTGCATTACCAGACCCACCATCTCGTCAACGCTGAGATCTTCGGTTGTGGATGCCAGGGCTTTGAGCAGGAAATCATAAATTTCATCCTTTTCAACTCCCAGAATGGCCGCATGGTCAGCATAGGCGGCAACCCCCTTGAGACCAATGATCAACAATTCCCGCATTGTGTGCATGTAAACCGTTTTGGGAGCATATTAATCCTCTATCCGATAAAATATTTCACTTGAACCGAAATTCCGGGCGCTGTCCACATAAGATTCCGACATAATGCTCATTTTCTGTTTAAGCTCCCCCAGATTTTCATATGTTTTCTTAACTTTTCCGGGCGAACCCGTTACCAATGAATATGGCGGGATACTTGTTTTTTCCAGCACAACAGCACCGGCAGCAACCACAGATCCTTTGCCGATCACCGCTTGATTCATGACAATGGCGCCCATCCCGATGAGGCAATCATCTTCAATTGTACAGCCATGGATTACAGCCCGGTGACCGATGGTAACACGATTTCCAATGTTCAATGGGATGTTTTTATCCACATGACACATACAAAGATCTTGAATATTTGTCATGGCACCAATGCGGATTTTGTCTAAATCACCACGAATGACGGTTTGGAACCATATTGAAGCGTGTTTGCCAATATGGACATTTCCAATGATTTGGGCGGTTGGTGCCACATAAACAGTGGGGTGGAGTTTGGGCTGATGGGTTTTATATGCGTAAAGTGTCATGGATCTCCTGTCGTTTTAAATGAATCGAATCTTCCCTATTGAATTATCAAAAAATTTCGTATTCCTCAATTTAAATTCCCTTGAATTTCTCCCCTGCCCAGTGCAATATACCCATAGTAAACTCGGTTCCATATTCAGTATATCCGCTTTCTGATACGTTGTTCAAGGATGAGACAGACCGAATTTAACTTCCCTGATGAAGGAGTAGATGTTAAGCAACATGACATATAATTTTGATCCGGACAAATGGTATGACAATGAATTGTATTTTATTCAATCAAAACTAAAAACCGGTAAAATAACACCGGATGACTATGATGAAGCCGTTGAGATCCTGGATAAAAAACTGGAACAGATGTGGGAGCGGTTGGATGGAACGTATCAGATAAATTCTGATACGTGAAATAATCCTTGCAGGATTTCCGGATATTCCATTACGCATGCCCCATTCAGAAGAACGCCGGAAATAACGGGGAATACTATATCCCCTATAACCTGCGGCCAAACTTGAGGGAGTTTTTCGGAAGGCTAAAGCAAAGGGTATCCTGAACATACTCGCTCCCGGATGTTTGAAATGGAAGATACACCAGAGTGAAAGCGTTTAGTGTCACTTTTTCTTTTGCCAGGAGTATCCATATTTCTTTTTTGTTTGCACACAGGTCCATGAGAAGAGGAACAACAGCCTGGAGGCCTTCCTCAAGGGGTAAGGTTGCCGGATAAAATTGGGTTGTGGGCATCTTATCTGTCCGGGTTGGTTCAATCTGCGCCAGGGTGGTTTGCCGGGCGATCCTTAAAAACAATTTGGGATTAATTTTAAATGCCGGGACATAAAAATAGACAGCCTGATGTTTATGTTCCTCCTGGATGGATTCTGGGATATTGGCAAGTTTGATCAAATGGGCATAGGTGCCACACTCAAGGGTTTTAAAGCCAATCTGCATCCGCCAGAACGGCAGGCACAGATCTGCACCCGGACATGAATCAAAAAACATGCCCTTGACCTTGATTAATTTTTTATGATGGATCACCCAGAACGTATTGCAATGGTTACACTGCAGAACAAGGGAATCGGCGTCTCCCCTTAAATCCCATCCACAGTTCGGGCACAGGCTGGGTGTATATTCAAGACGATATACCGGTGCCGGCGTATCTGCCATGAGCGTTGAAGCTGTTATGGCAAGCTTTTTACCGGATAACCCGTCATACAGAATGTCTGCATCCTGAAAAAAGGGCATGAAAATCAGGCTGAAAATCTCACCAATATATATTTTTTTCTCTCCAGTGCCGGCAATCTGCTGGAGCATCTCTTTCCGGGAAATGGTGGGGGGCAAAAATTTCCCGACAAGGTTTTCCCGGATAAATTTCAGCGTCTGGGTCTGGGACCGCAGTCCAATGGACAGTGGCAATCGAATCTTGTCGACGGCCAGATGGGAACGATCCATAACCCGGAACCCCGGCGATTTTTCTCCCAGACTGAATTCAAGTCCCTTGAACCGCCAATAGGGAACATAAACCACGGAAAGACCGGCAGGATTTTTAAGCCCGGGTGCCATATAAAAACAAGGATAGGGATGGGAATGAAGAATATTCCGGGTTCTGCAGAAGTCACATTTTATTATGGTTTGTGTCTCTTCTAAAACAGCGGGAGCCCCGCACTGGGGGCATAGGAGGTCTATCTGGAAATTATATCCGCTCACCACAGCCATTACAATACCTTGCCGTCATTAGATTTTCTGTGCCACACCCCGGACAACCCCTGGTTGATTCCTTTTTTTTCACCTTTGTCCCGCATTGGGGACAAAATACGGCATTGAGGGATAAATTTTTACCGCAGGCAGCACATTTCTCCAATATCAGGATCTGATGTCCGCAAAAGGGACAGAATCCGGCATCCTGTGGTATCACCTTCCCGCAGTCCGGGCATTTGGGGGGATCGTCTGCCGTTGTTGGACCCGCTGCCTTTACAGGGGGATCCATCATCCTGGAAATCATGGACGGCACCATAAACCCTAAGCCCATCCCCATCCCCTGGCCTGCCGTTCCTGGATTTTCAGCCGCTTTTTCCATGGATGAAGCGGCCTTTAGCTGCATGAGCTTGTTCATATCATCAAACAATCCCATGGCACTGCGGTCATCCATGAGTTTCTGCACTTCCCGGGGCGGGGTGATGGCATTAATAAACAAATCCGTCAATGCCAGCCCAAAACGGCTGAATTCATCGACAAGGTTTTTTTGAAGGCCCCGGGCCCAGGCTTCATATTTTCCGGGCAGGTTCAGAAGGGTATCCAGATTCTCTCCCATATAGTCATTTAACCGGGAGACAATGACAGTGCCCAGATATGCCTCAATATCCGCAATGGTAAAATTGGCCATGGTACCGATCAGGGAGTTGATGAACAATAACGGCTGGATCACCCGGATATTGAAGATACCATAGGCCCGCAGTCGGATCAAACCGAGTTCGCTGTCCCTGAAGGCCACAGGATCACGGGTTCCCCACTTCAAATCCGGAAACACTTTCATATTGATAAAATAAGCTTCAGCCCGCAAAGGACTGGTCAACCCCCAGGGAATGGACAAGATCTTCGTCAGAAGGGGAATATTCGCAGTCTTCAGGGTATGTCGCCCTCCCCCGAACAGATGAACCGCTTTTCCATTATAAAAAAAAATACCGACCTGGTTCTCCCTGACGATCATTTGAGCCCCAAATTTGATTTCTCCGGACCCCTGGGCCGGAATGCGCTGCACCATTTCCTTGCCTGTCTTGTCAAACCATTCAAGAATTTCCAGCAGCACAAGATTATTTTGTCCCATAGCCCTCTCCTGATAAACGATCATTTAAACCAAAAGACCACACCTTGACTTGGAAAAATGAGAAGAAAATGCCCTGGGGGTTTTAACGACTTTTTTCCGGGCATGGTCAAAAAAGACAATACCGGTTTTAGCAAGAACAACCAGAGTCTCTGTTTTTGTGTTGCTTACCCTGTAAAACAGGTCACATCCATAGGTATTAAACTCACCCGCTCCGATTTCGAATTTCAAAGTGTCCCCATAAAAGGATTGTGATTTATAAATAACGGCAAGGTCTGAAACAAGCAAACCATTTCCGTCAATATCGGCTTCTGAAAAACCAAAACTTTCCAGGAACCTTACCCTTGCTTCATGCATAAGAGAAACCAGGACGTCATGTCCAAGGTGGTTCCCATAATTGATATCTCTAATTCTTATTGCCAGTTCAGTTTCAAATACAAACTCTTCTATCATCTCAATTTCAATGCGCGCCATGATCTTCCTTTAGTATCCAGTTTATTGTGTTAAGTTACCCCCTGATATACCTTATTTTGAATAATCTCTCAAAAGGTTTTATTGATGCGGGAAACGGACCACTGTATTAGACCGGTTCAGTCTTCCATTTTTATTTCATTGCACAATCTGCCCAATCGTGTATAATCTTTATTAACATTCAAGTAAAAGCAAATTCCCCGTGGGGAGCAAAGCTCTCTTCTGGTTGTCCTCGTTAACCTCGTTGTTTTCCAAGCATTGTTCGTTGACGTAGAAGTTTATGCTGATTACTTAAACTGGAGAAACAGCATGAATTTTTATGTCAAAACCCTTTATCGAACCGCTGCAATAACAAACGGCTGTACCATTTTTGCCCTCCCCACCATGGTTCGTCAGCTTTGGTATAAAAAAGACAATGGATTGATACAATAATTTGTCTGGGCACCCAGACGTCCGTCGACGTATCAAAGGATACCTCGACTCCATAACAAAGTGGTTCCCTAAAGGAACCTATCACAAAGGAGTAATTCAAAATGGCTGAAGGTACAGTAAAATGGTTTAACGATGCAAAAGGATTTGGATTTATTGAGCAGGATGGGGGCAAAGATCTATTTGTGCATCATTCCGCAATTCAGGCCCAGGGGTTCAAATCTCTGGCAGAAGGCGCACGGGTAAGCTTTGATGTTGTCGAAGGTCCAAAGGGTCCCGCTGCAGAAAATGTTGTCCAGCTGTAAAAATGGACATCGACCAGTGTAAAGACCCCGCTTTGCAGGGTCTTTTTTACCACAGGGTGTGTTTACACATCACATAAAACAATCATAAGGAAAAAATATTGGCCAAAGTAAATTATTCATTTCAAAAGCGTCAAAAAGAATTAGCAAAGAAAAAAAAGAAAGAAGAAAAAAAAAAGCTCAAGCTGGAAAGACAGAAAAATGCTGCCGAATCTGCTGTTGAGGAAACCGAGGACCTTCCGCCCCAGGAGGATGAACAGCTTTAAGCCCTGCATAAAAATTCTGCAAAACTGATCCGGGCATATCAAATCCATTCATCAAGGAATCTGGCACCTTTTTTACAGGGATATTTCTTCTTTGAGCATGCAGCAGGCAATCTGATATTCAGGATCACCGGCGCTGTTGTAAGACAGATTTTGGGGCTGGATCATTTTGTTCATAACGCATCCTTCAGGGATGGTGAGACCGAACAGATCTTTTTCATTGATCTTTGGTGTGGCAATGCGTTTGTTATGCCTGATTTCATAGGAATGCAGGGGAAAGTCTTCGCAGATGGGGCATTGGTAAACCCTTCCATTGGGAAAGATAAAGTAATTATCCGCCACATGACCGGCACATTGAAAGATGTCATTGGTGTTGAGAAAGACCTTGGGATAGGTCACGATAATACCCTGGCCAGCAATGGTTTCTGCCACCCTGGGAATGATGGAAAGCCAGGTTTCCTTTGATACCTGGAGCCGTCCATCCGTTTTTGAAGACTTGCCCCGGATGCCGATCACCTGGATAAAAAATCGCTTGAGACCCAGACGGCTCACAAGATCCGGCATGCGTTCAAGCTCATGAATGTTCTTATCCGACACGGTATAGATCATGGAACAGGAAAAATTTTTGGCCACTGCCGTTTTAAGACCCGCCATTACCTGGTCATAGCAGCCTTTTCCCCTGATAGCGTCATTGGTTTCCGGAGTGGCACCATCCAAAGAAAAAGAAAGAAAATCGATATCATTTGGGGTTATCTTGTCCAGGATGTTATGGAAAAGATACCCATTGGTATCAATGGTGATGGATTTGAATCCCAGACGATTTGCCGCCTGGACCGCCTGGGGGAGATCCGGGTGAAGGGTGGGTTCCCCCCCGAGAAAAATGACATTGGTTCTGGGGGCATGGGTTGAAAAAAGCGTGAGCCAGGCGTTGATGGTCTCCATATCAAGGGTGTTGGCCCCGTGCTGATCTTTATTAATATAACAATGGGTACAGGACAGGTTGCACTTTGTCAGAATATGAAAAAAGAGATTGGAAGAGTCCTTTGAAAATGCCACTGTTTGTTTTTGCATGCTATCCCATACACTGCTTGGTAAAATTCGGATCAAAAGGAACCGGGTAGTCACCATCAAAGCAGGCCTTACAAAAATTTAACTCGGGGTTTTCTATCCCCGTTGCTTCCATCATGCCGTCAATGGTCAGATAATGCAGAGAATCAAGGCCCAGGTAATCCCTGAGCTCGTCACCGAATTTCTGGGCGGCGATCAATTCTCCTTTGGAAGAAAAATCAATCCCATAATAGCAGGGGAATACATGGGGCGGGCAGGAGATGCGCATGTGAACTTTTTTAACCCCCAGTTCCCGCAATGCCTTGACCCGGGTTTTTGCCGTGGTACCGCGAATAATGGAATCCTCAATAATGATGATATCCTTGCCCTTGATCAGTTCCCTGACCGGGTTGAGCTTAACCCGGACGGCAAAATCCCGCATGGACTGGGTGGGCTGGATAAAGCTGCGGCCCACGTAATGGTTCCGGATCATGCCCATCTCAAAGGGAATGCCCGATTCCCTGGCATACCCGATGGCGGCATAATTGCCGGAATCGGGAAATGGCATGACAAGATCTGCTTCCACAGGGGCTTCCTGGGCCAGTCGCCGACCCAGTGCTTTTCTCATTTCATAGACATTTTTACCGTCAATGGTGGAATCGGGTCTGGCAAAATAAATATATTCAAAGATGCACAGGGACTTATGTTTGGCAGCCTTGGGATGTCGAATGCTCTTGATGCCGTCTTCATTGATGATGACGATCTCTCCGGGATCCAGTTCCCGGATGAACTCCGCCTGGATCAGATCAAAGGCACAGGTTTCAGATGCCAGGACATAATGGCCATGGAGTTTTCCCAGGGCCAGGGGTCTGAAACCGTTGGGGTCTTTCATGCCGATGATCTCCCCTTTGCAGGTTAACAGAATCATGGAATAGGCCCCTTCAATTTTAGACACCGCCTTTAAAATCGCACTTTCATAATCCCCTTTAATCAGGTTTTGAATAAACAGGTGAAGAAACACCTCTGAGTCCATGGTGGTCTGGAAGATAGACCCCTGCTCTTCCAGTTCTTCTTTCAGGATATGGGCATTCACCAGGTTCCCGTTATGGGCCACGGCATAGGACCGGTGCCGGTGGTTGGCCACAAAGGGCTGGGCATTGGTTAAAACAGAATTCCCGGTTGTGGAATACCGGACATGACCGATGGCAGAACCGCCTTCAATTCTTTCAAGGGCCTCCATGTTAAAGACTTCAGGGACAAGGCCCATTCCCTTGTGGGAAAAAATCTCATCATTTTCTCCCCGGTTTACGGAAATACCGGCACTCTCCTGACCCCTGTGCTGGAGCGCATAAAGGCCGAAATAAGTTATTTTAGCTGCTTCAGGATGTTTATACAGGCCAAATACGCCACACTCATCCTTGGGTTTTTCTTCATCAACAAATGGATTATTCATGGCTATTTTCCTGGTGATAATCTTGAAGGGCCTTGACGGAAAGGCTTTCTTTTTTAAGGGCCTGGATGGCACTGCAGATGGCCTTTGCCCCGTCTGTTGTGGTGGCATAAGGAATCTTATACTTGATGGCGGACCGTCTGATATCATATCCATCCTGCTTGGTCTGGCTGGAAGCACTGGTATTTAAAATCAATTGAATGTCATTGTTTGTCACAGCATCCACCACATGGGGCCGGCCGGCCGAGACTTTTTTGACAAGTTTTGCGGGGACATTATTCTCCTCAAGAAACTTACAGGTTCCCCGTGTGGCCATGATGGTAAACCCCATGTTATGAAAATTTCTGGCCACTTCCAGGGCCGCCATTTTATCCTTGTCCTGGATACTGATAAAAACCGTTCCCTGGGTGGGAAGTTTTTGTCCGGCAGCCAACTGGGCCTTGGCAACGGCAGCACCCAGGTCCTTATCGATTCCCATGACTTCACCCGTGGATTTCATTTCAGGCCCCAGAACCGGGTCAACATTTTCAAACCGGTCAAAGGGCATGACGGCTTCTTTGACACAATAATAAGGCGGAATGATTTCCCTGGTAAATCCCAGCTCATCAAGGGTTTTACCCAGCATGACTTTTGTTGCCAGCTTGGCCAGGGGAATACCAATGGCTTTGGATACAAAGGGAATGGTTCTGGAGGCCCTGGGGTTGACCTCAATAATATAGACCGTATCATTCATGATGCCAAACTGGATATTCATCAACCCCTTAACGTTGAGTTCCTTTGCAATAGCCCGGGCAGCAGATGCCATCTCATCGATATGGGTTTGAGAAATGGAATAGGGGGGCAGCACGCAGGCTGAGTCTCCGGAATGGATGCCGGCTTCTTCAATATGTTCCATCATGCCGCCGATAATGGTTTGCTCTCCGTCGGAAATGACATCCACATCCAGTTCAAAAGCCTCTTCAAGAAACTTGTCAATGAGGACAGGCTTGTCAGGAGATGCCAGGACCGCCAGGTTAAAATATTCTTCAAGATCTTTTTCATCATAAACGATTTTCATGGCCCGGCCGCCCAGGACAAAAGAGGGTCGAACCATAATCGGATAGCCGATATCCATTGCCACGCTTTTTGCATCTTCATAGCTGAAGGCAATACCGTTATCCGGTTGTCGAAGATCGAGTTTATTGAGCATCTCCTGGAAAAGGTCCCTGTCTTCTGCCCGGTCAATGCTGTCCGGGCTGGTCCCGATAATGGGAACCCCGGCTTTTTGAAGCGCCGAGGCAAGGTTCAGGGGCGTTTGACCGCCAAACTGGACAATCACCCCATAGGGTTTTTCCTTTTCAACGATATGAAGCACATCTTCCCTGGTCAAGGGCTCAAAATAGAGTTTGTCCGAGGTGTCATAGTCCGTGGAGACCGTCTCGGGATTGGAGTTGACCATGATGGATTCAACACCTTCTTCCCGCAGGGCAAAAGAGGCATGGACACAGCAGTAATCAAATTCAATTCCCTGGCCGATTCGGTTGGGCCCCCCCCCCAGGATGATCACCTTTTTTCTATCCGATACCCTGGCCTCACATTCTGTTTCATAAGTGGAGTAGTAATAGGGCGTGGCAGCCCTGAATTCTGCAGCACAAGTATCCACCAGCTTATAAACCGGGACAATGCCCAGGTCTTTTCGTGACTGTTCAATCTGTTTTTCCGTCAGTTTTGTCAGAAATGCCAGCTGTACATCCGAGAACCCGTATTTTTTTGCCCGTTCAAACAGATCCCGGGGAAGATCTTTGCCGGCCAGTTTGATCTGTTTCTCAAGATCAACGATCTGTTTCATCTGGTTGAGGAACCAGGGATCAATACCGGTCATTTCATAGATCATGGTAATGGGCATATCGTGTTCAATGGCATACTTTAAATAGAACAGCCGCTGGGAATTGGGGGTGGACAGCTTGTACTCCAGTTCATTGCCGGCAACACTGCCGGGAGCAGGATCTTTTCCGTCTGCCCCAAACCCGGCCCTGCCGATTTCAAGGGATCGAATTCCCTTTTGAAATGCTTCCTTAAACGTCCTGCCAATGGACATGGTTTCCCCCACGGATTTCATGGCCGTGGTCAGAATATCCTGGGCTTCGGGAAATTTTTCAAAGGTCCACCTGGGAATTTTTACCACACAATAATCAATGGACGGTTCAAAGCAGGCAAGGGTTTCTCCGGTAATATCATTGGGAATTTCATCCAGGGTGTACCCCACCGCCAGTTTGGCAGCAATTTTGGCAATGGGAAATCCCGTGGCCTTGGAAGCCAGGGCCGAGCTTCGGGAGACCCTTGGATTCATCTCCACCACAATCATATCCCCGTTTTCAGGATTGATGGCAAACTGGACATTTGATCCGCCTGTATCCACACCGATCTCCCTTATGATGGCGATGGACGCATCCCGAAGGTTCTGGTATTCCTTGTCGGAAAGGGTCTGGGCCGGAGCCACGGTAATGGAATCACCCGTGTGAACGCCCATGGCATCCACATTTTCAATGGAACAGATGATCACCACATTGTCGGCATGATCCCGCATCACTTCCAGTTCGTACTCTTTCCAGCCGATGACGGATTCTTCCAGCATGACCTGGGTGATGAGACTGGCATCAAGGCCGGCCTTTGAAAGGTGGACAACCTCTTCCATATTGTAGGCAACCCCGCCGCCGGTTCCGCCAAGGGTAAAACTGGGTCTGACAATAATGGGAAAGCCAATCCGTCTTGAAACATCTTCAACTTCCTGCATATTAGTGGCAAACCCGCTTTTAGGAATTCTCAAGCCGATTCTGTTCATGGCATCCCTGAAAAGTTCCCGGTCTTCGGCTTTATTAATCGCCTCTTCCGATGCGCCGATCATCTCAACATTATACCGTTCAAGAACGCCTGATTGAGCCGCTTCTATGGCCGTATTCAAACCGGTCTGACCGCCCAGGGTGGGCAGCAGGGCATCGGGCCGTTCTTTTTCAATGACCTTGGTCACCGTTTCAACAGTGACCGGTTCAATATAGACCCTGTCGGCTGTTTCGGGATCGGTCATGATGGTGGCCGGGTTTGAATTAATCAATATGACCTCATACCCTTCCTCTTTCAGGGCCTTGCAGGCCTGGGTACCCGAATAATCGAACTCACAGGCCTGACTGATGATGATGGGGCCTGCACCAATAATCAGGATTTTTTTAATATCTTCACGCTTTGGCATCTTCAATCACTTTTGCAAATTGGTTAAAAAGATAGGCTGAATCATGGGGGCCAGGGGACGCTTCAGGATGATACTGCACGGCAAATGCCTGGAAGGTATCATTTTTAAGACCCTCAAGAGAATCTTCATTCAGATTAATATGGGTCATGACAGAGGAATCTTTACCAATGGTATCCAGATCCACAGCAAAACCATGATTCTGGGAGGTAATTTCAACCTTATTGGTGGAGAGGTTTTTAACCGGTTGGTTCCCCCCCCTGTGACCAAACTTGATTTTCATGGTTTTTCCCCCCATGGCAATACCCAGCAGCTGCATGCCCAGACAAATTCCAAAAACAGGCACCACTCCCAGGAGCGCTTTGATGGTATCAACCGCATAGGTCACGGGTTCAGGATCTCCCGGACCATTGGACAGGAAAACACCTTCAGGCCTCAATTGTTTAATGGTGCCGGCATCTGTTTTCGCCGGAACCACAAGCACTTCACATCCTGCGCGCTCAAGGCTTCGAATAATATTGTATTTTATACCGTAATCAAAAGCGACAACAGAATGTTTTTTCCCTTTGAAACGCCAGATTAGAGGATCATCCAGTTTTTTGATATCAATATAATCCGGCTGATTATACTTCCAGAAATAGGGTTTCTTCGTGGTGACCTTGTCCACAAGGTCTCGGCCCTGCATGGAAGGAATCTGTCTGGCCTTTTGAACCAGTACGTCAGGATCAAAATCAGATGTGGATATGATCGCCCGCATGGCACCGAATTTCCGGATATGACGGACCAGCGCCCTTGTATCCAGGTCTTCAATCCCCAGCACGTGGCTTTTGATGAGATAATCGCCAAGGGTTCCCCGGGATCTGAAATTACTGGGAAAATCCTGGTATTCCTTCACAATAAATGCCGCCACCTGAATCCTGTCAGATTCAATGTCCTCGGGACAGACACCATAATTTCCAATCAACGGATAGGTCATGGTGACCATTTGACCATAATAGGACGGATCGGTAAGGATCTCCTGGTATCCTGTCATGCTGGTATTGAAAACGACTTCTCCGGTTGCCTCACCCGGTCCGGTAAAACTTCTGCAGGGAAAAATCCTTCCGTCTTCAAGGGCTAATAATGCTTTCATAAAAGTTCACACCTGTTCACCATCGGTTTAATATTCATTATCCAGGTCACCCCCGGATCATTGTAAAATGCCTTTGTAAATCGAAGCTGTTTAAATAACACAATTCGTGTGATTTTGGCAAGTTACTTCTTGCGCGGTCAGCAGACCGCCCTGCCCAATTTTTTCCGGTATTTCAGTCGTGAAAGGATCTCTTGACTTTGGGTCTTAAAAATGGTTCTTATTTTTATAATGAAAGACGCTTACAGATTTTTACTCTATAACATCCGGTATGGAACCGGATCAGGGTGGCGATTTCACACCCCGCTGCCCTTCAGCGGTTACCTGAGAAAGACCCGAAAAAATATTCCGGGAATTATAGAATTTATTCGATTGCAGAATCCGGACCTGGTGGGTCTGATCGAGGTGGACGGCGGGTCCCGCAGAGCTGAAGGTCTCAGCCAGGCAAGACAGATCGCCGAAAGACTGGGGTATTCTTTTGTTTTTAAAACCAAATACAAACAACTGACCATGACCCGTCACGTCCCCGTCATCAGACGACAGGGCAATGCTTTTTTTGCCAAAAATAAAATGTTAACCAAGCGGTACCATTATTTTGAAAGAGGATTCAAGCGCCTGATCATTGAGGTTGAACTCGAGAATATGATTTTTTTTCTGGTGCACCTTTCCATCCGGGTTAAGCGTCGACATGCCCAGCTAAAGGAACTGGGACAGCTTGTAAACCTCTGTGAAAAACCCGTGGTGGTGGGGGGAGATTTTAATATTTTTTTCGGAACCCGGGAGTTGACCGACTTTGTGGCCACGACCCGGCTTGAGAGTGCAAACCAGTTGAATGCCTTCACTTTTCCCAGCAGAAAACCCAGATGGGAACTGGATTTTATTTTCCACAGTCCTGACATTACGGTGAACCGGATGATGGTGCCGCACATCAGGTTATCGGATCACCTTCCCCTGATATGTGATTTCACCTTAACCGCTTGAGGAAAAAACATGCTCCCCTGGAACACCATATTTATTGCTGCCTTATATGTTTACATCTTTGTTGTGATTGTCTATCTTCTGCTGGAGAATCGAGAGACCGCAACCACGTTCTCATGGCTCCTGATTTTTATTTTTCTGCCCTTTGCCGGCATTATTTTCTATCTTCTTTTTGGTCGGGGGCTCAGACGAAAGACAAAAAAATCCTTTATTCAGCAGGACCTTGTGAATCGATTGTCATATACCCATGATCAACTTATCGAACAACAGAAACATGAAATTAAAATTCTTCATCACCGATATGTCTCTTCTGGTAACAGAAAGCTGATTCAGCTGCTTTATAGGAATTCAGACTCCATCCTGACACGATTGAATTCGGTAAAGGTTTTTTTTAATGGAAAAGAAAAATTTGATGTCTTAATTGATGATCTGAAAAAAGCAACCCGATATATTCACATGGAATACTTTATCTGGACCTCTGACACACTGACCGTCCGGGTGGTGAATGTGCTCAAGGAAAGGGCGGCATCAGGGGTGCAGATAAAGATTCTGTATGATGCAGTGGGGAATTATCTTTCCAGTCGATATCTGACAAAACTCAGGAAAGCGGGCATACAGATTTATCCCTATTATAATTTTCTATCACCGTTGAAGCCCCATACCCTCAACTACAGAAACCACCGGAAAATCATTATCATTGACGATACCACCGGATATCTGGGCGGAATGAACATGGGAGAGGAATACATAACCGGCGGCAAGCGATTTCCCGCCTGGAGAGACACCCATATCCGGATACAGGGAGAATCCGTTGCCGTTCTGCAAGGTATTTTTTCCGTCAGCTGGACAAATACTACAAAAGAAACCCTGGACATGAAGCCCGTTATCCCGGTCCAATACCCTGACCAAGTCAATACCCATATTCAGGTGACGGCATCAGGCCCGGATTCACAATGGGAGTCCATCAAACAATTGTATTTTCTCCTGATATCCTCCGCAGAACACGCCATTTTCATTCAGACACCCTATTTCATTCCCGACGCAAGCATTGTCATGGCTCTCAAGACAGCTGCCTTAAGCGGCATTGATGTCCGCATCATGCTCACTGGATGGGTTGACAAGCGCCTGCCCTATTGGACAGCCTATACTTTCATGAAAGGCCTGTTGGACGCTGGTGTGCGGTTTTATTACTATACAGGGGGATTCATGCATGCCAAAACCATTGTTGTGGATGCCCAAACCTGCTCCGTTGGAACCGCCAACATGGATATCCGCAGCTTTTCACTGAATTATGAAATCAATGCCCTGATCTATGATGAGGGCATTGCCACCATCCTGGAGACCCAGTTTATGGTTGATCTTGAGTCCTCCCGGGAGTTTACCCGGGAGGACTATGATCGCCAGCCCAGGATCAAGCGACTGAGAAACAGCCTGGCACGGCTGTTTGCACCATTGTTATAGCCGCCCCCCCCCTGTCGCCGTCGCGGCACCCCGGTGTAACCCCGGGGCAAGCCTTGAATCAATACCCATGGATTCATTCCATGTGCTGATCCGTCCTTGATAAAATGTGCGGGTAATATTATGGTGTATTTTTTATCCTGTAATTTTAGGGTGACCAATGGATCAGACGATAATTGATACACTTTTTCCTCATCTTGAGAAACCGCTTCGAGAAACCATACAGAACCGGCTTGATTCTTTTAATGAAAGCCTGGACAAAGAAGGGCTTCAATTTGATATGGCGCCGGAATTAACCGCTGATTTTATCAAGGCTGTTTTTTTCAGTGAATATATCGCATCAAGCATTACCAGACATCCAGATATTTTTAATGACCTGATGGACTCAAAAGATCTGTTCAAATCCTATTCAAAACAGACCTATGCGACTAAACTTGAAACGAAAATTTCTCCAGACATGGATGTGTCAATGGTCAAGGACGTCCTTTTACAGACCAAACTGTATGAAACCATCAGAATCGCATGGCGGGATTTAACCGGTGCGGCCCGGCTCGAAGAAACGATTTGCGATCTTTCCGGTCTTGCAACGGCCATTGTTGATGCGGCCATAACGGTTATTCATGATGACCTGTGTCAACACCATGGGATTCCTGTGGACAGCCAGGGAAATTTCCAGAGAATTATCGTGCTGGGAATGGGAAAGTTAGGGGCAGGGGAGTTGAATTTTTCTTCGGACATTGATCTTATTTTTGTCTATCCAGAGAAAGGGTATACCAACGGGGAAAATATCATTCCCAATGAAGTCTTTTTTACAAAAGTCTGCCGCAAATTTTTAAAATTTTTTTCAGCAGGCTCCCATGGAATCAATTTTTACAGGATTGATACCCGATTGAGGCCTTATGGGGATGGCGGCCCCCTGGTGATGTGCAGTTCTGCTTTTGAAGATTATTATCAGGCCCAGGGAAGAGAATGGGAACGATATGCCATGATAAAAGCAACACCCATTGCCGGTGACATTGCGGCTGGTTTTAAGATATTGAAAGTGTTGAATTCTTTCATTTACAGGCGGTACTTTGATTATGGGTCTTTTGATTCTTTTCGGGATATGAAACATAGGATTACCTTGCAGGTAAAAAACAAACGCTTACAACACAATATCAAGCTGGGGGCCGGCGGCATCAGGGAAATCGAATTTTTCGGTCAATTGTTTCAATTGATCCGGGGGGGGGTGGAGCCCAAACTCCAGGAACGAAAAATTTTAACGGTTCTGGATCTGTTACACACCCATCATTGCATTAATGAAGCAACAAAAAAAGATCTAAAAAATGCATATACGTTTTTGAGAATGGTTGAAAACAGGCTTCAGGCCTATGCTGATCTTCAAACCCATGATCTCCCGAAAAAACAAGACCAGCGGGAAATCCTGGCCCTGTCCATGGGGTATGAAACCTGGCAGCAGTTTGCTGACAGTCTAAACGGTCACATGCAAAACGTTCATTTTCATTTCAATCAATTACTGGTTTCAGAAGAACAGGACAAACCAGACAAAGAAATACAGCGCCTTAAAGAATTATGGGTCAATATTAATGACCCCCAGTTTGCTGCAGATGCCATGGTCATTGGCCGGTTTAAAGACCCAAACAAGATGCTGGACATTTTACGATCCCTGGAAGAACATCCAAATACCAAACGATTGACACCCAATGGCCGCAAAAAACTGGCACGGCTGATTCCCGTGCTGGTCAAAAAAATCGGGGAGCAGAAAGATCCTGACACGGTATTGATCAAATTGATTGATCTGATCATCACCATTGAAAGACGGACCTGCTATCTGTCCCTGCTCATGGAAAACAAAGGCGCGCTTAAAACCTTGATCACCCTTGCCCGGAAAAGTCCCTGGATCATCTCTTTTCTGTCAAAACACCCGGCATTGCTGGATGAACTCATGCATCCGGCCACCCTATATTTTCCCCCCGGCAAACGAGCGTTGGAAAAAGAGATGACGATTCGGATGGCCGATATCCCCCCGGACAATATGGAATTTTTGCTTGAAGAATTATGTATCTTTCGACAAATCAATATGTTGAGGGTGTCAGCGGCAGATGTCAGCGGCAATTACCCGTTGATGAAAGTCAGTGACCATTTGACCTATATTGCAGAAACCGTTCTGGCCCAGGTACTTCAGATCTCCTGGAATATTGTGACACAAAAATATGGAATACCGGAAGGGTTATCCGGAGAAGACATTGACCATTGCGGGTTTGCCATTGTTGCGTATGGAAAAGTAGGCGGCCTTGAAATGGGATATAAATCAGATCTTGATATTGTTTTTCTGCACAAAGAAGACGCCGGTGTTACCGTGGGAAAAGAGAAAAGCATTGATACCATCCGGTTTTATTCAAACCTGGGCCAGCGAATCATTCATGCCTTAACCATGCATACACCCGCCGGCACCCTGTATGGCGCTGACATGCGGCTGAGACCGGGGGGAACTTCAGGAATGATTGTCTCCCACATCAACGCCTTTGAAGACTATATGAAGGACCAGGCCTGGACCTGGGAACACCAGGCATTGATCCGGGCCCGACCGGTTGCCGGAGACCGGTCGCTTTGTTCACGGTTCAATGAGATCAGGAAAACGGTTCTGACAAAAAAAAGGGATGCCGCCATCTTAAAAAAAGAGGTCCGCGACATGCGGGAACGCATGCGGGATGACCGCTTAACTTGCACCAAAGAGTGTTTTGATTTAAAACAATCCCGGGGCAGTATTGTGGATATTGAGTTTCTGGTTCAATATCTCATTTTAAAACATGCCCATGTCTGTCCGGATTTAATCATCTGGACAGATAATATCCGGCTTCTGGAAAGCCTTGACGGAGAAGGCATTATTACCGGTTGCGAAAGCGAACGCCTCCAACAGGCCTATCTGGTCATGCGAAAGGCCATACACAGACTCAATCTCCAGGAAAAACGCCTTGAGATACCGGAGTCCTCTTTTTCTGACATCAGGAGCCATGTCATGGACATATATGATCGGTATTTATCAACGCCCCAGGATTAAGGGATAAAAAAGGATACTTCATGGACAACACCATTCAACAGAAAACAAGACAGCTGATCCAGGAAACAAGGGTAATGACCCTTGCGGTTTCAGATAAGGATATCCCGTGGTCCTCCCCCGTATATTTTGTGTTTCATAATAACCGGTTCTATTTTTTTTCCAATGAAACTTCCCGGCACATCCAATGTGCAAAAGACCAGAAGGTCCTTTCCGCTTCAATTTTCCAGGATTCGGACCGGATGGACAACATTTTTGGATTCCAGATGTCAGGGGTGCTTGAAAATGTCTCAAAAACAACGGTATATCTCTTGATTGTTAAAAAATATGTCGCCAAGTTCAGTTTCTTAAAAAAAATCTTCGGCCCCCAGATTGTTGAAAACAAAAATTTTTTTTTAACAAAATTCAAATCACGACTCTATTGTTTTCGCCCGGATAAAATTTTTTTGTCAGATAATTCCAAAACAACCGACAAACGATCTGAAATTGATTTGAACCAAATCACCTGATCCTTTTGGCAGTTTGGCCGGCATATCCGTCATCCGGGTCCATTTTCCTTGTACTCGCCTGAAAAGCGTTCTTGACCTTAAAGAGAAAATTATCTATCTTATAATCATATACACCATCATTTAAAAAAAGACTGTCTCTATGAAGCAAAGAATATACCTGATATTTATCCTGCTGGGATGTTGGTTTCTTTTTTTGGGAAACCCTTTGTGTGCTGCTGAAAACCGACAAAAAGTGTATATTATTCCGGTTACCGGAACTGTGGAACCGGGCATGGCCGCCTATGTTAAAAGAGCTTTGGAAGAAATCCAGGATGAAAAAGAGGCGGTCTTTGTGTTTAAACTGGATACCTTTGGCGGCAGGGTGGATGCCGCCCTGGATATTGTAGACTTTATTTCAAATATTCCCCAGGGAAAAACCATTGCCTTTGTAGAGAAAAGAGCCATTTCCGCAGGCGCCCTGATCGCCCTGTCCTCAAACGTGTTGTTCATGAAAAAAAATACCCTCATCGGGGATTGCGCGCCCATCACCCAAACCCAGGAAGGCCAGAAAATGGCCGGTGAAAAGATTCAGACGGTCCTGAGGGCGAGATTTCGTGCATTGGCCAAGAAAAACAATTATCCTGTAGTGCTGGCAGAGTCCATGGTCACCATTGATATGGAAGTCTATTCCGTGGTGATGGAGGGTCAGAAAACGTATATGGATAAAATATCCTTTGACGATCTGACTGAAGATGAGAAAAAAAAGATCTCTGCTAAAAAGACCATTGTGGCCAAGGGAGAACTCCTCACCATGGATGATGCTGAAGCCTTTGATCTCGGGTTTTCACAAAAAAGTGTCACTGACATCCAAGAGGTCCTCTCCCTTTTAGGGTATGAATCCATGGATATCATCACCATTGAAGAGTCCTGGTCTGAAAGCCTGGTAAGGCGGCTTCAACCGATTTTACCCATATTAATGCTCATTGGAATCGGTGCCATTTATACGGAAATAAAGGCGCCCGGATTTGGCCTGCCCGGCATGGTCGGTATCCTCTGCCTGGGGTTGGTTTTCTGTAACCAATACCTGGTCGGCCTTGCAGACTATACGGAATTGTTGCTCCTGCTCATCGGTGTGCTGCTGCTGGGTGTGGAAGTGTTTGTTCTTCCCGGATTTGGTGTGGCCGGTATTTCAGGCCTTTTGTTCATTGCCGCAGGCCTTGTCCTTTCTTTTCAGGGATTTGTGGTCCCTGACCCCGCCTTTCCCTGGGAAGGCAAATTGTTGATGAAAAATCTGGCCCAGGTTCTGGGGTCTTTTATGCTGGCCTTTTTCATCTCTTTGTTTATGATCCGCTTTGTTTTACCGCAGTTTTCAAAAATAGTGAATGGCCCTTATCTTGACGCAACCCTTGAAAGCTCCCATGTGGATGTCACAACCGCTTTAGGGATAGAACCGGGTGATACCGGTTTGGCCCACACCTTTCTCCGGCCGGCAGGAAAAGTGATGATAAACGACAAAAAAATTGATGCCATTACCCGGGGAGACTTCATTGAACAGGGAACCATTGTTGTTATTGATCGAATAGACCAGAATCGTGTAATTGTTAAACCCAAAACATCCTGACATATAAAGGCACGGAATGAAACCCTATCTGTTACCCATTCTGCTTCAAGTGATTGGCATTCTGGTCATTATTGCCGAAATTTTTATCCCGTCATTGGGACTGTTATCGGCCATCGCCCTTAGCATCTTTTTGTATTCCCTGTACCTGGTCTTTACCACCATATCTACGGCAGCAGGGATACTCTTCACCGGGATGGACCTGGTCCTGATTCCGGTATTAATTGTTGTGGGGATGAAAATCCTGGCCCACTCCCCCCTGTCCCTGAAGCGGGAGCTGTCAAAACAGGAGGGCGTGGTGTCACAAAACCAGGGACTTGAAGCCTATATACAGATGAAAGGAAAATCAGTCACCGATCTTCGCCCGGCGGGAATGGCCGAAGTAAACTCCCATCGATTGGATGTGGTGACCGATGGAGAATATATTGAAGCCGGTACGCCCATTGTTGTCACAGGTGTCGCCGGCAACCGGATTATCGTTGAAAAAACCAAATAATAGGAGATAGGTTCAATGGATTTAATGGTTATTTTATTAATTGTTGCAGGTCTTGTTGGGTTAGTACTGTTTTATTTTATTTTTTCTTATTTAGCCCTGTGGTTACAGGCATTGGTGTCCGGTGCAAAGGTCGGGTTGATCAATATTATTTTTATGCGGTTCAGAAAAGTGCCGGCAAAGCTGATTGTTGAATCTAAAATCATGGCAGTCAAAGCCGGTATTGACATCCCCACGGACAGCCTGGAGTCCCACTTTCTTGCCGGCGGGAATGTCAGCCGGGTGGTCCAGGCCCTCATTGCAGCAGACAAGGCCAATATAGAACTGACCTTTAACCGGGCCGTTGCCATAGATCTGGCCGGCCGGGATGTGCTTGAGGCGGTTCAGATGTCCGTCAATCCCAAGGTCATTGAAACCCCCCTGGTGGCCGCCATGGCAAAAGATGGTATCCAGTTGAAAGCCATTTCCCGGGTCACGGTTCGCGCCAATATTGACCGCCTTGTGGGCGGGGCCGGAGCTGAAACCATTCTGGCAAGGGTGGGGGAAGGGATTGTCACCACCATCGGATCCGCTGTCACCCACAAAGAAGTACTGGAAAACCCGGATATGATCTCCAAAACCGTCCTGAAAAAAGGATTGGATGCCGGAACCGCCTATGAAATCTTATCCATTGATATTGCCGATGTGGATGTGGGCAAAAACATCGGGGCTGAACTGGAAACCGACCGGGCCGAGGCCGACAAGAAAATTGCCCAGGCAAAAGCCGAGGAAAAACGGGCCATGGCCTTTGCCCAGGAACAGGAAATGAGAGCCCGGGTTCAGGAAATGCGGGCCAAGGTTGTTGAAGCTGAGGCCCAGGTGCCCCTGGCCATGGCAGAAGCTTTCAGAAGCGGTAATCTGGGGATCATGGATTATTATAGAATGAAAAATATTTCTGCAGATACACGGATGCGGGACCAGATTGCCACACCGGAATCAGGCCCTGAAAAATAACTTAAACAAGCCGGTCCCCTGACCCGATAACGGGCCAGGGACCGGTTACTTGAAAACTCAACTTTCGGTCTTTCACTTTAATAACCAAACGCGAAAGTTGAGCTAAAAGGATTCCCCCATGGATTTTGATTCCATCATCACCATTCTTTTTATTATTGGCTTTTTTATATTGCCATCCATTTTAAAGCAGTTTCAGGCTCGAAAAAAAAAGACGGCAGCACCGAAAACACCGAAAAAGAATCCCTCCTTGCTTGACCGGGTCGGTGAACAGATCAGCCAATTTATCCAGGGACTTGAACAACAGGGCCAGCAATCCCAACCAACAGAAAAGACCCCGGATACCTTGTGGGATACACTGGCCGAAGACAATGATGGTGCTTCTGATATGGACACCACCGGTGAAGATGCGGATATGGATGGCACCCCGCCCCTTGTCCCCCCGGACAAGGTCGCTCCTGAAAAGGGGGTTTTGCCGGAAGAAAGACCTCGGTATCGGTCCCGGAGAGAATCCGGGTCTCCCGGGAAACCCATACGCCGGTTGGAAGGGCCTTATTGTTTCAAATCCAACCCCCTTCAAAATGCCGTTATCTGGTTGGAAATCCTATCCAAACCCGTGGGATTAAGGGATGAATAAAAAAAGTGGCCCGTTATTCTTCCATATACTGTTTAAAAATCTTTTCATGGGAGATATATCTTTCCCTGTCAGGATCTGTAAGATAGTTTCGGATGGCACCCACCCGCTTTAATATTTCATTTTCCGCCCGTTTTCTCATTTCCTTTTTTGTCTGGATAATGTTTTCCTTAAGATTTGGTGTCCGTTCTGTGGCATAGTATTTTTCGCTTTTCAATTTTATCCGCATCGCGATGAGATCTTCCCGCTTCTGGTTATGTTCGTCATCCAGAAACAGGACTTCCGGCATTAAATCGGCAAAATGGGTGACGGCAATGATGTCTTTTTTCCGTTGCCAGTATCCCATTACAAATTCAGGTTCAAGGTCCTTATAATTCTGTAAGGGCATGTACATTCTCCTCAGGTATAACAGCACTTTTTCCGTCTTTTTCCTGTGCCCGCCGATAATGACGGAACCGCCAACCTCATCTTTTCTAACCCCTTTGGTCCAGGGAGCGCCGGTGATACCAAAATCGATGCACAGGGGAATTCTTAACAATGCGGAAAGCGTATTCAAGGCAAGGGCATAACCCGCGGATGGTCCCCCGACATTATAGGACGCGGAAAGCAGTTGATGGTGAATGGAATATCGCTGTAAAAAATCTCCAAAAATCCATGGAATACTGTAATTGGGCGACAACTCCTGAATATAGTTTTTCACCATGGTCAACGCTTCCTGGGCAGATTGTTTTGTCATTTGAACCGCCATGTCAAGTTCCGCCGAATTGGCTGAAGAAGAGGATACCGCACCCGTGACAATAATCTGGGATCCGTCCACTCTTCCAGTGAGGCTGGTGGCTATGGGCAGCAGCATCCCGGTGAGATCATTGGCGCCCACACCAATGATAAACCCGACCTGGGGTTCTTGGCTCAACTCTGTTTCCAGAAATTCATTGAGCTGGATAGACCCTTTTCTTACGGGACTTTGAGAAATTTCCCTTCGCGCGGATTCCAGATGGGCTTCCACAAGGGGATAGTCTTGTTCCGAATAGATATGATCGACGTAGACAAGGATCTGGGCATAATGGGCAACAAAATTTTTAATATCATTTTTAATGTTTGACTTTATCAGGGGGGGCGCCTTGACCGCATCAAGAATGCCGATGATGGTTTTAAAATTCAGCTTGATAAAATCCCATTTTTCCTCCTGGGTGGATTTTTTCAACTGGCGAAGCTTTAACAGGACCTTGTATTCTGTACTGCACAGGGCAATGGCCTTTTCCGTAAAAGACGTATAGTCCGCCGGGGTGTTACAGATGCCCTGGGCGGTCTCAATAATTTTTTCAATTTTAAACTGGCGATTATGGGGCAGGGTTTCAAATCGCTTTTTAATAATGTCAAAGATGTCTTTTTGTCTCATGTGGCCGGATATTTCAAGGGTTTTTAATCGTTTTGAACGGATCAGGGCAGGATCAAGGATGTCCAGACGATTGGTGGTCAGAACGGTAAAGACCTTATTGAGGGGAATTTCCCCATCAATAATATTTAAGAATTTATTGGTTAATGCATCCGATGGTTGACCCCCTGTGGCACTTCTTCGGGGGGCCAGGGCATCACCCTCATCAAAAAAAATGATCGTGGGAGCAATCATTTTTGCAATATCATAGACTTTTTCAAGATTTGAGACAGCGCCGTGAACCGGGCTTGACGGGTCCTGGAGAGCCGAAGGGCTCGTGGCAATATCATGAACCTTGAGGTTTGAAGACAACCATGTCCGGACAAGAAATGTCTTCCCACTGCCCGGCGGTCCGGTCAGAACAACACCTTTTTCCTCACTGATCCCATAACTGAAACAATTATTGGCCATTTCAGAAAATTTATCTTTGATATCCCCCACATACTCATCCCATTTAACCGTTCGATCCATTCGGTCAACGACCTTGTTGTATAATTCACCATAGACATTTTTGGCCACCAGTTGAAATGCATTTCTGACCAGGATACTGCTATCCAGGAAATCAAGGATGAAATCCCCCCGGATATTGATAATGGATTCAATGAGTTTTCTGACGTAGGCCGGGCTTATTTTAAGGCTTCTTTCTTTAAACACCTCGTATATTTTCCGGGTTGCATCATCAAGGCTGTCGGAATCCGGGGCATACGTTGTGGGGATCTGGTGCCGTTTGATTTCAAGGTAAATAATTTTTTTCAAATTTTCTGCATTCATCCAGTATTTGGCCATATCAATGATACACCCTTTTTCCACAAACCGCCGGTATATGGCGGAATCAAATCGATGGGTCTGGTCACTGGTGGCAATAATGAAACAGTCTCTTCTTCCCTCAATAATTTCATCCAGTACAATATTGGAGGTATCAATCAGGGTCCGCTGCTGTTTTTCAGCGCCGCCACTGCCAGGGGAGCTCTCGGACTTTCCAAAGGCAGAATGGGCTTCTTCGATGTGTCGGATGGACGTGACTTTTGGGTGACCCATGGCCCGTTTAAAATAATTACCCGGTTCTCCTGATAACGCCGTTTGATAGTCATTGGGTGTGATAATAGAGGAATCCACCGTAATCCCGCGTTCTTCAAAGTAGGTCAGGTTGTTCATGATTCGCTTTTTAAACAGGAACCGTAACACCGGAATTTGAGCCAGGCGGCTGTAAAAGACCTGCTTTCTTTTTTTTGCAATCTTCATGGCAAATTCAGGGTCCACATCTTCCAGGCTGGTAAACAGACTGTGATTTGCCAGGATTTCTTCTTTTTTCTTTTTCCAGTCCACCATGGGAATCACTTCATTCCTGAACACCACCTTTTCCAATGTTTCCCTGACCGTAGCACTCTTGCCGCTGCCGGAAGTGCCCTCTATGAGAACGATGGGGGCTTTAGGAACATCCGGGTCTTCAATATGTTCTTTCCGGATATGGACCCGGTATATCTTGTCAAACGTTTCTTCCAGTTCAAAGGGAACATGGAGGTCGGTTAATTCTTTATCTAACACCGCAATCAAATAATGATATTCCGGTTTTGTCAGTTCTTTTTCAATGATCATGTTCCAGGAGGCGCCGGGGTTTGTCTCCCCGGAGTATAAAAATCGCTTTTTCCAGTCCCTGAGAATCTCCGGGTTGTTTAACACATTCATTTTTCTTTTTTTCCGTCTCATAAAAAAGAGAAAAAAGAAGGACTCTTTTAAAAATGAAATAAAGGGGTGAACAACTTTGTACTGGTTCAGACGGGATCGGACAAATGCTTTGGTGTCATAACTCCATGCGTTTACAAGATTTTCTAACTTCTTTATGGATTCTTCCGGAAGCCTGATCAATGTTTTTTCTTTTGTCGTTCTTTTGGCCATACCCTTCTCCCTGAATAAAATGAAATCAACCTGGGGTTAAGTTTTTTTAATCAGCCTGTGGTAATGTCGTTGCCTGGCCTTCTCCCAACAGGACAGGGGGGCGGGAGTCAGGCAGGGAAGGCAGGGTTAAAGAAGGTGGTTGCCCTGCACCATGGAGGACAAACGTTTTTTGATCAGATTGATTTTTTTCATAGGCCGTGGCCCATTTTTGCTGGGATAAAAACTCAAACAATGCCGGGTTGACACGTTGCTTGTCAGACCCGCCCAAGGCAAGGTGGAGGGATCGGATCCCTTCTAGATAGGCTGTATACAATTTCTTAATCCTCTCGGCTTCCTGGTCTGCCGCATAATTATCGGCTTCCGCGATGAGCTGACGTCGTTTTTTCTCTTCGGTTGCTTCAACCAGTTTATCGCCGAACCGGGTTTCATTGATCACAAAACTAACCACCTCAATCCCGTACTTTCCTTCGATGGTCGGGCCGTTTTTGTTGATGGGGCGATTTTTCAATGCCTGGAAAATAATCTCTTTTATTCGTTCCCTTTCACTGATCAGTTTATTGACTTCCTGGGCTTGCAGTGTATCTTTGGCAATACCATCAAAATCCCCCTGGAGAAGAATTTCAGCTGAAAGATTCTCAATCCCCCAGACCTTTAAATCTGTTATTTTAAACGTCATCAAAGCAGATGTCCAAAGGGCGACGTTTTCCTGGGAAATAATTTTTATGGGGGCCGAACTGCCACCCAGATACAAATTTTGATTCATCAAGGGGACTTCTTTTTCAAGTCGGGTGAAAAAAGGAAGCCTGTAATGCCAGCCAAGATCGGTCACCGCCTGTCGTTTCCCGCCAAACTGTTCAAGGATAACCGCATAATTGAGCTTGACCTTGTAAATGACCTTGGTTGAATACACCACCGCAGCCAAAGAATATAAAACAGCGATAATAAAACAGACAAATGCGATTCTTCTGATTAAGGTCATCACCCGTGCCCGCTGAAGAAATACTTGTGAGGACTGATCCGTCATAGCTGCTCCTTTCTTTTAATAAAACCCAAGTGTTGTGAAAAAGACAGTTCCGTTGATAAATAGTTAACACATGAAATTTACTTGATGAATCCGCGATCAAATGGAAAAAATAGCCGTATGAAGTTCAATATGGGCCAAGTATACATCAAGACATCTGATGAGTCAAAAATTATTTACGGCAAACTAATTATGGCAATCGGTCAAGTGGGATCGGAAAGCAGATTGGCAAAAATCCTTGGGATAACCAGTTTTTCATGACAGGATACCACTGATAATACCGGATTGAGTCGGTCCCTCAAAAGACAGCCGCTTGATATGACTTATTCCGTTTGCGGTGAGCATGTCTGAAATTTCAGTCTCACTGTAAGACTGGCCTTCCGGGGTTCCCAGGTACATATTAATGGAAAAAAGTGCGGGAAATAACGGCCCGTCCCTGGTATCGTTCAAGATAAAATCATGGATAAAAATTTTGCTGCCGGGTTTCAGGGCTGAAACCGCTTTTTGAATAATGTCGCTGGCCTGATCAGGCCCTTCACCGTGAAGGATATGGGAAAGCCAGGCAGCATCAAAGGAATTGGGAAACCGAATATCGTCTTCAATATAATTTCCTGAAATAAAATCGACCCGATCTGATGCATTAAATTGTTTAATGGTTCTTTCGGCAAAAGGGCGGGTGGTCTCAAGGTCATAGACAGACGCGGTCAATCCGGGATTGGCCAGGCAAAAATGAATGGCAAAGGTCCCGGGCCCCCCGCCGAAATCAATCAGGCGCCTGCATCCTGACAAATCCAATGCTTTTGACAGGCCGGGTGCAATGGCCATCCCCATGTTGAACATGCCCATGAGAAAGCTTTCACGCCAGTCATCATCGGAAAAAGAAGACCGGTTCCGGGTGGGCTTGCCTTCAAGAATAGCGGTATCCATTTTATGCCAGGATTCCATCAAATGATGGTGGTGAAGGATCATAAACCCGATATAGTGTTTGGATGTTTTTGAAAGAAAGGTTAAGGCCGGGGGAGAATTGGTATAGGTGTCATTTTCCTTCACAAGAAGCGCCATTGCGGACAAGGCATTCAACAGCATGACAAGCCCCCTTTTGTCCGTCCTCAGCCGTTCATTGATATCATCAGCGGATAAGACCTCTGATCCAATCGTCGTAAAAACATCCAGTTTTACACCCGTATGAAGGGTGCAGGTTTTCCAATAATAGCCTGACATTTCAAGAAGACTTCCCGGATTCCACTCAAATGATTTCATAATGACTCCTTTTTTATGCTATTGTATGCGGACGAGGTCCTTGGAATTCGATTTTTGAATATCAAAAACAACAGATAAAATGGAGGCTTTCTTTGCCATGAAAAATAAATATCCGGGCATACTGTTGATGTGTTGGCTTATGGTGATAATCGTTTGCACCAGTCATGCCCAAAATATTTCAACGGATGAAATCCACCTTACCATTCCGCGTAATGTCATCCTCAATATGATTGAAGCGGCCTTACCGCTGAACCTTGAAAAAGGGCCTTATTTTAAAGGCGACTTATGGATTCACACCATTGAGCACCTCACCATCGGTTCGGATAAGGTGGCCTTTGACATGAATCTCCGGGGCAACAACATCAAATTTGAAACCCGGTTGGGTCGTCAGGCCCTGTTGATGGATATCGGCGACTTAAATGTCGTTTTCAACTGCACCCTTTCTTTACGGTATGACCCGCCCAACCGCCTGCTGTATATTACCCCTTATCTGTCACAAAAACAGGATAAAAACAACGGTGGACAGATAGCGGCTAACCTGCTTCAATTGCTATCACTGGCCAACGGGGTGGAATATGCCATGGAAATTAAAAAGTTCCAGCCCGTTATCACCCAAATATGCAACGACCAGTTCCATATTGATCTGCATCTTACCAGTATCCATACGGAAAGTGGAACCGTCCATATCAGCGGCCAGCCAAAACTTAGAAAGATCCCCCCGCCGACCCCGTCCTAATTGTCCGGCAAACTGTCTGGAGAATCGGAGTCTAATGGATTATTCTTAATGCTGTGCTTGTCACCGGCCAGATGACGTTTAAGCTTTTCCTTGTGCTTTTGAATTTGTAATTTTACTTTGTCCGCCACCGCGTCAATGGACGAATACATGTTTTCGGATGCTTCTTTGGCATGGATATGAAATTTATCACTTTTAAGTCTTATTTCAGTTATGTGTCGAATTTTTTCAACAGAGAGAACAACATCTGCTTCCGTAGAGCTATCCAGCATTTTGTCAAACCGACCAAATTTTTCTTGGATTTTTGATTTCAGGGCATCTGAAGAGTCAATGTTTTTAAATGTAATGGATATGTGCATAAGAACCTCCTGAAAAAAGTGAATTTCTGTATTTCACATTACCACATCCCAAAATCACTCACAAGGGATTTAATCCCCTCACGCACCGGTTATATCGCCTCAAGGGCTTGTGCGACATCATTGCAAATATCTTCAGCATGCTCCACACCAAGGGAAAATCGCAGCAGTTGAGGATCGGCCAGTTTGTTTTTAAGCGCCGGGGAAAAGGAAATATACTGGGATGAATACGGATGAATAATCAAGGTTTTGCAGTCACCGAGATTGGCGATATTTAAAATCATATCCAGATGATCAATGAACTTGAAACACGCTGCCTGATCCTTTAGCCCAAAGGTCAGCATGGCACCGAAGCCTTTGTTGCAAAACTGTGTTTTGGCCATCTCATGACACCCATGATCCTCAAACCCCGGGAAATTGACCCATTCAACCTTTGGCTGGTCTTTGAGAAAATCGGCCACCCTTATGGCATTTTCCATATGACGTTCCATGCGAAGGCCTAAGGTATTCAATCCAATGGCGGTCAGATAGGAATGGAGGGGGGCAGGCGTGGTACCAAAATTGACATGAATCTCTTTGAACAACCGGTGCAGAAAGGCAAGACGTCCCCTTTGTTCAACAAAGGGCGCAAAATCAGAAAATCTTTCACGGGTCCAGTCAAAGTTTCCGGCATCCACCACCACGCCCCCCAGTGCACCGCCATGACCGGACAGGTACTTGGTGGTTGAATGCAGCACAATGTCTGCCCCCAGTTCAATGGGCCGGCAAAGCCAGGGGGAAGCCAGGGTGTTATCGATCATCAGCGGGATGCCCTTTGTGTGGGAAATCTGTGCAATCTGTTTGATATCGGCAATTTCCATTCCCGGGTTGGTGATGGTTTCCATATAAACAAAGCGTGTCTTTTCATTGATGGCCTGCTCAATATCATCAAGATTCAACGGATCAACCAGTCGAACGCGAATGCCGTATTTTTTAAAAATAGTGGTAAAAAGTGTATAGGAAGACATGAAAAGAGATCTGCTGGCGACAAATTCATCTCCCGATCGAAGCAGGGTCATGCAGGCATTGTTAATGGCGGCCATGCCGGAACCTGTTGCCACAGCACCTGCACCGGATTCCAGGGCAGCCAGCTTTTGTTCAAGAAACCGGTTTGTCGGATTGCTCAACCGCATATAAATATGGTCCTGGGTTTCACCGGCAAACGTTTTGCTCAAGCTTTCGGCGCTCTCATGGTAATGGGCAGCGCTTTGAAAAATGGGAGGAAGGGTTGCACCCGACCATCCATCTCCTGTTTCCCCTTCATGAATTGCCCGTGTTTCAAAATGATAATTATTTTTTTTTTGCATTATTCGGTTATTCCTTTTGTCCTTTTGCTTTGATAAACATCCACTCAACTTTCGGACGTTAGCTTTAATCAATGGGGTCAGGCTTTTTTTATTGTGCTTTTTATACTATTTCATAACCAGACGGGTAAAAAGTGCCATAAGGAAAGCCTGACCCCATGTAGAAATGACCAACTCCGAAAGTTGAGACATCAAGTATCAAATGGCGGCTTTTTTTGTCAATATTTACTTTATTATGTCGACAAATCAAGTGACATTCTTTCGGAAAGAGATTATACTTTGAACAGGATATCAGCCTTAACAAAACAGGCTGAAAAGGAGGCGAAAATGAATATTAAAAAAATACTGAACCCGGTTGATGGGTCAGATCATTCAATGCGCTCAACCCAGAATACCATTGAACTTGCAAAACTGTTAGATGCCAGAATCATCCTGCTGCACTGCCATGCACGGTTTCCCATTGTCCTGGCAGAACCGTATTTCCAGCAGGCCATTGATGAAATCAACAAATCATCGGAAGCGCTTGTCCAGCCCTTTTTAGAACTGCTTCAACAAGGAGATGTCGCATTTGATATCCGTATTCTTGAAGGGGCTCCAGGCAACAAAATACCCGAGGTGGCCAGGATTGAAAAAATCGACCTGATCGTTATGGGGTCAAGAGGGGTTACGGATTTTACCGGATTGCTTCTCGGCAGTGTCGCCCACCAGGTGCTTCATAAGGCAGAATGTCCCGTTTTTATAACAAAATAGTGCTGGCACTGAAGCACTGAAACCCTTGGCAGACGAACTTCAAAACGGAAGCCATTTATATGCAAAGACAGATGGCTTTCTTTCGTTAATAAAAACCCTGACACCCCTGCCGAATCCAGTGCGGGGCCGCAGGGAAGAGCATCGCCAACATTCAAGAGACATCAGATGGGACAAACGGAACCAAATGGTTCTTATGTGTGCTGTGGATAAAATATATACGGAGATTCTTACTCCCTAAAAATATGAACCAAACAAGAAGGAACCAAGCGATGCTTGACAAAACGGATCCTGCCATGGTTTGCTGCGGTCGTCCCGTTACCCATAAAGAAATAAAAATTGTACAGGAAACTGTCCAGCTGTTTTCCAATTTAAGTCGTTCTGAATTAACAGAAACAATTTGTGAACATTTGAACTGGCGGACAGCTGCGGGCAGCAATAAACAGGATGCCTGCCTGAAGATGTTGGAAAAATTAGAAGCCAAGGGGATTTTGCACCTTCCTGAAAAAAAAATTCAAGGCAAACCAAACAAACAAACCATCGTATTCACTTCCAGAACGAACCCCCAACCAGTTATCAATAGCATCGCCGGTAATTTCTGTAGTATTCATCTGGAGGTCGTAACAGACAAGGAGAATATCACACTCTGGAATGAGTATATGTTGCGGTATCATTATCTTGGCTATAGCCGGCCATTTGGATATGTTATACGGTATTTCATCAACAATGACCACACCACTCTGGGTTGCATATTATTTTCAGGAGCAGCAAAATCAATGCAGGCAAGAGACAAATGGATCGGATGGACAACCAACCAACGACTGAACAATTTGGCATGGGTGATTAATAACTCTCGATTTTTGATTTTTCCCTGGGTCACCATCAAGAATCTTGCCAGTCACACATTGGGGAAGATTGCCCGCAGAATACGAGATGACTGGCATGAAAAATGGGGGTTTCAGCCGGTTTTAATGGAGACCTTTGTTGATCCACAATTTTTCCATGGAACCTGCTATCAAGCTGCCAACTGGGAATACCTTGGCATGACCACCGGTAAGGGGCTCGTCCGCAAGGACAAATCATATAAAACCAGCCCAAAAAAAATTTATACGAGGCCTTTGATTAAAGATTTTCGCAAAATTCTATGTTCAGAAAATTTGGTCCGAGAGGGGGAGCAAGATCTCCAAACACCTCAATCTGTTGACTGAATATGCTGAAGAACGTCTCGAACGACTGGCGGCAGAAGCTACCAGCAAGGCCGAGATTGATTTTCTTTGATTTCATGTCCTCTGCGATTTCAACCGGTTAACGGGTAAGAAAGACGGCAGGTTTTGTAAAAGATGGATGAAATTACAAATCACTTTTTGCTGATATTTTGACATACAATGATATTTTTGATATCACGCCATGACGTACAGGTCATTCTGTAGCTGCGGGCTGGGCAATAGGAGTTGGAAATGCCGATATAACCCTTGATGACCTTATAAAATAAGCAGATGATGCGCTTGCCCTGGCCAAAAAAACCGACAGGGATAAAATACTTACCCAGGAAGCCCTTTAAAGACCTGACCATGACCTCTAAAAATGAGTTTTCAGCCGTCACCACCACCGCCATTGTTTTATTGTGCATCATATTCGGTGCCAATCCTGTGGCCGTTAAAATCACCCTGGCCGGATTGGGATCTTTCACAAATGCAGGTATTCGATTTGCCATTGCCGCAGTTGTTATCCTATTGTGGGCCCTGTTGAGTCGGCAACCGTTAAAAATACAAAAACACTTATGGGGCTCGACCCTTACCCTGGGAATGATTTTGGCGACTCAAATGTCCCTGTTTTACATTGGCATGACCAAAACCAATGCCTCCCACGGTGCCCTGATCACCAATTTGCTCCCCTTTCTTGTGCTTGTTTTATCCCATTTTTTTATTCCCGGAGACCGTATCACCCCCAGAAAAGTGGTGGGCATGTTAATGGGGTTTTCCGGCGTTTTTTTGATCCTCATGGACAAGGAAGGGATGGGATCTGGATACCAGACCGGTGACCTGATTGTCCTGGCGGCGGTTTTTGTGTGGGCCTGCCGAATCATTTTCACAAAAAAGGTGATCCAGGATTTTGAGCCCTTCCACCTGGTCCTCTATCCGTTCTTGCTTGCAGCCCCCCTGTTGCTGGCCTGCGGGGTACTATTGGACCCAGCCATGGTGATCCGACTGGATCGGACCATTATCTGGGCCCTGCTATACCAGAGCATCGCCATCGCCTCTTTGGGCTTTGTGGCCTGGAATACATTATTAAAACAATATGGTGCCGCTTCACTGCATTCATTTGTTTTTTTGATGCCCATCGCCGGGGTATGCTTTGGATGGCTAATTCTGGGCGAACCTGTGACGTCTCATCTTCTGGCCGCGCTGGCACTGGTGACAACCGGGTTGATGGTTCTTCACTTAAAATTGCCAGGCTTCCCATAAATTAGCGGTTTGCCCCCCCTTTTTTCCCGGATGCATGAGGTTTAGTCTTGAAAAAAATACGGCATTCGATATAGTGGTAGACATGAAACTACAGGTTCCCGGCAAATCAATACCCGCCCTTTTTATTATTGTTGTCATCTGCTTATGGCTCCCCTATGCTGTCAGCTCAGAACCGTCAGCGTCAAAAATGATATTGACCCAGGCTGTCATGTGTGAATCCATTGAAAATTTTAAACCGGTTAACCCGGCCGTGGTTTTTTCCATCTCCCAGGGGGAGGTTTTCTGTTTTTCAAATTTTGATCCGGTGTTTGAAAAAACCTATATTTTTCACAAATGGTATAAAAAAGATAAATTGATTTTCACCATGCGGCTGACCCTTTCTCCACCCAAATGGTCTTCTTTCAGCAGTATGCAGATCCGGAATGCGGACAAGGGGCCCTGGCGTGTCGAAATACGGGATGTTGATGACACCCTATTGAAAACCTTAAGATTCAGCATGGCAGACTGATTGATGATGGAACCGTTTTTTTATTTATTCTCCGGGCTTCGCTGGCAGGATGCACTGGATATACTGCTGAACAGCTATATTTTATTTCGGCTCTATGTGCTTTTCCGGGGAACCAATGTCATCCGGGTACTGGTGGCCGTTTGTGCGCTCTGGGCCGTCAGTCAGACCGCCGTCCCTTTAGGCCTGATCATAACCAACTGGGCCATGCAGGGCTTTATTACCGTGGCAGCCTTTATTATCATTATTATTTTCAGAAATGAAATCTCCAGCGTTCTGCAGACCAAAGATCTGAAATCCATTTTATGGGGAATCCCCCGATATCAATTTCATACCCCTTTGAATATCATTGTTGAAAGTGTGTATGAACTGGCGGAAAAAAAAATCGGTGCCATGATCGTGCTGCCCTTAAAGCAAGGACTGGCCTCGGTCGTTCAAGGGGGGGTTCGGCTGAATGGCCGGTTGTCACAGGAAATCCTGGTGAGCATTTTCTGGCCCGACAATCCCGTCCACGACGGTGCCACGATCATACAGGGGGATCGGATCATCAGCGCTGGTCAGATTCTTCCCTTGTCAAAAAGAGGGGACTTGCCCTCTTTTTTCGGAACCCGGCACCGGGCGGCCTCCGGGCTGACAGAATTAACAGATGCTCTGGTCATTGTTGTTTCAGAAGAACGGGGAAAGGTTTCCCTGTTCAAAGAAAATCAATTCTATGCCATTAAAAACCGGGCCGATCTTGAAAAACAACTCCGGGAACATACCGGAGATGATTCATCAAAAAAAGGATTTAGACATCAGACCATCGAACTTGTCACGGCTGGAACGATCTGCCTGTTCTGCATTACTGGTATCTGGCTCCGCTTTTCAACAGGGATGGAAACCTTTGCCACACAGGATGTTCCAGTGGAGTTTATGAACCCGGATCAAAAAATGGAAATCATCTCTTCTTCTGCATCCAATGTTAAGCTTTTGATCAGCGGTGCCAAGCCGCTAATCAATGCCATCAAACCGGATCAGATCAAGGTCAAACTCAACCTGACCCATTCTGTGGTCGGCATGAACAAACTGTCCATCACCCGGGAAAACATTGTACTTCCCCCGGGGATCCGGTTGAAAAAGATAGACCCCACAGAACTGGATATCAGCCTGGATACCCTGATGAAAAAAGACCTCCCCATCCAGCCGTACTGGATAGGAAAACTGCCCAAAGGGCTTGTCATGACAGAGGCAAAGGCCATTCCCCAAACCATTCGGGTCATTGGCGGGGGGTTGATACTCCAGGACATGGCCACCCTTTTCACAGAACCGATCTCATTGGACACACTCACGGAGTCCGGTACAGCCTCGGTTGGTCTGGTTTTAAACCCGGCATCCCTTAAATTGGAAAACAACAATAAAATCCAGATTCAATATCTTATTTCAAAAAAACCAGAAGGGAAACAGGACGGCGACTAAACGGTATCCCCGGGGCAGTTTAATCAACAAACAACCCCCTGCTGCCGTTCCCCTCTCATGTCTTCCAGTCTTCCGCTTTAAAGGAAAGCCTGACCCCAAGCATGGCCAACCCGGAAAGTTGAGTTAATCAAAGGCCATGGATGTTTTCCATTCCTTCCACACATTCCCGACCAGTTCAGGTCCGGGCTTGAGGGTCATCTTGCCCGGTTTCCAGCCGGAAGGGGTTGCTTCTGCGCCTTTGGTCGCCCTTACCAGCTGAAAGGCTTGAACCTGCCGCAATGTTTCATTTATATTTCGTCCCACGGGCGGGGTTAAGACCTCATACCCTTGAACAATACCATCCGGATCGATGATAAATCGTCCCCTCATTTCCACGCCGGCGTCTTGATCATAAACACCATACACCTTACCGACTCTCCCGCCGGCATCAGACAACATGGGAAATGGCACGCCCCCCTCTACCATTTTGGAAAGTTCTCGATCATCCCACATTTTGTGTACAAACATACTATCAACACTCATGGACAATACTTCCACTCCCAATGTCTGATATTCGGCGTATTTTTCAGCAACTGCTGAAATCTCAGTTGCTCAGACAAAAGTAAAATCCCCAGGATAAAAACAAAGAAGGACCCATTTACCCAGGTAATCTGATAATTTTATCGTATTAAACGTTCCGTTCTGATAACCGGGAGCCGTAAAATCCGGTGCTTTTTTTCCAACTTGCATCATTGGCCTGGTCTCCTTTTTCTGGGTTTGATTTTCAGTTGATTCCTCAGGGGATGGGTCTTCCACTGGTCCACCTGACGGACGTGCACATCCCGCCTTTAGTTTTTCTGCCATCGTCCCTCTCCTATAGTTGATGATTAGCCGTTGATGAAATGGTTACCCGTCGAATTTCTGACCCAATGCCTTCCCATATTGCTGACAGGCTTTCAGGCCTTCATCCGTTTCCATGATCGCTTCGGTTAGATTTAAAGGCCCCAGGTCCAGCACATCCATTTTAAAGACGTGCTGCATGGTGTCAAAAATCATGGGGGCGGATTCTCCACTATGGGTATGAGACCCAAAAGCGCCTCCCATCTTTCCGATTAAATTGGCTTTTTCAGCTAAAAAAAGAAATTGCTTCATTCCACTGGTCATATCTTTATGATAGGTTGGGCATCCGAAAAGATATCCGTCAAATCCGGACAAGTCCTTCTCATTTTTTAACGATGAAATTTTTGCAACTTTTGTTTCATTTCCAGACATTCGAATACCTTCTGCCAAATAGTTGGCCATTTTTTCAGTGGTACCGGCTCTGCTGGTATATGCTATCAATACTTTCTTCATGCTTTTTTCTCCTTATCATTAAGTGATTAAACGCCATGCACAACGGACCTTAAAACACAATTGATTTTCAGAGGATATCACTACAAGTTTTGTGCCACAAGAAAAACATCAGAATTTTGATGAGAATTTCTGATGTTAATCGTTCCAAATATCATTTTGATACAAATTTGTATTGCAGGTTGTGTCTCAGCGGCGCACAAGTGTTTGATACATCAAGAAGCGTTGAGTTCTTCTCTTAGAAGGGGGTCAGTTTTTCAATATTCTCCCGGGCAAAGGTTATGGATGGGTCAATTTTCAGGGCCATTTCATAGTATTTGACGGCCAGCTGATTTTCGCCCAGTTCCCTGTAATTTGAACCGATATTCGCATAGTTGATGGCAAGGGAAGGGTCTACCTCCAGGGCTGTTTCAAAACAGGTGATGGCGGTGTTATGCTGTTTCAGCATAAAATAGCAGACCCCCTGGGTATTTAACATATCCGGGCGCTGGGCATCAATTTCAAGTCCCTGTTGGCAGACCTTGATGGCCCGTTCATAGTGTTCAAGATCTTTTAGGCAGGCCCCCATATGGGAGCAGATATCGGGCATGTTCAGCCGTGCCGGATCCCGGTTCAATGCCGCCTCAAATTCCGTTAACGCGGTTTTGGGGTCATCCATCGCGCTGTGCATCAGGCCCTTGTAAAAACTGGTATAGTATTTGCCGGGCAAGGCCGTTTCCAGGTCGTCCAGACGGCACAGGGCCTGGACAGGATCAAAACTTTCCGTGATGAGTCGGGCAGAAAACATGCCCACACTGGCAGCAGCAGCTCTCTCCCGGAAATGTGCGCCGGGAATAATCGTATAAAAGGCCGGCACCTTGAGGTCATCATGCAGGGTGCTGATGGCAAGCACCTGATATCCCCGTTTATCCAGGGCATGGATCAGGTTTTCCACCTCGGTTTTAATGTTGTTACTGGAAAGATCGGGCAAGGCATCCATGTTGATTGTTTTTCCAGGATGGGTAATAAACCGGGCCGCTTCAATATTGGTAAATTTCGGCAGGCCGCTGGCCACATAATTGGAACCGGTGTTAAAATCTCCGGCAAGCTGGGCTGTTTCCGTAAGGGCACGGCTCATGGCTTTCTGGGGGTCCGGTGATGTTCCCGCCGTCCAGACAATCTCACTTAAATCCGGAAAGGTGGCAGGGTCCCAGGCAAGGACACCAATGGTGGAGATACCCGTGTCCAGAGAAAAATCTGATGCATAGACCTTTATCCCTTCTTTTTTAAAATTGTCCAGCATCTCAATGACCAGCGGGTCTGTGAACGAGGCAAGATTAATTTGGGGAACTTTCAAATTTCCATGGCTGATAATGGAAGAGGTATGCCGCTCGACCAGTTCGCAAATCCCCTGACTTAAGGCTTCTTCCGTGCAATTCCCTGCACTGGGACCATTGAATTCATTAATCATGTAGAACCAGTTAAAGGGAATCAGAACGGCTTGTTTTTTTGTCAGGTTATATCCGTTGGTCCATTTTAACGGCAGGTCATCAAAAATCGATTTTACCCGCATGGCATCTTCGGTGTTATCATGAACGGATTTTATGATCTGTTCATAGGCAAGGGCTTTTTCTCCCACTTGTTTCGGGGTTGAATAAAAAAAGTGATCTTCTTGTTTCATAAACGAAAAAAAACTAAATCGTTCTGCAAGCTCCATCACGGCACTGGCTTCGGATTGGTCAGGGGTCCCGCCTTTGCCCATCTGCTTTTTAGTTCCAATCACCTGCATGGCATCGGTGCCGCATTCACTGAAAAAAACCGGTATGCCCAGCCGTCCGTTATCAATCCTCTGGGTTCGGCTTAAAATATCAAGATTCAGGCGGCCTGTTTTCTGTTTAAACCTTGCCACCGTCTCTTCCGGAGACATGATTTTGTCCTGATCATAGGTATAGCCTTTAAAGGCATCGGTTAACTCGATCTTATAACTCATGCAGTGTCCTTAACAAATTCCTTATCTTTTATCCATCCGGTTGTCCATCTTATTTGACAACCCGTTCTATCTTATCTCCAACCTTAATGATGCCACCGTTGAGAACCTTAGCAAATACACCTTCTTTGGGCATAATGCAATCCCCGGTCCGATAAAAAATAGCACATTTTTGATGACACTCTTTTCCAATCTGGGTAATTTCCACAATCGCATCTTCCCCCAGGTTAAACTGTTGGCCAATGGGTTGTGTTTTCCAATCAATCCCGGTGGTTGCGATATTTTCAGCAAAATCCCCAAAGCTCAGTTTAAACGCCTCGCTGCTGGCATTTTCAATACTTTCCGACGCCAGAAAACTTAATTGCCTGTGCCAGTCACCCGCATGGGCATCATCTTTGATCCCGTGATTTTCTATGAGTTCCGCCTGTTGGATACATTTTTTGGTTGTCCCTTTTTTCCTGCTGACAGCAATGGAAACAATTTTCATTTTACCCCCTTGTTCTAGAGCGTGATGTCTGCTTATCCTTTGTGAAGAAAGGCATTTGTCAATCCCCCCTTTCACCCGTGTGTCCTTTTGTAAACCACTGTCCATATCCCAAAACAATACCACAATGTGGCAAGACCTGCAATGTGTTACTTCGGATCAGTAAACCATTGCATAGACCTGTCCCTTTTCTTTCCAGATATCGGTATGACAGCCTTTTGTATCGTTGCTGAACCGGCTGCCTTCAGCCATCTGAAAATCAAGGTGCCCATAGTCCAGAATAAACAGGGAACAAATTTTATCGTTTTTCTTATAAAAAAGATATGCTGTTTTGCATTTGCCGAGAACACAGCACCTTCCCCCCAGCAGGACATATCCCTGAGCCTTTAAATCAGGAAGAATAACTTTAAACTTGAGTTCCTGGCTCAGCATGGCCACGGCCTGTTCAATTTCATCCGCACCAAATGACAGGGTCATATCTCCTTTGAGATGCCTAACAATGGCTTTTTCACTCAATTGCTGAAGCGTTTGATAATGAGACGGCTTGTTAAACATCACCATGGATATTATTACCACCAGGGCAATACCAGCAGCAAAACCGACTATTTTATGCGGCGTCAGTCTAGTGGGATTTTTCACATGGTCAAGGCTCAATTCAATCTGTTCCGGCAGGCCCTTGGGGACTTCCTGCTGGTGAAAAGCCCGTATGATAGTCTCTTCAAGTTTTGAATCAATGGTATAAAGGTTTCTACAGCTGGCACACCCTTTCAGATGATCCAGCACATCAGGGTTTTCCTCATCCGTAAAAATATCTCGGGTTAAGAGCCAATGTTGAAAATCGTTACACTTCATTTTCTTTTAAGGGTACCGGTTGTCTTAAAATTAACATTTACTATATTATTCAATGACGTCATCTGTTTCAATAAAATAATCTTTACGCTTTCCCTTGCCCGTGTCAGTCTGGACATGACTGTACCAATGGGAATTTCCAGGGCATCTGCAATCTCTTTATACAACATTTCATCCATGTAATACAAAAGCAACACCTCTTTATATTTTATCGGCAATTGATTTATTGCCTCTTGAACCAGTTGCTGATTCATTGCTTTTTCAAGCATTTTTTCTGCCGTATCCACAGACAGACTGGTTTTTAAAAAATTTATGTAATCGATCTCTGACAGCTTTTGCCTACTTTTCTGTTTTTGATAATTTTTTAAAAAATTGTTTCTCAATATGGTTAACATCCAGGACTTACATTTTGATTTTTCCCTTAGTTGATGAAATTTATTAAAGGCCATCAAGTAAGTTTCCTGGACAATATCCTCTGCATCAAACACATTCCCGCAGTATCTAAGCGCTACATTGTATAACAGCTTCATGTGCGGATATGTAAGCGTTTTAAATTCTTTTCTGGATATGGTTTTTTTAAATATCATATGATCCTTTCCTGATGTTGCCTTTACATATACTAATCAGGTTATGGATCAATTCAATTGTTTGCATTTAATTTAAGGACAAAACATATTTGAATTTATGATGGGAAAATGTTTTTTTTTATTCCAAATCAGATGGATTCCTTTCGGCTCCAGGTAAAAACAACGGTACAGATAATTGAAAGCAAACGTCAAACAGAATGGCTTAAGTTTTCTTCGATCATGGGAATAAACTTTAAGTTGGCTTTTGGAAAGGCAAACGTGTCAAGCTCTTTGAGCCTGATCCATCTAAAATCAATGGGTCCGTTTAAATGAACGCTGCCGGAGACATAGGTACAATAGTAAATGTCCATTTGAATTTTAAAATGGGTATAGGCATGATGAACGGTTGTCAGGTGAGCGTCTGTTTGCACACAAATACCGGTTTCTTCTTGTATCTCCCGAATACAGGCCGAGGCAGCATCTTCTCCTGTTTTAAGCTTTCCCCCTGGAAATTCCCATAATCCACCCAACAGACCATCCAGTTTCCGCCGGGTGATCAGCATCTGACCTTTTTTTCGGACAATTCCTGCGGCAATATGGTAAGTGGGAACCTTTTTAGCCTTAACCCGCCGGGGGTATTCGTCCATTCTATCGGATAAAAAAGCTTTGCAGAACTGGGACACAGGGCAAACCGTGCATTGCGGATTTCTTGGGGTGCAGATCAATGCCCCCAGTTCCATCATGGCCTGGTTAAATGTCCCTGGATCTTTTTTCTCCAGCAAAAGGTCGGCATGACCTTTAAAATATTGATGGGAAGACGATTTGTTCACCGGATGCCTGAGGCAATACAGCCTTGCCAGAACCCGTTTGACATTGCCGTCCACAACCGCAAACGGATGGCCAAAGGCAATGCTCTGGACGGCGGCACCAATATAATCGCCTACACCGGGTAAGGTTTTAAATTGGGAAAAATCATCCGGTATGATCCCGTTCAAGTCCTTTGATATGCGCTTGGCGGCTTTATGAAAATTTCTGGCCCTGGCATAATATCCAAGCCCTTCCCACATTTTCAGGACCCTTTCAAGGTCCGCCTGTGCCAGCTCGTCAAGGGTGGGAAAGTGATGAATAAACTTATAAAAATACGAAATAACCGTTTTGACCTGGGTCTGTTGAAGCATGACCTCGGATATCCAGATACGGTACGGATCATTGCTTTCCCGCCAGGGCAGCTGTCGATGATGGGCCTGATACCATGTCACCAGTTTCTCTTGAAACCGGCAGATGTCTAAATCTGGGATAATCATTCTCCTAACATGATGCGGATGATCTCTTTATCGGTTTCACGCATGCCATCACGGCCAAGCCGGCCGATGCTGGCGATTGTGTTTTCAACCCCTTTTTTGACGATCCCGTCCCCGCCATAAAACTGTTGCCCTTTTTGATACATATGGAATCCTAAAATCCCCGCGTCAATGGCAGCAGCAATTTTAGCAGCACATGACGGTTTGGCACCATCACAGATGATCCCGGATACCGTTGCAAGGGCATTGACAATTGTGTGGGCGACTTCCACAAATCGGCCGCCATGAAGCCAGGTGATTCCAGCACCGGCACCCACACCGGCACTGACGGCCCCGCAATAGGCTGACAACCGTCCAATGCCGGTTTTCTGATGAATGGTAACCAGATTGGACACGACCAAGGCTCTATACAAAGCCTCTTTTTTAACACCCAGTTCTTTGGCATATTCAATCACAGGAACTGAAGCGGTGATTCCCTGATTCCCACTCCCTGATACGATCACAACCGGCAGTCCACATCCGCTCATTCTGGCATCAGATCCTGCAGCCGCCATTGCTTTCGCCCGTGTCTTTATGTCATCCCCCCAGATTTCAAGCAGGACGGAGCCAATATTGGCCCCCCAATCCCCCTTAAGACCTTCCGCTGCAATACGGGTATTGTATTCAATCTGGCGTTGCAGCAGATCCTCGACTTCAGATATGTCTACGGATTCGGAAAAGTCAAGAATATCTTTCACATTCATCATGGAACGATCGGTCAGGCCGGCAGTATTGATCTCATCACAGTCCTGATTCTGGAAAATGATTTCATCATCTTTTGTTATCAAGACGATGTTGGTATGAAAGTGGGAAATCTTCACACATGCTTTTGACTCTCCTTTAAAAACGGTAACACGCAAATCAAATGTCAAAGGGCTTGTTGATTTACAAACTGTTACGTCCCTGCTCTCAAGAAAATGTTTAATTTTCTTCCGCCCTTCATCATCCACAGAGGAGATAACCTCAAGCACCTTGTCTTCATCACCCGCCACAATCCCTGCAACCGCTGCAGCTTCAATACCCCTTAGGCTGCCCGTATTGGGAACGACCACACTTTTGACGTTTTTAATTATATTATCACTGGCTTCAATCACGACCCGGTCCGGCTGGATACCCAAGACCGCCCTGGCCCGGGCTGCAGCATACGCGACAGCAATAGGTTCTGTGCAGCCCATGGCCGGCACAAGCTCTTCATGCAATATGTCAAGATAGTCTCTATACCGGTTATCCGTGTTGTCCATATATATTCCTTTGCAAGGTTTAATTTTAAAATTTTAACCCGTTTAATAATAAATAACAAGAACAGACCGTTAGCATGGCCCCTTTTTCTCTCGCAACAGCGTCAGCCATTTGTGAAAAAGATGAATTAACCCTTGTAAATTCACTGTTTTCTTAAGATACTTTGAATATCATGGAAACCGCTCACAAAATTCAGACCCGACGATCTATTGAGTTTAAAAACTGGATAGTGTTGTCTTCCCAGGATTGGCCATGAAACTCAATATGAAATGTATTTTATTTTACCTGCTCCTGGCCGTTGTTGCCGGGATTGGTGTCCTTCACGCCCTTACCCCGGGGTACATGATTTTTTACCATGACACCTACCGTCGATTAAGCTATTTTCCCATTGCCATCGGTGCCATCCTGTACGGGTTGCGGGGAGGGATTTGTCTTGCGGTTCTGTCCTGCCTGGCATTTGTTCCGCATCTTTATATGTTCTGGGCAGCAGGGCCGCAAGCCTATTTCAGTGAATTGTCGGAAATTGTCTTTTACCTGGCAGCAGGCATTGTGATCGGCCTTATTTCCAGCAGGGAAACCAAATTAAGGGAAAAATATAAAACCCTTTCGGAAAAATTGACCGGATCATATCAACGCCTTCACGAACAGGCCTCCCAGCTGTTAGAAGCGGAAAAACAACTGGGGCAAAGCCAGATGCTTTCCATGCTGGGCCATGTGTCCGCTTCCCTGGCCCATGAAATAAAAAATCCGCTGGCTTCCATAAAAGGGGCTGCTGAAATCCTGGCGGATGAAGTATCCGAAGACCATCCAAAACATGAATTTATTAACATCATGCGCTCTGAAATTTCACGGCTGAATCATTCAGTGAACGATGTCCTGGAATATTGCCGGGGTCACCATCACAATGACAGCGGCCGGCAGGAATCCGTTGGGACGATTATCCGCCGGGTGGTCTCTTTGCTTGATGCCAGGATTAAGGAAAAAGCCATCCAGGTTTCCGTCAACCCGGCAACCAGCGGAAACCGGTTTTTGACAGATGAGGCCGCCATGATTCAAGTGTTGATGAATATCATTATCAATGCGATTGATGCGGTGGAAAAAAACGGCCGCATCATCATTGATTTTTGTCAACACGAAAACGGCGGCCTTATTCAAATTTCAGATGACGGCCCCGGTATAGACGAAAACCTTGTCCAGGAGGTGTTCCAGTCCTTTGTCACGTTCAAGGAAAACGGGACCGGCCTTGGACTTTCCATTTCAAAACGGGTGGTTGAACGCTTAGGGGGAACCATAACCATTGACCGAGCTACCCTGGGCGGTGCCCGCTTTTCAATATTTTTACCTGAAACCCCTTTTTCAAACAATGAAAGTATCCAACATGTCTGATGTAATCTTATTGATTGATGACGACCAAAGTCTTAGACGGTTAACAGAATACAATTTGGCCGCAAAAGGCTTTAATGTCGTTACAGCAGCGTCGGGAAAAGACGGCCTGGCATATTTCGAAACCCTTTCTCCGGACCTTGTGGTGACAGATGTTAAATTGGGGGATATGAACGGGCTTGAAATTCTCACACACATAAAAAAAGAGGCCCCGGATATCCCAGTGATTATCATGACGGCTTTCGGGTCCATTGAAATGGCCGTTCAGGCCATGAACAAGGGGGCGTTCAATTTTATCACCAAACCCTTTGACCGGGATACCCTGATTCTATCCTGTAAAAAGGCATTGGAACTGAGGGGATTACGGTTTAAAACCAAACTGCAGACCAATGAAATTAACCGCCTGACCGGTACCCAGGGGATCGTGTCTGCCAGTTCCGTCATGAAAGAATTGTTGAACACGGCATCCAGGGCAGCCAACAGTTCAGCAACGGTGTTAATCTCCGGTGAATCAGGCACAGGCAAAGAAGTGCTGGCAAGGCTGATACACCAGAACAGCCCGAAAAGCCAGGGGCCAATGGTGGCCATTAATTGTGCGGCCATTCCTGCCGGACTCATAGAGAGCGAGCTGTTCGGCCATGTGAAAGGATCTTTTACCGGCGCCATAAAGGACAGAAAAGGGCATTTCCAAACCGCTTCCGGCGGGACATTGTTCCTGGATGAAATCGGTGAACTGACGACGGATATCCAGGTAAAGCTGTTACGGGCCATCCAGGAGAAAGAAGTCCAGCCGGTGGGATCGGAAAGGGTGAGGCGTGTTGATATCCGAATTATTGCGGCCACCAATCTTGATCTTCAAAAAGAAATTACAGAAGGAACCTTCCGGGAAGATTTATATTACCGGCTGAGTGTCATCCCCCTTTTTATCCCCCCATTGAGGGAACGCACCGAAGATATCCCTGCCCTGGTAAACCATTTTTTAAAAAAATTTGATGCCCCCCGGGATGTTCTCTTCTCCCCCCAGGCCCTGGCGATACTGGAAGCCTATCAATGGCCAGGGAATATCCGGGAAATGCAGAATGTTGTTGAACGATGTATTATTTTAAGAAAGCATCGTGTGATTGGACCTGAAGACCTTCAATTCATTGTCAACAAGCCCTTGGCAGATATCCTTTCACCGGTAATACCCGATGACGGCATTGCTTTAGAGGATATTGAAAAAACTTATATTATAAAAGCCCTTGAAAAAGCGGATCAAAATCGTTCCCAGGCAGCCAGGTTGTTAAAAATACCCCGACACGTTCTTTTATACCGGCTGGAAAAGTATGGCCTTTAACCCTGTAGACTATTCCACACCTGCCTGGGGAATAGTCTTCAACTGCCTTTCTTTTCGCTGGCTTTTGCCGGGTGCACCTTTTAACGCGTTTCTGCGCTTTTCAGTACATTAGAATCCAATTTCATCAAACAGGACCTGTTGGCACAACTTTTGAATTATGGGAGTGTGTTGCCATAAAAAGAGATTCAAAAAAGGAGGGTTCTGTGAAGAAATCATTGTATATCATTTGGGGATCTGTTGTATTGGGCATGGTGTTACCGGCAGGGTGGGCATGGGCTGCCCCTCCCCAGATCAAACCGATAAATCGAGCAATTATAAAGATAGACAACCTGTCCTGTGGAAGCTGCTTTTCCATTATTGCTGACCGCCTTGCATCGTTGGAAGGGTATTCAGGATTTGGGGCCAATCTGTTCAGAAAATTAATTGCCATTGATTTCACGGCCCCGTTAACGGATGAAAAAATATCCCGGAAACTTTCTGAAATCGGGTATCCGGGAAAGCTGGAAACCATTGGTATTATTTCTCAAAAAGAATCCTTTGCTCATCTTGACTCCAGAAGAACCGGTTTTGCATCCAATGGCGGCCGTTGCTGCAGCAGGGAAGGTCCGCCCGGGAACAGCGGTGAAAATCGAGGTTCATCCCACCGGGTCACACCACCGGAGGATACCTGCTGCACCCTGCCGGGTATTTCGCCATCAACCCTTTAATCGATAAGGAAATCCCAATGACCATATTTCATAAAACAATCCTCCCCATCACCCTCCTGCTCGTACTATTGTTGGCGGGAACCACGGCATCTGCATTTTTTAGAAATAAATTTAAACTGTTAACCCCTTCAGAAGGGAATTTGTTGATTCCCATCAAAACGCTTAATGATGGGAAAGCCCATTATTTTCAGGTAAACGCCGATGATGGAACCCGGGTAGATTTTTTTCTGGTTCAAAGTGAAGATGGGGTGATCCGGGCCGCCATTGATTCCTGTGATGTCTGTTACCGATCCGGCAAAGGATATGTTCAGGACGGCAATGTCATGATTTGCACCAATTGCAACAGGCGGTTTGGCACGGAACGGATCAATGTGGTCAAAGGCGGATGTAATCCGGCACCGCTGGCACGAACAATAGCAGGGAAGATGCTGGTCATTTCCATGCAGGACATCAATACCAATGCCTGGTATTGCAAATTCAAATAAAAGGAAGTTTCCATGGCATATGATCCGGAAAAATATCGCGGAAAAAGAGAAAAAGTCCTGGGAATAAAAAAAAGAGGCTTGGGATTCGGCACCATTGCCATGGTCGTATCGTTGGTCATCCTCATGGGACTGAGTATTGCCACGGTTCCCCAGGCTGTGTCCTATATGACCACACGTCATCTGGAGGATGCGATTTTCAAGCTGGAATCGGCATCTGCCTGGCCCGCAAGCCTCATCGCAGAAATCAATACCCTTGATGGTGTAAAAAGTACTGATAATGGCAGGCATCCCCCCCGCCTTGTGGTCACATATGACCGCCGCCGGATAAAAATTGCCCATATCACAGCGGTGTTTGACCGGCAGGGCCTGACGGTAACCCTGCTCAATCAGGTCAACCATCGTCAACATCAAAACACCTTGAACCAGGAGGAGAAAGACCTTGAAACTCCATAATATCTCTTTGGGTAACATTCAACGCAGAAAAGGCAAAATGCTGTTCCTTGTCCTGGGACTTGTGATGGGTATTTCAACGGTTGTCACCCTTGTTTCCATCACAGAAAGCATGACTTGGAATATTGAACAGCGGCTCAACCAGTTTGGGGCCAATATTGTCATGGTCCCGAAAAGCGATCGCCTGTCACTCCATTACGGCGGGATCAATGTGGGGGGGGTCAACTACCAGGTTCGGGAATTTGACCAGAAAAAACTGTCAGACATCAGAACCATAAAAAACCATAAAAACCTTTCCATCATCGCCCCGAAAGTCCTGGGACCTGTCACGGTAAAAAACAAAACCGTTCTGTTGATGGGTGTCGTGTTTGAACAAGAACTGGCTTTGAAAACCTGGTGGCATAAAAGCGCAGGCAGGTTTCCCGAACGAGAGAATGACGTCATGCTGGGCTCCCGGGCGGCTGCCCTTTTGGGGTATAAGGTGGGAGATACCATCCGCCTTTCAGACCGTGCTTTTAACATCGCCGCTATTTTAAGGCCCACCGGGGCTTCTGAGGATGACGCCATTATGGTGAGCCTAATTGCCGGACAGACAGTTCTGGGAAAGGAAGGCAAGCTTTCAATGGTGGAGATATCCGCATTTTGCCAGGGTTGTCCCATTTCAGAAATGACATTGCAGATTGCAGAAAAATTTCCCCATGCAAAGGTGACCGCCATGAAACAAGCTGTCATGTCCAAAATGCAGTCCATTGAGATGTTTAAGTCTTTCAGCCTGGGGGTTTCCATTCTCGTCATTCTCATTGGTTCCCTACTGGTCATGGTCACCATGATGGGATCCGTCAACGAACGGACCAGGGAAATCGGAATTTTCAGGGCCATTGGGTTCAGAAGGGGGCATGTCATGCAGATTATTTTACTGGAAGCCTTATTGCTGGGGATCATTGGGGGCATAATGGGATTTGTTACCGGGAACCTGATGGCCTGCAGTCTCATTCCAATGGTGATCAAAGACGGCGTCTTTGCCGGAATCAATTCAACCCTTGGGATCGTCTCCCTGTTTATGGCCGTTGCCCTGAGCCTGCTGGCAAGTCTTTACCCGGCGGTTAAAGCCAGTAACATGGACCCCAGCGAAGCATTAAGAGCGCTTTAAAATAGGAAAACCATAAAAATGACACAGGCGAATCATTTAATCGAAGTTCATGGGTTAAACAAAGCATATCTCAATGGGGATACCCGGGTAGAGGCCATTAAACAGATGGATTTTTTCATTGATGATGAAGAGTTCATCACCCTCATGGGACCGTCCGGATCGGGCAAGAGTACGCTGCTGTCTATCCTGGGGGGGCTCAATCATCCGAACCAGGGAAAGGTTTTCATAGATTCCCTTGATCTGTATGCTTTAACCGCAGAACAACGGGCAGATTTCAGGAGTGAGTATATCGGCTTTGTTTTTCAGTCTTTTCAACTCATTCCCTATCTGACCGTACTGGAGAATGTCACGCTTCCCATGGCGGTCACAGGCCAGAAAAAAAAGGTGAAAACCCAGATGGCAATGACCGTCATTGACCGGGTCGGACTTGGAACCAAAGCCCTCCGCCTGCCCGATCAACTGTCAGGTGGAGAACAGGAGCGGGTGGCCATTGCCCGGGCTATTGTAAACAAGCCCCCCCTTATCCTGGCGGATGAGCCCACCGGAAACCTGGATTCAAAGACAGCCAAAGATATCATGATATTGCTGCAATCTTTGAATACTGATGGGCATACGGTTGTTGTGGTGACCCATAACGCAGATATGGAAGCCTATGCAAGCAGATGTATCAGGGTCCAGGACGGGAAATGTTTTGTGTAAAAACAAAAAACGGTGAAAAAATCCTGGATGTTTATTGCGCCAGAAGGTGCCTGATATTATCGTCCAAGTATGTTATGGAAAACGGTTTGTGAAGGATACTGCTAAAGCCGTACTGCTGAAAATCTTTAACTTCCAAATCATCATCGTGTCCGGTAATGAGAAGCCCCCGGATATCCGGATCTGTTTTCTTCAGCTGCGACATGGTTGGGAATCCGCCCATTCCGTTCGGGATATCAAAATCCAGCAGTGCAATATCAATCTTTCTTTCACAGGCCATGGCTGTTTTGCACATTTCTACGGCCTGATGCCCGTTGGATGCGACAAGGGTTTCGTATCCCAACCGCATCAACAGGCGGGAGACGACATCCAGAATCAGTTCATCATCATCCATCACCAGAACCCGAGCTGTCATCTTATTCAAAACCGATTCAACCGGTTGTTCAAGCGTTTCCTTGATCCTGCCCTCTGCCGTTGCTCTATCAAAAACCGGCAAAATGATGTGAAAGGTTGTTCCTTTTTTTAAGATTGATTCCACATGAATCGTACCGCCGTGCCTTGTGATGATTGACCAGGCAACACTCAGTCCAAGGCCGGTGCTTTTTCGCCGGTCCAGGGGCTTGGAGGTGAAGTATGGATTGAAAATCATATCCATCTGCTCCCGGGGGATGCCACAACCTGAATCTGAAATGGAAATGGTAATCCGGGGGGGGTCTTGGGGAGGCGCCAGGGATGTCAGGGCCACCTCGATCCTGCCCATACCCCCCATTGCTTCCACTGAATTTTGAAGTATATTTTCAATGGCCACCTTAAGTTGATCCGCGTCAGCATAAAAGGCATCACAAATTCTATCCGGTTTAAAAGAAACGTGGATTTTTTTCGGATCAAGGTTGGTTTCAAGAATTTGACGAATCAATGTTTCAATTTCAATTTTTGTTTTTAACGGTTTGTTGCCTTTGGCAAAGGCGATCAACTTTGATGAGATGCTCTTGGCCTGCATCACCCCTTTTTCAGCATTTTCCAGATAATGTTGTGAGCTGCTGTCAAAGGCGCTGAGCTGTGCCAGATTGATGTTTCCCAATATCCCGGACAGGGTATTGTTAAAATCATGGGCCACCCCACCGGCAAGGGTGCCCATGATTTCCAGTTTTTTAGATGTTTCAATGGCTTTTTCGAATTCCCGAAATAATTTTTCATGTTCTTTTTTATCAGTGATATCAAATGCCGTTTCAAGCCGGACAATTCTCTTGTCATACCACTCAATGGCTTTGTCAACGATACTGTACCAACGCTGGTTGCGTGTATTGCAAAATTCATACGCATACGGTTCGCCCGGTTTCCCATCGGTTAAGATCAAGCGTTTGTTCGTGCAGAAAGGACAGGGACCGGTCTGGCCTTTCTGGGTAACCTGCCAGCATTTTCGTCCATTAAGGGCGTCTGGATCATCACACCCGAATGTTTTTTTAAATTTTTTATTGGCGTAGATTAAGTCATGGGTCTCTATATCAGAGACATAAACAATGGCCTCCATGGTATCAAATATATTCTTGAAGATGACAACTCCCTCTTCCTTATCCACTAGGAGAAGTCGTTTTTTTTTCGTCATACGTAATAGTGTATTCTAACCATTTTAAGTAAGGTTGGAACCCTTTCTGGTTATTACAAACTTTATGAATAATTTCTTTTATTCTAGTGATAAAATCAAGTTTATATCACCTGAAAAAAAAATACAATCCGGGAAAACCCTGACTTTTAACAAAATGAAAATTATTTTTAACGCCTTGGGGAGGGTATGCCGGAAAACCGATTTGCCCAATCAAAATTCATGCCTATATTATGGACTCAGCAGTCATGGATAACACTCACAACCCATGGAGGTATGATAAAAATGACAACTTTGAACAGAATTTCAGCAGCAGATGCAAAAAAAAAAGTGACCGCCAACCTGTCCTTACTTGTTTGCATTTATGATGATGACAAATTCAACACCCAGGCCCACCTTGAAGGGGCCATTCCAATGAGTGAATTTTTAAAATTAAAACCCGATCTTGCCAAAGACACAGGCATTATTTTTTACTGAGGCTGAGCCGATGATAAGTCTTCGGCAGGTCTTGCCGTACAATACACGGAAGAGGGATACACCAATGTCCAGGTTCTGGATAAAGGAATCTCGGGTTGGAAAGAAGCAGGCTATACCCTGCTTTAACCACAGTCCCGGCCATGGCAATAACCGCCATGGCCGGGTAAAATTTTATTGGGCGTTATGGATGCCCACGTGTTCAATCTCTAAACTCTCTGCTGGCCTGGCGCGATTGGCAGTCCAGTCTTTTGCCGCATAAAATATTTCTTCATTAAAAGATATCCCCTGCAGACAAAACAAAGGGGACTGACGTTATTCCTTGCAAAAAAAAATGATACCCATTGATTTCTACTGGATTTGGTGGAATACTCATTTAAGCCGTCATGGATCGACAAAAGGGTCATGTTGATAAAGTGACAACACCTACACCTAAAAGGGAAAAATCGCGTCGTCGGACAGAAGAAAACAACTAAAAAAATACTGGCGAATCATTTTTATTAACCGTTGCCAAGGAGGAAAAAATGGGGAAATTGTTAAGGGTAAATACCCAGGAAAAAACTTTTGGTTTTGAAGAAGTGCCACAGGCATATGCCGGTCTTGGGGGACGGGCACTCACATCGAAAATGATACTGGATGAAGTGCCGGCCACCTGTCATCCGCTTGGGAAAGCAAACAAACTGATCTTTGCACCCGGTATCCTGGCAGGATCTCCTGCAGCAGATTCGGGGCGGCTTTCCGCCGGAGCCAAATCACCGCTCACCGGGGGGATTAAAGAGAGCAATGCCGGCGGACTTGTTTCACAAAAACTGGCCCGACTGGGGATCACCGCCCTTGTCCTGGAAGGCAAGCCTCAAACATCGGCGTTTAGTGTCCTTGTTATCAATAAGGATGGGGTGGAGCTCCTTGATGCCGGCGATCTTGCGGGCAAAGGCAATTATGCCGTCATGGAAGCCCTGTGGAAAAAATATGGCAAATCCGTTGGGGTCTTAAGCATTGGTCAGGCAGGCGAACAATGCCTGAAGGGTGCCAGTATCCAACAAGCGGACATGAATGGGAGGCCGGGACGGGCTCACGGCAGAGGCGGGTTGGGTGCCGTCATGGGAGCCAAAAAAATCAAAGCCATTGTTGTGGACGATAAAGGCGCAGGAAGAGTTGACATTAAAGATTCCGATGCCTTCAAAGCCGCCAATAAACGATGGGTGGACATGTTAAGAACGCATCCGGTTACCGGCCAGGGCCTTCCCGCTCTGGGTACGGCCGTTTTGGTCAATCTGATCAATGAAGCCGGCACCCTGCCCACAAAGAACTTTCGATCCGGTCGGTTTGAGCATGCCCAGGCTATCAGTGGTGAAAAAATGGCGGAAAATATCGAGGAAAGAGGGGGCATTACAACAGAGGCCTGCCATCCTGGCTGCGTGATTAAATGCTCAAATGTTTACCATGATAAAGCGGGCAAGTATCTCACCTCGGGATTTGAATATGAAACCATCTGGGCCTTTGGTGCCCATACCACGATTAAAGAACTGGATGATATCGCCATGCTGGACAGGCTGTGTGATGATTTCGGCCTTGATACCATTGAGATGGGTGTCACCATCGGGATTGCCATGGAAGGCGGCATGATTCCCTGGGGTGACGGCAAAGCCGCCATAGAACTGCTGTCCAAAATTGGTGCGTCAGCACCGGAGGGCAAAATTATCGGCAATGGCGCCGCATTCACAGGCGATGCCCTGGGTGTGGACCGGATCCCGGTGGTTAAAAATCAGGCCCTTCCCGCCTATGACCCAAGATCCTGCAAAGGGGTTGGCGTGACCTTTGCCACATCCCCCATGGGCGCAGATCATACAGCAGGATACGGTGTTACGGCCAACATCCTGGGCGTTGGCGGAACGGTTGATCCCACAAAAAAACAAGGCAATATCGAACTGTCCCAGGGACTTCAGATTGCCACCGCTGCTATTGATGCCGCCGGGCTGTGCCTCTTTGTCGCCTTTGCCGTTCTGGACAATGAAGACGGGCTTCCCACCATCGTGGAAATGATCAATGCACAACATGGCCTTTCCCTGACACCGGATGATGTTCTGGAACTGGGGAAATCCATCCTGAACAACGAAAGGGAATTCAATAAAAAAGCCGGTTTTACAACGATAGATGATCAGCTGCCGGGAATGTTTACAGAGACCTTTCCCCCCCATAACACACAATGGGATTTCTCCACCGAGGAATTATCAAAAACCCTCACCTTTTAAGTAAATACGGCATACCATGGACAAAATAAGGGCAGGTTTTCTGCCCTTATTTTTTTTAATGACTCAACTGACGGGGGAACCTTTTTTTGGAAATCACACGGTTCACATTTATTTGATGGATTTATACTTTTTCTTTTGCTATAAAAAGGATCTGAAGCTGTTATATATGTCTGAAATTTAACGTCATTTTAAGACCATGTGACGGTATAACCCCTAGTGTTTGGAATAATGAAAAGATGAAAATATATCAATATCCTTCAAAAAAAGCAGAAAAAAGAGTGAAAGAAACCATAGAACGTGGTTTAGGATTTTCAAAACAGGAGTATGAGGCGGTTGAAGCATATCTTGAAGATGTCAAAATAAGGGGAGATGCGGCCCTTGTGGAGTACACCCGCAAATTTGATTCAAAAAACGTCTCCATCGACACATTAAAAGTGACTCCGGAAGAGTTTGACAAGGCCATGAAAAGTGTTGATCCCTTGTTTTTAAAGACCCTGGACCGGTCTATCCATCAACTGGACTATTTTCATTCCAAACAGAAAGCAACCGCCTGGATTGATACCCCCAGACCCGGGGTCATGGTGGGGCAACTGGTAACGCCCGTTCAAGCGGCCGGTGTGTATGCCCCGGGAGCAAAGGGCGGGAAAACCCCCCTGGTATCTTCGGTACTCATGGGCGGCATTCCGGCAAAAGTCGCGGGTGTCCCGTCCATCAACCTTGTGACCCCGCCCATGGAAAACGGAGAGATCAACCCGCACATCCTTGCTGCCGCCCAAAAAATCGGGATTCACTCTGTCTTTAAAGCAGGAAGCGCCTGGGCCATTGCTGCCCTGGCCTATGGCACCCAAACCATTCCAAAGGTGGATGTGATTGTGGGACCCGGAAATATCTACGTGACCCTGGCCAAAAAAATTGTTGCCGGAACCGTTGGCATTGATATGATTGCAGGCCCCAGTGAAATACTGATCATTGCAGATGAACATGCCAATCCCCAATTTTTAGCAGCGGACCTTCTGTCCCAGGCAGAACATGATGTCATGGCGTCTGCCATACTGGTGACAGATTCGCAACGCATTGCCAACGATACCATCACCGCGCTTGAACAACAGATAGAACAACTGCCCAGAAAAGAGATTGCACGGCAATCCATTGATCACTTCGGTGCCATTATGCTGGTTCCGGATATTGACACCGGCATTGATCTTTCCAACCGGTTGGCCCCGGAACATCTGGAGTTGATCGTCAAAGATCCCTTTGATTATATCGGCCGGATACAGAATGCCGGTGCCCTGTTTCTGGGTGCCTATACACCGGAACCCATGGGGGATTATATTGCCGGTCCCAACCATGTCCTGCCCACTGCCGGGACAGCCCGGTTTTCTTCAGCCCTAAGTGTTGATCATTTTACAAAAAAAACCAGCTTGATCCATTATTCTGAAACCGCTTTTAAAAAAGAGGCCGATGATGTCATTCGACTGGCGGAAACCGAAGGGTTGGGAGCCCATGCCAATTCCATCAAAATCAGAAAATGACACTTTAGTAAAACTTTATTTTATATATTGACTAACAGTCTGATTTTAATATATAAATAAGGTTTGGTTTATTTTTTGATACTAATTTTAGCGAAAAAGAAAAAAACAATGCAGACCATACGAGGGTTTAGAGATATCCTGCCAGAAAATATTGCCCTGTGGCAGAAAGTAGAAAAAGAAGCGACACGTTTATTTGACGCCTTCGGGTTTAAAGAAATCCGGATTCCTGTTCTTGAAAAAACACAGCTTTTTTCCAGAAGTATCGGAGAGGCAACCGATATTGTTGAAAAAGAGATGTACACCTTTGCCGATCGAAAAGGGGACAAGCTCACATTAAGGCCGGAAGCCACCGCCTCCATTGTCAGATCCTACATCCAGCATAAGATGTATGCCACAGATCCCATCAGAAAATTTTTCATGATGGGTCCCATGTTCAGGCGGGAAAGGCCCCAGAAAGGGCGTTACCGTCAATTCTATCAGATTGATGCAGAGGTCTTTGGTGTCGAATCGGCCTATATTGACAGCCAGTTGATTTTCATTTTAACCGAATTGTTTAAACGACTGGGTCTGACCGGGCTTTCAGCACATGTGAACTCCCTTGGGTGCCCCGACTGCCGACCGTCCTTTCAACGGGCGCTTCTGGATTTTATTGCATCAAAAAAAGACCGGCTTTGTGACAACTGCTTGAGACGGATAGATAAAAATCCGTTAAGAATCCTTGACTGTAAAGTCACGTCTTGCAAAGACGTCCTTCAGGATGCCCCGGCAACCCTGGATCATCTGTGCAATCACTGTGAAGACCATTTTGCAACGGTCAAAACAACCCTTGAAACCCAGGGGGTTGACTTTATCGTGGACAAATCCCTGGTCCGGGGCCTGGATTACTATACCCGAACCGCCTGGGAAATTCAGACCACCACCCTTGGTGCCCAGAGTGCTGTTGCAGGCGGTGGCCGATATGACGGCCTTGTCAAAGAACTGGGCGGCCCGCAAACGCCGGGAATTGGGTTTGCCATTGGATTTGACCGGCTAGTAGAGGTCATGGAACAGCTGGACAAAGCACCCCAAGCAACCGCCCTTGATCTGTTTCTCATTTGTTTAGGGGATATGGCCACGGAAAAAGGATATCACTGGTCCTGCGCATTGAACCAGAACGGCATCCGAACGGAAATGGATTTTCGGGGAAAAAGCATGAAAGCCCTTATGAAACGGGCGAACAAACTCAATGCCCATTATGTATTAATTGCAGGGGAAGATGAGCTGATACAAAATGCCATTATTTTAAGAGACATGAATACCAAAGAGCAGGTTTCACTCCCAGTTGAAACCCTGGTTCCTGAACTGATCAAGATATTTAAAAAATAACATAGAGGAAATATTTAAGTGACTGATTTACTAGGAAATCTAAAAAGAACACATCATTGTTGCCAATTAAGGAACACGGATATTGATACACACGTTATTTTGATGGGATGGGTTCAGCACCGCCGTGACCACGGAGGCGTCATATTCATTGATTTAAGGGACAAGGAAGGTATCACCCAGATCGTTTTTAACCCGGAAAATTCAAAAGCAGTTCATGAAAAGGCCCGAGACATTCGAAGTGAATATGTCCTTGGCGTAAAAGGAAAGGTGATTGCTCGACCCGATGATATGCTCAACCCGAATATGGAAACCGGTGCCATTGAAGTGTTGATAGATGAGCTGTATATTTTTTCAAAAGCCAAAACACCGGCATTTCTCATCGAAGACCGGGTGGAAGCTTCGGAATCCATTCGGTTGCAGTACAGATACCTGGATTTAAGACGGCCCCAGCTGAAAAAAAATATCCTGGCAAGACATCAGGCCACCATGGCCATCAGAAATTATCTGGATGACAAAGGGTTTGTGGATATTGAAACACCTGTTTTGACCAAAAGCACGCCTGAAGGTGCAAGGGATTACCTGGTTCCCTCCAGAGTCAACCAGGGAGAATTTTTTGCATTGCCCCAGTCACCCCAGTTGTTCAAGCAATTATTGATGATCGCAGGGTTTGACAAATATTACCAGATTGTCAAATGTTTCAGGGACGAAGACTTAAGAGCAGACCGGCAGCCCGAATTTACCCAGATCGATATGGAGCTGTCCTTTGTTAATGAAGAGCAGATCATGGAAATTGCCGAGGGGATGATTGTGGCAATTTTTAAACGCGTACGAGATCTTGACCTTGTCACACCGTTTCCCAGAATCACCTATGATGACGCCCTTTCAAGATTTGGCCTGGACAGGCCGGATTTGCGATTTGGCCTGGAATTGTGTGAGGTCTCCGATATTGTAAAAGATGCCGGATTCAAGGTGTTTGCCAATGTCGTAAAAAACGGCGGTCTTGTTAAAGCCATTAATGCAAAAGGATGTGCAACCTTTACCCGAAAACAGATTGACGAATTGACTGAATTTGCAGCCGTTTACAAGGCAAAGGGACTTGCCTGGATAAAGATTAAAGAAGCGGAATGGCAGTCGCCCATTGCCAAATTCTTTACAGACCATGAAAAAGAGGCGTTAAAAAACCGACTGGACCTTGAACCCGGGGATATTGTTTTCTTTGTGGCAGACCAGCCGAAAATCACCAACGAGGCCCTTGGTCAGCTAAGAAACGAACTGGCAAGACGGCTTGAATTGATTTCCGACGATACCTATAATTTTACCTGGGTGACCCATTTTCCCCTGCTGGATTATGATGAAACGGAAAAACGCTATCAGGCCCTGCACCATCCGTTTACCGCCCCCCTGGAAGAAGATATTGAAAAGCTGACGTCCGATCCCCTTGCCGTTAAATCAAGAGCCTATGACCTGGTGTTGAACGGAATTGAAATCGGTGGCGGCAGTATTCGGATTCATTCCCCAGAGCTCCAGTCAAAGGTCTTACACTGCCTTGGCATTGATGACACCCAAGCCAATGAAAAATTCGGATTTCTTTTAGATGCACTGGCATCCGGGGCGCCGCCCCACGGGGGAATTGCTTTTGGACTGGACCGGTTGATGATGCTGTTGTGCGGTGAAGACTCCATTCGAAATGTCATTGCATTTCCCAAAACACAGAAAGCCACCTGCCTGTTAACGGAAGCGCCATCAAAGGCTTCACCAGCACAGCTCCAGGAGCTTGCCATCAAAGTATCCAAACTGGAAGAATAACCATTTTTTAAAATAACAGGGCCTTCCTCAACTATGGGGAAGGCCCCTGTCTTAATGGACGGCCGACTCAGAACAGGCCAAGGTATTTGCCATACCCCTCCATTTGCAGGTCTTCTTTGGGAACAAATCTCAATGCCGCAGAGTTAATACAATATCGCATACCCGTGGGCGCCGGACCATCATCAAACAGATGGCCCAGGTGAGAATCGGCTATTTTACTTCTGACCTCTGTGCGAACCGTGAAAAAACCTTTATCTATTTTCTCTATCACATGATCCGGCTCCAGGGGTTTTGTGAAACTGGGCCACCCAGTGCCGGACTTAAATTTATCCTTAGAACTGAAAAGCGGCTCTCCTGAAACAATATCCACATAAATACCCTCTCTTTTATAATTCCAGTAGAGATTGTTAAAGGGTTGCTCTGTCCCATTGTTCTGGGTGACCTTGTACTGCAGTGGTGTCAGCCGTTGTTTAATTTCCGGATCACTGGGTTTTGACCAGGCAGCCACAGTCATGGATGCTGTCTCATTTCTCATCTTTGTTTTTTTCTCCATTGTCACATCTTTCCATGCTTTTTTTAAAAACTGATCCCTGCCGGAACCCCAGCGGTAATATTTATACCGGTATGCATTTTTTTTATAGTAATCCTGGTGATACGCTTCTGCCGTATAAAATTTGTCAAATTTCGTAATAGGGGTCACAATGGGGGGGTCAAACACCCTGGCGGTTTCCAACGCCATCTTGGATGCCAGGGCCTTTCTTCTTTGATCCTCATTATGGTAAAAAATTTCCGCCCGATACTGGGTGCCCCTGTCGACAAACTGTCCCCCTGGATCGGTGGGATCAATATGCCGCCAGAACACATCCAAAAGATCTATGTACGTGACGATATCCGGATCATAATAGACCTGTATCGCCTCGGTATGACCGGTGGTTCCGGCGGACACGGCTTTGTAAGTGGGATTTATTTGATGTCCGCCGGTATATCCGGACACGACGTCTTTAACACCTTTAACCTTTTCAAAATCCGATTCCGTACACCAGAAGCACCCTCCGGCAAAGGTGGCCATTTCCAGGTTATCCATAGCTGCTTTCATTTCGGTCATCCCTGACTTCATCTCATTTCCCGGGGAGGATGGCTTTTCGGCAAAGGACTGACAGCCAAAAAGAAAAACCGTTGTGATTATCAAGATCATCATTTTTATTTTCATGATCCATCTCCTTGTTTAAGCGTGTTTCCTCATTAAAATAAACGTAACCATCACTGTTTAATGATAAAATAATCACAAATGTATCACAAAGCAAAAAAAGAGATAACGGCTACAAACATATGCCTGGTATCAGGCTTTCTTTTGGGCACTTTTTGCCTGTTTGGTCATGAAATAGTCATAAAAAGCACCATAAAAAAGCCTGGCCCTGTCCATTAAAGCTGAAGACCGAAACGCGAGTTATTGATAAGCATATTGACAAAATGAACAAAATTGTATTTGATGATAAAATTCAAAATGAATTTTAAAGATAACGGATTCAAACTGCCCTTATAAAAAAAGGAATACAAAAATGACGTCAAAAAAAATATTAAACGGCAAAAAAATTCTTGTCGTAGACGATGAACCGGATGTGTTAGAGTCGTTAATTGAACTGCTGGATATGTGTAGATTAGATACGGCATCTTCCTTTGAGGAGGCCAAACAGCTGCTGGAAGATCAGTACTATGACATTGCCATTCTGGATATCATGGGCGTAAAAGGCTTTGAGTTGCTTAAAATTGCCAATGACCACAAAATACCGGCGCTGATGCTCACAGCCCATGCGTTATCGGAAGAAAGCCTTAAAAAATCCGCCGAAGAAGGCGCTGCCTATTTTGTACCCAAAGATAAAATGGCTGAAATTGATGTTTTTGTTGCGGATGTCCTTACGGCATTGAAGAACAAAAAAAACCCCTGGGAAAAAATGTTTTACAGGCTTGGCGAATTCTACGATCGACGGTTTCATGGAACAAATTGGCGGGAACAAGAAAAAAAATTCTGGAACGACAAAATACTGTATTAAAGTCCGAACCCATGCGAATGAAAGAGAGGGGATAAATGAAAAAAGAAACTGTATGGTTGCGTCCGGCAGACAGTGTTGAGGTGATAACCCTTGTGGACAATTTTTCCGATGTCCTTTTGCCGGGAAATGAGACCATCATTCGGCCCCCCCTGGCCAAAGAGGGGGTCATTCCAAAAAATACCGTGCTGGCTGAGCATGGCCTGTCTCTGCTGGTGAAAGTCCGGGTGGAGGGAGAAACACATGCCATTGTTCTTGATGCAGGTTATACCAATGTGGCCGTTCCTTACAACCTTGAATATCTGGGGCTGACACTGAAAGATGTTGAGGCGATTGTTCTCAGCCACGGCCATATGGATCATATCGGGGCCTTAAAGGAAATTCTTAATTTAACCGGAGCAGAAACCAGCGTCATCCTGCATCCGGATGCTTTTCTACCCCGCGCCATCCAATTTCCTTCAGATGACCGATTAACGTTTCCTTCCTTTCCTTCCAGGGATGAACTCAAATCGTGGGGGGCAGATGTAATGGAAAACAAATCACCCCTTCTGCTGGGCCGGGATACCATTCTGGTTACCGGTGAAATTCCCCGAATCACCGCTTTTGAGAAAGGACTGCCAGGGGCTCAAATAAAACAAAAGGGTGCGTTTCATTCCGACACCTTTAGGGATGACCAGTCCCTGGTCATAAACCTTCACAATAAGGGACTGGTGGTGATCTCAGGGTGCGCCCACTCCGGCATCATCAACGCTATCGCATATGCCCGGGAATTAACCGGTCAACAGGACGTCTGTGCTGTGATTGGCGGATTTCACCTGAGTGGAGCGGTGATGGAGCCGTCCATAGAGCCCACCATTGAAGAGATGAAAAAACTGTCTTTACAGGTCATCTCTCCAATGCATTGTACGGGTTTCAAGGCTATTTCACGGTTTGCAGAAGAGCTGCCCGATGCGTTTGTGCTTTCCAGTGTCGGCAGCAGGATTGTCCTTTAGCCATTCAACTGGGCTATCCCATGAATGGCATCCGTTGGCTGGTTTGACTGGGACCAACAACAAACAAAAAGCACCAAAATAAGGTGCCATCTCAATTTGGTGCTTTGATAAAAAAGAAAGAAGGGGTTATGCGCTTTTCCGTTTTACATGAAGTATCGGTGTATTAAACACCAGTGCAGATACTTCATCGTCTCTTTTAACCTTCAGCTCAAGAGAGTCTTTATCAATCTCAAAGTATTTTGAAATAACCGCTACAATATCTTTTTGAAGATCCGTTAAAGTGGTGTCATTCACTTCAAGCTTGTCATATATTAAGGAGAATTGAAGCCTTTTTTTAGCCGTATCTTTACTTGCTTTCTGACCGGTAAATTTTCTCAATAATCTGCTTAGCATTCAACTCTCCTTATTTTTTAAACCCAAAGGTTTTGCTGATTTTGCGCCACATACTGCTTCTATGGTTCGGCACCTCGATGGGCAAATCAGCTTCTCCATTGAGCCGTCTGGCAATGCGTTTAAATGCCTGACCTGCTTTTGAATCATTTTGTAACACCAGTGGGGTACCGGTATTGGACGAAATCAGCACGCGCTCATCCAGGGGAACAAGCCCGGCAAGTTCAATGGAAAGAACTTCAAGGACATCTTCATGACTGAGCATTTCACCTCTTTCCACCCGGGCCGGTTCAATCCTGTTCACAATCAGCTTCGGGGTCAGTGACCGTGAATACAAAATCCCGATAACGCGATCCGCATCCCTGACAGCAGACACATCAGGGGTGCAGATAACCAATGCCTCATTGGCCCCCACAATGGAATTCTCAAACCCTTTCTCAATTCCAGCCGGAGAATCCATGATCACATAGTCAAACTCTTTTCTGAGTTGGTTTGCCACCCGTTCAACACTGGAAGTGGTTAAAACATCCTTATTATCACTCTGGGAGGCGGGAATCAGGAAAAGATTGGGGATTCTTCTGTCCCTGATGGCAGCCTGGCTGATTTTACATTTTCCCTGGACCACATCAACAATATTAAATACGATCCTGTTTTCCAGGCCCATAACAACATCAAGATTTCTCAGGCCGATATCCATATCCACAATGGCAACCCGTTTGCCTTCCAAAGCCAGGGCTGCACCAATGGAAGAAGTTGCGGTTGTTTTTCCAACCCCGCCTTTTCCGGATGTTATAACAATTACTTTACCTTCCAATTCACACCTCTATTCTTTAATTTTTCTTAAACGGCTTCCGGCCAGGGCAGTTTCCGAAAAGGATTTGCTTTCATATAATCCTTTACCACGATGCCATCATCTTCAACACAGGCATATTCCGGCTTCGCACAAAAGTCCTCATTGATTCCCGCAGCCGCAATTTCCCCAATCTTAACCTGGGTAGGTTTGAACTCAAGGGCAAAAATCATGGCGGTTTCATCCTTTGGATATCCGGCATGAACTTTTCCTGCCAGCCGGCCAAGAACAATCACATCTCCGCCAGCCCTGATTTCCGATCCTGGGTTCACATCGCCGGCTATCACAACATGCTTCCTCGCTTCTATCTTCTGACCGGACCGAACCCTTCCCCGGAGCATTAACACCTCGCTTCGATGATGATTCCAGCCCTTTGAAAGGTCCCTCTGACGAATTCGTTCCGTTGGAATAGATCTCTTTTCCGTTGGTTTAGACACTTTTGCGACGTCAAAGGTGTTGATCAAATATGATCTGATATTTTCTATCAGATCATCGTGGCCCTTGGCATCTTTGACATCAATTACCACGCTGGCATTTATGGTCAGATGTTTTAAATTTTTAAATAATTTGTCTATTTCCGATTTGATCACATTCTCCGGGTGAGACGGGTCAAGTGTAATCCAGAAACCATCCCCAACCCCTTTTAATCTTACCGGCGCAGAACTGTCAAAATTAATCATTATTATATCTTTGGTTAAAACGTTTCGTCGTTTACATAATTTTCAAGGACTATAAAAAATCACAGGTTAAGTGTCAAGGATTGAATATCTTCTAACGGCAAGACTTGCAGACAGATTTGACCCCATCCGTCTGCAAGCATTTTGAAATGTCTATTTTTCTAAAACTTCTCTTAATTTATGGGAAAAATCAATCACACTATACGGTTTAAGAATATACCCTTTGCATCCCTGCTTGAGCATTTCCTGGGCTGCTTCATCTATGGAATACCCGGTTGAAAGCAGCACCTTGATATCAGGATTATATTTCTTAAGTTTCAGAAATGTTTCAAGCCCATTCATTTCCGGCATGATCATATCAAGAACAACGAGGTTGATCTCTTCTTTTTTCTCTTTATAAATTTTTAAGGCCTCTTTTCCGGACCCCGTCGTGATCACACCATACCCAAGCGCCTTACAGATCTCCCGCCCCACCGTCAAAATCCGCTCTTCATCATCCACCAGAAGGACCAATTCATTCCCCATAACCAGTTTTTCATCTTCTGCCGGCAGATCTATATCGTCTGTGGTTTCCTTTAACGGCAAAATAACCGAGAAAGAAGATCCCGCTTTTGGAGAACTCCACACATCAATGACACCGTCATGATTTTGAATAATTTCCCTGGCAAACGTTAACCCCAGTCCCTTTTTATATGGATAACGATGGTGGTCAGCGGAATAAAAAGGGCTGAAAATCTTCTCAAGCACATCTTTTTCCATCCCGATACCCGTATCTGAAATGGTGATTTTCACAAAGAATCCATTGTTCAAGCCGTAAGACTCGGCAGTGCCATTTAAAATAGCAGCAGATTCAGTGAGAATAGAAACTTTCCCACCGTTTGGCATGGCCAGCAGGGCATTGTCGATAATGGTATTCATGACCTGGTTGATTTTATCAGGATCGGCCTCAACAATCAGGGGATTAACGTCCAGATCCACGTCCAGAACAATTCTTTTCCCTTTAAGATCAAGATTTTCAACAACCTTTCGAACCAGCCGGTTTACATCAATGGATCGGGGGTAATACTCATCAACTTTTGCAAAGCCAAGCAGCTGGTTGGCAATTTCAGATCCATTGTCAATGCAGCGAATGATTTCCGTGATGTGTGGATAAAGCGGGTCAGACGGTTTTATACTGTTCATCATCAGTGATGCATGACCTTTTATTGCGGCTAATAGATTATTAAAATCATGGGCTATCCCTCCTGCAAGTGCTTCCACCGCATCAGGTGTCTCCTTTTTTAATCGTATATGTTCCATTTTGCCACCTTAAGCTAAAATCAATTACGGTATTCATCCAATACAAATAGCATTATAATAAAATATCAACAGGATTTCAATCAGTGGAAACCCTGAATTTTCAAAAAATTTACGTTGTTACTCCAGGGAAACCATTCCTTCTTTAATTGCAAATTTTGTCAACCCGGCAATGGTAAAAATATTGAGTTTCTTCATAATATTTCTGCGGTGACTTTCTATGGTTTTTATGCTCACACTCAACGTTTCAGCAATGTCCCGGGTTTTTTGCCCCTCGGCAACCAGTTGAAGAACTTCCCGTTCTTTTTTTGAAATTTTTCTGGACTTCGGGAAATCATCCATGTCTTTAAACAAAGGCCCCTTGCCATTCAAATACATTCTGCCAATGGAAGGGGTCAAATAAAAATTACCATTGTTGACCTCTTGTATCGCTTGATACAACTCATCAACAGCCGATTCCTTCAGGATGTAACCGGATGCACCGGATGCAAACATTTTGTCGATGCTTTGCTTACTGGAATGCATGGAAAGCGCAATAATTTTCGTATTTGGGAGCGCTTTTCGGATGGTTGCCGTGGCATCCATGCCATTAAGATTGGGCATTGAAATATCCATGATGACGACATCCGGGTGATGGGCAATTGCCAGCTCAATGGCTTCCCGGCCATTCTTTGCAATCTCGATATCCATGATTCCCTTTTTTTCAAGAAGGCTTTTCAACCCCTCTCGAATGATCGCATGATCGTCTGCTATGAGTATCTTTATTCCAATATCCTCCTGAAAAGGGTTAGATTTTACTTGAAGTTTATCGCGATGTGTACTGAAAATCAAACAATAGTTTATAAAATTTGGATATTATTATTGACAAACGATATTTTTCATTTATAATTCGATGCCATTATGATGTTCTTGTGTATAGAAACAAAATTCAACCCGAAACAGGGCAACCAAACGGTTGCAGCAGGTCGCTCATTTTGGCAAAGGTGGTGCAAAAATACCGATGCCAGCCGCCTGGACTGAAAAACAGACCATCACATTGAAAAAGGCTGCTGGCAAACAATGGCAGCCTTTTCTTATTTTCCGGCTGTCAAAAATCCGTCAGCCTTTTTTATTGCTCAAACAATTGAATACTGATACAACCTCAAATGGAGAAAAACAATGTTAGTAGTGATGAAAAAAGGCACCCCTGAAAAAAAAATTCAAGCTGCCGTAAATGCCATCGAAAAGAAAGGTTACACCGCCCGTCCCATCCCTGGAGGCGACAGGGTGTCCATTGGAATTCTGTATAATACGGGATCTGTCGATGCTGCCCATTTTTTGGGGATTGACGGTGTAAAGGAGGTTATTCCGGTGACAAAACCCTATAAACTTGTCAGCCGGGAGTTTCAGCAGGAAAATACCCAGATTAAAGTGGGGGATGCTGTTTTCGGCAATGGCAGTTTTCCGGTCATTGCCGGCCCCTGTGCGGTTGAGAGCGAGAACCAGGTTCTCTCTATTGCAACGTCCGTTAAAAAAGCCGGTGCAACCCTATTCAGAGGGGGGGCGTTCAAGCCGAGAACCTCGCCATATTCTTTCCAGGGACTTGGAGAAAACGGCCTTAAGTTGTTGGCAACCGTGCGGGAAGAGACAGGATTACCCATCGTGACGGAAGTCATGGATGTGGAGACCTTTGATCTGGTGGAAAAATATGCCGATATTGTTCAGATCGGCACTCGAAACATGCAGAACTTCAGTCTTTTAAAACGTGCCGGAAAATCTGTCAGGCCCGTCATTTTAAAAAGAGGGATGTCTGCCCTGCTCCAGGAGTGGCTCATGGCTGCTGAATATATCATGGAAGAAGGTAATAATAATATCATTCTTTGCGAAAGAGGGGTCAGAACCTTTGTGAAGCACAGCAGAAATACGCTGGATCTTTCGGTGGTATCGGCCGTTAAAAAAGAAAGCCATCTGCCGGTGATTGTTGACCCCAGCCATGCGGCCGGTGTCAGAGATCAGGTCATCTGTCTTGCGTATGCCTCAGCCGCAATGGGGGCCGACGGTGTGATGATCGAGGTTCACAACAACCCGGAAGAAGCCTTGAGCGATGGGGCTCAGTCTTTGTACCCGGAACAATTTTTTAGTGTTATGGAAAAAATGACCGCTATCCATGACATTGTCAGGAAACCATAATGGAAACCTTCCATGTTAACGGTCAGTCAGGGCGTTCTTCCATCTATGTGGGAGAACACCTCAAACGGCTGGAAACCTATCTGCCATCTACCCAGGTGGTTATTGTCACAGATGAAAACATAAAAACCCATTATCAATCCGATTTTCCCGATGTTCCCGTTATCACCATTGGCACCGGAGAAAAGATTAAAACCCTTGCCACCGTTGAAATGATATTAAAAAAACTGGTCCACTATGCCTGTGACCGCTCAAGCTTTATTGTGGGAATTGGCGGGGGGATTGTCAGTGACATCACAGGTTTTGCCGCCTCGATCTTTCTTAGAGGCATCAACTTCGGGTTTGTCTCCACCTCTCTTCTCTCCCAGGTGGATGCCAGTGTGGGGGGGAAAAACGGGGTCAATCTGGAGTCCTATAAAAATATGGTGGGGGTTTTCAATCAGCCGGAATTTGTTATTTGTGACATTGACCTGTTAAATACCCTTCCGGAAAAAGAAATTTCCAACGGATTAGCCGAAATCGTCAAGCATGCATTGATTTCAGATGCCGGGTTATTTGATTTTATTGAAAAAAATCAGCAAAAAGCCCTTGATCTGGATTATGAGACCATTTTCAAACTTGTGGCAGATTCCGTAAGCATCAAATCCCAAGTGGTCCAGCAGGATGAAAAAGAATCCGGGGAAAGAAGAAAGCTCAATTTCGGCCACACCATTGGTCATGCCATTGAAAAGATAGAACGGTCAGGCCATGGAAGAGCCGTGGCAATGGGGATGGTGGCCGCTGCCGAATTTTCCCGGGCCAGGCAATGGATCTCCCGGAACGATGTTGTTCGAATCCAGTCGCTTTTAAATGATTTTAAACTTCCAACGGCATTGGATTACCCGGCAGAAGAAATCATCAGGGCTGCCGGTAAAGACAAGAAGAAACAGGGCAAAGACCTTTTTTATGTTTTCCTTGAACAGATTGGAACCGCAAAAGTTGAAAAAATCAGTTTTGATGAAATGAATGACTTTATCCGTTCTGTCTTTAACGGCAAAACAACAGCAGGGATGCGTTGACACCCCGGCTGCCGTTGATAGCGTCTTTATGAAGGGTCTTCCAATTCTTCGGTCAGATCCCGCATCCAGCCGGCAACACGGACATCTTGTGGACAGTAATAGTGATTCACATAGGGTTTGATATCCAGGACAGGGCTCTCATCAACCGCTTCAAACCCTTGTACTTCAAGCACATTGCCTTTCCGTGACACCAGCTTAACCGCTGTCACAAGGATGGGATTGGGCCTTGCCGGGCTGCAGGTGGCATAAATTCCCTTTTTGGGCAGATCTTTTCGGCCCATGGGATGAACCTTTAAAAACTCACGACTTTTTTCAGGAACCAAATGGGGCCAGTACAACACAAGAATATGGGAAAATTCCTCAATACCGTCCAGTAAGTCTTCACATGTTTCATCAATAATAATGTGGGACACCATCTCTTTTAATTCACGGTGCTGTTGTTTCATCTCCTCTTTTTTCTGCGTCATATTGATATGGGTATTGTCTGCGGCCAAACTGGGGGATTTAATCGGACTTTTAACAATACCCGTGGGTTTCAGAATAATTTCCATTAGGGTCTCCTTCTCGTTGCTGTTTGATTAATTTTGTCATCATTCTCTTTTTTGTTATGCAAATTCACCAGCGACCCTTGAACCTTTTATACTGCCACAGGCAAAGTGTTCTGCTGGTTTATCAAATCGGTGGCAGCTGACAAACCCTTTGCCATGGGCTGTTTTTAACGGCATTTTTTTAAAACACAGGGGATCGGCCAACGCGCACCTGGAAACAAACGGGCAGAGAGGATCTGTTGATGTTTCATTTTGACGTCCAGACAGGTTTGGATGGTCTTCCGGATCATCTTCAAGCAAAAGCCGGGTATACGGATGACAGGGAGAATTAAAAACCGCCTTTGCCGCCCCCAGTTCCAGCATATGACCTGACAGCATGACCCCCACCCGGTCTCCGATTTTCTTTGCCAGACCGATATTATGGGTAATAAACAGCAGGGTCATTCCCAGTTCCGTCTGCAAGTCCAGCAGCATTTTCAACACTTTTGCCTGAACGCTGGGATCAAGCGCGCTGGTGGGTTCATCCGCAACGAGAAAAAGGGGTTCGTTTACAATGGCCCTTGCAATGCAGACCCGCTGCACGGCGCCCATGTTCAACTCATGGGGGTATCGGTGCAAAAAATCGGGGGCAGTGGACAGCTGAGCCCTTTTTAACGCCCTTAGCACCATTTTATTCACCTGGGTTTTTTCCGTATTTGCGATGCGTAAGGGTTCTGCCACAATATCATAAACACTCAACCGATGACTCACAGATTCCATGGGTGACTGATACACAACACCGGTGATTTGTGAAACAGCTCTTTTTTTGATGTCTTCCCGGTTGAATTCAATGCATCCTTTGTCTGGTTTAATTCCGCCGGAGGCCATCATGGCCAGGGTGGTTTTGCCGGAACCGGTCTCACCGACCAGGCAAAACAACTCTCCCGCGGATATCTCCAGATCAAGGGGTGCAAGGGCTGTTCGTTCCCCATACGTTTTCGAGACCCCATCAAAACGGACCAGCCGGGTGATGCCCCCCCGGGCACATCTTATTTTTTGTGTGCCCTTTTGAACGATTTCAATGGCATGGGAACATTGGTCAATCACCTGGGTACATCTTGGCCTGAAAATACAGCCAAAAACCGGTACATGATCATCATCATGGACAGTATCCGTCTGAATATGGTTGTGAGTGTCGTGGCCCTTTTTATGGCAATGGGTGTATCTGTAAAACGCATTGCCCCGGATACCCCCAAGATCCCGGGTGGCATCCAGGGTTGGAAACGAACGGACAAGGGCATGGGTGTATGGGTGACCCGGATTCTCCATAATGTTTTCACAGGTCTCCTCCATCACCTGCCCAAAATATAGAACAAGGGTTTTATCGGCCAGATCCCGGGCAAGGCCCAGATCATGGGTAATCAACAGAATGGCCTTGCCTGAAGCGGCTTCCTCTTTGATAATTTTTTTGACAAAGGATTTTGTCACACTGTCAAGGGACGCTGTGGGCTCGTCAAGGATCAGTATATCCGGATCAAGAATCAATGCCATGGCCATCAATGCCCGTTGAATCTGGCCACCACTCAACTGGTGGGCATACCGGTCGTGCAGACGGGGTGCCAGCCCCATGCGCGTCAACAGGCTTCCTGCTTTTTTCCGGGCCGCCTTTTTCTTTGTTCCCCGGCTCACCAGGGGTTCTGCCACCTGATCCATCACCCGAATAACCGGATTAAAATTGGCACTGCCATTTTGAAACACCATGGCAATGGTGTCGTGGCGGAGTTGATTCATGCTGCTGTGGCCCAGGGCCGTCAGCATCTGGGTGCCGAGCCATATCTGGCCGCCCACCTCGGCATTGTCCGGTAACAGGCCCATACAGGCAAGTCCAATGGTGGTTTTACCGGAACCCGATTCTCCCACAAGCACGGTTATGTGACCCTTTTCAACCTTAAAGCCCACACCATTCACAGCAGAAAGCACATGATTGTCATCGATATAGGAGACAAAAAGATCGTTAATCCTTAAATTCATAGTATTACCCCGTTGTGTTTCGGATACGCGGATCAAAGACCTTTTCCATGGAAATCGCCAGAAACGTAACCGACATGATCATTATTGTTAAAAAAGCAACCGGCGGTGCAAACCAGTTCCACCAGATGTCCATATAGTAGTACTTGAGTGCGTAACTGATCATCATTCCAAGGGATTTTCGGGAGGGATCAAACAGTCCCAGGAACGCCAGGGTGGCCTCCATAAACATGGCCATTCTCATTTTCCCGGCAAACCCAACAAGATACAAGGGGAACAATTCCGGAACCAGATGCGTTCGAATGATATAAAAAGAACCGGCACCCATCTGGGAGGCGGCTGCTATATGGAGGCGTTTTTTAAGGATCAAGCCCTGGGCTCGAAAACTTCTTGCAAGGGTCGGCCAGGACATGACGGCCAGAATCAATGCAAGAATAACCGGCGGTGGACGAAACAGCGCCGCAATAAAAATGAGAATCATAATCGATGGAATGGACAGCAGAATGTCTGAGATCCGCATGATCAACTGGTCAACCAGTCCTTGATACCAGGCAGAAAAAAGACCGGCAAAAATGCCCATAAAAAGTGTCGCCCCCCCGCAGATCAGCCCAAACCCAAGGGAATTGCCCCCGGCAAAAACAAGTTCGGTAAAAATATCCTGCCCCCCATCGTTGATGCCCAGAAGATGTTCCCATGACGGCGGCGAAAGGGGTATAAACGACATGTCGTCCGGTGCAAAGGGTGTCAGGAGACGTCCCGCAACCAGTGTTATCACAACACATCCGAACAGGAAGAGTCCCATACGGAACAGGGGATCATGAACCGCCTCTTTCAGACCATCTCTAGACATCTTTTATCCTTGGATCAATGCGGGGATACACAAACTCAAGTGCCAGATTAATCATCAGAACCATTAAGGACGAATACAACACAATTGCCCGGATCAACGGCAGATCCCGGGTTCCAATGGCAGTAAAAAGAAGGGTTCCGATCCCGGGATACGAATGAATGGTTTCCACCACAAGGGCGCCTGTAATCATAAACGCTATTTTCAGCCCGATTCTGGTTACCAGGGGCAGCAGGGCATTTCTTGCGGCATGCCCGTACCGGACCCGGAGATTGGGCAACCCCTTTGCTTTGGCCGTCAGGATATATTTCTCCCCCAGCACCAGGGTCATGGTATTTCTGACCAGCAGTGCATTGCCGGGAATATAGGCCATCACCAGGGTTAACAGCGGGAGTGCCAGATGGTGGACAATATCCACCAGCCGTTCCCCCATGGTAAACTCTCCATAGGCAATCTGGGCACCTGATGATGGAAACCATTGCAGGTGCAGGGCAAAAACAGCCAGCAGAATCACCCCGGTGGCGATTTCAGGGAATCCCTCTAAAACCGTCATGGACCCAATGGTGTTGCGTTCAATCCGGCTGCCCTTTCGCCAGGCCGTTTCAACCCCAATTAAAAATCCAACCACCACTGAAATCACATTGGCGCCACCCAGAAGCAAAAGGGTCCAGGGCAGTGATTCAAGGATTAAGGTCCAAATGGGGGACAAAAAGGCATGGGAATAGCCCAAATCCAATGTGATCACCCGAAACAGGTAGGTTTTGAAATCTTGTGTATCAGAATAAAACGCCCTCAACCGGGTTTCCTGCTGCTGGGTTAAACTCACATTGGAACTCGAATACATGGCCGTAACAAAATCTCCGGGCAGGCATCTGGGAAGCGCATAACTCAGATATGTCAGGATGAAAAGTGCTGTCCCGTAGGCAGTGAAAACAGAGAGCCGCTTTTTCATCTATCTGACCAACGCCATTTTGTTTTGAGAAATCGGAATCCCCTTGGCAATGCCGCCTTTTGTATAAAACCAGTCAATACCGGCAGATGGATCAAAGGCACTGTAGGTATCCGGGTAGTACAAGGGGATTGCCGGCAAAAGCCGGGCATGCAGTTCCTGGATCTGGAATACAACGGCTTTTCTTTTCTCACGGTCCATGGTTGCCATCTGTTGCGCCAAAAGGCTGTTGAGCCGGGTGTTTTTATCAAACCGGGCACTGTTCACCGATCCTGAACCATATGCGGATCCGATCATTTCATTCAACACTTTAGGATCCCCCATGATCCCCCCGTGCCCGGAAATGGCCAGCATGAAATCCCAGTTTTTGATCTTTGAATCAATGGTGGTTTGTTCCATGTGGATCAATTGTGTTTTAATGCCCCCGTCATTCAGCTGCTTCTTTATGATCTCCCCATCCCGGTCATGGACACTGCCGCCGGCCACAGTGATATTGGAGGCCAGAAGCGCAACCGTTAAAACCGTTCCATCTCGTTCATAATACCCCTGCCCGTTCTTTTTATACCCAAGGGACGCTATCAGATCTTGTGCCCTTGACAGGTCAAAGGGATACACCGGTGTATCCGGGTTATACATATCATGATCCACGGACAGGAGCCCGCAGGAAGCGATCCTGCCAAATCCCCGGTGCGCCTTATCAATAATTTCCCGGCGGTTGATCATATAGACCAGGGCCTGCCGGAATCTCACATCATTGAACGGTGAAATGGTATGATTGATCATCAACTTTTTATTCCATCCGTATGAATCGGCCAGAATCGTAAAGCCTTTTTGTTTCAGAACCGTCACCATGTCCGGCTGAATGCTGGACAGGGAGGCCTGATGGGTTGAAAGCGCCATCAGGGGATTCCCTGTTTTGATATAGATCAGTTGATGAACCTTTGGCCGTCCAAGATAATAGTCATCAAAGGATTCATACAGATAGGTTTTATTGGCCCGGTCATAATCTTTAAACCGATAGGGCCCGGAACCGATATAGGCACCTGGTTCATCAAAGGTTTCGGGAATTTTGACCTCCTTCCAGATATGCTTTGGTAAAATGGGCATTGTCCCTCCGATATCCGAGAGAAAGGGTGCATAGCCGTTGTTAAGGAAAACAGCCACCGTATATTTTCCCAGCAGCTTGGCCCCGCTAATACGGCTCAGGTCAATCCAGCGATAGGGATGGTGTTTCATGTAGTGAAGGGTAAAAACGACATCCTCTCCCGTGACCGGTCTGCCGTCGTGCCACCTGGCTTTTGGGTTTAATTGAAAGATATACGCCATTGACTGGCTGTTGAATTCCCACGATTCTGCCAGTGCCGGAATATAGGTCTCTTTGTCTTTCCACACAAGGGTATCAAACACCCAGCTCATGCGAACATATCCCGGCCCCCGGGGATAATGCCGGTAGGGATTGGGATATCCCCAGTCACCTTTGGCATCTGCGATGCGGACCTCTTTGATCTGATCTTTCGCATCTGCAGCGGCACCGGATAAAAGAACGATAAAGAAAAGCGCTGAAACCACCGACATCATGCATGGGAGCCCATACGTTTTATTGACCATTTTCATCCCCTTATATAAAAAACAAAAAACCACAGGTCAAAGTCTTCTGACTGGGTGACCTTCGTGGTTTAATCGGATAATACGCTAATTTTTATACTTGAATTAAAACGGCCTTCTTGACCTGATTATGTGATTCATTAAAATATTTATAATAGTATGTCAATGCTTATGTCAGAAAAAATGCCATTTATCCTAAAATCGCATTTTGGCCCAGACATACCACCGACCGGGTCAGCTGACGTCAAGGCCGTTTTGCGACGGTGCATGACAGCCGTCCCTAATCCCTCGCCAATATCAAAGGATCCGTTCCAGGTTGACAACGGTTTGGGAGGGCCTAAACTGGCTTGCGGTAAAGAACCGCATCAACTGAGAATCATTCTTGTCAACCAGGGTGTTGATGTTTTTAACATCAAGGGTCTTCAAATGATCCATAAATTCTTTCATCAACTGCTCACCAATCCCCTGATGCTGGAAATCGGGATCAATACCAATGGTATCCAGGGTTGCGCCTTGCTGGGAAATGCCATATTCACCCATATAGAGTTCGCCCATGACAAACCCCACAACTGTTCCATCCTCTTGCTCTGCCACAAGCGAGGTGGGCAGGTACTCTTTGGAGTTGAAAAGCTTTTCAAATTTCAGTTCATAATACGCTGTCCGGGAAGACTTGAGTACTCGCTCGTCAATCCCAACCACAGCATCAAAATCGTCCATTCTCATGAGTCTGATTTTAACCGTCGTATCGGACATGGGGCCTCCTTTCGCTTCAGGGCCATCGGTTAATGATAGACATCCTTTTGCAGGTTCTTCAGCATAAGAAATTATCACTTGTGTGTCAATAAATAAGTCGCGCCATTAAAGAATTGATCCCTTTTCACAACCCGGTTTTTCCCATCATTTGACAATAGATTAAAACAGTTTGGAAACACGGCACAGAATCGATAGAGTGAAAAAACAGAAGCGGTTATCTTGAAACTGACGGGAAAAAACCGGTGGGAAGGATGGCACGTTTAATTTCAGCTTATTTTCGCCGTCTATCGGTCCCCTTGCGCCGGCTGGATTCAAAAGACAAATCAACGATCACCCCATCCCTTACGCTGCTTCGCCGATCATTTTTATGTTTTCGCCTGTCTCTTTTTAATTTCCGGCTGACGGTCTTTCTTTTCCCTGGAAAGCCATTGATTTTATCAATAGAATCAATGGTCTTATTTCGAACCGGTATTATTTTATAATCAAATGTCATGGCATCCTCCATTTTGTTTTATTTATAATTCGGTTCTTACCTATATATATTCATCGTAAAAAATCTGAAAAACTTTAATTTTTCTGTGGGTAACATGAAAATTTGAAAACTATTTTATTCTCTTTAAAAAAATCCGGGAGTATAGTATGAATAACATTCATTCGGCTCTGGCTGAATGTCATATTTTATCAATTTAAGCAAAACCACCGTATAGAATTAACCACAATAAGATTCAAAAAAGCACGGATAGACAAAAGGAGAAAAAAATGGCCCGTTTAAAAGGAACCCAGACTGAAAAAAACCTGCTAACCGCTTTTGCAGGCGAATCCCAGGCAAGAAATCGGTACACGTATTTTGCCAGCGCTGCTAAAAAGGAAGGATTTGTTCAAATTTCCGATATTTTTACAGAAACCGCCAACCAGGAAAAAGAACATGCCAAAAGGCTTTTCAAATTACTTGAAGGTGGCGAAGTTGAAATCACTGCGTCATTTCCCGCCGGTGTGATCGGGACGACGCTGGAAAATCTCAAAGAGGCTGCAGCAGGAGAAAACTATGAATGGACCAGCATGTATCCTGATTTTGCCGCCACAGCTAAAAAAGAAGGGTTTGATGCCATTGCCACTATATTTGAAATGATTGCCGTGGCAGAAAAACAACATGAAAAAAGATATGCAGAACTGGCTGCCAATATCGAAAAAGGAACCGTATTTAAAAAAGACGGTATTGTAAAATGGCGGTGCAGAAACTGCGGATATGTTCATGAAGGCAAAGAGGCAGAGAAAACGTGTCCGGCGTGTGATCATCCCCAGGACCATTTTGAACTGTTGGCTGAAAACTGGTAACCCTTCATTTTTTTCCCAAATTTAAAGGGTAAAACCGCTTTGATTCACTCCTCAAAAGCCTTTACCCTTTTTTATTCGAACCGCATTGAAGAATTGACAAAAAATAAATACGAACATATATTTACGGGATATGTTTTAATCATAAACTTAAATTTAGGACGGTTGTCATGACACAAAATATAATTGAAATTGAAGATGATTCTTTTGAGGAGAAAGTTCTCAAATCAGACAAGCCTGTTATGGTAGATTTCTGGGCGCCCTGGTGTGGTCCCTGTAAAGCCATTGCCCCAACGGTTGAAGCCCTTGAAAAAGAATACGGTGACAAAATGACCTTTGCAAAAGTCAATGTGGATGACAATCCCATCAGCCCAAGCAAATATGGTGTTCAAGCAATTCCGACCCTGATTTTCTTTAAAAATGGAGAAATAGCAGATCAAATCACAGGAATGGTTGCCAAAGAAAAATTGGAAGAAACCATCAAAGGGGTCTTGTAAGGAGAGGAATAATGACAACAACGGACTATGACCTTGTAATTATTGGTGCCGGTCCTGCCGGTCTGACAGCAGGCATCTATGCTGCCAGGGCAAGAATGAATGTCCTGCTTCTGGAAAAAACCGTGCCCGGCGGTCAAATCCTGGTCACCGACTGGATAGAAAACTATCCGGGTTTTCCTGAAGGTATCTCAGGGTATGACCTTGCCGAAAAAATGAAGATTCAGGCGGAAGACCTGGGATTAAAAATTGAAACAGCAGAGGTCCATTCCCTCAATCTTACCGGGGAAGCAAAAGAAATCGTTTTAAGAGATAGACGTATTACCACCAAAAGCCTTATCATTGCGTCGGGTGCATCCCCGAGGAATCTTGGCATCGGCGAAGACAAATTCATGGGAAAGGGGGTTTCTTTTTGCGCCACGTGTGATGCCCCGTTTTTTAAGGAAAAAACAGTTGTTGCCATTGGCGGTGGAGATACAGCAGTGCAAGAAGCCATCTTCCTGACAAAATTTGCCAAAAAAGTATATCTGGTCCACAGAAGAGATGAACTCAGGGCCACAAAAATACTCCAGGAAAGAGCCCTTGAAAACGAAAAGATTGAAATGGTCTGGGATAGTATTGCCACCGGTATGGAAGGCTTTTTCGGTGTCGAAGGGGTGAGGGTAAAAAACCTGAAAACCAATGAAGAAAAAACCCTGAAGGCGGACGGTTGTTTTATATGGATCGGCATTTTGCCAAACACGTCTTTTTTGAATGATGCCGTTGAAACAGATGCATTTGGATTTATTCTTGCGGACGCAAAAATGCAGACCTCTGTTCCTGGTGTATTTGTTGCAGGGGATGTACGAGATACCCCCCTAAGACAGATCGCTACCGCGGTGGGGGATGCTGCCATTGCAGCGGTTTGTGCAGAACATTTTATAGAGAACCTGTCCTCATGAAAAAACTGTTTTTATGCGTTACGATTGTCTTACTGCTTTCCGGATGCGCGTTGTTTGAGACCTCCCATGAAATGGAAAAAAATGCGCAAGAGCTTGTTTCAGACGCTTCTTCCGCATTTGTGGCCGGGGACTATAAAACCGCTGTAAAAGCATATACGGATTTGAAGGACTGGTATCCGTTCAGTAAATATGCCAGCCTGGCCGAGCTTAAAATTGCAGATGCCCATTTTCTTCTTGGAGAATACGATGAAGCCCTCCTGGCCTATGAAGACTTTGAAAAAATGCATCCAAAGAATGAAGCCATTCCCTATGTTATCTACAGGATGGGGCTTTGCTGGTTCAACCAGCTGGATAGCATCGACAGGGACCATACCCCTGCGAAAAACAGCCTCACACAATTTTACAGATTGATGGACCAGTTTCCCAGGAATGAGTATAGTGAAAAGGCAAAGGAAAATATTCAAGCCTGCATCGACAACCTGTCCGGACATGAACTCTATGTTGCCAATTTCTATATGAAACAAAAACAATATGCAGCAGCATTAAAACGATATGAATATCTTGTTGAAACGTATCCGGATTCAAAGGAAAGCAAAGAAGCACAGGCTAAAATTCCCCGATGCCGGGAACTGGCAGACAAAAATTAAAAATTCATTTACTTTTATTTTTTTCTGGTATATTAAATGCAGGTTGTTTTTGTTTAAAAAGTTTATTAGGAGTAAAAAAAATGTCGAAAGAATGTGCCATTTGTGGAAAAAAACCAATGGTTGGCAACAATGTCAGTCATGCCCATAACTTGAACAAGAGAGTCTTTAATCCAAACCTACAAAGAGTCCGGGCCGTTATTAAGCCAGGGTGTGTTAGAAAAATAGATGTGTGTACCAGTTGCATTAAAGCAGGAAAAGTTACAAAAGCGGCATAAATCACTTCTCTTTTTTACATCACCTCAATGATTCTGAATAACAGTCGGGTTACCAGAATTTAAACGGGCGTTCAGGGAAAAGTCGACTCTGAATGCCTGGGATTTAATTCCAGGCCCTCTTTTTGATGGACGGGTTCTTATCATTTGATGGAGTTTAATATTCCCCGTCCTTGCCGATGGTGTGATGGGTTAACGGCCCATTATATTTTCTGCTCAACCTCATGAAAACATGGAATACAAAGATTTTTCCCGTCAAACATCCTGATCCGGGATTCCATTGTCATTTCTCTGCACGCATCGCATTGAATGCTTTTGAGTATGCGGGCCGGTCTTACCGGAGGGACATCTACTTCCTCTGTCACAAACAGATCCGCTAAATCCGCCTCCATGATCCGCTTGAGTCGAATCTCCCGGTCCTGCTCATCCCTGGCAAAATCATTCATGAAAACAGCCCTGAACCCCTTTTGAGCATCCCGGTCATAAAATGTAAATGCAGATTTTCCATAATCTTTGTGGATCAGGTTTCCCTTGCCAAAAGAACATCCGGTGAGAAATTGAATGGCATCCACGCCACACATGTCGGTTTCCGTGACGCATACCAGTTCTTTTGCATTCCGGATATCCAGCTTTTCCATTGCCAGTTCCGACACCCGAAGCCCTATGGCCAGACCAGGACAGCTATGACCGTGAAATTCAATTGTTTTTTCAACCACCTCTTTTCCTAATGAACACACCATTATACGATCTCCTTTCTGTTGGTTTGAGGATTGTTCAGCATTTTAACAGTCACCAGTATACCAATTAAAGCCAGTATAATGAAGGGGAAAAACACATCAAGCAGCCCTTGTTATCCTTTTCCTATCCCGAAAAAGCAAATTGTTTTAAATGATCTGGGCGATCTGCTCAAAGGAACCGCCCAGGTTGGCCCCCTGGCCGGCAGTGTTTTCCAGAACGGCCGTTACCCTTGCCACCGGCGTTGATTTTTAGTGAACAGGGCAAAGACTGTTGCGTTGATACAATGGGCATTTTCAGGGGCCTTGTCCACCCCTCCCGCTGCACTGGCATGGGCACCGATATCTTTCTTTCCCTGGTGGTTATAAATTGAATGGTCGCACAACCCGAAAAACATCCGTTAAAGGCGGATATGATACCAACCGATAGCATTTGTTTGTCCACAACCTTACTGCTGAAGCGGAAAGATGCCTTCCTCGACGCCGATCTTACCATCCCCGGTGATCTCATTCTCCATGGCAGGAGGGGTTTCGTTGTGACGTCCGACAAAAACGTTTAAACTCCAGATCGCATCCCGGTGATCCACATAGCAGTCTTCATTGATGTCACCCGGCATACGGTCTTCCCGGGTTGAAGGATCCCGGTTTGCCAGGACCTCGACCCTGTCAGGACACCCATCCCTATCAGAATCCATCATTTGGGGGGATGACCCATGAATGGAGATTTCAGCAAGGTCGGCAAGACCATCTCCATCCATATCCGACTCGCTTGTGATAAAACCGCCGCCAATCGCATAAGAATTTAACCGTTGATAGCCGGTCCCGTTATCAACCTGCAGCACGCCCAATTGCGGGGAAACCCATTGAAAGGATGTCAGCGTCTCATCGTTTCCCTCCCCCCCGATCTGAAAATCATATTGAATTTTCAGGGCATCATACGCTGTATCCATGGCAGCAATCTGCTGATGGGCAACGACAGTGGCCCTCATGCTGATATCCACCAGGATATCAGGATAAGAAGCAATAGCGGCTTTGGCCGGGGTAAAACGAGTTTCACCAACCTGCATTGACTCCCAGTAAATCTCAAGTCCCTGGGAAAAACGGATAAACATGCCGCTGTCATCCTCCATTCCCCACAACAGGACTTTGCCGGGAACCCGTTGGTACCACTCCCGGCTTTCCAACTGATGGTTTTGGGTCGCTTCAATCACCAGGGTGGGAAAGTCAAAACGGGTGCGGTCAAGCTCAGCAACCGTCTGAACCCATGTCTCGGTTGCAGACACTTCCGGATCAATGTAGACCCAGACATTACCCAAGGTCATGGCAAAATAATCCGGCAATCCTGGGAATTCATACGCTCCCATGTCAGGATACGCCATGCCATCACCATCACCATCAAACATCAAGGTTGCCACTGGTGAAGGGTTTCCTCCGTCGATGCAGGGAGACTCCGGCCGCAGCCTGAAATCTTCTTTTTCAGGCGCCCATAATCCAGGATCATCCGTGATATTTCCATCGCCCTCCACCGGCTCTTGAACCGCACAATAGGTGATCCTGGCACCTTCTCCCCCGATATTTTGACCATTACGCCAGATGATGCTGTTGGACACTTCATTGGGAGCCCAGGCGCAAAATATCCCATATCGGTTGTTGCCAAACAGGGTGTTGCCGGTCACAACATAGTTCTGGGTCGCATTGAGATAGATTCCGTCCTCACGGTTATTGAACACGGTGCAATGGCGAATCTTGCCGTCAAACGAGTTGTCTGCATAAATGCCCGTGGTGTTGCTATAAATTCGACAAAAACTGATGCGGTTGCCGGCCCAGGCATCAATATACACACCGAATCGATTTTCAAATATTGCCGTATTCAGCACTTCGTTGGGCCCGGTATTGGTTCCGTAAAGAATGCCTTCTCTCGCGTTGCGAAAAATGTCACCACCATGCACCAGATTCGATCTGGTATTATCGGCAAAGTCAATACCGGTTCCATTGTCATGGATTGAACAGTCGACAAGCTCATTTTCATGGGACCCAGTTAAAAACACACCCGTGTCATTTCCTGAGAACTCGCTGGCTGTGACGGAAACATGATCACTGTCCACCAGCAGAAGTCCCTGATAATTGCCACTGAAACTTCCCTGGCTGACCCGGACATTATGACAATTGATCAAGGCGAGAAAACCCATGGGCTGGGCCATGCCATCAATGGTCACATCTGCCTGATTTTTGAGATAATACAGCGGGTTCCCATTGATGGTGTTCGAGGTGTCGATATCATGGACATACCGGGTGAATACCCCAAAATTTAGTTGATTTTCCTCGATCCGGTTGCCCCGCAGAACCGCGTCAACAGTATCTGCCATTGATATGCCGCCACGGTTATGAGAAATAGTGCAGTCCCGGATTTCAGGGCGGTTAACATTTCCCGGATAGCTCTGATAGAGGCTTATGCCATACCCGCCATTGTCATGAATCCTGGTCTCCCGTATCTGAACATCCTCTGCGCCGGTGACACTCAAGCCGTTCCCCAGATTGTTATAAATGTCACAGTTGACAACCTTATTTCCGGTGCCCTGGAGCAGAACGCCCACCCCCTCACCATAACGGATGTGACAATTTTCAAGGACCGTTTGACTGGCCCCGGATGATACACGGATACCCGCCTGGCTAAAGTTTGAAATTTCGATATTCTCAAGGGAGTTCTCTTCGGCCTGATGACCCAGGACGATTGCTTCGGTATTGTCTGAAAATGCCAGTTCCACGAGGGTGTTGTGGGAAGAATTGATGGAAATCCCTGCTGATCCCCCTTCAATCCGGAGATTTTCCCACCGGGATCCATCCTCATTCACAACCAGGGGGTATTGACCGTTTCCCTTGATTACCGGAGTTGCACCAGCCCCCCCTTTCACCGTCAAGTGGGCCTTGTTGACCACGATATCTTCAATGTAAGTGCCTGGGGCAATCTCGATGGTATCTCCCGGGAATGCGGCTTCCAGGGCCTGCCCGATCGTCGAATATGCCGAGGGAACCGCTCGCAGCGCGCCTCCCACCGGCACGTCCTGATCAACCGTATTGTTCTCCAACGCCCCCTCACCTGTTGCGGGCACAACCTTGAAGCGGATGTTAATGTTCTGTTTAATTAAAGGCGCAGTCCACCGGAAGCTGAGCGTTGCACTGGCCATGCTGGCAAGGGCTGGAATGGATTTAGACTCCACCAGGGTATCATTGGCAAAAAAATCAACCCGTACATTGACTTCATCAGAGAGCCCTTCATTATTGACACCCATTGAGACCGCTATCGTTTCTCCCGGATCAACCGGGAACGGGACATCTGCTGCCCCTGCCGACAGGTCATGTTCATGGGCGTAAAAGCAATAGACCTGATTTTGGCTTCCAATGTAAACCTTGGCATCTGCGACCACGGGTGATGAAACCGTATAGCCCAGGGGATATGACCAGATAACATCACCGGAATCAGCCTCCAGGGCAGCAAGGGAATAGTGTTTTGAGACAAAAAGCATGCCATCCGCCAGGGCTGGCGTTTGTTCAACACTCCCGGGAACGCGCCAAAGCACAGACCCACTGGCAGAATCGAATGCATGGAGCGCATCCCCTCCAACGAAAACCGTATTGTACCCCACGACGGGACGGGACGAATTATATACCCCGATATGGTCTCCCCAGAGGATTGAGCCGGTCTGCCGGTCAATGGCCTTGATACTGTCGGTATTGAGGTTGCTGACCCGTAAGGCCTGGTAGAGTCTTGCCCCGCTTGCGACAGGCGTGAGCACAGATCCCTGAAAATCAATTGTAGAGAAACGTTCACCCGTGTCCGGATCCATAATCATGAGGGTGCCATTGTAGGTCGGGACATAGAGTTTCCCATCGGCAATCATTGCAGAGGCCTCCTTGTTGGCGCCCCCGGTTTCCCTGCTCCAAAGTAATTCACCGGTATCAGCACGCAATGCCAGTACCGTGGTATTCCAAAGCGTTACAAACAGTTTCCCCTGGTAATACAGGGGTGAGGTACCAATGCCGTCAACCGCATCATACTGCCAGAGGATTTGTCCGGTTAATCGATTCAGGGCGTATATTTTTCCCTGCCCGGTGGATCCCATGCCGAGAAAAACCGTGTCTTCATTCACAGCGGGTGATATGCCGGTTTGTCCACAATGGGTTGTGTCAGGGACACTTTCCCATATAAAATCGCCGGTATCGGCATCCAGAGCCACAAGCCGACAATCCGATGAAACCGCATAAACAATATTCTGATAGACCACCGGCGCTGCCACCACGGTATCGCTTGTTTCAAACCGCCATAGCACATGATGGGTTGATGGGGCTGACGAAAGGACATTAAAGCCATTCCGTTCCCGGTTTTGCCCCAGCATGGGCCAATCCCGGGTGGATTCCGCGAAAGACGGAGGTAAAGCAATGGCCCCCAAGAAGAGTCCGATCCAGATAATCCGGAAAAAAAATAAACGCAATATCAATATCCGGCACATGACATTTTTTTTCCAGTATGTCCTTAGAGAACAACCCTTTTGGGAAGTGCTTTGTTTGGTCCCTGACCCTGTATGCAGAATTTTTGCAGTATAATGCATTTGTAACCTTACCTGACATTGACTGCCTGTCTTTATTTGTCTATTTTTATCATATCATTAACGGTCTCAAAAAGCTATTATCCGTCACAGGTGTACTGCATCATTTTACGGATCTGGATAACAAATAACATTCCGAATCCCTTGAAATCTTCTTTTGTGCATGTCATAAGAACAAAAAGGTCAAGCATTTGCCTTGCATGCACTGGATGGCTCATAAAAATATATGCTGAAAAGAGTTAAAGGGCAAGGCCTTGTCGATTAAAGCTAAGGTCCGAACATTGAGGACAAAAACAACCGCTCAGGTAGGGAATTAAACCTGTTCAAACAGACAAAGGAAAAAAAATGAAAAACCCCATTGATCATTATTGGAAACTTAAACTGGATGCGGTAAAAGAGGTCCTGGAAGCAAACAATTTTGAAGTATTTATCGCAAACAATTCAACCGACGCTTCAAAACTGGTTTTAGAAAAAATCATACCGGCAGCCCATATCAAAAGCATATCATGGGGCGGTTCCATCACATTTACAAATTCAGGTCTTTATGACACCCTGAAAAATCAAACAGCATTCAATATTCTTGATGTATTTGATAAAGCCCTGTCCAATGATGAAAGAACACAAAGAAGACGAGAAGCCCTTTTAACAGATTTTTTTATAACGGGAACAAATGCCCTGACCGAAGATGGCTGCCTGGTTAATCTTGATATGATCGGTAACCGTGTGGGGGCAATGACCTTTGGGCCTAAAAATGTGCTGGTGATGACAGGGCGCAATAAAATTGTTCCGGATATAGAATCTGCCATGGAACGGATCAAACATTTTGTTGCGCCAACAAATGCCATGCGCCTTGATATGAAAACACCCTGCACAAAAACCGGTATATGTTCCGAATGCAGCAGCAGTGCCAGAATCTGTAACACCTGGTCAATTACACAAAAGTCCTTTCCTAAAAAAAGAATAAAAATTGTCTTGATAAATGAAGACCTGGGTCTATAAAACAGCAGGGGTATGATGTTGTATATCTCCAATCAATGCCAAATTCCGGAAAATGAAATCCGGTTTGAGGCCATTCGAGCCCAGGGGGCAGGGGGTCAGAATGTAAACAAAGTGTCCACTGCCATCCATTTGAGATTTGACATTCAAAATTCCAGCCTGCCGGAAATTTATAAAACCAAGTTGCTGGCACTCAGTGACCAGCGGATTTCAAAGGACGGCATTATTATCATCAAGGCACAACGGTTTCGCAGCCAGGAAAAAAACAGGGAAGATGCCCTGAACCGGCTCAGGGCATTGATCGTAAAATCAATGGCCAGACAAAAAAACCGAAAGCCCACACAGCCGTCGAAAAATGCAAAGCGAAAACGCATGGACAATAAGACAAAACACAGCAAACTCAAAGGATTAAGGGGCAGGGTCAAACGGGAAGAATGAGGGGTGTTTGATTGGATATTTTACTTTCTCATATCAGCAAAACCTATGATGACAATAAGAATAAACGGGTTGTTTTCAGGGATATGACCGCCAAATTTACTTCGGGGTTGTTTTGTGTGATCATTGGAAAGAGCGGGGTAGGAAAAAGTTCGCTGCTCAACCTGATCAGCGGAATTGATATACCGGATAAGGGCATCATTCAAATTGGCGATGCCGGCGTGTCCGACATGACAGATACCCAGAGAACGATCTTCAGGCGAAAACATATCGGGTTTATCTATCAATTTTTTAACCTGATACCGGTACTCACTGTACTTGAAAATGTTACCCTGATCTGTGAACTGGATGGCCTGTCAAAAAAGCGGTATCTTGACCGGGCCAATTCTTTCTTGAAACAGGTGGGTCTTTTTGACCGGCGCAATGATTACCCGGACACCCTTTCCGGGGGAGAGCAGCAACGGGTGGCCATTGTAAGGTCCCTGGTCAATGATCCGGACATCCTTCTTGCGGATGAACCCACGGGGAACCTTGATGTGAAAACCGGCCGGGCCATTCTTGAAATGATTTCAGATCTGGCGAAAAAAAACGGCAAAACCCTTATTATGGCCACCCACAGCCTGGAAGCCATTGACTATGCAGATGCGGTTTTATCGGTTGTGAATCAGACGCTGGTTCCCCTCTCAAAGGAACAGATACACCCATGAACCAGCATCTGCTGATCAAGATCTGTTTTCGCCAGAGCCGCAGTCACCCGTTACGGACCCTTCTTCTGATCATCGGCATTGCCATGGGCGTGGCCGGCGTCATTGCCATTGATATCGCCAAAACCAGTGTCAGCAAATCTTTTGATTTATCCACGGCCGCCATTACATCTGAGACGACCCATCAGGTTGTCGGCAGCAACTTTAACATTCCCCAATCTGTTTTTACGGACTTGAGAACCCGTCTTGGGATCCACCGGTCTGCCCCGGTCATTTCCACCCATATCACGGTCATGGAACTGAAGAATGCCACCTTGACCCTCATGGGAATTGATCCCTTTTCCGAAATGGGGTTGAGAAACCTTACGGTCCGATCCCGGTCCGGGACCACCGGCAAAGACCTGTCCGGCCTTTTAACCCATGCATCCGGCGTGCTTTTGTCCCAGGCAATGGCCTCACAATACGGGCTGAATCAGAATGATACAATTACCCTTTCATTTGGGGACCGGCAGGTTCAAACCGTTATTTCAGGATTCCTTGACAGCAGGGATGGGGCAACCAACGCAATTTTTCAAGGTCTGATCCTGGCGGATATCTCCCTGGCCCAAGAAATCCTGGGGATGGGGGATGACATCACACGGATTGATCTGATCCTGACAGATGCCGCCATGGCAGAACAGATTGTAAAACGGCTGCCGGACGGCGTTATTCTGGTGGAAACACGCCGGCAGAACCGGATTGTCCGTGAGCTTTCCCGCTCCTTTGAAACCAGCCTCACGGCATTTTCCATGCTGGCATTGTTCATGGGAATCTTCCTGATCTATAACACCGTCTCTTTTTCCATCACCCAGCGCAGAAAACTCAATGGGACTCTCAGGGCCCTGGGCGCAACCCGGAAAACCCTTTTCTGGACGGTCCTGGCCGAGGTGATGATCTATGCCTTGGTGGGATCGGCCTCAGGGATACTTCTGGGCATTCTGCTGGGCAAAGGCGCTGTCCATGCCGTATGCAGCACGGTTTCGGACATGTATTTTGTATTGACCGTCAGCCAGACCCATATCACTGTCCCCACCCTTTTAAAAGGTTTTTTTGCGGGCATTTTTTCTTGTTTTGCCGCATCTGTTTTTCCGGCAATCACAGCGGCCCGGACATTGCCAATCACCCTTATGCAGCGATCCGCCTCGGAAAGTGCACTGAAAAAATATCTGCCGCTGTTTACCCTTACAGGGATGGTGATCATCGGTGCGGCTGTTTTTATGTTAAATTTTTTTACCCGTCAACCCGGCGTTGATTTTATCGGGGTATTCATGATTTTTTTTGGATCTGCCCTTCTGGCACCCATGGTCATACTGTTGTTTGTCAGGGGTCTTTTGGCCCTGTTTAAAAAATCATGGGGGAGCATGACCAAAATGGCCCTGAGAAACATTACCCGGTCCCTGAGCCGGACCAGTGTCCTGATCGCATCTCTGATGGTGGCGACATCCGTTTATATCGGTATTGACATTATGACCAGCAGCTTCAGATGCTCCGTCATTGACTGGGTGGACAGTCATATTGGCGGTGATATCCATGTCTCCTCTTCCGACACCCTCAAAAGGGGGTTAAGTCCCCGGCTGGTGGCAGATATCCAGGCACTGCCGGAAGTGGCCGGCATTTCCGTCTATAACATTCACCGGATCTTTTCCCGGACATCCGGTGAAGTTCATATTTTTTCCTATATCACCGATCTTTCAACGAAAAAATGGTCCTGGACGGCGGCAGATGAAACCCAATTGACCGCCCTGCTGGACCAGGGATGGATATTTGTGTCTGAAATTTTTGCCCAGAGAAACCGTATCGAGGCAAAAATGGGTGCCAGCGTTATTATAGACACCCAGACAGGACCGGTTTCCTTTCGGATTGCCGGCATTTTCAGGGACTTTTTCATGGGCGGCGGACGGGTTATTGTGAACCGTAAGCTTATGAAACAGTATTGGGGATATGATGATATCACGTCTCTCCAGGTGTTCCTGCACACCCCCAAAACCGTTGCGCCCGTGATCGAAAGGATCAACGCATTCGTTCCGGAATCTGCCAATGTCAAAGTGGTGTCCGGCGCCACCATTAAAAAAGGGATACTTGACGTCTTTGACAAAACGTTTCTGATCACCTCCGCCCTTCAGATCTTAACCGCCATCGTGGCCCTGACCGGCATTTTGAACTCTGTAATGGCCCTGCTGCTTGAGCGGACAAGGGAACTGGGCATCCTTCGGGCCTGCGGTGCTGAAACCGGTCAAGTGGGCAGACTGCTGCTATTGGAATGCGGGTTTTCCGGTTTCATCTCCGGGGTAATGGCCCTGCCCCTGGGAGGGTGTCTGGCCTGGGTGCTGATCGATATTGTCAACCGCAGGTCCTTTGGTTGGACCTATGACATGGTAACATCGCCAAAAATTTTTCTGGGGGCAGTGACCCTTTCCAGTGCCGCTGCCATTGTGGCCGGCATTTTTCCTGCGGTCCGGGCCGGTAGAACCGATATTGGAAGCGCCCTTCACATGGAGTAGACTTTCATGAAATGTTCCGTCGTCCATATGATCATTACAATGGTGTCAGGTATCCTGCTGGCAACCGGTTTTGGATGCAGCCCACCAACGGAACAGGATCGGATTAATATTGCTGAAGCCCTTTCATCCCCCGCCGCGGCAGCCTGTTTTGAAAAGGCTGACGCGCCGATTATCATGGAATTTCCAAGAGATGCCGGTTCCCACGATACCTTTCAGACCGAATGGTGGTATTATACCGGAAACCTTAAAACCACTCCGGGACGACATTTTGGATATCAGCTGACTTTCTTCCGGCAGGCCTTGTCGTGTGAGCCGGTCAAGGGTGCTTCAAAATGGCGGACCCAGCAGCTTTACTTTGCCCATTTTGCGATAACCGATACCCAGGCCAATGCCTTTTTCTCGGATCTGCGCATGAACCGGCAAAGTATCGGTCTTGCCGGCGCCCGCGGCAATCCTTACCAGGTATGGATAGATGACTGGCGGGCGCAACAGATCGATGATCATCTGGTGCTCACCGCCAGTGGAGAGGGGATAACCCTTCACCTGGTGTTGTCGGCCATAAAACCGGTTCTCCTCCAGGGCAATCAGGGACTGAGCCGCAAGGGCCGGGAACCCTTCAATGCCTCCTACTATTATTCACTGCCCCGGCTTGAGACCCGGGGTACCCTGGAAATCGGCCCTGACAAACACGGGGTGACCGGTAACTCCTGGTTTGACCATGAATGGAGTACCCGGGCACTGGATGCGGATGTGGCGGGATGGGACTGGTTCTCGGTCCACCTGGATGACGGACGGGACCTCATGGTCTGCCAGGTCCGGGGAGCGGGTGGACAGCCTAACGGGTATGCCTTTGGCAGTATTTCCTTTCCGGATGGCAGGTATAAAATCCTTTCGGCAGACGCTTTTTCCGTCAAAATCAGGGGCATTTGGAAAAGTCCGACCACCGACCGGCAATATCCGGGTCAATGGGAGATACGAGTGCCCGATCAGGACCTTACCCTGGCGGTCACACCGGTCATCCAAAACCAGGAACACACCCATTTGTTCTCATACTGGGAAGGGGCAGCACGGTTCACCGGCAAAGGGATTAAGGGGCTTGGTTATGTGGAACTCACCGGATATTAAAAAAGAATCACACACACAAGGATTATGCCCAAAAAAATAAGCCGGTTTGTCTGCAGATAAAGGGTTGAAAAATTAATTTTCAGAATTATCTTGGACAACGCCTTTTTTTATTGTTAAAAAGAACAGGAAACAGTTCAAAATAAACCTTAAAATTTGTCCTGGGCCATTAAGGATAAAGGGAGTTGCCTTTTTATGATCCAAAGCATTCTGGATAATGATCTTTATAAATTTACCATGCAGCAGGCAGTTCACATGCTTTATCCCCGGGCAGAAGCGCAGTATGAATTTACCAACCGGGGATTGACGTCTTTCCCGGACGGATTTGCCCTGGCAGTTAAAAAAAACATTGAAAAGATGGCAGACCTTCGGCTGTCAAAAGATCAGAAAGCCTTTCTTAAAAAAACCTGCTATTTTTTAACGCCTGTATACCTTGATTATCTAGAATCTTATACCTATGACCCGGGCGAAGTCATCATTCATCAGGACAAAGACCGTTTAATCCTTCACATTAAAGGCCTCTGGTACAGGACCATTCTGTGGGAAGTTCCCTTAATGGCCATTATCAGTGAAACCTTTTTCAAGATAACGAACCAGAAACCGGTTTCGGTCAAGGAAAGAAACAGCATCAACCGGAATAAAGCCAGAAAGCTGGGAGCAAATGATGTCAAATTTGCCGACTTTGGCACCCGGCGGCGGTTTTCTTCCCAAAATCATGAAATTCTGATCCGGGATCTGGTAAGCCACAAGAATCATACTCTCAACGGAACGAGCAATGTTCATTTTGCCCACCAGTTCCATATTAAACCCATTGGTACCCTTGCCCATGAATGGTTTATGTTCCATGCGGTTCTCCATGGCTACCAGATGGCGAATTCTTCTGCCCAGGATGCCTGGGTAAGTGTCTTTCACGGGGATCTTGGTATTGTATTGCCCGATACCTATACCACCGATGTATTTTTCTCCACCTTTGATACCTTTTATGCCAAGCTGTTTGATGGGGTCCGGCAGGACTCCGGGGATCCATTTCTTTTCATTGACAAAATCATTGCACACTATAAAAAGCTGCATATTGATCCGTCTACTAAAACCATCGTATTTTCGGACAATCTTGATGTTGAAAAGGCCATCCAGATTCATCGCCATTGTAATGGCAGGATTCGCGATGCCTATGGCATTGGCACCAACCTGACCAATGATGTGGGGGTTACGCCGTTGAACATCGTCATAAAACTAAGCAAAGCCAGGGTATGCGCCGACAAGCCCTGGCGGAATACGGTGAAGCTGTCCGATGACATAGGAAAACTGACTGGAGATCTTGAAGAATTGAAAACCTGTATGGGCCTTTTCCATCTCCCGGACCCATAAACGTCAGGGAAGGCCGATTTGGCCTGATTTTTTTACCCTTTTGTATCCAGCCAGGATTCAAAATCAAGGGAAATTTCCCGGGGCTCAGGCAGAACAGGTGACCGCTCTTGGGATTGCTGTGGTATCCTTTCATGCAGTTTAAGAGCGTGTTTGATGTCACGGATGTCTTTGATCAACAAAGACAGTTTGGCATTAATATGGGAAACCACTTCTTTCATGTCCGGATCTGTTGTTTCTTTTCCGCTGACCGCCTCTTTTGGGGAAACGGTTGCTTGGGGGAGGGTATGCTGCTTTTCTAAAAAAGACAGGCACTTGTCCCAGAAAAACTCCAGGGGCATGTCCCCGGTTCGGACGGGTTTCGCTATCAATTTCCGGGCAATGGCCGTTATACACTTTGATGCGATGGTATCAGGAAAAAGCATAAAAAACGGTATCTGGGAAATAACGGCCGCACGGACATTTTTATCCGATGCCACAATTCCAAGGGGTTCCACCCGCATGGAAAGGAACCTGTTGACGGTTTCTTTCAAGTGGACATAGGCTCTCTGGGCGGCTTTGCCTGACGTTACCTGGTTGATCACCACTTTGACCGGGCGATCATACCGAGACCGTGACAACACTTTGAGCATGGAATAGGCATCGGTCAGGGAGGTGGGTTCAGTGGTGGCAATCAGGATAATCTCATGGGAAGCCATGCAGAATGAAATCACCTGGGGGGAAATACCGGCAGACGTATCAAACAGAAAATAATCATAGGCTTCAAGGTCAATAAAGGCAGAAATGAGATTCCCGGTCTGGGTCTGGGTCAGGTCTGCAATTTTTTCCACCCCGGAACTTCCCGGAATAATATCAATCCCCTGATAATCTTTGATAATGATATCCTGTAGGCTCAGTTGTCCAAAAATAACGGCCTCAAGATCTTTTTTCGGATAGATTCCGGTGAGAATATTCACATTGGCAAGGCCAAGGTCCGCATCAAACAGGCAGACTTTTAAACCTTCCGCTGCCAGAGACAACGCCAAATTCAGGCTGATACTGGTCTTTCCGACCCCGCCTTTTCCACTGGTAATGGTAATAATTCTTGCCATAATCCCTTGCCTATCTTTTTGGAAATGCCATCACATGCAAATCCTTGTCTTCTGTTTTGAAGTAAAACTCAATGCAACGGCTTTTATATTCCCGGGTAATTTGCCTGTGGGTGAGCACAATAAATGCATTAAATTCCTTGTGTCGATTATCCCGCTCCGGGTTCCCGATCAAGTGTCGCAGCAATTCATAGCGTTCATACAGTGTCTGGATAGATGCTGTTTCCTGTTCAGGATCTGTGATGGTTGTTTTAAAACTCAGCAGGAAAGAAAGTTCCAGGGGCGTTTCTCTGGGGGGTGATGGACCCGGGCTGCTGTTATAAATTATTTTAGAAAACCATGAAAATCCGGAAAATGGAATGAATAAGGCCTTAAACCGGTATTGGGGGAATTGGGTGTTCAATTGTCTCAGAAACAATAAATTATCCGGGTCTGTAATCCCGAACAATACCGTATCGTTCTTTAAAACCAGAGGAAGAATCCGATGTTCCAGAGAATCTGGTGTTTCCAGCACTTGAACCAGTTTTTTCCTGGCCTTTTCATTAAAAATAAAATCACTGATGGATCTAAAGGGAATATGAAACAAATCAAATAACAGGGTTTGCATATCACTGATTGAAATCAGTTTGTTTTTAAGGAGTTGACTGATAAAGGGAATATGAAGCGATTGTGAGGCCTCTTCCGCTTTTAACACCTTGTCCATGGAAAGCATGTTTCTTGATATCAGTGCCGATTGAATTGACTCAAGCTTATGATATTTATGAAGAACATAATAGGTGTCCATGGGTGTAATCAGGTTCAGATCACATAAAATCATTCCAAAAAGACGTTTTTTTTTCAGACGCAATGAATTCTGTCTCTTTGCCTGGATGGAAAGGGCCATATCAATATCATCAAAACGAATCAGCCCTTCTTTGACAAAAAGTTCACCTGTTTTCAGGGTCTCCTCCATTTTTGAAACTGTTTTTTTCTGATAGGACAATGGCCTTAACCCTTTATTCTTATCTTTGTTTTGATGAGCTGACCGGGAGGATGATAATAAAACGGGTACCCATTCCCTGCTTGCTTCGGCAGGTAATGGTTCCATTCAACTCTTTGACAATAGAATGAACAATGGAAAGTCCCAGCCCAGAATTGGCAGTGCCTGTTTTCGTTGTGGTATATGGTTCAAAAAGGGTTTCTTTTATTTTTTCATCAATCCCCGGTCCATTATCGGAAATTACAATTTCCACACTACCCGGGATTCGCCGCTTCTCGTCAATCATTATTTTTGCTGAATCGGATAGAAACCGTGTGGTAATGCTTATTTTACCCCCTGCCTGCAGGGCTTCAGCTGCATTTTTCACCAGATTGATAAAGACCTGTTTTAATCCGTTCGGGTCTGTCTTGATATCAGGAATTTCAGGATCAATGTTGATGGCGGTCTCAATTTGTCTTGGCATCAAAATGGATTTCTTTAAAATTTCAAGGATGCTCTGACAAAGTCGATTGATATTTACCGGTTCAAACCCGTCTATTTTGGGTTTTGAAAATTGTCTCAACTTATCTAAAAGACCTGCAATTCGGTTCATTTCTTCACCGATCACCGAAAGGTCCTCCTGGACCGGATGTTTATCCGGTAATTTCAGACTCAGGGTTTCAATATAATTTTTAATAATTGAGAGGGGATTGTTGATTTCATGGATCACCTTATCCGTCAATGTAGAATAGGCTTCCATTTTCTTTTCATGAATATTGAGGGATAAGTCATTGTAAAACCTGAGCCGCTGAATACAGGCGCCGGTCTGTTTTGAAAAAAGATTGACCACACCGTCGTTATCATCCAGACAGGCGGCGGTTTTTTCATCGACCCCCAATACCATTACGCCGGATGCTTTTTCCAACGAATAGAGGGGCACACAATACATCCCGTCAGCCTCAAGCAGCCGAATAATCTGTGTATCAGATATGGCAAGGGGTAACGAGGAAGTCGGCTGGTTTAAAGTGGCTTGCACGGTCTGTTCTTTTAGACATTTCACCAGAAGGCTGGATGTGTTGGATAAGGGAAGGGCAATAGTTTTGATAATTTTATGAGATTTATCTTTGCTGCTGGTATACCCTGTTAACATTTCTTTTTCCTCATCCAAAAGGAAATAAAACACCCGGGGCACATTGAAGACGATTTTAAACCCGTTCTCTGCAACATCCAGAACAGCACCAATTTCCCTGGCCTGCAGCAGATTCTGCAACGTACCATAAAATAAAGATAGATCCTTTATTTCAGATGTCAAAGACGTCTCGCAGGTTGTCTCCTGAACGCCATCCATATTGATACCAAGGCTTTTGGCCATCTCATCGACTTCTTGGGCTGCCCCAATGGTAATGTGCTTTAGTCTGGACGGAGAAATGTCTGTCAGGGAAAGAATATCCGGTAAATTTCCAAGGGCTGTTGGCTCGGCCAGAAAATTTGAAATAAACACCACTTTTACAGGGGTAAGCGCACTTTCAATCTGCTCAACGGTTTCATTGATAAAGCGCACTGCATCCGCCATCAGGGGATTTAAATGCCATTGGTTGAAAAGCCAGGCACTGACTTCGGGGGTATCGGTATCAAACAATGCCATTTCAGCGACAATGGTTTGTTTTTCAGTGGGATTGCTTAGCAGGATTGCCCTATAATCATCTGGAAAATTTTGCAGCAGTACCAGTCTGCCGATATCATGCAGCAGCCCTGCCAGAAAAAATTCATCCGGGTTGGAAAAATTATTTTCTTCAGCCACTTTTCTTGCAATGACGCCACATTTATAGGAATGACCCCAGAATCGTCCAATGTTAAATTCAGGAATGGTCTCGGAAAAATTAAAAAATCGCATGGCAGAGGTGCTGATGGCCATATTCCGAATGGTATCAATACCCAGATAGACCACTGCCGTTTTTATGCTGCTCACCGCTTTGGGCAAATTAATGTAGGATGAGCCAATAATCTGTAACAGTCGGGATGTTAAAGAAGGCTCGGTAGAAATAATGTCCGTCAGTTCATCAATGCTGGTTTGACCCGTGTTACACGCCTTGATGAGTTTCAGCATGACCTGGGGAAGGTGGGGAAGATCATTTGATTGTCTTATTTTTTCAAAAATTTTTTTTTGTGTCATTACCTGAAACGATCATAAGCTGTTAACATTAAAACTGAGTATCCGCCAAACATGCCTTTAAGTTTGTATAGATATTTATCATATATAAATCAACAGTTTTGGCAATTAAACCTGAAAATAATGGTTTTTACATCTTCTTTGATAAAAAATCTTATCTCAAATCCAATAATTATGAAATTTACGATTTCTTCTTGAAAGAAAACAGTCCCATTGGTATGAATACAAAATGCATCGGTTAACTTGAATGCCGTGTGATCATCTTTTATTTTTTAAGGATTTAAAAATGAAAACCATTGAAGTCAACATTACCGCCGAATTTATTATTCCCGATGACTGGGAAGTAATCGAGCATATACCGGATCCGGCGTTCCCGGATGACAAATTAACTGTACTGAAAATCAAAAATGATCATTATGATTTCTTTCCTGAATGCCTGATGAAAATAGAAAATAAGGATACCGTATTCTGGTCGGCAGATGAAGGGAAAACAGAAGATATTATTGATTGTATGAGTACGTTTAAAGTCAGTATTGCTGAAAAATAACAGACCAGCCTTAAACACCCCTCCTGCAGACAAACGCGGCCCTTTATTGCTCAGATGTTACCGCCGGCATCCGGATATACCATCCAGTGGCAATACGCCGGCCCCCGGTCCTGCAGATAAAAAAATATGATTACAATTCAGGAGATAACGCAATAAAATGATCCAATACCCATTTGATCCAACGCCGGAGACAGAAATCACCGCCCGGATAACCGCCGCAAAAAAGCAAATGGCAAGCCTTCATCTGGACGCCTTATTTTTGACCCACAAACCTGACATCTATTATTTTACAGGTACAGCCCAGGATTGCTATCTCTATATTGATAAAGATCATGACCCCATTTTATTTGTAAAGCGCTATCTGCCCCGGGCTCAGATGGAAACGGCCCTTAAAACCATTGTGTCGATTGACTCCATTAAGGATATCCCCGGCGTTATTGAACGTAACTTTCAACACCATCCCGACACCTGCGGCCTGGCATTTGATGTTGTGCCGGTAAAAGATTTTCATTTCTATCAACATCTGTTTAAAACCACCCGTTTTGTTAACGGATCACCCGTGATTGAAGCCTGCCGGCAGATAAAATCCCCCTGGGAAATCCAGCAGATGAAAAAAGCGGCCCTTGTTTCAAAACAGACCTTTGCATTTATGAAAGAAACCATTAAACCCGGCATTTCAGAAATGGCATTTTGCGGCATGTCTGAAGCGTATTCCCGGACACTGGGGCATTCCGGCAAATTGTTAACCCGGCATTATCGCCTGGAAGGGTTTCCCTTTCACCTGATGAGCGGAAAAAACGGCGGGCTTCCCGGCGGCCTGGATTCTCCTGTCTGCGGCACAGGGACCTCAAACGCCTATCCCTATGGCGCAGGTCCTAAACTGATCAAAGAAAATGAACCGATCCTGATTGATTTTGGTACTGTTCTGGACGGTTATCATATTGATGAATCCAGGATGTTTGTTATGGGAAAACTGCCGGACAAGGCACTGGAAGCCAGCAAGGCCGCCATAGAAATACTGCATGCGCTTTTGGACAAGATGGCCCCCGGTATCCCCATGGGAGACATTTTTGAAACCGCTGTTAATGTGGCAGAGCATCTTTCTTTCGGGGATCAGTTTTTAGGGCTGCCACACTTAAAATCTAAATTTATCGGTCATGGCGTTGGATTGGAACTTGTGGAAAACCCGGTGATTGCCAAAGGTCAGAAAGCCCTTTTAGAACCCGGCATGGTCCTTGCGATTGAACCCAAATTCATCTTTCAGGATGACTTTGCCGCAGGCATTGAAAGCATGATTCATGTTACAGACAAGGGCAGTGAATTTTTAAGCATGACGGAAAATAAAATTTTCTTTTGCTGAAAAATTTTATCATCATTAAACTAACTTAAGCCCGGCACAGATGGTGCCGGGCTTAAGTTGCCAAAAGATTAATATATTTAAGGGTTAAGAGGCCAGTTCCCGACGGTCTGACATATCCACAAGGGTTCGTTCCCTTGCCTTGTCAATTCCAAGTTGCTTGCGTTTTTTATCAATATGGGCGATCATCATCTGGGCGATTTCAATGGGATCCTTAGCCACGCCCCATTTTCCATAACCCTGCTTTTCCAGACCGTCAAACATCAGGTCATGAAATTTTGTGCCTTTGATGGATGGAAAGCCAACGCCAAAAACCGTATACACCCCTGAAGTCACAAAATAATGCCCAATGGCCAGGGCTTTTTCACTCATCCATTCCGGGGCACATCCGGCGACTGGAAGATCCGCAATACTGTTGCCAAGACCGCCGGCTGACACCATGGCGGATGCGGCAATGAGAATCCTTGTGTTGTCCACACAGGAGCCCAACCCGAGAACCGGTGGCATTCCAACGGTTTCACAGACTTCTGCAAGACCCGGGCCGGCAAGGGGAGCGGCTTCCGGAACCAGAAGGCCGGCCTTGGCCAATGCGATTTGGGAACATCCAGTTTGAAGGACCAGGACATCATTTTTAATCAACTCTTTTACCAGCGCCACATGAACGGAATCCTGCTTGACCTTGGGGTTTGTGCACCCCACAACGCCTGCAACCCCCCGGATTCTTCCGTTAATGATATTGTCGTTCAACGGAGAATAACTGCCCCGGAACGTCCCACCCAGCATATACTCGATATATTCATGGGTAAACCCATGAACCCCTTTCTGAACCTGTTTGGGAATCTCTATGGGCATTTTTCTTGTGGCATACCGGGCAATCGCCTTTGTTAGGACCTCATCCGTACATTTCCGAGGATCATGATCATCAAACTCTATATGGGTGGCCCCTTCAATTTTAGCCCTTGGATTGGTTGTAATCATGCAGGTATCATAGCATTTGGCCACGGCTGCGACCCCCTGCTTAATACACTGAATATCCACCACCATGGCATCCACTGCACCGGTAACAATAATGGCTTCTGTTGATCCAAAGTTGCCGGCGTGGGGAACCCCGTGACGGGACATCATTTCCGCACCGGAACAACACATGCCCACAAGATTAATTCCCTTGGCACCCTTGGCTTTGGCTTCCTCAATAAAAAACGAGTCATTCACAGCGGCCAGCATGCCTTCAAACATGGCCGGCTCATGACCATGAACAATAACGTTCACATGGTCTTCCTTTAAGACCCCCATGTTTACCTCTGCAACGGTTGGAGAAGGGGTTCCGAACATGATATCGGAAAGCTCGGTGGCCACCATGGACCCCCCCCATCCGTCGGCAAGGGCTGTCCTTGTGATCTGCTTCATCAAATTATTATAATCCTGATCACACCCGATATGGGTCCGGCTCATCATTTCCATGATTTCAAGCATGGCCCCCCGGGGCATGACCCCCTCTTTTCGCCACAACTCCTGAGTCGCCTTTGGCGCCCGTTTGGTAAAAGGCATTTCGCCGTCAACATTGGAAAATGTTTTTTCAAGCTCATCACAGAGTTCTGTTGCAACTTCTTTCACCTCTTTTCCCTCAACATCAATCCCAATGGATTTGGCGACATTTTCAAGCTTCTGGACATCATCAATGGAAAAATCTTTAATTTTCCCGTCAATAATCCCCCGGAACAACTCCAGAATATGACGTCCGTGATCATTGTGGGAGGCGGATCCGGCTGCTACATTCCGTGCAAAATTTCGGGCCATGATCGTATCAATGGTTGCCCCGCAAACCCCTACTTTTTTATACGGATCTCTCGGGTTTATGCGACAAGGTCCCATGTAGCAATGCTTGCAGCAGGCAGACTCTGCACCAATGGGACAGGGCTTCATGTCATACCCCCGATCCAGATCCAGTATAACCCCGTCTCTTCGGGCTTTTGTAAGCATCTGCTGAGTGGCTTCGCACATGGTACGATCTTCTACACTCACCATTTGTTTCTCACTTTTCTCTTTGGCCATTTGAATCTCCTCGTTTTAAATTATCTCATGGTTACAACAATTTTGATGCAACCCGCCCCGGCAAAGTACGTTTATACCCATAAAATGTAATACAATGTGGTACTTTGTAAAGTAAAATTTAAATAAATGGCAAAATTTTCTTTTTCGTTTGTTCCAATTTTACCCAATCATTCAAACGAAAAGCAGTGATTCTCAGTATGGCAATCAATAGTTCCTGGAGAATTAAGGCGTTGGGTCAGCGATCATCAGCCAATGGAGTCGATGGCGGCAAACCTTGGTTCGTGTAATGGGATAAGAAAATCAGCTTCTTTTTGAACCTGCTTCATCATGTCATAGGCCTTGTAAACGTCCACATGGGTTCCGGGCGGAATCACATCCATTTCCATGCCTTTGATTTCAGGTGGCGGGTCATAGTTTTCATCAATGATGCAAAACCCTGTGATGGCGGCAAGCCCCTTTTTTGTTTCAATATAAACGGTCAAGCCCCCTTTTGTGTGAACCGGTGTATGCTTGACACGAATACCATCCAGGATTTCACAATCTTCCCGGATGATGTCAATCTGACCATTTTCTTCAATTTCGTCGATATAGTCTTCCAGATAACGATAATCAAGGGGATGGGGATCATGAATGGAGTCAAGTTCCTGTTCATGGATATAGAATCTGGCATTTTCACATTTATAATCATTTTCACAATGATCCATATGCAGATGGGTGTGAATGACGATATCAATGTCTGATGGGTCTAAACCGTGCTTTTCAAGGCCCTGCTCAAAGGTGTATATTTTCCCGCCAATGGCATCTTCCCTGTCCTTGGACTGGATAGGATTCATCTCCCCGGTATCGACGAGAATATGCTTATCGCCGCCTTTTATTACCCATGTATAAATAGGGATAGTGTAAGACTCACCCTGACCATATTGATAGGTCATCATACTTTTATCAAACACTTTTGTTCCCATGACAATGGGATGAATGGTGTAGTGTGTCATTTTATGAACTCCTTATAATTTTTTTTACCCGCACATTGTAAAAAAAATTATCATAACATGTCAATGACAGTAAAAAAGGATTTTAAGGTCTACACTTGAATACCGGTTGCTTCCCGGCACAAAATCCCGGTCATACACCCCATTGCACCATTGGCTTTTCTGAGTTCATCAACAGGGATGCAAATACATTCAATACCTAAAGACGTATAAAAAGCAAGGCTTCTGGGATTTTTTGCCGCCAGCATAATCTTCCGGGGGCCCAGCACCACAAAATTGAATGCCATGTTGTGTCTGGCCTCATCCAGATCCGGCAGGGGCAATATCTGATATCCCCGGTCTTGAAAAATATTTACCAGGGAATAAGGCGTACACCGAGGCCAGAAAAAGGCCAAATCTTTATCCACCACCCTGAACATGCCCATAAAATGCATGGTACCAAAGGGCATATCAAAGGCCAGGGTGGTGATACCCATCTCAGACAACAGGGTGGTAATCTGATCAATGGCCGCCTGGTTGGTGCGAAGCCCCCGACCGATGAGAGCGGTTCCGGGATCCATCCACATGAGATCCGCCCCTTCAAATGTCGCTGTGCCCGTTAAAACCTTTAGCACCGGTATCCCCATATTGGCCAGTGTTCTTGCCACCCAGCGTTCTTCCCCGGCCCGGACCGTAGACGCAGGACGTGCCAGAATCGCGCCTTGAGGGGTCATGGCAAACAGATCGGCACAATAGAGTTGATTGGGTGTCATACCCGGGTTGGGTTCCAGCAAATGAACATCCACACGATTTTTCCGGTACATCTCAACCATATCATCATGTTCTGCCTGGGCAAGCCCCAGGTCAAGGATTTCAGCAAACTGGAAATCATTGATTTTGTCTTCCGGGATTTTCATCTCCCTGCCGGGACGATGCACCAGAACCGTCTTTAGCGGTCGCCACTCACTGTCAATGCCGCAGTCAGCCCACACATCACCCAGTTCCTGTTTATGGGTTCGGATGCGGGGAGACCAGCCGTTTCCGCCATAAGCGGCTGTGCCAAACGAATCTGCCAATGGCCGGGCAGATTCACCAACCATATCACCATGACCTTTCAAGTTTGTTTACCTTTTTAGAGAATCTGTTTTAAAAATAGCTTTGTTCTGTCGTTTACCGGATTTTTAAAGAAATGTTCCGGCGTCCCTTCTTCAACAACCATTCCTTCATCCATAAAAATAACCCGGTCCCCCACTTCCCTTGCAAACCCCATTTCATGGGTGACACACACCATTGTCATGCCTTCTTGAGCCAGGGTTTTCATCACATCCAGAACCTCACCGATCATTTCCGGATCAAGGGCGGATGTGGGCTCGTCAAACAGCATGATTTTCGGGTCCATGGCAAGGGCTCTGGCAATGGCCACCCGCTGCTGCTGACCACCGGACAGGTTTGCCGGGTGTGCATGGGCTTTATCCCCGATACCCACCTTCTCCAGCAGCATCATGGCCTTTTCCTCACTCTCTTTCTTGCTCCTTTTCCGAACCAGCTTCTGGGCAATGGTCACATTGCCCAGGATGGACAAATGGGGAAAAAGGTTAAAGGACTGGAATACCATTCCCATTTCAGCCCGGACCGTATTGATGTTGGTCTTGGGATCAAAAATATCCACCCCATCCACTAAAATCTGTCCGTGATCCGCTGTTTCCAGGCGGTTCAGGCATCGCAGAAAAGTACTTTTCCCAGACCCGGAAGGTCCGATGACCACGACCACTTCTCCGACTTCAATTTTGTTTGAAACATCCACAAGGGCTTTGACCTCATGGGGCACATAAAATGTTTTATATATGTTTTTTACTTCTATCATCTTCTTGCCCCCTTTCTTTCCAGCCATTGAACAAACATGGAAAGCGTAAAGGTCATGATCAGGTAAAGAATGGCACACAAAATCCAGAGTTCAAATGTCTGCAGGCTGGTGGTAATCCCTTCCCGGGTTGCCTTGGTCAGTTCCCGGATGGAAATCATCCCCAGGAGGGAAGAATCCTTGATCAGGTTGATAAACTGACCCGCCAGGGGCGGTAATATGGTTTTAAGGGCCTGGGGCAGGATAATGTGGAACATGGTTTGAAACGGATTCATTCCGCTGGAACGGGCGGCTTCTATCTGGCCCGGATGAATGGATTCAATCCCTGCACGAACGATTTCAACCACATACGCCCCTGTAAAAATCGACAGGGCGGCAATACCGTACCATTCCGGATCAAGGGTTGGCAATCCATTCATGGCAAGAATTTTATTGATGGTGGTTCCCAGAACAAAGTAAAAAATCATGATCTGGACCAGGAGCGGAGACCCCCGGATAATCTCCACATAGGTGATGGCAGACCATTTTAAGACCGGCGTGTCCGATACCCTTGCCACCCCGCCGATGATACCCAGAAAAATACCGAGGATGGTGGCAATCACACTGATTTTCAACGTCGTCAAGACACCCAGGGCCATCAGTCCCATGCGCCAGCTACCTGAATACTCGGCAATCAAATCACCGTGAGAGGTCATATCTCCTTCGTCCCAGTTAAAAGAGCCTTTGGGAACTGTATAGGTTTTCAGCCCGTCTTCTTGTTGGATGAGGATATCAATTTTTTTCCCGTTTTCTTTTATGGTATCAATTTCGCCGTCCTCTTCAGCATAAAGCCTGATGGTTTCCTGATACATAAAATATTTGGGTATTTTAAACCAGCGCCATTGATACTCAACGGTTATGGTCGCATAATAAACAGACCCCACTACAAGGATGACAAAAGCGATAAAGCCCAGGACAGATAGGTTATAAGCCGTGGGATTGCTCAGTCGCTTAATATTAGATGCTTTTAGTTCCATAAACTTTTACACCTTAAAAAACAGGCCGGCAAATGAATCGTTGCCGGCCTTGAATGAGTGATTACTAAACAAGACTATTTTTTAACATCTTCCTGCCAGTCATTGGACTGAATCCATTTGGCATAGGCCCGCTCATATCTGCCATCATTTTGATACTGACGCAGAAAATTGTTTAAAAAATTCAAGAAATCAGGGTCCCCTTTTCTGATGGCCATGGCCAGGGGCTCAAACGTGAACGGCTTGGTAAGGGCGATGGTTTTACCGGCACCATGCTGGGCCTGCATGATCTCAATCAGCGGAAGATCATAAACGGTTGCATCGGCATTGCCCTGGATCACTTCCATGCAGGCTTCTGTTTCAACTTCAAATGATTTATACGTTGCTTTGGGAATCATTCGCTTAACCGCCTGTTCACCCGTGGTTCCCAACTTGGACGTAATCGTGTATTTGGGGTCATTCAGATCTTTATACGACAACACTTTGCCTTCATGTTTTTTGTTGAGGAGAATGGCCTGGCCGATAACAATGTAAGGATTGGTGAAATTTATGGCAAGGTTTCGTTCTTGGGTACAGGTCATACCGGAAATAATAATGTCAAACTTATTGGTCATAAGCGCGGGTATAATACCATCCCAGGCAGTGTTCACCGGGAAGTACTTTACACCCATGGCCTTTGCAAGGGCTTTTCCCATATCAATATCAAAACCGATATAGGTCCCCTTTGTGTTCGTCATTTCAAACGGCAGATAACCGGATTCAAAACCAACACGCAACTGACCACTTTTTACAATTGATTCAATAGTGGATGTTTTTGCAAGTTCAATATTATCTGCAAATACGGGTGCTGATACTAAAAAAAATGCCATTGCAAACAGTGAAATTAACAGTTTTTTCATCTTTTTCCTCCTGAAATAAAGTTTGACTTATCTTTTGACTTATTTTGGCAACCAAACGTTTGTTTGGGCAACCATTTTAAAAGTCATGGTTAAAAAACAAAACCTTGTTTTCAATAAGTTTAATATGTAGCACAATCACTTGAAATGGCAAGAATTATTTATTCTCACCGGCCACACCCCATTGTGACGGCTCGCCCAGCGACCTTTAGAAACATGCACCCGTATTTTTTGAAGTCCCCCCCCTGGCTTTTAAAAATAAAGATGTTATTTTTTTCAAAAAAAAGATATTTGTTTACGTACCCTTTAACAAAATTAAAACAGACCCATGGCAATGAAGACACAACTGACAACACCCCACAACTTGAGAGTCCTGACAGTTTCGGATTATGAGGATAACGCCTTGACGCAAAGGGTTGAAGCCAAAAACCTTGGGCCGGTGGATCTCATTGTCTCCTGTGGTGATCTGGCCCCGGAATACCTCTCGTTTTTAAGGGACAGATTAGACACCCCCTTATTTTATGTCAAAGGTAACCACGATATCCGCTATACCCTGTCCAACCCCATGGGGTGCGAAAACATTCATGCAAGGCTTGTCCGTTTTAAAACACTGCATATTTTGGGTCTTGAAGGCTCTATATGGTATAATGGCGGGGTCAATCAATATACGGACAAAGAGATGGAAAAAATCATCTTCAGCCTGTGGTTCTCCTTCTGGCGGAAAAAAGTGGTTCACATGGTGGTCACCCACGCACCACCACGACACATTCATGATGCAGAAGACCGCTGCCATATGGGGTTTGAAAGTTTTGTTAAATTAATCGACAAAAGAAACCCTGATTATTTTATCCACGGCCATATTCACAAAGACTTTAAAACCCCTGCCGAGAGAATTACCACGGTGAATACGACCCAGGTGATTAACACCTGCGGATACACAATTTTAGAGGTTTAACCATGATAGCGTTTATTAAAAATCTTTTTTCATCCCATAAAAAAGAAGCCCGAAACCATGTCAGTTCCTTTAATGAACAGCAGGAACATGAAGAGGCGGTTCAATTCATTGACCATGGCCTTCAAACCATTGATCTTGAAAAGATCATCGGCAGTGTGGGAAAGTATTATGATTTTGACTCCCAGTTCAGGCCCAAAAAGCATGTGGCCGGCAAACGATTTGCCGATATCAAACGGGCCATGCGTGAGGGCAAACCCTTGCCCCCGGTAAAGCTGTATCAAATCAGAAATGACTATTATGTGCTGGACGGCAATCACCGTGTGGCTGCGGCAAAAGAACTGGGACGATTTGATATCCAGGCAAAAGTATTGGAATTGCTTTCTGCAAAAAATACCCTGGAAAACCTTTTGTATATTGAGAGAAAAAAATTTTATGAAAAAACCGGGTTAGATCAAAAGATTGATCTGACAGAGGTGGGAAAATACAATTTCCTGGAAAACCAGATCGAAAAACATAGACATCACTTGACCAATATATCCGGAACGGAAAAGGATGTTAAAACGGCTGCCCGGGACTGGTATAACACCATTTACATACCGTTAACCGCCATCATAAACAACGGAAGCCTGATCAAATATTTCCCCAATAGAAATGTGGCCGATCTTTACACCTATATTGCCTATCATCATTGGGAAAGAGTCTCCAAACGTCTATACGGTATCGGCATAGACCGATTGATTCCAAGGAGCATGGAAGCTTTCAGGAATGCCATGCTTGAAAAAACAACCCCGGACTATCCTGAGATGAAACGCACCATCACGGCCTTTATCCTGATCGATATTAAAACATCAACAGAAATAAAGGTTATTGATAAATTGTTTACACTGGAGGAAGTTCAAGAGGTTCACTCTGTTCACGGCACCATTGATGCCCTCGTAAAAATTGTACTGGAAAGAGATTTTCTGGCATCTGATGCTGAAATTATTGCCGAATTCGTAGACCATCGCGTGCGACGGATCAATGGCATCACCCGGACGCAGACGCTTATTCCCGGCATATCAAAAGTCAAAAGCGGCTTCCGGCTATAGGAGGGATTTATGATGGGACTTGATCTACAAATTATGGTGGTTTCCCTTATTCTTATTGCCGCCTTAGCGCTGTTAATCTCTGACAAAATTTCAGTTGATAAAACCGCCATTGGAATCATGGTGGCGCTCTCATTGACAGGCATTTTAACCCCCAAAGAAACGGTAGCAGGCTTTGCCAATCCTGCGGTGATAACCGTTGGTGCCATGTTTCTTTTGAGCCGTGGGCTCATTCGGACCGGCGCAGTCAACTTTGTAACGGAACTGGTATTGCGGTTTTCCAAAGGCAATAAAACCTATGCCTATATCCTGATCCTTACAACGGTGGCGGTGGCCTCTGCCTTTATCAACAACACACCGGTTGTCGTATTGTTTATCCCCATTGTCATGGGGCTTAGCTGTGAATGTGATTTTTCACCCTCTCACCTGCTCATCCCGTTATCCTATGTTTCCATCCTTGCCGGGACATGCACGTTAATCGGGACATCCACGAACATTATTGTCAGTGATCTATCCTCGGCATATGGTTACAAGGCCCTGACGATGTTTGAACTCGGCACCATCGGCCTGCCCATTGCCATTTTGGGAATTTTGTTTCTCCTAGTGACCTTCCCGAAATTTATGCCCGGACGGAAAGCCCCGGTCTGCGAACTGGATGAAGGTAAGGAAAACCGGTACATTGCAGAACTTGTCATCCCCCCGGAAAGCCCGTTAATCGGAATAACCGACATTATGGACCACGCACAGGAGTCACTGGGATTAACAGTCATTGAAATATTTCGAAATGGCAACATTTTTGATCCCATCAGGAGCAAAATCTCTATCAAACAAGCGGATATTCTGCTGGTAAAAGGATCGGCAGAAGATCTGGTCGCCTGTTTAAAAAAACAAATTTTAGAATTGGCCCATGGTGAAGAAAACATGTCATTTGGCAGCGGGTCAAAGGATGATTTGATCGTTGAACTGATTGTGCCGCCCTTGTCAAATCTTTTGCGGGAACCCCTGTTATCTACGGAGATGGAAAATGACCCTGACATTCGCATCATTGCCATACGAAGCCGCCGTAACCATTATTCCTATCGAAAGATACAAAAGGTAAAGCTTAAACTCGGTGATATCATCCTGATCCGCTGCCCAAGGAACAAACTGTCAAAAATACGAAACAGTACAGACTTTATCATTATCGAAGATATTCACCATGCGCTGATTGATACGGAAAAAGCCCGTATTGCCGTCAGCATCTTTGCAGCGGTCGTCCTGTCCGCCACTTTCGGGTTGGCCGATATCATGGTTTGCGCATTGACCGGTGTCCTTTTAATGACCCTCACCCATTGTTTAAGCCTGAAAGATGCCTACAGATCCATTGATTCAGATGTACTGCTATTAATTATCGGAACCATCGCCCTTGGATTTGCCATGCAAAAGACAGGGGCAACACAGCTGTATGCCGATTCTTTTCTGGGCCTGTTTGAGGGGATGCATCCAAACCTTGTTCTGTTCGGCATCATTCTGCTGACCAGCATCTGCTCCCATATTTTAAGCAACAATGCCACGGCGGTTCTTTTGCTTCCCATTGCTATCTCAACGGCGGTTTCCCTCGGGTTGGATCCCAAACCATTTGTCGTCGGCATCTGTTTTGGTGCCAGTGCCTGTTATGCCAGCCCCATCGGGTACCAGACCAATCTTCTGGTCTATGGTCCGGGAGGGTATCGGTTTTCGGATTATCTCAAGCTGGGCCTTCCGTTAAACAGTTTGGTCATCGTTTTGGCATCTGTTTTTATTCCCAGGGTCTGGCCTTTTTAAGGCCAATATTGAAGACCTTAAATTCGGGCTAGTCAAGGATAGAAAGCCCGACCAGCAGATGATCCTGCTGCTTTTCTGGGTCAGGCTCTGAAATATGTTTTATTTGTGTTTGATGGAAGACGGGATGGGCCGATGACGCTTCCGAATAATATTTCATCGTCAGAATATCCCCTATCTTGATATGCTTAAGAACGTTGGAATCTTTACGGACGATTATACCCAGTCCCGTTGAAGAGAAATTCTTTAATTTAAAATGATAGGTCATTTCATTCTTTCCGGGTATAAATTCAACACTGGCCTTTTTTCGGGTTTCTGTTCTGGTTTCAGCCCGTAAATTTGTTTGTCCATCATGTTCAGAATCATTTTTCATTGATACCAAAAACCCTTCGTAAAAGATGACAATTCTAGGATAAAGGATCTTAATACATCAATCCATATTTTATAAAACACTATACTGTATTCGTTTTTTCCAGTTCCAGCAACTTTTTTTTCACATCAATGCCCCCGCCAAAACCGGTCAGGCTTCCATTTTTACCAATAACACGGTGACAGGGGATAATAATGGAAATGGGATTTTTTCCATTGGCCATACCCACCGCTCTTGAAGCATTTGGATTTCCAATTCTTCTGGCCAGTTCACCATAGGAGATGGTTTTTCCATACGGAATTTTCACCAGTTCCTGCCAGACTTTTTTTTGAAAGGCCGTCCCTTGAATTGTCATTTCAAGATCAAAGGTTGTCCGATCTCCCTTAAAATAGTCGTCCAGCTGAACAAGCACTTCTTTAAAACTTTCAGGGTCGTATTGCCAACCCTTTTGGGGTTCGACCCGTGTCTTACCCGAGGGAAAATGAAGACTTTCAAGGCGGTTATTGCCAGCCAATAAAAGCTTTCCCAAAGGGGATTCAAAGTAACAATACTTCATATTGCCCGCCTTATACGGTTATCGTGTTCATGTCTCCTTATAAGAAACAACGCATTTAACCATACCGCTTTTTCATCAATTGTTCAAACGCCATGTCAAATTGATTACCAGGCTGTAAAACAACCTGACGTTGCCATTGCCGTTTGTTTCAATAATCCATTTTTATTTTATTTTTTTGTTCTTTCCCTGGTGCGTTAAAAGCCCAGGAACATCGATTTCCTGATCCACCCCATCGCTAAACCAACGTGGCATTGTTATTGCTTTACCCTTTTCAGACCGATAAAAAAGGAATCACCGGATCATCAAAGGAGAAGGATTATGACGCAACGTTCCCAAAAAACCGATTATAAACCGGGGTATTATGGAAAAAAAAGACTAAGTGCTGCGGCCTGGGTGGATGCGAATATCGAAAAATGGGACCTTGCGCCGGCAAACAAGCAGCAGGAGAAGGAAAAAATCTCCTTCCCCTACAGTATTTGTTTTTCCAGACAAATCGGAGTAGGAACCTTGGAAATCGCAGATCTTTTGTCTGAAATCATAAAATATCGCGTTATTGATAGAGACATCCTGACATATATCACAAAAGACAGCCGGCTAATCCAAAAAATATTAAATTGCCATGAGGCGCAATACCCAGGACAAATGAATGCATCTTTCTCAGCATTCACTCAAAAAAACCCGTTGATCACCAGCGATTATGCCATCCAGCTGGTAAAGACCGTTATTGCACTGGCCCATATGGAACCCACCATCTTTGTGGGTCGGGGAACCCATTTAATCCTTCCCGGGTCTAGTATTTTATCGGTAAGATTAGTCTCCAGCAAAGCTTACCGGGTGGATCGACTGGCCAATATCCTCAACATCGAGACATCAGAAGCTGAAACAAAATTAGATCTCATTGATATTGAGCAGCATGAATTTTTCAAAACGGTTTATCAAAACAAAGAACCCACCTATGATGAATTTGATATGGTCATCAACAGGGATCGAATTAATGGTAGATTTGCGGTTGCGAAAATAGTGGCCTGTGCTCTTGAAAAAAAATTTGGATTGACAACCGCCTAATCCTGGCAGACCCATCGATGAAAGCGAGTTTTGTTACTTTAGGAGATGCAAGTGAACTGTCAAAAATAAATTCGACTACGCCTTTAAACACTTCCTAGGATGGCAGCACAGCGAGTTTTGTGATGACTAGGCTTGAGACCGCGGAAATGATAATCAGCAGGGTGCCGTAGGCCATGGCAAGACCGATATTATACTCGAATATGGCATTGACCATGGCAATGGACACGGGTTTGTTTGTTACCGTGTATAAAAACACAGTGACCGTATATTCTCCGATACTTCGGATAAAGACAAGAAGAAATCCAGCCAAAAGACCTGGGGATAATATCGGGAAAACAACTCGTTTTAATGTTTGCAGAGGGCGGGCACCAAGACTCTGGGAGGCCTCGATATATGCATTATTAAGGCTGCCCAGCGACAAATTAAAGGTTTTAACCATAATCGGCAGAGACCGGACAAGATATCCCACAGGCAGGAGGATTGATGTCCCCACCAGGATATGGTTCAATGAAAAAATGGTTTTCTGGTTAAAGCCATTGATTAAATTGATGGCAATGGCACTGGCCGGCATGGCCCAGGGCAGCATGCACATCATTTCAAGGAACCACTTGAACCGAACCTTTGTTTTGACAATGAAAAAAGAGGCCGGCAGGGCAATGACCATTCCTGAAAAAGCAGCAATCAGGGCCATGGAAAGACTATTGAAAAACGGACTGAATTTTCTGGATCCTGAAAAAATATCAATAAAATTCTGCCAGGAGAATTCACGGGGATAGATATTGACCATCCATGTGTCAGACGGAACAAACGACAGCAGCATGATGGCCAGTACCGGCAGCAGAATTATCAGGATAATGGCGTAGGCAATAACCGTCACAAGAATTTTTGCCAGTGGGTTTCTTATCTGGACAGACTGAAAACGCACCCCTTTAACAGAAGATTCAAATACGGCTTTTTTTTCATACCACCGGAACAGCGCAAAAACAAAAAGACAGGCGATTGTCAGAGCCATCACCTGGGTTGCGGCAACATCCATGTAATTATTTGCCTTTGACAATAAAATCTGGGTGGTGAGAACCTTGAAACCCTGCCCGATGATGCTGGGTGCTGTAAATGAGCCGATACCGGTCATAAAGGTCATCACGGAAGACGCCACCAGCGCGGGCATGATAAAAGGCAGGATAATGGTCCTGAAAATGACAAGTCTGGACGCACCTAACGTTTGTGCACTCTCAATGACCGATATGTCAATATGCCGGATGGCAATGGAAACGCTGATGTAGAAATAAACATACTGGGTATAGGCATGAACAAATAAAATACCCCACAGGCCTGAAAAATCAAAGGGTGGATTTTCCAGGCCGAGCAGGATCTGAATGGTTTTAGTGACAAGCCCGCTTTCTCCATACAATTGAACAAATGAGAAAACAATAATGATACCCGGCAGCATCATGGGAAGCAACAGCAGTTTATCCATGATCTGCCTGCCGGGAAACTGAAAATAATGGATGAAAAAGGCCAGAAGTGTGCCAATGATGCCACAGACCAATACAGTCAGACCCCCCAGGATAAGAGAATTTATCAGCGGTGTTCTTAAGGTGTCCACACTGACCAGGCGAATATAGTTGATAAAAGAGACCGATCCGGTACCGGTAAGACTGACTTCCAGGGTCTTAAACGCAGGAAAAAGAATATACCCGAACAGCAGGATGAATAGAAAAAAAAATATCAACCGGCTAAAAAACGATTGCGTGTGTGATATTACCGACATGCCTACTGCTCCAGTACCTGCAGGCTGTCTTTTGCAAAGCCGATCCAGACCATCTCCCCGGTCATTGCGGGTTTCGTTTTTTTAAGCCGATTGACAAAACAGACCTTGAATACGGTATCTCCTGCGGTGACTGAATATTCTGAGGTCATACCGTTAAATCGGCATTCAATGACCATACCCTGGAACAGATAATCCATCTGCGTGGGCTTCGATTGGGACAAGACAATATCCTGTGGCCTGATACAGATAAAATGCCTGCCCATATATCCGGGCACGGGGATGGATACAGTGTCACTGATCTGCCATTTACCGCCGCTTAAATCAGCTGCAAACAGGTTGATATCCCCGATAAACCCGGCCACAAATGAATGGGTGGGGGCCATGTAAACCTGCTCAGGTGTGCCGGTCTGAATACAGACTCCCTTATTAAAAACAGCGATCCTATCCGACATGGTCAGGGCTTCTTTCTGGTCATGGGTGACAAAAATTGTGGTGATGCCCAGTTTTTTCTGGAGGGCTTTGAGTTCTTCACGCATCCGGTCCCTTAGCCTGGCATCCAGGTTGGATAAGGGTTCATCGAGCAGCAGGATCTGGGGTTCCACTGCAAGGGAACGGGCAAGGGCCACCCGCTGCTGTTCACCGCCGGATAATTGGGCCGTATTCCGTCTCTCCAGGCCGGTTAATCCGACCATCTCAATATAGTGATTTACTTTTTTTAAGATGTCGTCTGCCGGTTTTTTTTGCAGCTTCAAGCCATACTGGATATTTTCAAACACCGTCATAAAGGGAAAGAGGGCATAATTTTGAAAAACCATGCCGATGCTGCGTTTTTCAGGCGGGATACGGGTGATATCTTTATCTCGAAGCAGAATCCGGCCCCTGTCGGGCCGGATAAAGCCTGCGATAAGCCTGAGAATTGTTGTTTTACCACAGCCTGACGGTCCCAGGAAGGTGAAGAATTCACCGTCTTCGATTTGAAGGCAGATGTCTGAACAGGCTGGCTCACCTTGATAGCTCTTTTCAATATGATCGAGAACGAGCCGGCCCATTTTCGTAACCCTCGCCTTTTATTTTTTATCCTTGCTGCTGTCTTTGATTTGCGCATCCCATTTTTGTATCCAGGCGGACTGCTTATTTGACAGATCTGCCCAGTCCACATCCATGACCTTAAATTTGGTCCTGGCCATCCAGTCCGGTGCCTGAGCAATGGCATCCGGATGGGTTGGAAACCGATTGAACCGGTGCGCTATCATGGCCTGGGTCTGCGCCGAACCTGCAAATTCGATAAAGGCTTTCCCGGCATTTGGATGTTTTGCCCCAGAGATCAGGGCAATGCCGTCGGTTAAAACAGGTGAACCGCTTTTTGCGTCTATGACATCCAGCGGCATTTTATTTTTAACTGTATTATCCACAACAGAATTGAGCACCATAAAACTGATGGCGGCTTCTTTTCTGCCCACGGCCTGAAAAATCATTGAACTGCTGCCATAGTATTTTTTGGTATTGACATCCAGCGCCCTTAAAAAATTCCAGCCTTGATCCATCTGTCCCTTTTTTTCAAACTGCTGCAGCAAAGCGGCATAGGTGGCGCGAGCCGATGTGGACAGTGCATTCCTGAAAATCAGCATGTTTTTAAACCTGGGATCTGCAAGGTCGCTCCAATCACCCGGCAGATCCTCTTTGGCCAGCATCTGTGTATTATAGAACATCAAAACCGGGGTCTGGATGGTTCCATACCAGTATCCTTGTGTGTCCTTGAAAAGCGGATCGATTTTATCCGCCCAGGAAGGGGTAAAGGGTGCAAACAGATTTTCAGCTTTTAATTCCAGGTAACTTGAAGAAGGTGCGCCATACATGACATCCGCACCCGGATTGGACTTTTCAGCCCGGACACGGTCAACCAGGGCACCTTTAAGATTGATAAAATCAGCCTTGACGCCGGTCTTTTTTTCAAATTCATCCGCCACAATTTCCAGCAGGGATTCAGGATGTGTCGAATAGATCACGACTTTTTTTTCAAGCTCGTCGGCCATGGCTGGATGGATCATGATCGAAAAAAGGCCAAAGATCACCCAAAAGAGGAAAAAGAACAGTTTGAACGGTTTCATTATTAAAATCTCCTTTTATGTATATGTGTTGTTTGATAAAGATCCGGCATCATGCGTCACTCAGCTGATGGCTGTCCAACCGTGAAAAAGACCCTTTGCTTTTTGCCAGATACTGAATAACCAGCCTCCGGGTATGGAGGATCTTTTGGTAATCTTCCAGTTCAATGGTCCACCAACGGCAGTCCGTCAGAACCAGGCGATCAAAAATGGGACCCAGAATGCTCAGATCCTTTGGTGCATGATGGGTGTCTGTTTCCGATTCATATAAATGAACCTCATCCAGTTTCGGGCTGAACAAATCAACCATTTCCGGTACCGTATACTCCCCTTGTTTTACAGAATCGCAGGAAACAGCATGTCCGATATCCATGGTGATGTTCGCCCCGGATACACCGACCCACTCCAGAAGGATTTCAGGATGGCTGGTGGGACCGATCCTTAGGTTTTCAAGGTTCACCTGAATACCACGGATTTTGCCATAGGTAACCAAATTTGTCAGGTTTTTTTTGACCCGATCATGGTTTAACGGCCGGAAGGGAGGCAGACCGACATGTACCGTGACCACCTGGCTACCGATGCCACAGATGGCATCAAGTGCTTGAAAATGGATTTTCATGGCCGCCTCTGCCCGGAGAGGATCAGGATCACCGATTTCAAACCCCGGAAAATATGCATGGTGTCGGAGGGGAACATGGCGGCCTACATAAGGTAAAAGATGGGATTTTACACGATCAAAATGATCTGGATCAGGCGCATATTCAAGAGCAAAACCATGGTCTGCTATCCAGTCGAATTTTCCAGGAAATCTTTGCCAGTGGCCGGATACAGCCAGAGTGATCCCCGCTGTTTCTCCGGTTTTAGCATTATTTAAACGTGCGCTATCAGGTATATGTGATTTAAATGTCATCGGTTTATCCAGTTACCAGTTTAAATTGTAACGAAAGCCTACCGGCTTATAATAAGACAGTCAAATTGAAAAGCTTGATACGTTTTGTCAATCAGATAGAATTTTTATATATCGTATGAGGAATAATGGCTCGAATATATATTGCTGTTCATTGTTTTTCGTGAAAAGGATTTTCATGCCAGGATCTGTTTTTGCGTAATTAAGCATGGCAAAATCACTCTCTGAATTGCCTGCTACAAGCACGGGCTTTTTTACAGGATCGACATATTCTTTTATGGCAGCGACCTTACCTGAATACCAGGTTGTTATACCTGACAAAGAGGAAGTAATCATACTTTCATAATAATTTTGATTCAGATTCTTATCATACTGACCTAAAACGTTTTTAGCATTTGAAGATCTAAGGGCAAGCCTCATTCCGATGACGCTTGAAGACGGAATATCAAAACCATATTTCGGATCTGCAACAACCATTCGCACAAGCTCTTCCTGGGATGCCGTCACAACATAAACGTTAATCCCTTTTTCAAAGAGAAATGCCCGCAGTTCCTGCTGCCAGAAAAATACTGTTGGTCGATCAATCAGTTTTTCAACTATGGAACCATTATTTTGAAATGCCATATATGAAATTGAACCATATTGTTATTAAACAGGTCATCAATATGCTCTTTTAACTCTCCGGGTGAAAAACCAGCAAAGGCCGAAGCAAGCTTTTCAAGTCTGGCAACAGTCTTTTCAGACCAGGAAGAAAGCATTTTTTATTCCCTTAACAATTGGTCGGTTGTCCCGTCAAACAACGGTGCCGGATCTACCAACTGGCCCTGCACAGATATAGACAGATGCAGGTGAGGACCAGTGGCCCGCCCCGTAAAACCGGACCGTCCGATAATCTGCCCCCTTTTTACAATATCCCCCTGAAAAACATCGAATCTACTCAGGTGAAAGTACAGAGAAATGACACCGTTGCCGTGGTCTATATACACGGAGTTACCAGCATAATAATGGGATTCAGCCAGGATCACCCTGCCTTCTGCCACCGCTTCCACAGCAGTTCCTGTGGGCGCCCTGAAATCCAGTCCCCGGTGAGGATTTTTGGGTTTGCCGTTCAGCACCCGTTGCAGGCCATAAACACTGGTGGTTTTTCCCTTCACCGGCTGGTGAAAGGGTAGTTGCCACAACCGCTGGTCTGACCAGGTATTTTTGGCCTTCTGGGTCCGAGTCCTTTCCGCCTTTATTCGCTCAAGTTCATCAGCGGGAGGGGTCACCATCTTTGACGGCAGGTTCAGCTCCTGCCGGGGATATGTTCGGGCAACAATAATCACTGACCGTTGCCAGACGGTCTCCTTTCCCCCTGTCCAGGCCCGGACCAGCAGTGTCTGGCGACCTGACTTGATGGTAAGTACATCTGTACCCAGCAAAGCAATCGCCACATGACGTCCATTCCACTGGGAGACTGATGGTACAAACTCCCGCTTCATCCAATGGATAGAAAGCCTGTCGAAGGCCTGGGCTGATGTCAGCCGAACCAGAAAAGGCTGCCCCATGCCCGCCTGTTTCGGGTGGGCAAGGACGATGCCCTCTTTGTCATCAGTGTTGGTTTCTGCCTGGCTGATGGCATTTATCATAAGAAATGTAAATAAAACAGCCATCCAAGGTCTGATACTCAATGCGATAGTTCCTTTTCCGTCCGTTTCAAAAATTCTCATCCGGTTAATTTCAGTTAATCATTTGTTTTGCTTGCCGGGTCTATTGGAATTGTTCCCTTTAAGACCCGAACAACAAAAATTGATTCTAATCGATTCTTGTGGAATCGACAACATGAAATCTTTGTATTTGCTATAGCTACCAGATTAAATCAAGCGAATCCTGAACGTTTGAAGGCTTAAGTTTCCATGTCCAATAAATCCTTAAATTTTAATCTGTGTAGTAAATTATCATTTAGGTTTTTCATCAAAGATAGCTCTCAATTTAACTGATAAATCCTGTATGGAAAATGGTTTGTTTAAAAAATTTATGCCTTCATCAAGTATCCCCCTGTGGGCAATGACATTGGCTGTATAACCTGACATGAATAGGAATTTTATACTTGGACAGAACGCTGAAATATTTTTAGCAAGATCACGCCCATTCATTGACGGCATGACAACATCTGTCATTAGCAAATCAATTTTTGATTCTGGGTTGTTGCTTATCTGGATGGCCCTATCGGGTGTGTTTGCTGCCAACACATTGTAGCCCATTCGTTCAAGCATCGTCTTTGTCATTCTTAAAATAGCTTTTTCATCTTCAACCAAAAGAATTGTTTCATAACCTTTCTGTAATTTTTCTTGAACAGTTTTTTGTCCCTCAGTTTTTTGTTCTTCTGAATGTATCGGCAAGTATAATTTAAAAGTTGTTCCCTGTTCGGGTTCACTATATACATTTACAAACCCATTATTTTGTTTGACAATTCCATAGACGGTTGCAAGCCCAAGACCAGTTCCCTTACCAAGCTCTTTGGTTGTGAAAAACGGGTCAAAAAGATTATCAAGGGTTTCGTTATCCATGCCGCAACCATTGTCACTAACTGTAAGCATGACATATTTTCCAGTCTTAAATCCAGGATGATCTATACAATACTCTTCATCAAAATGGGCATTATCTGTTTCTATGGTAATCTTACCCACATCTTTGATAGAGTCCCTTGCGTTGACACATAAGTTAGCCAGAATTTGATCAATTTGGGATGGATCTATTTTAACAGACCACAAAGAGTCTTTAGGCTGCCAAGACAGATCGATATCTTCTCCTATCAAACGCCTTAACATTTTAAGCATCCCTTCAAGGGTCTCATTGAGATGGAGAACCTGGGGGGAAATTGTCTGTTTTCGAGCAAAGGCCAGTAATTGGCGGGTTAGATCTGTTGATCGTTGGGCGGCTTTTTGAACTTCTTCAAGATTTGAAATTAAAGGATTTGCAGAATCTAAATCTTCTATAATTATTTCAATGTTGCCAAGAATAATACTGAGCATATTGTTAAAATCATGGGCCACTCCTCCGGCAAGTCTTCCAACTGATTCCATTTTCTGGGCTTGGGTCAATGCCGCCTGAAGTTTTTCTTTTTCTGCTTCAGCTTTTTTTTGTTCAGTGATATCTCTAAATTCAACCGTCCTTACCATTTTCCCTTTGTAAGGAATATTTCTTGCCTCTAACCTAAGCGGATAGGCCTTACCATCCTTCCGGATGCCCATGGCTTCGTATGGCTTTTCATACCCCTTGTTGATATTTTGTATAACCTTGTCCCGAGTATCTTCAGAAATAAGAGACAGGCCGTCCATACCGATCAATTCATTGTAATCATAGCCGGTAATATTTGAGAGCCCTTCGTTACATTCCAGAATTATCCCTTTATCATGTATGGTGATACCACCGAAAGAGGCGTTGTGAAGTGCACGGAATCTTTCTTCGCTTTCTTTTAGGGCAAGTTCTGTTTGCCTGCTTTCCACCATAACGCCTAATAGTTTTGCCGAACTGCGCAGTCTGTTTTTGGCTATTTCTATTATAAAATTCGGACGGTGTTGATACCGGTTTGCTTCAAGAGACAGGTCTTTGATATCCACCCGATATTTATTTGAAATGGTTTCAAGTGTAGCTGCATCCTTTGGCGGGTCTCCATAACCAAAATTTATAACACCAATAACCTGTTCATGGACGATTATGGGAACCGCATACAACTTTATTCCGCCATTGCATTCAATATCAACTGGTTGAGCAGTATCAATGGCGGTTTTTGAAGCATTTGTCCAGCAAGATTCATGACACAGCCATTTGCCACAATTTAATGCGATCTTGTCATCTGGGGTATTGCATAGCTTTCGGGAGGCAGAATCCAGCATTCGGCACCAGCCGGAAGAGAAAATGCTGTGGGCATAATCCCCGTTTTTTTCATACACAGCGCCTGAGGTAGCCAAAAGTTCCATATACCCGGTTACGATATCAGAAATAACGTCCTTACCAATATTATCCAGAATCACTCGACAGGTATTTAATTTGGTCAGATCACTGTAATCTTGGGGAAAATCGGGTGTAACCGTTGGAGATTTTTTCAATAGCCATGCAATGGCGTTGAGAGCAGATTCTGTTTTTTTTCGCTCAGTAATGTCTCTGGCAATTCCAAGAACACCGATAGCTTTACCCTCTGGATTAAGCATCGGCGTTTTAATGGTTTCAAACAGCCCATGATATCCACCATCAGAAAAAGTAAGCCATTCCTCGTTTATGGATGGTTTGTCCAATTCAATGGCTTTGCGATCATGGTCACGAAAAAAATCGGCGATGTCTTTATTAACAAAAGCATAATCTGTTTTATCCACAATTTCAGCTTCTTTGGCACCAAAGAAACGCTCAAACTTTGGATTGCAAGAAAGATAGACGCCATCCATATCTTTTAACCATACGAGATCAGGTATCGTATCAATCAATGTTCGCAAATGAGATTCGCTCTCCCTGAAAATCAAATACAAATAAATTTCGAACCCTTCTTGAAAACAAGTATAATCAGTTCATTAGGTCAAGAAAAACACCTTTTTAAATTACAAATCAATACCCCAAAGCATCCAAACTTTATAATGTTGACAGATTTAAAAGCTGTTTTTCGTTCATTAAAATCTGAGCTGGGCATGCGGCCTTTTTTCATCCGATTACACAACGTGTAACCGACCATCTCTTTATCAGTGTCCTGGCTTATCATTTGGTTCATAGTCTCCGTTATCGGTTAAGAAACTGGGTCAATTGCCTGATAATCTTGCTGACCATTCGATTTTTGAAAAAGATTTTGGTGCACTGAGTGGTATCACCATTGCTCCGCTCGATAAAGAAAATAGGAATAAATTTCAAATTCCGAATCAGGTAAATCAGGGTGTTGTTATTACGTCCATCAAGGATAACAGCCCAGCACTGATGGCTAACTTAAGACCAGATGATATCATATTAAAAATTTATCATCTTGATTTAAAATTTAATAATCTGACCGAAGTTTAAATTCAGGGATACAACAAAAAAAGCCCTGATCATTACAATAATGATCAGGGCTTTTTGAAGAATTAATCTGGCGGCGTTCTACTCTCCCACACAGTCTCCCATGCAGTACCATCGACGCCAAAGAGCTTAACTTCCGTGT
>NZ_JAQYWD010000086.1 GCF_030145145.1 Desulfobacula sp. | reverse complement strand
TACCACTGCCTCTCTTGGCATAGCCCTGATCCATTCAAGGGTGTACAAGCCCCAGGGTCGTGGCAAAATCGAGCGATTTTTCAAGACCGTCAGGGCCCAGTTTCTACCGGGATTTACCGGCACTACCTGTTGATTGTCACGCTCTGATCCCAAAATAATATCAGGTTATCTTACCTTTTAAGGATAAAGGTAGGCCCGACGATGTATAAATCGTCGGGCCTAAAGCAGACAGCAGTCTACCGCACTGAGTTATCCCTTAGCATCGGAGTCTCCTCTCGTATGCCTCCGTTTCACTCAGATATCTCTATCTGGTCACAATTATAAATCAATTCTGCACTGATAGTTTTTTCCTGTCTGTAAAAAGCTTCGGTTAAAAGCAGTGTTCCCATGTTCATTATTTGTCGTCGATTTCCTCTGCAATGAGATGACATGATGTTCAACGCATCTGGATCAAAAAGAGTTTCAGCGGCACCGGCATTGGATAGCCTGAACTTTATAAACTCAAGACTTTCATCGTCATTCAAGGTGTTTAAATTAAATTGCCCAGTGAGTCGGGTTTTTACAGAAGCCATGATTTGCAAGGAAAGTTTTTTTTCAAGGGTTTCATCTCCCACAAGAATAAAACTTGCGGCCACAGTCTCTCTTTGAGGATTAAACATCAGAGAACAGATATCCATTAACGATTCTTTTTCCATGAGGTGGGCATCATCAATAACAAATACTGGGAATACACTGCGGTGTTCCGATGCCATGTTGGTGATCTGTTTTTGCAGGCTAATCAGCAAAGGCACAGTTCTGCCATTGGTATCCACACCGAGCACGTCAGCTATGGCTTTGAGCATGCCGTTTCTTTGCAATCCACCGTAATGAACCAGAGAAGGCTTGTAACAATTTGCATCAAGCTGGGATAAAACATAGTGGGTTAATGTTGATTTCCCTGCACCTGATGGTCCAAACAAGGCAAAACTTTTTCCAGAGGAAATCAAAGATTTCGCTGTCCTGAGGAACCGTTTATCCTGCTCTCCCAGGTAAGGGATTTTCAGTCGGTAAGTATTTGCAAACGGGTGATATTTACAATTAAAAAATTCTGGTGGGGATTGTCCATGATTCATTTGCATATCGGCCTCCTATTGGTTTGGATGTTCAAATCGTCTTGCATTGGCGTTAAGGTCAACAATTCGGGCTTTTTTCATTTCACTGCCATAATAAATACAGGTTCTGTCCCAGGGCATATAATAAATGGTCACACGGGAACCCGGCAGGCAATCAGGAACTTCATACCTGATTTTCTTGAACCTGATAGTGCAGTCGTTGTAAACCCTGCACCGGCGTTCCATCCTGAACAGAGCATCAATGTCAATTGACGGGGATAGAGCCCGACAAACACTTTTGGTTTGCAGCCTTTTTTGCAACGGGGAACAGTTTAATGAGGAATGGATGGTTTCATGATAACGGCTAACCCATAATTTAAACGCGTCATTGACCTGGTTAACGGTTTTAAATTTATCACAAAGAAATTGATCTCTGACAGTCCTGAATAGCCTTTCAGATTTGCCGCGCCCCTGGGGCTGAAAAGGTGGACTATGAACAAGATCAATTCCGTTTCTGGCACAAAGAATCTTCAGGTGCCGGCTGATATAGGCCGACCCATTGTCGACATAGAACCGCTGGGGAATTCCAAATCTTCTGACAGCTCCCATGAGATCATAAATTAAAGGCTCAACAGATTCTGTAAGGTAAAATCCTCCATGCACAATAAAACGGCTACTGTCATCCAAAATGATGTGCAGATACGTCTTGTGCTTTTTTTTACCATCGAACAATTTCGGCCCATGGAGGAAGTCAGCCATCCACAATTGACCGAAATGATCAAAGGCAAAAGGCCTTACATTTTGTTTGGGATTAATGTGGGGATCTCTTTGCAGGTTATATTCTTTAGCAAACCTGTAAATCGCTGATCGACTTGGGCTTCGACCATTCCATTTGCCCTTTTCTGTGAGCTCTATGATCATTTTGGCAGTAGTCCATCTTGGATGTTCCTCTCGCATGGCATACATTGCTGAACGAATATCATCAGGGATCTGGTGTTTGCCTTTATCTGATCTTTCTTTTCCTGTAAGGCCTGGCAAACCACAGCTAAGATAGCGGTATCGCCACTTCCTCAATGTCTCAGCACTTAGGGAAACATGTAATCCATCAGGATGTACGTACCGCTTCAAGGATGCCTGATCAAGTAATTCCCCCACAGGGATATCATTGGCATCTTTGTGCAGAAGGGGGCTGATGATCCCATAACGCCACAAGGCAATTTCAAATTTCTTGTCATTTTGTTCTTTCATTCAAACCTCCATTTAAAAAGTTAAACTTCATAAAGGTTTGATTAACAAACTGACTGATTTTACAACATATACGTTTTGTGGTGGTGTGCTCTTAACTCCACCGATTCGGGTAAAAAGCCCAGGAAAAATCCCTATTAAATGATGTCCATGATTTATCAGGGGAGAAACAAGGGGAAGGCCCCCAAGAGGCTATGCCAAATTCCTGCCGGAGCCATTCTTGGATTGCAGAAGCTTTGGCTAACCATCGTTGCGTTTTCGGCCAATTGCTGTTGGTTTTCCGGGCAATATTTGCGATACTATCTCCTTGCTCGTACATTTTAAGAATATGCATCAACATACACAAAGAGGCTCTGAATATACGCAAAAAAGCATGGGGCAAAATTGAAAACGTCCTACAAGGACACTTATCGTTATAACAGCGGTAGCGCTGAATATTTATTAATTCGCCATTAAACGAATATCGTCTATAAAAGCCCCATTTTACATAGATGTGACGGTTCCCACAGTGAGAGCAACAAACAAGTGATTTGCAATTTTTTCTTGTGATTTCTGACAAAACAGTTATTAATGAATCCCATGGTTGGGGCATGTGTTTCTCCTTATTTTAAAAACTGACATTTTTAAAAACAACAATAAAGATATAACACATGCCCCCCCTCTAATCCCCCCCGAAAGGGGGGAGGAAGATAAAAGGCATGAGGCGGTTCCTGCTGTCCATTCAAAGCTCTACTTTTTGGCATCCTTCATATCACCCCAAAAGTACTTTGTACTTTTTGGGGAATGATTTTCGAAAAAATGGGGTTCTTGCTCCAACAAGTGTAAACTGGCAAATGAAGGATGCTTATTTTTTCTCACAAATTAATACCTGAAAAATATTACATAGGGCTAACTGCGTGAGATTTTAGATGGGATTTGTGGGACCTCTTTGTGACTCTCTACAACTACCATAGAGGAAATCAACCATTGCTTTGAACAATGGCTGACCCATGACTATAATGACCGTAAGCATTCGGCCACGGGGGAAAAACCTTTAA
>NZ_JAQYWD010000075.1 GCF_030145145.1 Desulfobacula sp. | reverse complement strand
CATCTACTGCGTTGCATCAAAGGCTAAATAGGCCTGCTATTAAACCTTTAATGCGCCTTGTAGATGAACCAAAATTCTGCGCTATTTATGCCCAATTTATTTCATCTGCGGTCCTTAAAACAAAAAAAATGGTATCCCCTCTTCAATTCATTTGAGAACTTTTTATATGCTAAACACCGTTGGAATCCTGAACGTATAATTTGATCTGATCAGTTTGTCTTTGTAATCTGGCGAAAGTATTAATAGGCGCTTGATACGTTCATTTGTAGCTGGATGTGTGCTTAAAAAATCAATCTGCGGGTTCATGGGACGTGTTATGAAAAAATCAGGCCATGATTTTCTTTTATAATGTTCCAATTTGTTTAGAGCTGATACAAGAAAATTGGGGTTTCCTGTCAGAACAGCGCTGCCCAGGTCTGCTTCAAATTCACGGGTGCGTGACAAGGCAAGGTTTAATAGAAAGCTCAGTGTTGGCGAAAATATCAGCAACACTAAAGGCAAAAATGGAATATTTACATCGCTGATCAATAGAAACGGAAGTGACATTAAAATTAGCATTTGTCCAACAAATGAAATAGACCCAGTCAGTCTGTTGAAAAGATTGGCAATCCACATGACCTGCATATCATTGTTTTTGATATGTGTGATTTCATGACCGATAATGCCAGCCATTTCTGTTGCATTGAGGGTGTTGAGAAGTCCGTCTGTGACAAGGATGGCTGAATTATCTTTTGATCCGGCGGCAAACGCATTTAATATCCTGCTAGGGGAATAGTAAATTGCCGGTATTTTTTTTAAATCAGCATTTTTTGACAATGCCAGAGTAATGCTATGCAGTCGTGGGATTGAACTGGGGTTTAAACGCTTTGCCCCATAAGCTTTCATTATGAGATCTAATGGTACCTTTGGCGTAAAAAGTAAAGAAATTGCAGAGAATAGGATGGCAAATATTATACCGCTTAATCCGGCAATCATCCATCCAAGAAACCCCAACACTCCCACCATTGCAAGGAGTAATACTATAGTGTGGGCGAGGTTTGTTAGTTTATTGGTTTTTATTTCTTCGTAGTTCATGATCTATGATCCCTCCGATTGTATGATAACTTCATTGTAAAAAAAATAACCATTCTCATTATTGGGTCAATAAAAAAACTAAAAGTAATGAAGACTTGTTGGACAACAAAATTGCAATTCCGGTGACACCTTCAATTCCGGTGACACCTTATTTAATTCCGAATTCCGTAATTCCGGTGACACCTAATTCCGGTGACACCTTATTTAATTAGCTTAATAGAGAAGAGGGAATGAAGAGAGAGAAAGGGACACTTATAAGTTGGAATAATGACAAAGGGTACGGGTTTATTCGTCCAGATAACAATAAAGAGGATATTTTTCTCCATGTGAAATCGTTAGCCCATAATCAACGTCACCCTAAAGTTAAAGATGTATTGATGTATGAGGTTGCTGTTGATAAAAAGCAACAACATTACGCACATTCTGCAAAAATTAAAGGGATTGCCTGGTCTTATTTTACCATCATCTGGTCCAGTAGCACCATTCTCTTTGGAATTTATGTGTATTTTGTCCTTCAACAAAGACTTCCTTTTCACCCGATTGCGATCTATGCAGCAATGAGCCTCCTCACGATATGGGCATATAGCCGAGATAAGCGTGCGGCACGATTAGGGACATGGCGCACTCCTGAACGTAGATTGCATATCTTCGAAATGCTGGGTGGTTGGCCGGGCGCATTATTAGTTCAACCATGTTATGGTCATAAATCGAGGAAGATAAAGTATCAGGTAATCTTTTGGATGATTGTTGCCAGTCATGGGGTTCTGTGGTGTCATCTCCTGATTCATCAAGACATGTACCAACCTTACCAACATGCCGCCACAAAAAAAGCCCGCTCATTTGTCAATCAGGCCAAAGAAGAAATACTGCGCCTTTCAGAGATGATAAATTCAGAAGATGCGTTAATAAATACGGATCATGCAGAAACGACGGAACAGGTTAAAACAGTCCGCCGGTCAATAATAACACCAGACAAACAACTTCATGTTGTTCAAGGAGAATTGAATGACAAATTCAAAACTGGGATTGAATAGCAAAATCGTCGTGCTTGTTTTGATACTCCGGACAAAAGGAGAAACCTGGTTTAAAGAAAATTTTTAGGCGCTCTCACCCCTGTTACGATCAGTGCCCTGCTGTTAACGCTGATCCTATTGTTTAGTTTTAAAGGAGAGATTATAACGACCAGCCCGTTAACCATTGTATGGATTGCCATCCCGCTGTTTATCCAGACAATTTTTATTTTTGCCCTTGGCTATGGTGCCGCACGGCTCTTGAAGTTTAAATATGAAGATGCCGCACCGGCTGCAATGATCGGTGCCTCCAATCATTTCGAAGTGGCCATTGCAACCGCTGTAATGCTCTTTGGCCTTTCTTCCGGTGCCGCGTTGGCAACAGTGGTTGGGGTGCTGATAGAAGTCCCGCTGATGCTTATGCCGGTGGAGTTTTGCAAACGAACCACATCCTGGTTTGACCATTAAGCAAGAAACGATACCGGTATGCGGTACGGCATTTAATCTATCAGCCGGTAGAGCAGCTGGATCTCTTCGGCCCAGATGGCGGGGTCCGGTGTTTCAAGAACCATGGGGATATGGTCAAACCGGGAATCGTTCATGATAAATTTGAACGGCGCAATTCCCAGTGACCCTTTTCCGATGCTCTCATGTCTGTCCACCCGGCTCTCAAATGCTTTTTTTGAATCGTTGAGGTGCATGGCTTTCATATAGCCGAACCCCACGATGTCGTCAAAGGCCTGGAGCGTCTTTTCAAACCCTGCCGCTGTCTTGATATCGTACCCGGCTGAATAGGTGTGGCAGGTGTCCAGGCAGACCCCTACCCGGTCCTTGTCCTGAACATTTTCGATAATCCTTGCCAAATGTTCAAATTGATGCCCCATATTGGTTCCCTGGCCGGCGGTGTTTTCGATCACCGCAGTGACGTCGGTGGTCTTGTCCAGCGCCAGGTTGATGGATTGAGCGATCCGCTCCAGGCAAAGATCCGGATCGATTTTGTTCAAATGGCTTCCCGGATGAAAATTCAGGTATTTCAGCCCCAGCTGCTCGCAGCGATGCATCTCGTCCAGAAAGGCCGTTCGTGATTTTTCCAGGGCCTGGTCTTCCGGATGCCCCAGATTGATCAGGTAACTGTCATGGGGAAGGATGTGTCGGGGATCATACCCCCCTTTTTTGCAGTGTTCCTTGAATCGGGTAATGTTTTTGTCGGTCAGGGGTTTTGACACCCACCGCCGCTGGTTCCGGCTGAACATGGCAAAGGCCTTTGCACCAATGCTCTGGGCATTCTGGGGGGCATTTTCAACGCCGCCGCTGGTACTGACATGGGCTCCGATATACTTCATTTTCTTTCCTTTCTCATGCTAAAGTTTTTCTCCCTCAACATATCTGGCACAGATATGCCGATCATCCCCCGTATGGATAAATTTTTCAAGTCTATCTTCCAGGGAATAGCGCTGGGCAATCATCGGATCATCTTCCAGCACAAGGGCATTGAACCAGAAATCTTTTTCAAAACTGCCGGTCCGACCAAAAAAACGGCCCCCGCTTTTGGTGCCCATATAAAATGCTTCTGAAACACTCAGGGGCATTTGTGTCCAGCTATTCTTGTTTGATTGACAGAGAGTTTCTGTATATAAGTTCCACAGGAATTATTTTGTTATAAATTGTGGATGGATCATTTATGAGATTTTCAATCGTTTTTACGGACTCGTTGATAAGTGTGTCCAAAGGTCGTTTTATTGTTGTAAGATTATATGTTGGCCATGACGCGGCATCGATATCATCATAGCCGATAATGGCAACGTCTGAAGAAATGGTTCCAGTATTATGATCAGGAACGGTTTCATCAAGCCCTTGAGGGCTGGACACCAGATGAAATATACTTTATGAAACAGGAATTAAATTTGTGCGGGCCTCACAAATATCTGTAGATCCTTGTATTTTGGAATGGATGTGTTCGGGGTTAATCGAGATACAGTTCGCACAATAAAGGATTTTATCAAAAACAGAAACTAAGTCTGGATTTTTTTAATTATGAGGAAAAAATATTATATTGTTTATAATCCGGTGACCTATAACCTAATGGAAAGCATCGGCAAATGTCAGACCCCCCTGGATCTGCTCTCGGATATTACCAATAAAGACGCCGCACAACTGAATCAAGAGAACTATCTTGGCTATCTTGACTTTGATACCCGGAAAGAAAAATTGGGAATGGTGGAAACCTTTGCTATAGAAAGCTATTCCATTATCTATGTGGCAAATCAGGTGGCAAAATTTGATCCAAATGCGCGGGTGATACTATCCGACGGTATTCGGACCCGAATCCAGGATATTATCCGTAAAAACGGGAAACCGGCCGGTGTTTTTATTTCCGCCATGAGTTCAAATTTCCCCACGGCGGTCTGCACCGGCATTGCCTTGAATCATGGGGGGATTCCAGTGGTGCTGGGGGGCATCCATGTCTCGTCAAGCGGGCAGGATGTTGATATTTTTATCAAACAGCATGTACCAAACCCTGAACTTGTTTCCCACGTACGGGGAGGGGCGGATTCGGATGTGATGGGCCCTTTGATCAGGGATTTAAACAAGGGCACCCTGGCACAAAGTTATACCGGCTATAAAATGGTCGAAGACAAGGTCTGGGGTCACGAAAACATTGAATTTATGCCGCCCATGAGAATGGAGCTTCTGAGACGTCTGCCCATTGTGGGTAATGCCCTGGCAGATAAGATCCGGGTGAACCCCACAGCCCCCTATCTTGGATGCCCCTATTCCTGCAGTTTTTGTTCCATTTCCAGCTTACCCAAAGATCTTCGGCAGTTTACCATGCGCACCCCGGAAGATCTCATTAACGAAATCGAATATATCCAACGACAGGGGGTCAATCTGCAAACCAGATTGTTTTTCTTTTTGGCGGATAATATTATTTTAGGCGGGAAACGGTTGGAAGAGATTCTGGACCTGCTCCTGGAACGACGAACAAAAATAAACTATATGGTCCAGGTTTCCATCGAGATAGCGGACAATAACCGGCTGCTCAAAAAATTGCGCCTTTCCGGTGCCTCCCACCTGTTCATCGGGTTCGAGTCTTTGGACATACGAGACCTGAAGTTTATCGGGAAAAATGTGGTCAAGGATATTGAGGCGAGCCATAAAAGTGTGGCCGAATATTATTCCGAGCGAATCAAAAAAATCCAGCGCCACGGGATGACCATTCACGGCTCTTTTATCCTGGGCCTGCCCCACGATTATTTTAATTCCATCCATGACAACACCGGCCACGATTACGGACGGTTCTGTCTGGAACACCATATCGGGGTCCAGGCAACCCCCCTGTCCGATCTTCCGGGTTCCAGGGATTTTATCCAAACCCAAAAAAACAAAACCTATCTGTTTGGTAAAAACGGCACAATGGATTATCTGATCGCCCTGGTTATCTGCGATTTAACCGAAGGCAACCGAATCCCCAATGAGTCCGTGAGAAAAAGCCCCCTTGTGCTGCTGCACATGGCATTTGAGACCATCAATTGCCTGGGCAAGACAAGGTACACCTTTAGAAACGCATTTTATATGATGGTCAAAAGTTTTCTGTACCCAACGGCCAACGGCAGGCGATCCTTTTTGACACGGTTGAATGACGCCCTGGTGGGATTTACCGTACCGTTGCTGGTCAGTCTGTATAAAGACCATGCAGACAAGGTTCTTTCGTCCACCCCCCATGCCAGGGGAGCCTTTGAACGGCTCTATGATATGGAAAAAAATCCGGCCATTAAACGAGAGTTTAGGGCCTATGTGAACGAATTTGTTCACCGATAAAGGATTTAAAGGTTCTGAGTACAAAGGGATCTTTTTCCCGGGCATACAGTCTTTCAAACAGCCCTTTTCGACCATTTCGGGAAAGAACCACCCCTTCAATCTGGGCCTTATAAACCTTGGCCGTCAGAAGGGGGCACACTGCACAAAGTACATCCAGCAGCCGTTGTTTCAGACTTGTCCTGCCGTTGATGGTGGGAGATTTCCATGCCATCACCCCGCTTAAAATTGCTGTTTTCAGTATTTTATTAAAACGGCCTGCCCGTTGTGTGGCGACATAGGCCATGTAGGTTGCCAAGAGGGGACTGCTATACAAGGTTTCGGGCATGGGCCGGTTCGTCTCAATCAGATCTGAACTGCACAGGGAAAAAAGGTAATCCATGGTTCCTGACTGTCCGTAAATAAAGGTGCCCTTTGCCTGGCTGTCCGTAAAATTTCGTGATCCGGGAAGGTCATTGAGGCAGGTGGCCTGAATCCCGATTTTGTTTTTATTACAAAAATTGGTAACCTTTGTGCCTGAATGATCATTTAGCGAATTAAAATAATTAAAAGGAAGCCCGAAAATAAAGGCACCATGAACCACAAACCCATGGCGTTGAAGGATTTTAATTTTCTGTGCATAATAGGCCTCAACGGACAGGCCGCTTTTTCTGATCAGTTTTGCCGCATGCTTATCCATAAGTTCCAGGTCTCTTATATCCAGGGACTCAAACCCTACAAACAGAAAGGATGCGCCGGATAAGCGCAATTTTTCAAGTATCCTTTGATTGTCCGCCACCTCGATGGAAATCTGAACCCCGTAATTGATCTTCACCTTTTTTTGGATCATGTAATCCAGGAGTGCTTCCAAATTTTTCCCGCCAAGGAGCATATTGTCGGGAAGAAAAATGTAAAACCGACTCTTGAGAACATGTCCTGTCCGCTGATGGGAAAGGATTTCATCAACAAAATCTTCAGGGGTTCTCATGGTAAACCGTTTTTGGGATCCCCTAAGGGCGGATATTGAACAAAAGCTGCAGGAATAGGGACACCCCATATAGGGGGTGGTGACCTGGAGCCTTGCCTCCCTGGAAAGGTAATTGCCGCAAATGGGCAGGCCTTTCAGAAAATCCAGAGGGATATCCGGCAGGGATTCCACCCGGGGATTACCCCATACCCCGTTTTCCACCGGGATTGCCCCAAAATATTCGGCTTGCAGGTTAATATTTTTTAAATCCTTCATGACCCGGCCCATGACCTGTCTGTCACCGGGTCCTCTCACCTGGGAGACAAGCGCTGGATGGAGCAGATGCTTCCGAATAAAGATGTCTACATCCCCAGGGCTGCAGGAAACATGGATGCCGCCAATGACCACCGGAATCCGGGCATGGTTCAGCGCCAGGGTAAGGGCAACCGTTGTGGGAAAAGTTGAGCTGATGGATGTGATAAACACCGCCATTGGCTTTTGGCCCATTTTTTGGATGATCTCATTTATTTTCCGCCGTTTGCCGTCTGCAATGATCACCCGTATCCTTGAATCGGCTCCGGCAATCTGGTTTGCGACATAGTAACTTGAATAGTTGTCAAACCCGATGAGTTCGGGAAGCCCGATCCGTTCTTTGACAGGATCAAACGCCAGGTATTCCAGATAATTTTCCCGGGTGATATCATGGGCATCTTTTCCGGAAAGATAGGTCAAAAGATCCGTGACAGTGACATCCTTGCCAATAAACCCCATGAGTTCAAATGTCAGTGGCGTATACATTATGGCGTAAGGGTTCGGCATAAATCAGGCACTTCTTTTTGTGATAAATTGTTGCACATAATCTGAAAAATCAGATTTTATGGCTGGATTTTCCTCCCTGGCAAAATACCGTTCATAGGCACCGTTTACCCCCGGCCGTGAGTAAACGGTCCCATCGGCATGGTAAAGACTGTTTACAATCATCTGGGCCGCATCATTGATCACAAGCTCACTTTCGATGATCAGGTCCAGGGTAATCGGATTGTAGACAATATAATACTTTCCCATGAAAATTTTCCTCACCTAATTATTCTTAACGATTAAGTAATGATTCTATGGCTCAGGACCATGGGATTTGTCAATAAAAATGAGAAATTTTTATCATAATTCAGGTGGTTATTACATCAGACCCTTTGGTTTTAATTGCCCTGATTTTTACCGAGGCCCTTCTCTGACAATATTATTCTTGCAGCCTTGTTTTTTTTCTGATAGCAGTTGACCTTTGCCTGATTGACAATCATCCTTGCTTTTGGGGTGACAGATAAAAAAAGAAAATTGCTATTTTCACAAATTAAGGAAGTACAACATGAGAATTTATTTATCACTTCTGTCCATGGCGCTGGTTTCAGGCCTGTTTTTAAATTCTCCAGGAATTGCCGAAGAACTCACCGGCCGCCAGGTAATGGAAAAACAACGATCCTTTCAGACAGTTAAAACAGAATATGGCGAAGAACGCATGCTTCTGGTGGACGTGAAAACCAATACAAAAGAGAACCGCCAGGTAAAACGGTATGCAAAGAAATCGGAAAATGGTTTGAACCGGTATCTTGTGGTGTTCCTGGCACCGGCGGATATCCGCGGAACAGCGCTGCTGATCCATGAACAGGAAAATGAAGATGACCAATGGATGTATATGCCAGCGGTTAAAAAAATGCAGCGCATTGCAAGCGCAAGCAAACGATCCTATTTCATGGGCACAGATTTCACCTATGAGGATCTGGAACAGGAAAAGATTGATCAATATACCTACACCATGTTACGCACAGAAACCATTGATCATGTAACGCCCCCCAGACAATGCCATGTGATCGAAGCGATACCCCTGGGCGGCACAAAAAAATCCAGCGGTTATTCCAGGCGGATCATCTGGGTGGACCAACAGCATTTTTTCACCCTTAAAATTGAATTTTTTGACCGAAGAAACCGGCTGATAAAAACCCAGAAATCCTTTGAATGGGAAAATATCACGGGAACCGTTTACCGGCCCCGGAAAACAATTATGGACCACCACCGAAAGCACCATAAAACCCTGACCCTGATGGAAAACAGACACCTTACCACCCCCATTGCGGATCAGGTTTTTACCGAGCGGTTTATCCTCAGCGAAAAACATTTTGAATAGAAAAAAAAAGGACCGCCGACAATAAAGAGCCGCATGGCAAAATAAACAAACTGTAAATAAAATTGACCTGAAGTTCAAGGAATAGTAATGCAATCACTCATGTTATGGAGCCGCCGTCACCCCTGTATTGTCACCCTTATCATCGTCCTGGGGTCTGTCTTTTTTGCATATGGTGTGCCGAAAATCCACATCGATTCCTCCTCATCGGGCATGATGATCCAGGGAGATCCTGCCCGGGCATATTATGATGAGACCCTCAAAAAATTCGGTTCAGACAACATAACGGTCATTTTTGTTAAGGACAAGCACCTTTTTACACCTGAAAAGCTGGCCCTGCTGGATGGAATCCATTTCCAGATGGAAGAGATTGCCTGTGTGGAAAAGGTGGAAAGTCTGTTTTCCGTGACCAATTTCAAGGGGCAGGATGGGATGCTGAGTGTTGCCCCTTTGATGGATACCCTGCCCGAAACCCAGGAAGAAGCAGACCAGATAAAAGCCGATGCCCTTGGAAATCCTTTGTTGTTGAACAATATGATTGCTGAAGATGGCAATGCCATGGCCCTGAACCTGTTTATCCGGCCAGACGGGAATGATCCGGACTTTGAAATAAAGTTCATCGCACAAATTGATCAAATTATCTCAAAATCAGAGTCCCACTTTGATGAAATTTTCCAGCTGGGAAATTCCTATGTCAGAAAATCCATCATCAGTTATATCTTACAGGACCAGATCATCATGCTGCCCCTGTCCATTCTGGTGCTGATGTCCATCCTGGTGCTGACCATGCGGTCAACGGCAGGCGCTGTGCTTCCCATGTTGACCGCAGGGCTCAGCGTGCTGTGGTCGGCCGGGTTCATGGGGTTTATGGGGATTCCCTTAAATATCCTGACGGTGGTGGTCCCGTCCCTGATTGTGGTTATCGGGTCCACTGAAGACATCCACCTGTTGTCGGAATATATGGACGGTCTTGAACATCACCATGGAGAAAAATCTTTGGCCATGGATTACATGGTTTCCAAAACCGGCACCGCTGTAATGCTGACCGCTCTTACCACCTTTATCGGTTTTCTCTCCATTTCTCTCAACAACATTTTGATTCTGAAACAATTCGGGATTGTGGCGGCGTTCGGGCTTTTTATAAATCCCTTGGTGACCTGTATGGTCGCCCCTGTGTTTCTTCACTATTTCGGCCCGAAACAAAAACAATCCCAAGGAAAAAAGAAACGGCTGAATGATAGGGTAATGACCTTTCTTGCAGACCATATCATTCATTTAATACACACCCGGAAAAAGCAGGTGTTCATCGTTTTAATCGGGGGGGCCATTCTCATCGGTTTGTTTGCCCTGAATGTCCGGGTGGACAACGAACTATTGGGATATTTCAAACCCGGTTCCGATATCCGGGTGAAAAGCCGGGTACTCCATGACGAGATCGCAGGTCCCCAAATGTTCTATATCCGGGTGAGCAGCGGGATGGCAGGTTTTTTCAAAGACCCTGAAAACTTAAGTGAAATTGCAGGGCTCATGGACTATATGCAGGATAAGAAATGGTTTGACAAGGAGATGTCCCTGGTAGGCTTTTTAAAGCTGATTCACATGGAGTTAAATAACGGGGATCCCTCCTTTTACACCCTGCCCCAAAAAAAAGAGTTGATCGCCCAATACCTTTTAACCCTTCATCGGGGGGATATTGAGCGGTATGTCACCCCGAATTTCAGTGAGGCCAATATCATGGTAAGGCATTTCATCGGTTCTTCCCATGAATTGAATGCCGCTGTTGCAGATGTAAAAAGTTACATGGATACCCACTTCAACCCCCATGTCAAAATCGGTTTTACGGGCGAAAACATATTGGTCAATGCGGCGGCTGACAGCATGGCCCAGGGACAAATCAAATCCTTGGCCCTGCTAATGGTGATTATTTTTTCCATCATGTCCCTTTTGTTTGTCAATTTCAAGGCAGGGCTCTTGTCCCTTATCCCCAATGCCTTCCCTGTTCTTCTGATTTTCGGAATCATGGGAATATTGGACATCCCCCTGAATGTCGGTACGGCCATGGTGGGTGCCATTGCCATCGGGATTGCCGTGGACGACACGGTTCATTTTATGACCCGGTATAACCGGGAGATGAGACATCTTCAGGATCAGACCCTGGCCATTAATGAATGCATCCGATCGGAGATCAAACCCATCGTGTCCACTTCCATTGCCCTGGCCATGGGATTTCTGGTGGTCTGTTTTTCAAGTTTTGCACCCATTGTCAGTTTTGGCTTTCTTTCAGCCCTTGTCATGGTGTTTGCACTTCTGGGGGACCTGTTCCTTACACCTATTTTATTGTCGTCCACCCAGCTCATCACCATCTGGGATCTGGTCAAATTGAACCTGAACAAGGAGGTCGTCAAAAATTCTCAACTGTTCAACCGGCTGAATTCCTGGCAAATGAAGCGGGTCATTCTTCTGGGCCGGATATTGGAAACCCCCGGGGGAGATCTTGCCATTCATTACGGAGACCCGGGAGACAGCATGTTCCTTCTTCTGGAAGGGGGCGCCCAGGTGTTGGGCCGGGATGCAAGCGGCAAAAAAAATGTTGTGGCCACCCTTAACCCCGGTGAAGTGTTCGGGGAGATTGCAATGGTCGATCCGGGAATGAGAACGGCGGATATCCTGGCAACACAGGATATGAAATACCTGGAATTCAACTGGAAGGGAATGAAGCGGATCCGTTTGATATATCCGAGGATTGCCGTCCATCTTTACCGAAACCTGGCACAGATTCTCGGGGCCCGACTCAAGGAGGCCACCTCCAAGCTGATAAAAATTGCCCAATGAAAACGTTAATCCCAGATGAACCCGTCATGGGAATTTTGGTTGTCCTGTTTTTGATCGGCTTTTTTTCTGTTTACCCTTTAGGGCCATCCCTGGTTTTTGCCCAGGATGATGCAGCCCTTTTCGAAGAATTGGAACAAAGCATTCCCAAGGCCAAACCACCGGACAATGGATCATCTAATGGATCAGACGAAGCCCTTTTTGACGAACTGGAAAACAATAACAGTGCTCCGGCAAAACAAATTTATGATGGAGATATCACATCAATTGGAGATCAGAATCCGTCAAAAAAAGAAGCCGTTCCTCAATGGATGGAACACTTTAGCAAAAATTTTGAGGGCAGCTTGAGGCTGCGGTCTTTTTATTTTTTTCAAGATCCTGAAAATCAGGCCATCACAGATAAAAGTTCCCTTGAAAGTGAGGTGCTTTTCAAATTTGCATCCTGGTCAGGAACAGATGATTTCAAGCTGAAGGTCTCGGGGTGGGCAGAAGCTGGCACCCTGACGGAAGATTATCAGGGCAGGACCCATTGGCTCCAGAATAAGGACAATGACCGGCATTATTTTGAACTCAACGAGGCCGGGTGTAAATCAAAGGTGTTGTAGTAATTGTTAATATTTGTAGACATCCTCATTTTCTTATGGTAGGGGATAATGGAACCCTAACATAAGGAGTCCGTTATGGAAAA
>NZ_JAQYWD010000044.1 GCF_030145145.1 Desulfobacula sp. | reverse complement strand
TGGAAATCAAAATTTTATTGAAGATATGAAAGTTTCACTTGGAGCACTTGCAAGAGGAAGAAAAATCAAAGCCGATGATGAAAAATACATTATTCAGGAGCATCTTGCTTCTTACAACGCTGTTTTTGATGCCAAAAAGTGCAACCTAAGCGCTCAGAATAGCTATTATTGGAAGACTTTCCACGAAAACTCAAACACTTAACTTGGTCTGACAAGAACAAAACATGGTAAGAGCCGGGGTTGTTAAGCATCCATCAAAATGGGGTTTTTGTGGTTATAATGAAATTTTGGATCCGCCCGAAAGATATACATTGATTGATAATGACCGGCTGGTCGCTTTTTGTGGCTACTCTGACCATAAAAAATTTCAGATCGATTACAAAGCCCTGATCGATGATGAAATTAAAAAAAATACCCTAAAGCGAAAACCCTACTGGACTGAAAGTATCGCTGTTGGAAATCAAAATTTTATTGAAGATATGAAAGTTTCACTTGGAGCACTTGCAAGAGGAAGAAAAATCAAAGCCGATGATGAAAAATACATTATTCAGGAGCATCTTGCTTCTTACAACGCTGTTTTTGATGCCAAAAAGTGCAACCTAAGCGCTCAGAATAGCTATTATTGGAAGACTTTCCACGAAAACTCAAACACTTAACTTGGTCTGACAAGAACAAAATCCGTGATGTCGAAAGAGGTAAAGAAACGGGGGGTCCCACGCCCAGTAACGCTTAAGTGCCTGGTTGGGCCACAATAGTTGTCCATGGTCTAATTTTTTTCAATACATGCCCAAGTTCGCACTCAGCAACTTCAGTATCGTGAGCAATTTGAGCTCGCAGCCAATAACCATTAGATAGACCGAAAAAACGACACAATCTTAAATCAGTGTCCGCTGTAACGGCACGTTTTCCGTGAACAATTTCGCTGATACGTTGGGCTGGAACATTTATTTCTTTAGCCAAACGATATTGACTTAGCCCCATTGGTTTTAAAAATTCTTCCAAAAGAATTTCGCCAGGGGTAACAGGTTTAAGCTTTTTCATAATTAATTAACCTCAATGATAGTCTACGATTTCAACATTTTCAGCACCCGAATCATACCAACGGAAACAGACACGCCATTGATTGTTGATTCGAATGCTGAATTGGCCTGATCGGTCAGCTTTGAGTGCTTCAAGACGGTTTCCGGGCGGTACTTTTAAATCATCCAGTCGACCAGCAATCTCAAGTTGTCTCAGTTTCCGCCGTGCTACCGATTCAATGTTCACAAATCGTCTAACACGAATTCCCTTTGAAAGCTTTTCCGTATCAGCACATTTGAATGACCTTATCATTTTTATATAGTATTGTATCGCATGATTAATGTCAAGCGTGATTATGGGGCCGAAATCGTGCTCGTTTAGTTAAATATCCTGGAAAAGCCATTCAGGATACCTGGAAAAAGAAAAAAATAAGGCAATCGGATCTGGCAGATATGACAGGAACACAAACCTGAACCTGTTTCAGTTATTGACAGGGTTATATAAATACAGGTATGACCTATGTAACATGTAACCTTGGATACTATATCAGAATAAGGAGGCAGCTCCCTTATGACAAATCCCCGGCATTATCTTTTCCTGACAATTCTTTATCTGCTGGTCGTGGCAGGGGTTTGTGCGCTCCTGTCCGCTTCCCTTAAATCGGCTTTCATGGCAAACTGGGGGTTTAACCTCCTGATCCTGGCCGCCCTTGTTGTGGGCATCGGCATCAATATTTTCCAGATCCAGCGACTGGAGCCCGAGATTGAATGGATTAAAATTTTCCGTACCGGCAATCCAGGGCTGTCGGCCACTGAACCGCCGACCCTGCTGGCGCCCCTGGCCAAACACCTGGCAGACATTCACCGGGACCGGTTCAGCTTGTCTGCCCTGTCCCTTAACACGGTCCTGGACGGGATCCGGGGTCACCTGGACGAGTCCAGGGAGATCTCCAAATACATGATCAGCCTGCTGGTGTTCCTGGGACTGTTGGGAACATTCTGGGGGTTGCTCCAGACCATCGGCACCGTGGGACAGGTCATCAGCGGCCTGGAGGTCGGCACCCGGGATTTTGTTACGGTTTTCAGTCATCTCAAACAAGGTCTTGAACAACCGCTTCAAGGAATGGGCACGGCCTTCAGTTCCTCCCTGTTCGGGCTGGGCGGCTCCCTGGTACTGGGGTTTGTGGATATCCAGGCGGGTCATGCCCAGAACCGGTTTTTCAATGAAATGGAAGAGTGGTTGTCCGGGGTCACCCATCTGGTGGAAACCGATGAAACCGCTGAAACCGGCACAAATTTATCGAATAATGCCCTCCAGGAAATTGACGGCCACCTTAGAATACTGATCCATCAGATGCAGAAAAACAATCAGGTCATGGGTCATTTTCTAAAACAGCACAAAGAACCGGCAGAGGATACCCCTGCCGTAAAAAAATAACAGGAGATCGCAATGATATCCAAAGCACGGCGTATCTCAAGCCCCATTACCGCCTGGCCCGGGTATGTGGATGTGCTGTCAGCGCTGCTGATGGTGGTTATTTTCGTATTGATGATTTTTACCGTGGCCCAGTTCATGCTCAGCGAGGTCCTGTATGGCCAGAAAAATGAACTGGCACAGCTCCATAGCCAGATCAGTGAACTGGCAGCGCTACTGGGACTTGAAAAAGAAAAATCCGGCCAGTTGGACACCCAGGTGGCCCGGTTGTCTGATGCCATCATCGGCCTGTCCGAAGACCGGGAAGTGCTCATGTCCCAGGTTGAAGACTATTCAGCGCAATCAAAAACCGATGCGGACCGGATAAAACAACAGATGCTCACCATGGTCAGCCTGAACGAAGACATCCAGGCCCTGACCCGGGTAAAGGATGAACTGGAAAAAAAGGTGTCCACCCTTGCCGGGTCCCTCGCTGACCGGGACCATCAAATATTGGTGTTGCGGGATCGATCCAGGTCCCTGGCGGAACGGCTGGCAGATAAGACAGAAATGACGGTACTGGCCCAGGAAACCATTGACAAACAGGATATCCGGATCCAGGCCCTTTCAGTGGTCCTGGAAACCCAGAAAGAGGCCATTGCCCGGGAGAAACAATTGTCTGCCAGTACCCGGGCAGAAGTGGCCCTTCTTTCCGACCAGATCACCAAACTCCAGGGGCAGCTGAAAATGATCAGCAATGCCCTGGCCCTGACAAAGACCCAGGGCCTGGAAAAAGATGAACGGATTGCTGAACTTGGCAAGCAGTTAAATATTGCCCTGGCCCGGAAGGTGAACGAACTTCAAAAATACCGGTCAGAATTTTTCGGACGGCTCCAGAAAATATTGGGCGCAAATCCAGCCGTGCAGATACAGGGGGACCGGTTTGTTCTCCAGGCCGGCCTCCTGTTTGATTCCGGGTCTGCCGTCCTGGGCCCCCAGGGCCGCAGCCACCTCACAACCCTGGCAGAAACCCTGTTAACGATTGCCCGAAAAATTCCCAGTGAGATCAACTGGATATTGCGCATTGACGGTCACACGGACCGGGTGCCCATCAACAATGCTGAATTTGCATCCAACTGGGAATTGTCTGCAGCCCGGGCTGTCTCGGTTGTCCGGTTCCTGAGTCAAAACGGTATCCCGGAAAAAAGGATGGCCGCTGCCGGGTTCAGTAAATATCATCCCATTGATACCGCGGATACGCCCGAAGCCTATCAAAAAAACCGGCGGATTGAGATCAAGCTGACTAGCCAATAAGATAGGTGGCCGTGCCCGTGGCAATCCGGACGTCTTTTTCATTGTACAGGTCTATTTTGGCCACCACAATCCTGGACCCGGCCCGGATGATCCGGCTTTTGCAGTGAAAGGACCTGCCCCTGCCCGGCCTTAAAAAATCCACGCGCATGTCAATGGTGGCAGAGGCGGTCAGTTTTTCATCGATCCCGTCAAAGGCATTGCCTTCATGAAATTTTGCACAGGATATCAAGGCGGAAAGGCCGCCGGTCAAATCAATCACCGCGGCTGTCACCCCACCGTGCAGGATGCCGGCAGCGGAATTTCCGATCAACGCCTCTTTCATGTCAAACCGGGTGACTGCTGTACCGGTGTCATAGTCCAGCAGATCAATGTCAATGCCCAGGACCTTGTTAAACGGCAGTTTCTCAAGATAATAGGTGCGTATTTTTTCAAGAACAGATTCTATCATGCCGGTTCAATCCTTATTTTTCTCAAGACCCCCAGGGTGTTGGTCATTTCAAGGGCGTCATAGGCCCCGGATTCAAGGGCCATGTCATATACCTGGCACGGGGCCTGGCCCCCTTTTGCCGGGTCCCGGAAAATATCATGAATCACCAGGAACCCATTGACATGGATATGACATGCCCAGGTCAGATAATCCCCCTGCACGGCATCAAAGGAATGTCCGCCATCAATAAACAGCATTGAAATGGGGGTCGCCCACATTTTACCCGCCGTACGGGAGGGGGCCACAATGGGCACCACCGTATCTTCAAGGCCGGTATGGATGATGGTTTCCTGGAAAAAGGGAAAGGTATTGATCCGGGATACGCCGGGGTCAAACAGATCCGGGTCAAAATAGGCTTCATCCGGCTGCTGTTCTTCTGACCCCTTATGGTGATCAATGGAATACAGGATGGCATTGTTTGCTTTACAGGCTTTGCCGATAATATAGGCGGATTTGCCGCAATAGCTTCCGATTTCAATAATTGGCCCCTGTTCAGAGGCGGTCAGGGCAATGCGGTAAAGCCTTTCGGCTTCATCCCGATCCATGAATCCCTTGATCCGGTCCCACACCTTAAAATCAATCGTCATCATAGGTTCTTACCAGTATGTCCCGGGGTTTGGACCCGATCTGGGGACCGACAATCCCCTCGTGCTCCATGATTTCCACCAGCCGGGCCGCCCGGTTATACCCGATGCGCAGACGGCGCTGCACAAAAGAAATGGATGCCTGCCGGGTCTTGGTCACCAGGGCCACCGCCTCATCATATTTTTCATCATAATCAGACTCATCAAACGCTTTGGCCTCATCCTCCGTATCCCCCAGGGTAATATCTTCAATATAATCCGGTGCCCGCTGGTCCTTTAGAAACGTGGTGACCCGGGAGATCTCCTGTTCAGAAAGATAGGCCCCCTGGATACGGACAAGCCGTCCTGCGCCCGGGGGGCAAAACAGCATATCCCCGTTGCCCAGAAGGCTTTCTGACCCGCCGCCGTCAAAAATGGTCCGGGCATCCACCCGGGAAGATACCTGGAATGAAATCCGGGTGGGGAAATTGGCTTTAATACTGCCGGTGAGCACATCAACAGAGGGTCTCTGGGTGGCGACAATCAGGTGAATTCCGGCAGCCCTGGCCATCTGGGCCAGGCGTGTCAGGGCAAATTCAACGTCTTTGGAGGCCACCATCATGAGGTCTGCCAGCTCATCAACGATCACGACGATATAGGGCAGTTTTTCAAACACCTCTTGGGTTTCATCGTCAGGCGGCTCACTCTTTTGATTGATTTTCAACGCCACCATGGTGTTATACTGGACAATATTTCTGCATCCGGTCTGTTCCAGCAGTTCATATCGCCGTTCCATCTCCCGGACCGCCCAGAAAAGGGCATTGGTTGCCTTTTTCATATCCGTCACCACCGGGGAAATCAAATGGGGAATATCATTGTATACGGAAAGCTCAATCCGTTTGGGATCAATCATGATCATTTTAACATCATCCGGGGTGCTCTTGTACAACAGGCTGATGATCATGGAATTCAATCCCACACTTTTACCCGTGCCCGTGGCCCCGGCGATCAACAAGTGGGGCATGGAATCCATTTTTGTCACCATGGCCCTTCCCAGGATATCTTTTCCCAGACCCAGAGTAAGCAGGGAGGTTGACTGGATAAACTCTTTTGAAACAATCAATTCCCTTAAATTAACGATTTCTCTCTCTTCATTGGGGATCTCTATCCCCACGACATCCCGGCCCGGAATGGGGGCAACAATTCGAATACTGATGGCACTCAAAGCCAGGGCCAGGTCATTAGACAAGCCCGCGATCTTACTGATCTTTATTCCCGGGGCCGGTTTGTATTCAAAGGTGGTGATCACAGGACCGGGCAGGATTTCCACCACCTCTCCATTCACGTTAAAGTCCCTTAACTTGCTTTCCAGGATGTGGCTCTTTTCTTTGAGCAGGTCGGTATCGATATTTCTTTCAATCTTTTGTTTCTCGTCCAGGAATGAAATCAGGGGCAGGTTAAATTTAACCTTATTCCGGATATCCACAAACCCCCCATCCGGTATAACGCCGGGCTCCTGCTCTTCCAGCTCAACAATGACCGGCTCAAACACATCTTCAGGTTCCTGGAACAGGTCTCTTTCAGGAATTTTTTCCGGCAGTTTAATCAGGATTTTTTCCTTCCCCGGGACAGGGGTGATATCAATTTCTTCGTGGGCCTGGGCTCTTTTTTCCTGAAATTTGTGCCACTTTTCTGTTAAAAACTGACACACTTCCTGAAAATCCGTCTTCATGGTGGTCAGGAACAACCGTGTTTTCCGATGAAAAAACAGCCCGAGGGCGATGACGGAAATCCCTGTGGAAAGGATAAAGCCAATCATCAGGAAAAAGATCAGGACAATGATACACCCCACGATATTGGCATATTTTAATAACACCGTGGCCATGGCAATGCCCACCACACCGCCCGAGGAAATTTGGGTGCCCAGGACAGAATAGTCATCTTTAAACAGAAAAAACATCCCCCCGGTACTGGTCATTAAAAAAAGCCCCCCCAGCAGGGTCAACCAGATGATTTTTAAGGATCGTCCCTTTAATAACCAGACGCTGATACACCCTGAAAAAACCGGTATCCAGAAGGCACCCAACCCGAACAAAAAAATAAAACTGCCGGCCAGATGGGCCCCTAACAATCCAAAGGCATTGTGGATATGGGCCGGACGTTCAAAAAAATGATTCCCCACACAGGGATCCGAGGCATGATAGGAAAAAAGACTGACCGCCGTTAATACAATGAGGAATAAAAAGAATATACCATACAGTTCTTTTTTCATCAGCAATTCTCATTATAAAACGCAATAGTCGCTGGACAAAGGGTCAGGCTTGCGTTATTGACACTTTGGCCGGCTGCTGTCCTTATTAGACATATCCGGGTTATGGCCAAAAGCACGATAGCACAAGCCTGACCCGGTTTATGATCCGATTTAGTTATAGCCATAATGAGAATTGCTGCTTTTTCATACTTCAATAATGATGGGCACAATCAAGGGCCTGCGGTTTATGGTAAAGGCAAAATATTGTTTCAAGGCTTTTTTTAATTTTTTCCGGATCAATTCAACACGGGATTCAAGGCCGGCTTCCAGCTCTTCCACAATTTCAAGGATAACACACTGGGCGTCATCCACCAGGTATCCGGTGGCAGAATCAAACACAAACCCCTTTGAAATCAATTCAGGCCCGTAAAGGACAACACCGGTCTCCTCATCAATGATCATGGTGACCACCACAAGTCCCCCTTCAGACAATTCCCGCCGCTCCTTTAACACACTTCTGCCCACATCACCGATGCCTTTTCCGTCCACAAGGATTCTCCCCGTATGAACGCTGCCCTCTATCCTGCCGCCATCCGCATCAAAGGCAATGATTTTTCCATTTTCCGCCACCATGACGTTCTCCCGGGGCAGCCCCATTTTCTCAGCGAGCCTGGCATGAACCACCAGATGACGGTATTCCCCGTGGATGGGAATAAAATATTCGGGTTTGGTCAGATTCAACATCAATTTCAACTCCTCCTGGTGGGCGTGACCGGATGTGTGGATGTTGGCGATTTTTGAATACACCACATCCGCCCCCCGCCGGTAGAGCTTGTTGATGATATTGGAAATGGCCTTTTCATTTCCCGGGATATGTTTGGACGACAGGATGACATTGTCCCCGTTTTTAATATTAATGTGCTTGTGGGTGCCGGAAGCCATCCTCACCAGGGCAGACATGGGCTCTCCCTGGCTGCCGGTGGTGATGATGACGACTTCATCATCCCGGCATTTATCAATCTGCTTCATATTGATGATGGTGGCGGGGGGACAGTGGATATGTCCCAGGTCAGTGGCCACAGCAACAATCTGCTCCATACTCCGGCCATGGAAAATAACCTTGCGATGATTCCGGATGGCAATATCAACCACCTGCTGTATCCGGAAGACATTGGATGCAAACATGGCAATGATCACCCGTCCCTTGGCCACCGTGATCAAATCTTCAAGATTTTTTACCACTTCCTGCTCGGACATGGTATACCCTTCCACCTCGACATTGGTGGAATCCGACATCAGCGCCAGGACTCCGAGCTCACCATATCTTGCGAAACTGGTAATATCGGTGTTTTTCATTTTGTCGGAATTGTGATTGATCCTGAAATCACCGGTATGGACAATAATGCCTTCCGGGGTTGTTATGGCCAGGCCAACGCCTTCCACCGTGCTGTGGCTGACCCGGATAAATTCGATTTCAAACGGGTCGATGGAAAGGGTTTCACCCGGATTGACAAGGTTTAAGTCAATATACTTGTTCAGGTCAAACTCAATGAGTTTCTTTCGAACAATTCCCAGGGTAAAGGCTGTACCATACACGGGAATTCTGATTTCCTTTAACAGGTAAGGCAGGGCACCAATGTGATCTTCATGGGCATGGGTAATGATAATGCCCTGGACTTTATGCTTGTTTTCCCGGATATAATCCATGGCCGGGATAACGATATCCACGCCCAGCATATAATCCTCCGGGAACATCAGCCCGGCATCAATGATGAACATGACATCATCATACTCAATCACCATCATATTAAGACCGATTTCGCCAAGACCGCCGAGGGGAATTACTTTAACCATCTGAATATCCTAACAATATGATCAAATGCGAATCTCAAGCTGTTCAAAGATGGCATCCACCACACCCATGAGCCAGTCCCGCTGGTCCGGGGTTGCATAGGCCATACAATCGCATTTTATATTTTTTTTGATTCTTACCAAAAATTCACAGGACAGATACGTTTCTTCCAACATTAAAGCAAAAACATGGGGTTGACAGGCTTCATGACTTTTTTGAAGGGGGGTTAACACAGATTCATCCAGCTCAAGCCAGTATATCCCGCCCAGGGGAGAAGATGACAGGTATTTGTCCAAATGGGCTTTTAGTTTCTGATGGTCCGTATGCCGCAACCCATCTATTACATACTGTTTCATACCGAAATCAATTACCATATATCCATTGCGATATGCAACCCGTATTGACAATAAATTAAAGAATCAGGCAGAAGATACCCGGTGTTTACTCAAGGCCAGAAAATTACCCACCACCACCAGGCACAATCCTGAAATGGCTGAAAGATTCCAGACATAGCCTTCGAAAAAGGAAGACAGGATCAATGCCACCACCGGCACCAGCATAATGGTATAGGACGCTTTGCTGGCCCCCAGGGAACCGATAAGGGTCAGGTAACATCCAAACGCAACAATGGACCCAAAGATGGACAGATAAAAAAGGGACCCAATATAGGGAAGGGAAACAGTAAAGGAAAATTCTTTTCCTGATATTACGGCAATCAATGCCAGCAGGAGGGTCCCGTAGGCCATTCCAAATGCATTGGCCTGGATGACCGGGATATGGTGATTGGTATTCCTGGCCGAGGTAATATTACCGAATGAGGCCAGAAGAACACTGAGAAAGCCGATGGACAGGCCAAAGACCCCTTTGTCGGACAAATTAAAGGATTTAATTTCAGGCATAAAGATCAGGATAATCCCGATAATCCCCAGGACAGCGCCGGAAATCATTCGTTTCTCCACTGCCGTACCCATAAAAAGCGACCCATTGATCATATTCATAAACACAATGGAAGAAAACAACACCGCCACAAGGCCGCTGGTCAGATATAACTCCGCCACATAGACCAGCCAGTAATTCACAGAGAACAACAGAATGCCCAGAAGGGCCATAAAAAGATGGTCTCCCAGGGAAAACTTCAATGGAAGCCCTTTGACACGACAAAAAAGCATTAACAGGGCTGCGGCAAGTCCGAATCGATAGATAACCGATACCATGGGATCCACAGCCCCCAATTGATATTTAATGGCCAGCCAGGTTGACCCCCAGACGATAACGGTGATGATATAGAGAATGATGTTTTTCATTAAGGATCTTTATTAAAAAATTGCAGCCGATGCTGATTTACGTTTTAATGCCGGATGAGAAAATAGATCAACGGGATAAAAATTGCCGGGAGCATATTCCCCACCTTCAGCTTTTTTTCCCGGAGCATGTTCAGGCCCAGGGCCACAATCAAAAGGCCACCGGTCCCAGACATCTGACTGACAACAGCAGGGATGAGAAAGGGTTTTAAAAGTCCGGCCATCAGGGTGATGCTCCCCTGGTACAGCAGCACGGGAACGGCAGCAAAAAGGACACCGATTCCCAGGGAAGAGCTCAAGATAATCCCCACGATCCCGTCAAGGGTTGCCTTGGCAAACAAGGTGTCATGATTCCCGGTCAACCCGCTTTCAAGGGACCCCACAATGGCCATTGAGCCCACGCAATACATCAATGAGGCCGTGACAAATCCAGCTGAAAAACCGCTGGCTTTTTTTGAGAACCTGGTTTCAAGCCAGTTGCCCAGACGGTCAAGGTAATTTTCAATCCCCACCCATTCCCCCACAAGAGATCCTAAAGCAAGGCTGATAATGATAATCAAAAGGTCATCACACCCCAGGGCGCTTTTCATGCCAATGAGAATAACCGACAGGCCAATGGCCTGCATCACGGTCTGGTTATATCTTTCCGGGATTCCGTTTTTAAACCCCATGCCCACGAGGCTTCCGGCAATAATGGTCAGGCAGTTGACAATGGTTCCAAGCATTATTTAAAAAACGCGTCTTTAATATGGTCCACCCCGTTTTTGAACAGTTTGACCCCGATGGTCATCTCCTGATCCAGAGATTTACCCGCCCGTTTCAGCACTTGTGCCCTGCGGGTCCAGTCCGGATGATTGGTAACATGCGTATACGCTTCCGGATGGGGCATCAATCCGAAAATTTTTCCCGTGGGATCACAGATGCCGGCAATATCTTCCAGGGACCCATTGGGATTTAAGGGAAAAGCCCCTTTTGCCGGGACTCCGGCAGCATCGGCATATTGAAACACCACCTGGTTGCCCGCCAGGAGTGTATCAATGATTTGCGGATCGGCAATCACTTTTCCCTCTCCATGACGAATGGGATAATCCACGGTCTCCATATTTTTTGTAAACACGCAGGGGCTTTGGGTATTGGCTGCCAGGTGGACCCATTGATCCCTGAAATTCCCACAATCATTAAAGGTAATGGAAACGCTTCTCCGGGTATAGTCCCGGTCCAGTCCGGGCAGAAGTCCCAGGTTGACCAGGGCCTGGAAGCCGTTACAAATACCGATGATCAGCTTTCCCTGATCGACAAAGGTCAAGAGCGCCCGGCCAATGTGATTTTTAAGTTTCAAGGCCTCGATCACACCGGCACCATGATCATCCCCCCAGGAAAATCCACCGCCCAGGGCAAGGATATGAAAGTCCTCCAACGCGACTTTCCCGGAAATCAATGCATTGATGTGAACCCTGTGAGACGTGGCCCCGGCCAGCTCGAAGGCATGGGCGGTTTCCGTATCACAATTTAATCCAAACCCCGTTAATATCAGTGCGTTAACCTTTTTCATATCATGTCTCCAAAGGTTTTGTTAAATGCGTGATCAAGTTCTGTCATGGAAAGGTCCAGCACCGCTTCCCGGTCAAGGCCGAAAATTTTCAGGTGATCATGATCCTGTGTTACGCTCCCCACGCAATTTGCGGCCATCCCTTTGACCCATTTTTCAAAAACCCCCTTGTTTTCCGGGGCAATGGTCACAATAAATCGACCGGCAGATTCTGAGAACAACAGGGTGTCATTCAACAGTTCGCCCCGGCGACGGTCCATGGGAAGATCGGACAAATGGATGTCAAGACCCATCCCCCCGGCCAATGTCATGTAAGACAGGTGAACGGCAAGGCCCCCCCTTGCAACGGCATGGCAGGATGCCACCAGCTCGTTTTCAATGGTCCGCTGCAATGCCCGGTAGACCACTTTATTTTTTTCAAAATCAACATGGGGGACATTCAGCCCGATCTTATGAAAACTCTCATAGTATTCTGATGCCCCGAGTTCATTGGCTGTTGTGCCCAGCACATACACAAGGTCGCCGGCCACTTTGGGGTCCATGGACACACATTTTGACACATCTTCAATCACTGATGTGGCTGAAAACTGAACCGTTTCCAAAGCAGACACTTTCATGCGTTCTCCACAGTCCCCCTCAAGGTGACCATCCACATACATGCTGTCCTTGCCCGATAACAAGGGGATCTCATAGGTTTCACAGGCGTATTTCAAGGCCCGGCAGGCCCGCACCAACTGGGCGGCTTTGAATTTGCCATCGGGATTTTTCTTTGGATCAAATCCAATATTGGGCCAGCAGAAATTATCAAGCCCGCCGATATGATTGAAATTGCCGCCCACGGCGATCAATCGCCGGACAGCTTCGTCAATGGTACAGGTCATCATGTGAAAGGCATCAATCTGGGAATACCAGGGTAACAGACTCTGGGAAAAGGCAAGTCCCTTCTGGGAGGTGAGCACCGGTCGTGTAACGCTGGCATCCGAGGGGATATTGTGTTTGACCCCCACCAGGGGTTTGATCACGGAACCGCCCTGGACCTCGTGATCATACTGGCGCATAATCCATTCTTTTGAGCTGATATTGGGCCGTTCAAGCAGCTTGAGCACCAATGGATTGAAATTGGCGGGCGACCCAATGACCGGTTCTGTCAGGCCCCGGGTTTCCGGAGACCGCCATATGGCATCAAACTCCCAGGACGGGAATCCCTTGTCCAGAAGATCCATGTCCACATAGGCACAGGTCTCTTCCTTGTATTTGATGTGCAGCTTGCCCGTGTCCGTGTATTCACCGATCACGGTGCTTTCCACTTCATGCTCGGCGGACAACGCCATAAACCGGTCCAGGTGCTCGGGTTTGACGGCAATGGTCATGCGTTCCTGGGATTCTGAAATCCAGATCTCCCACATGTCCAGCCCTTCATACTTCAAGGGCACTTTATCCAGCCATACCACACACCCGTTGGAAATCATGGCGGATTCACCAATGGATGAGGATAAGCCCCCCCCGCCATTATCCGTGATAAACGGGATCAAGCCTTCATCCCGGCAAATCAGGAGAAAGTCCTGCATTTTCTTCTGGGTATAGGGATCACCGATCTGGACGTGACCGGCCGGCGTATGTTCCGAATAACTTTCCGAAGACGCTGTAACGCCATGAATCCCGTCTTTTCCCACCCGGCCGCCGCTCATGACAATCAGCTCCCCCGGGGAGGTTTTTTTCTCATGGCTGGGCCTGCCCTTGACCTGGCTGGGCATGATGCCCAATGCCGTTACAAACACCAGGCTCTTGCCCATGTAGCCCGGATGGAATAATGTCTGGCCAAAGGTCGTGGGCACACCGCTTTTATTCCCGCCGTCCTTTACCCCTTCGATAACCCCATCCAGCAGCCGCCGGGGGTGAAGGGGGGGCCGTAACGGACCGTTATAATTGATATCCCCCACACAATACCCGAAACTGCCCATGAACAGCTTGGATCCAAGCCCGGTTCCCATGGGATCCCGATACACGCCCACAATACCGGTTATGGCACCACCATAGGCTTCCATGTTGGAGGGCGAGTTATGGGTTTCACCGGTCACCACGTAATTGGTGTCCCCATCAAATCTGCCCACCCCGGCATTGTCCCATAAGACAGAGACCACCCAGTCTTTTTCAGACTTCAATTTTAAGGTCGGTTCCTGGATATAGGTTTTAAACAGGCTGTTTTCAACGATTTCCTGGCCCGTGTCGGCATCTGTATACCGGAAAATACCCCGGAAGGTATTGTGGTTGCAATGATCGCTCCGGGCCTGGGAAATGTACTCCAGCTCAATATCTGTCGGCTGGGAAAGCCCCATGGTTTTCCGGGATGCCAATACGGTCGGGTCCAGAAAATAGGCCCGGATTACCGGGATATCCCGGGGGTTCAAGGCCAGATTTCTCTGGTCTGAAATTTCCGCCAGCTGGGCATCAGAGTCAATACTGACCACTTCAAAACAAGGGGTATGGTCCAGGACAACCTTGGCAGGCTTCACATCCGCGCCAATGGTTTTATCCCATTCGCCCTGGGAAAACACCTTGAACTGCTGGATGATGCTGTTGGATAACAGTTCGGATGCCAATTTTTCAACATCCCCCCGCACCAGGGTATCCCCCTTCAGGCAATACCGTTTGGAGGTATAGATCCCCTCGCCAGGTCCAAAGGATTTTCCCAGGTGGTCTTTGATGGCTTCCATGGCCGTGGCCCCGGGGTTGTCCTTGACCCCCGGCCTGAACCCGACCCAGATGCACCAGTGAAAGTCGATATCCAGGGGGGTCAGACTGGACACCTGGCTGACTGGATTGGTAAAGATATCGTCTTTGACCTTTTCCAGCTGGTGCCCGTCAAGATCAGATTCAATGGTCACGATATGGATGCATCGCGCTGATTGAATCTTTATTCCGAAATAAGACCTTGCCTTTTTGATCAGGGAAGATGCTTCGGCATCCTTCAGCTCTTGTTTAAGAGCAATCTCAATACACGAAATCATATTATCCACCATTAAACATTCTGATAATGTCATTATAAAAAACAAACACCATGAGGGCCACCAGCACGGCAGCACCAAACTGAATCAATTTTTCACGTAATTTGTCACTGACCGCTTTCCCGGTAACCGCTTCAATACCGAAAAATAACAGATGGCCCCCATCCAGTACGGGAATCGGAAAAAGGTTGATGATACCCAGGTTTACAGACAGCAATGCAATAAACCAGGCAAAACTCATCATGCCGGCCTTTGCCTGTTCACCCGCCATTTGCGCAATCATTAAAGGACCGCCCAGGTTGTTGGCTGACACACTTCCGGTGATCATTTTTACAACCGACAGCAGGGTCAGCTTCACGAGCCCGTAGGTATCGGTAACGGACCGTCCAAGGGCTTGCAAGGGGTTGAGGCTCTGGTGATAAGACTCGCCGTTGCCAACAATCCCAATCACATATTTTTGAATGTCTTCACCAAATACATTTTTGCCGGGGGAAAGAACCGGCGTCAGAACAAGGCCGACAAGTCTTTTGTCACGCAGGACAATAATATCCAATGCAGCACCGTTACCGGCACCGATAATCCGGGAAATATCTTCAAAAGATTCGATTTTGGTCTGGTTAATTTCCTTGATCACATCGCCGGCTTTTATTCCGGCCGCCATGGCCGGTGTATCCGCAACAACTTTCCCCACCACTGGTTGTGCCATATAAACACCGGCAAACTGGTACAGCAGATAAAAAATAAAAATGGCCAGGAAAAAATTAAACATGGGTCCTGCTGCGACAATCATGCTTTTTCGCCACAACGATTTGTGGGTAAAAGAGGCACTGACATCTTCAGGATCAATGGCGGTTCCAGGCTCTTCGCCCACCATTTTAACATATCCGCCAAGGGGGATGGCCGACAGACAATACAGGGTGCGGCCATATTTTTTTTTCAAAAGCTTGGGGCCAAACCCCAGGGAAAACACATCCACCCCTACACCCGATAGTCTGGCCGCAATAAAATGTCCAAATTCATGAATAAACACCAGAATACCAATAACAATGATAAATGCGATAACAGAATGCCCCATAAAATCAGCCTTTTATATCAAAGATTGCACTTTGTCTCGTGCCCAACAATCCGCTTCAATAATACGGGAAAGATCAGGATTGTCAATCCGAGTGTGAACTTCCATTGTTTTGGAAATTAAATTAAAAATATCTAAAAACCCAATACGTTTTTCAAGAAAGGCGGTAACGGCTATTTCATTGGCAGCATTCATCACCGCCGGCATGGTCCCTTTCTGCCGGCAGGCCTCGGCGGCAAATAAAAGGGAAGGAAACCGATGGGTATCGGGCGTTTCAAATGTCAGGGCACCTAGGGTTGTAAAATCCGGGAAAGGCATTTGCAGTTCGATGCGATCCGGTTCTGACAAGGCATAGGCAATGGCGCCCTTCATATCCGGTTGACCCATTTGGGCCAGGATGGTGCCGTCTGTATACCCGACCATGGAGTGAATAATGCTCTGGGGATGAATGAGCACTTGAATATCATCCGGTGTGACATCAAACAGGTGAACTGCCTCAATGATCTCAAGCCCTTTATTCATGAGCGTGGCTGAATCGATGGTGATTTTATGTCCCATATTCCAGGTGGGGTGGTCAAGGGCATCCGCCACGGTAATCGCGTTGAATGCCGCCAGGGGTGTTTGCCTGAACGGCCCACCGGACGCCGTCAAAAAGAGGGTTTTCACATCTTTTCTCTGGTTTCCTTTCAGGCATTGATAAATCGCACTGTGTTCACTGTCCACCGGTAAAATGGACACCCCGTTTTCCCGGGCTTTGGCCATGACAATCTCGCCGGCCATGACCAGGGTTTCCTTGTTGGCCAGGGCAATCTGCTTTTTGGAGGCAATGGCGGAAAGGGCGGGTTTTAACCCTGCTGCCCCCACCATGGCCAGCAGCACCAGGTCTGAATCCTGATATGCGGCTGCCGCACAATAACCGTCGTCTCCAAACCGGATTTCCGGTCGGCAGGGTCCGCTTAACAACCGGGACAGGTCCAGGGCATTTTGTTCATCCAGTACAGAGACCAGTTCCGGTTCAAATTCATCAATCTGTCGTGCAAATCCATGGAGATTGTTGGCAGCGGTCAATGCTTTTACCTGGAACCGATCCGGATGCATCCGGACGATATTCAAAGCACTGGTACCAATGGAACCGGTGGACCCTAAAATTGACAGGCGTTTCATAAAACCGACACCAGATAAATATACAACACCGGTATAGCCAGCAGTAATCCGTCAATTCTATCCAGCATGCCGCCGTGTCCCGGAAGAATCCGGCCTGAATCTTTAACATGGGAGGACCGCTTCATGGCGGATTCAAACAGGTCCCCAATTTGTCCGGCAACGGCCAGCAGAAAAGAACCGGGCAGGGTAAGAAATGCCAGGGACATATCCTTAAAAAAAATCTGGCAGAAAATAAGGCCGACAACCATGGCAGCGGCGATACCCCCCAACGATCCTTCAATGGTTTTATTGGGACTGATGGTGGGACAAAGCGCTCTTTTACCAAAAAATGTGCCCGTGTAAAATGCCCCGGTATCATTGGCAAAAATAACAATCAACAGCCAGATGATCCAGAATGTGCCGCCGGGAAGTTCTCGAATAAAAATCAACAGGGAAAGGGATACCGGGATATACACAATTCCCAGGACCTGTCGGGCAATCGTGTCGAAGACGGCAGGATCACCGGCAAACCGGGACAGCACAAAAACGGATAAGGCGATGAGGTTCATGGCCAGAATTAATACCAGGATTCCCCAGGATTCCAGACACGCGGTGATAATTAAGGCCATTGAGACCGTATAGGAAAGGATTTTGATCGTGTTGGAAACCGGTCTTTCATCATTTCCAAAAATAATTCTCAAATACTCCCGCACGGTAAATACCGCAACGATTGACACCAGAACAGCCAGGAGCAACGTACTGCCCTTGACGAGAATCCATAATACCAAGGGGGCCAGTATAAGTGCGGTTATCCACCGTTTGATGTGTTGCATTTCACCTTTCCGAACCGTCGGTCCCTTGCCTGAAAGTTTTTTAAAATTTCAATAAATTCTTCTTTGGAAAAATCCGGCCATAATGTATTTGAAATATAAATTTCAGAATAGGCTGCCTGCCATAACAGAAAATTACTCAATCGATACTCCCCGCTGGTACGGATAATCAAGTCAGGATCAGGCATGGATCGCGTGTACAGGTGATCTGAAATAAGATCCTGGGTGATGTCCCGGACATCCAGTTCGTTTGATGCGATTTTTTCTACAATCTGGGTTACGGCATTGGTAATTTCTTCTCTTGAACCATAACTCAAAGCCAGGTTCAACAGCAGCCGATCATTGGATCGGGTCATGTCCATGGTGGTATTGACTTCTGCCTGGACATCCAGGGGAAGTTTGTGCTTCTGACCAATGACATTAACACGAATATTATTCGTTAAAAATTCTTCCCGTTCTGATACGATGAATTTTTTCAACAGCATCATTAAGGCTTTTACCTCATGTTTCGGCCTTGCCCAGTTTTCCGTGGAAAAGGCATACAGGGTCAGGATTCCAATGCCCAGTTCCGTGCAGGCCGTCACAATGGAACGGACCGTTTGAGTCCCCTTTTCATGCCCTTTGACACGGTTCATCAATCTTTTTTTTGCCCACCGGCCATTGCCATCCATGATAATGCCCACATGGCATGGCAACGTCTTAAGATCAAGGGATAGATCTTGTTTTGAGTTAGACTTCAAGAATTTCCTTTTCTTTTCTGGCAAAGATTTCGTCTAACTTTTTAATGGCGACATCTGTATTTTCCTGAACCTGCTTTTGGGCCTTAAAGCTGTCATCCTCAGAAATGTCCCCTTCTTTTTGAAATTCTTTGAGCATTTCATTGGCATCTCTCCGGATATTTCGAATGGCCACCTTATAATCTTCACAGATCTTGGAAACGCTTTTGGCGATCTCTCGTCTTCTGTCTTCTGTCAACGGCGGAATGGATATTCTGATTAATTTTCCATCGTTAGAGGGAGTAAGGCCCAGGTTGGCTTTTAAAATGGCTTTTTCAACCTGGCTTATGACACTGACATCCCACGGTTTCACGGTAATCAGCCGGCTTTCAGGAATGGATACGGTTGCCATCTGTGGCAATGGTGTCGGCGTACCGTAATAATCGACTTTAACCCCATCCAGTATGGCCTGGGAGGCTCTACCAGTGCGCACCTTTGATATTTCTTTTTCAAAAGCCTTTTCAGATTTACCCATTCTTTCTTTGGTTTCCTGGAGCAATTCATCTATCATCTCAATTCATCCTCGCTAATAGTGACCTATCGATTATAAATCCGAGTGCCGATATCCCCCTGGCCCATTACAGCCTTATAAATGTTATCTTCCGCATGCAGGTCAAACACCTGCAATGGCAAATCATGTTCCATGGCTAGGGAAATCGCTGTCATATCCATGACATGCAGTTGTTTTTCAATGACCCGCATATAGGACAATTCATCAAACCGCACAGCATCATCGTGCACCACTGGATCTTTATCATACACACCATCCACCTGGGTGGCTTTAAAAAGGATCTGGGCCCGTATTTCATGGGCTCTGAGCACAGCAGCGGTATCTGTTGTAAAATAAGGGTTTCCCGTACCAGCAGCAAAAATAACCACTCGACCCTTTTCAAGGTGTCGAATGGCTTTTCTGCGGATAAAGGGTTCTGCAATTCGATCCATGGGAATGGCAGACTGAACCCGGGTGGGAACATCACACTTTTCCAGGGCATCACAAAGAGCCAGACTGTTTATAACCGTTGCCAGCATTCCCATATTATCGGCAGAGGTTCTGTCCATACCGGCAGAGCTTCCGGCAACACCTCTAAAGATGTTACCCCCACCCACAACAATGGAAATCTGCACGTTCAGGTGACACACTTTTGCAATTTCCCCTGCAACATAATGAATCATTTCAGGGGTAATCCCAAAGCCCTGATTTCCCATCAGGGCTTCACCGCTCAGCTTGATTAAAACCCGTTTAAACTCCGGCTCTTTGTTCAAGATTCTATTCTCCTATCTGGAAACGTGCAAATCTCTTAATCTGAATATTCTCACCAATTTTAGATATGGTTTCTTTTAATACGTCGGAAATGGTTTGTTGAGGGTCTCGTACATATTGCTGACTCATCAGGCAGACATCTTTATAAAATTTTTCCACCTTACCTTCAACAATTTTATCAATCATCTTTTCAGGCTTACCTTCTTCAATCATCTGGGCCCGAAAAATTTCTTTTTCTTTTGCAATGACTGCCGGATCAACATCTTCCGGTGTCAGGCCGGCCGGATTGGCTGCGGCAATATGCATGGCAATATTTTTTGCAAACATCTGGAAATCTTCTGTTTTGGCAACAAAATCGGATTCACAGTTCACCTCAAGCAGAACCCCCAGTTTGGCACCGGTATGGATATAAGAATAGATAATCCCTTCAGAAGTGGAACGTCCTGCTCTTTTAGCGGCTTTCGCCAGGCCTTTTTTTCTCAAAAGGTCGATGGATTTTTCCATATCCCCTTCTGCTTCAGCCAGCACCCTTTTACAATCCATTATGCCCGAGCCTGTTGCCTCGCGAAGCTCTTTTACCATTGCTGCGGAAATTTGCACCATTTTAACCTACTCCTTATATTTACTCAGTCGCTTCTTTTGTCTCTTCAACTGGTATGGTTCTTCTTTTAATCTTTTCAACGACAGGACCGTCCGTACCGTCGGAAACAACCTCAATGGCCACTTTTTCATCTGAAAACTTAATTTTTTCTACGTCGTCGCCTTTATCGGATTCAGCTCTCTGTTTTTCTTCGTAAATCTGCCGGCCTTCAATGTGGGCATCGGCAATCCGGGATGCAAAAAGGCGAATGGATCTGATGGCATCATCATTTCCCGGTACCACGTAATCGATATCATCCGGATCACAATTTGTATCAACAACGGCAACGATGGGAATCCCAAGTCGTTTACCCTCTTTCACGGCAATGGATTCATTTTTGGGATCCACCACAAAAATGGCGCCGGGCAGTCGCTTCATATTACTGATACCGCCAATGGCAAACTCAAGCTTGGCTTTTGCTTTGAGCATTTTTGACTGCTCTTTTTTCGGATAATTATCAAGAGAGCCATCATTTTCAAGGGAATTCAAAAAATGAAACCGGGTGATATTGTTCTTAATGGTTTGAAAGTTGGTCAGCATTCCGCCGAGCCACCGGTTCTGGACATAGAACTGCTCCGCACGATTGGCTTCTTCATATATGGCCTCGGATGCCTGTTTTTTCGTCCCGACAAACAGAACGTCCTGACCATTGGCACCCACTTTTTTGATAAAATCATGGGCCTCTTTGAACAACTTTACCGTTTGTTGCAGGTCAATAATATAAATACCATTCCTCGCGCCAAAGATGTATTTTTTCATCTTCGGGTTCCAGCGTTTCGTTTGATGACCGAAATGAACACCAGCCTCCAAAAGTTCTCTGATCGTAATGTAAGCCATTTTTTCTCCAAATAATTAATGGTTTGTCCACCATTCGGATCTTCCTTGAAATTCGACTTTTTTCAAAGCACCTGATTTCCAAGTCCCCGAATGTGAGGTTTTTGTGATACAGCAAAAAATCCTAATTTATATATCAAATCTAAATTTTTTTATCAATTTATTTTTTTATTAATGCCACCCTGTCATGCCCGGCCAGATCTTTGATAAAGTCAATGGATGCATAGTGGGGATATTGTTCAAAAAGACCGTTAAGTCCTTCTCGCTGGTCAAATCCCATTTCAAGCAGGAGCGTCCCCCCGGGAACGAGGTAATAATGGGCCGAGCTTAAGATAGATCTGAAGCTGTCCAGTCCGTCCCGACCCCCGTCAAGGGCCAGCAGCGGCTCAAACTCCCTTATCTCCGGCTGCAGGTGCTGGATATCGTTGACAGGAATATACGGTGGATTTGAAACGATCAAATCAAATGTCACCTGTCGTTTCAGGGATGAAAACCAGGCACCCTGAAAAAATCCAATGGTGTCACCGGCTATTCGTTCAGCATTTTTTCTGGCCATGGAGAGTGCCGCAGGAGAGATGTCGCTGGCAAAATATCGGTGATCCGGACGTGCCTTTGCCAGGGACACAACAATTGCACCGGAACCTGTGCCCAGTTCAAGAACGGTTTTGGGGTCATTGCTTTCCGGGGGACGATTTAATACCATTAATGCGGCTTCAACAATGGTTTCCGTGTCCGGCCGGGGAATCAAAACCCCGCTTGCCACCTCAAAATCAGAGTCAAAAAACCCTTTTTCTCCGGTAATATACGCCACCGGCTCGTTTCCGATTCTTCTTTTGATGATCCGCTTGAAATCAGACAACTCATTTTTTTGAAGCGGACGGTCATGTTGAAGATACAGATCAAGCCGCCCGATCCCCAGACAATAGGCCAGAAGAATTTCAGCCGTCAAACGGGGGCTGTCAACCCAATGGTCTTTGAAATAAGATTCTGTCCAGGACAAAATCTTAATGATGGTCCAATCAATCAATTTCCTTTAACGCCTGTAACTGGTTATATGTTTTAAGCTCATCAATAATTTCCTGGATATTCCCTTCCATGATGCTGTCCAGTTTATACAGCGTAAGACCGATTCTATGATCTGTCATTCTGCCCTGGGGAAAATTGTAGGTCCTGATCCTGCCGCTTCGGTCACCAGACCCCACCTGCCCTTTTCGTTCAGCCGCTCGTTTTCCGTCCTCTTCCCTGACCTTTGCGTCAAGGACCCGGGCCTTGAGCACGCCCATGGCTTTGGCCTTGTTTTTGTGCTGGGATTTCTCATCCTGGCATGTGGCTGTCACCCCAGTGGGGACATGGGTGATCCTGACCGCAGAATCTGTGGTGTTCACCGACTGTCCGCCGGGCCCGGAAGACCGGAACACATCGATTTTCAAATCAGCGGGATTGATGTCAATCTCAACATCTTCCGCCTCGGGCAGAACGGCCACAGTGACCGCAGACGTATGGATTCTACCCTGGGTCTCTGTTTCAGGCACTCTCTGGACACGATGGGTACCACTTTCATATTTGAAGCTACTGAACGCGCCTTTCCCTTTGACCAGGGAAACAACCTCCTTAAACCCGCCGGAGTTAGAAATATTTTTTTCAACAATTTCCATGACCCAGTGTTTGGATTCAACATACCGTGAGTACATCCGAAACAGGTCGCCGGCAAAAATACCCGCCTCTTCTCCACCGGTACCCGCCCGGATCTCAAGGAGGACATTTTTATCATCCCTGGGATCTTTTGGCATTAACGCCATATTAAGCCTAGCGGTTAACCCCTCTATTTTTAATTCAAGGTCCGGTATCTCTTCTTTGGCCATGGCCCGTATTTCAGGGTCGCTGTCCTTTAAGAACGCCTTTGCCTCATTGAGTTCCTCTAAAAGCCCTTCATACTCTCTGAACAGCGGAACAATCTTATTGAGCTCCCCATGTTCCTTCAAATATTCCTGGTATTTTTTCTGGTCACTGAGGACAGCCGGATCACTCAAGAGCTGCTCAAGCTTAATGAATCGTTCTTCTATGCCTTTTAATTTTTCTATCATAACTCAACTTTCGGTCTTCAGCTTTAATGGACGGGGTCAGGCTTTTTTTATGGTACTTTTTATCACTAATTCATGACCAGACGGGTAAAAAACGCCATAAAGAAAGCCTGACCCCAAGCATATGGCTACCCGAAATTTGAGTCATGATTTAAAAACTCAAAAGGGGCTCTTTTGTCAAGACCCCTTTTTAATTGCAGATTATAGAATGTGCTAAATCAACTTTGTTACATCAAATCCTGCATATTTCTTTTTGAAACGATCGATTCTTCCTGCAGAGTCAACCAGTTTTTGTTTCCCCGTAAAGAACGGATGACACTGGGAACAGATTTCCACTTTAATATTCTCTTTTGTTGATCCAACATCAAAGGTTGCACCGCAAGCACAGGAAGCGGTTGATCTTATGTAATTCGGATGTATGTCTTTTCTCATTTTCTTAAAAACTCCTTACCCTGCCTTATTTCAGGCAATTATTATCATTCTTATTTTATGAATTCATCAAATCAAGAAACTCTTTATTATCCTTTGTTCCTTGCATTTTTTCAAGTAAAAACTGCATGCTGTCCACAGGATTTAAGCTTGACAGCAATTTTCTCAAGATCCACACACGGTTCAAGACCATTGGATCCAGCAGCAATTCCTCTTTTCTTGTTCCGGATTTATTCATATCAATAGCGGGAAAAATTCTTTTGTCAGCCAGTTTTCTATCCAGGACAAGCTCCATATTACCGGTACCCTTAAATTCTTCGAAAATAACCTCATCCATTCGGCTGCCCGTATCCACCAGGGCCGTTGCGATAATGGTCAGGCTGCCGCCTTCTTCAATATTTCTTGCTGCCCCGAAAAATCTTTTGGGTCTGTCAAGGGCGTTGGAATCAACACCACCGGACAGAATTTTGCCGGATGGCGGCATGACCGAATTATACGCTCTTGCCAGCCGTGTGATACTATCCAGCAGGATGACAACATCATGGCCCTGCTCCACTATTCTCTTGGCTTTTTCAATGACCATCTCAGCCACCTGGACATGTCGTTCTGACGGTTCATCAAACGTTGAACTGACCACCTCCGCGTCAACAGACCGTTTCATATCCGTCACTTCTTCCGGACGTTCATCTATCAAAACAATCATGGGAATGATATCTTTATGGGCCTTGATCATGCTGTTGGCAATATTCTGGAGCAGCATGGTTTTTCCTGCTTTTGGCGGAGACACAATCAATCCGCGCTGGCCAAATCCAATGGGGCACATCAGGTCAATCACCCGCATAGAGTAATTATCGGATTCTGCCTCAAGATTCATTTTACGCTCTGGATACAAGGGCAATAAATTATCAAAAAGAATGGTTTCCGCAGCCAGTTCAGGATTGTTAAAATTAACGGCTTCCACTTTCAGCAATGCAAAATATCGCTCGGAATCTTTGGGCTGCCGGACCTGACCGGAGATGGTATCACCGGTTCTCAAATTAAACCGCCGGATTTGAGAGGGAGACACATAGATATCATCCGGACCTGGAAGATAATTATATCCGGGCGCTCTTAAAAATCCAAAACCATCCGGGAGAATTTCAAGTGTACCCTCACCATAAACCTGGCCACTCTCTTCGATATTTGCCTGAAGAAGGGCATATATCAATTCCTGTTTTTTTAACCCGCCAATCCCTTGAATTTTGTGTTCCTTAGCAAGTTTTGAAAGCTCACTAATCTTCATTTTATTTAGCTCTACAAGGTTCATTCATTCTCCCAAATTTTTGTTTATTATTTTTTTTACAGGCTAAAGTTTGTTTTTGAAGTGCACCCTTTTGACGTCTTAAAATCAAAAATGATATGAAAAAACAGACAGATAGTTGAAATTAAGGTATCCAAAACAAATTAATATGGCAAAAACCTCAAATTGTCAAGAATTCTTTTAGGATTTTATCAAAGAGATTATCAACAGATTCAAAGAGTTCAGAGCGTGTTCCCTTGTTAAGGATGCTATAATCTGCCCGTTTTATTTTTTCTTCCTGGGCCATCTGAAGGTCCAGCATTTTTTGAGCATTGTTTTTTGTTACTTTATTTCGGTTAGAAATTCTGTTTACAAGATCCGGATCATTTGCCGTGACAGCGATGGTGATATCAAATTGTTCGTCCATACCCGACTCGAACAACAACGGCACTTCCACCGCCACTGCTTTTTTTTTGCCCTCATACCCGGCATTTTCCATCTGGGAAACCATTTCAATAAGAATCTGAGGGTGTAAAATATCTTCCATTTTTTTTCGCATCTGTGAATCATGAACAATGATATTTCGCAATGCTGATCTGTCCAATGACCCGTCTTCCAGGACCACCCGTTCACCAAACAATTCAACGATTTTTTTAAACCCGGGCATTCCCGGTGCCACAACCTGCCTTGCGATCACATCACAATCCAGAGTGACCAGACCCTTCTCTTTAAGCCGCTGGCACACAAGGCTCTTTCCGGAACCTGCCGATCCTGTCACTGCAATCTTTAAAATTTTCATATCCGTTAAACCGTTGATCCATTATATGGGGTCAGGCTTTCTTTATGGCACTTTTTACCCGTCTGGTTATGAAATAGTGATAAAAAGTACAATAAAAAAAGCCTGACCCCGTCGATTAAAGCTAAAGTCCGAAAGTTGAGACATTGACTTATAATACAGATTTATGGTAATTTTCAAGACTGTTTATAATAATTCAACTTTCGGTCTTCAGCTGTAAATGACACACCCCGAAAGTTGAGATAATAATAATTGAAAGGATTTTAGATTGTGGAAAGAACATTATCAATCATCAAACCCGATGGGGTTGCCAAAAACGTAATCGGTGACGTCATCAAACGGTTTGAAACCAACGGGATTAAAATTGCTGCCATAAAAATGATTCACCTCACAAAAACACAGGCACAAGGATTTTATGCCGTGCATAAAGACCGCCCGTTTTTTGACAGTCTCACAGACTTTATGACGTCCGGACCGATTGTTGTCATGATCCTTGAAGGGGACGATGTGATTGCAAAAAACAGGGAGTTGATGGGCGCTACCAATTTTAAAGAGGCCGCAGAAGGCACCATTCGAAAAGCGTATGCAACCGACATAGAAAAAAACGTTGTCCATGGTTCTGATGCGCCGGAAACAGCTGCTTTTGAAATCGGATATTTTTTCAATGACCTTGAGATCCAGAAAAGATAATTCCCGCCATTATAAAATCAAACCCGCAGCCTGTCCGTAGTTTTTCAGGCTGCGGGTTTATCTGTAGCCATCCAGATCAATACTGGTATGGGCAAATCCCAGGGTTTGAAATTTTTCGGATATTTCCTGTCGGATAGCTGGCGTTAATATCCTGTCGATCCGTCCGGGGTCCACCTCAATCCTGGCAGATGTCCCATGATATCTCACCCGTACCTTGTCAAATCCCAAATCCTGTAAAAACACTTCAGCCGTATCCACCCTGACAAGATCGTCTCTGTTTATCCTGACATCATGCGGAATCCGCGTTGCCAGGCAGGACTGCGACGGTTTGTCCCAGGTTTCAAGTCCCAGCTGTCTTGACACTTGTCGGATATCTGCCTTGGTAAACCCTTCATCTGCCAGGGGAGAAAGGAACCCAAGTTCTTCTGCCGCCCTTAATCCTGGCCGAAACTCAGCCAAATCGTCCAGGTTCACCCCATGGAGCAAAGACTTCAAACCCCGCTTTTCAGCGGTCTGTTTGATCAGGGAAAACATTTGCCGTTTGCAATGGTAACACCGCTGCCTTGTATTGCGCACCACAGCTTCATTTTCAAGGATATCCACCTCAAGACAAATATGCGGAACCGCCAGATCTGCAGCAAGCCTCTTTGCATCTGCAATTTCCCTTTCCGGTACAAATTGTGAAGAAACGATAATGGCAAGCAATCGTTTTGGGTTCACTCGTTTTGCCACAGCTAAAAGAAAGGTACTGTCAACGCCTCCTGAAAAGGCCACAGCAAAAGAAGATAATTTTGTTAATCTTTTTTCAAGATTCCTTAATTTTTTTTTACCCGCCCCTTTTCCAAGCGATTTAATGCCTGTAAATCTCAAATTTGGTTTCCGCACTGGTAAGGGTGTCAATCCGCTCCTGATAAGCTCTTCTGTCTTTACTGACAAGCCACTTTGACCAGTCATCGATATGCCGCCATTTACTGATGATAAGAACTTCTCCAGACTGATCTACCCGCTTTAAGGTTTCACCACCGATATACCCTTTTGCATTTAACGCCGTGCCCCTCATCTCCCGGTACAACTCTATCAGCATTCCTTCATTTTCAGGAGTAACAGTCCTTTTAATCAATACGGTAACAGTCATCTTTGCCTCCCACTGATTACGTTAATATGAAACACACGGACTACCCGATTTAATATATATCATATCTCACTTCCTTTTTACAAACAGTGAATCAAGATAATTATTGACTAACCAACCGTCTTGATATATATAAACGCATAATTTTTTGCTGGGTGATCGTCCAACGGCAGGACTACGGACTCTGACTCCGTCAATTAAGGTTCGAATCCTTATCACCCAGCCAATTAATTGCAAGGGTTTTCAACTTTTTGGTTGAAAGCCTTTTTTGCTTCCAATATTTTTTTACACATATTTTACACGTTTTTATAATCTTACTCACTCAAAAAAAATAATCCTGTCCAATCAAAAACAATATGTACGGATTGATTTGCTCCCCACATTGCATAGAATCATTTTTTCAAGGGTTGTATTGCAGAAAGCACCTTCCCAGGATAACAACAGAAGGGAGCCAGGTTTTTAACGGGTATATTCTGTCTGGCAGTTCACCCTTTTTTAACGAATGTCTTCCTTGCTGATATGACCTTCCAATAAATCAACGTGTGTGTCGGTAAGATCCCCATTATTCTTATAGTCCCGTTTTGTCCCATTTCAAAAATAGCTATAGTTCAGTTTTGTTCAGTTTCCCAAGGGCTTATTCTGGCTTATTTTCCATCGTTCAGTTATGTTCGGTTGCTTATAGTTCCGTTTTGTTTCATTGATAAACGCCGTGTGTTGCGTGGTGTTGCATTGGAGTCCCAGAATATAGGGGTCCCAATCTGCCCCCCGGGTACCCAAGCGCCGCATTACTTTTGCAATATTTTTCTTGAAAGTAATGAACTGAATGGGAAAGGTATCGTATGCCGTGAGTGTGTGCAGGTGTCTATGGATGTTATGAGGGGTTGACGGTGAATTCCGGTCTCCACCCCCGGGAAGGTTCATATATGAGATTCTATTTTGGGCCTGCTTCAATTATGCTTCAAGTTCTGTGTTTGTCATAGGGTTGTTTTCATGTATAGAAGTTCATGAAATTTAGTACCATGGGTATCTCTATTCCCAATTTTGAATAATCCGGTTAGTTCCAATATACCTTAATGGCATCTTGATTAACTTGCTGGTTATCCTTCCAATATAATTGAATATTTCTTTACACAAATTTAAAACACTGATACTGATTTACAGATCAAATTTTTTAATCGTTGCATGTCGGATAACATTACAAATTACATGATATCCAGATCTGCTCAACTAACTTGTTCTATAATAAAATAATGGAGAAAATATGGGAAAAAGCGGTGGTACAAAAATGTATTGCCCAAAATGCAAAGAGATAAGGGTTTGCAAAGCAATACCTATTAACGATATCGACTGGGAGCAGAAAAATGCACAAAGATGGTATCGAAAGGATCATCCAGATATTAATTGGTTCCGAAGAGGGCGTGAGTGTTTAGAATGTGAACATCATTTTATAACATCAGAAATAAACGAAAAATATATTGATGAATTAGTTGAACTCAGAAATGCTCTTGCAGATATTAAAAAACACTCAGAGCAATACATAGATGAGTCAAATCAGGCTTCAGGAACATTGCAAAAACTATCTGATTCGTTAAGTTTGCTACAAGCTTTAAAACTGTATAAAGACACCGATTGATTATCAGCAATACAGAACAAAAGTTTGCAGACCGACGGCCATCGCAGTTTTTGGGTCTATTGTTGCCAAACGGTTCACAACTCGTTACTGCTTCGGCTGGGTCCAGCGTAGGCCGCGGCTGAAACACGTGTTAAGATTCAACTATATTTCCTGCCAACATTAGTCAAAGTCACTCTTACAAATTCAACTCAAGATATAAAAAATACAGCAACAACTGTTCTGGAATATTATGGTTCATCTCTTTCTTTTTTTTTCCTCAGATAATATTCCCTGTTCTGTTGACGGATTTTCTCTTTGTTTCTCCTTCGGGGTTCTCGTCTTCTTTCCAGTATTTGTTCTCTGTTTTTGTGTGTGTGTGCGGAAATCACATAACCAATGGCCATAATGAATTTGAATCCCGGTCCCTCCCCCCCCCATGGTGAGAATTTGTTCAAATGTTGAATTTAAAGGCTTTTGGTCCTTATTCCTGCTTGTAAATAATTCAATTCATGGGAAACGAATAGGAAGGCACCCATGAAAGACAAACACTTTTTACAGCGCCTTTGTCGCGCAAGAGAACTCTTTTATGGTCTGAAAAAATTCTTACCCCCTCCCTATGTTAAAATGGCATAGGGGGAAAAAGGCTGTCCATCCGCTCATTGATAAAAACAACTTTTATGATTTTTACCCCCCCCCTTAAAAATCAAATGACATTAGTGCTCAGGTCGTCGAGAGTTGTTACCCGGGGAGGGTGGACCCTTCCCCTGAGGGTCATCTGACAAGAAATTCTCTTGGTTATCCGGCATCGGCGACGTCCACTCTTCCCACTCTGGAAGCTGATACGTCCTGGTTTTGTCGCAGGTCGCTTGGTATTCAAATAAATCAAGTTGTTTGGCTGTGCCATGCTTCTTCTCCCCTATTTGTCCTTTGTTTTCATTTTGGCCAATGCCTGCTTGATGGTTAAGTTGGCCGAACGCCGCGCCAGAAATAATCTTCCAACACTGAATCTCAAGCTCCAAGAGAGGCGACTGTATGCATAGAATACCATTATTTTTTATATACGTTATTCTTTCTTGATACTGTTCTTTGTCATCAGGGTGGGGGTTAAAATTTTGTGCCATTTCATAGAATTCCACATCGTCTTTCTTGGCAAAAATAGCCGCGGCCAGCCCTGCCGATAGGAATGGTTCGAATATTGTGTCGGCAAGATTTTTGAGTAGCAGCGGAATGGCCTTTGATACGTCAAGCAAAGAGCGTGTAATCCAACCTATTTCCAGCATCCAGCATCTGATAGAGGAATGGTGGTGGGTAAAATTCGCAGTCAATCGCTCTACCGCTTCTGAACCAGATGGGGTTGTTTCGAGTGAGGCTTGGCAAAGCTGCCAGGGAAATTGGTCAAGCCATGGGGAAGAGCGAACAGACTCGGATATATTTTCGTTTATATCCATTTGATCTCTGGCGACATCAGTGAAACACCATCCCCATTCGACAGAAAGCATAAGACATGACAAAGCAAGAAGATCCAATGATCGTGGAGGCGGGTTGTCTCTATGGACTATTTGGATATTCGTATGCCATTGGCGAGATAATAACAGGAAAACACGTTCAACCCCAGAAATGGTTTTGCCAAAGATATCGCCTGTCCTTGCAGATTCATGGCCTGCCTGTGTATGTGTACTTTCTACCATATTTGCCCTCCCCCAGTCTAAAGATCGAACTGTACTGTGCGAATTTTACAAAAACTTAAATTAACCCGGCACTGACTATGGAGAAGTTGGAGACCCCCTTAATCAAGAAATCGGTTTATTCACCATGCATACGATCAGTAAGTATTTCCCCGGTTTCTTTAGATATTGCAATCATACGGGAAGCTCCGATGCAATAACCTTTGTCATCCGGCACATGAACAATAAAACAGTTTTCAATTCCGCTGACATTATACATACCAACCTCATCACCGGGTCGGTAGTCTCTTATTTCAAGTGTGTTTGCCTTTTTCCTTGTCTGCTCCACCAGATAATTTTCAAGACTTACCCGCGCCTGTTTTTTTGTAATTTGATTTTTAGCCATTAGTCACTCCAAAATTTTACTGATTGTGTAAATGTATCTCATGACCCTTCCATTTCCTTTTTTTTCCTCAGATAATATTCCCTGTTCTGTTGACTGATTTTTTCTTTATTTTTCCGTCGGTAGTCTCGTCTTTTTTCCAGTATTTGTTCACGGTTTTTCTGGTAATATTCTTTATATTTGGCTATATTTTTTTCAGGATCTTCTTTATACCTTGCTCTGTTTCTTGCCCTTTCGCTTTCTATATTGGCTTGGTAATATTCTTTGCGTTTTTGGTACAGGTCTTCTTTATTGTCTATCCAATACTGTTGTTTTCTGGCTTTGATTTTTTCTTTATTAGCCGTGTAATATTTTTTTCTTCGTTTTAAAATTTTATCTCTATTCGCACGGTAGCGGGCTTTTCGTCTTTCAGCCTTTTCTTCTCTGGTAAGCTTCTGCCGTGGCGGTTTTCTGTGTTTTGCATAATAATTTCGACCAGAAATCCTTTCACATTCCATACATCCACCACCCTTAGCCCTTCTTGGTTCTATATGTCCATGCTTGCATGGTTTGCCGGTGAAATAGTATGTATGCCCAGCAGCAATGGCGTCAGCTCTATTGGAATACATTTGCTCAATTGTGATGTTGTCGGGGCCGTAGATTCTATCTGGCATTCAAAAGACCTCGCCTAAATCCCATGACGTGTTTGAAAAAATTAATACCAAAAAGAATATATTGCTTTTCATGTACTATGGCCTTAACCAAAGGCATCATTCAACAACAGATCCAAAAACCGCTTAATGGTAATGGGTGCTGACCCTTCGTAATGGTTATTGACATTGAGAGTTACCTTGACTTGTCTTGCTATCAAATCATTAATCATCATCTTCAGATTGTGCAGCTCACCATCTTTTGGCTCAACTATGGCATTCCATATATTTTTAGTCCGCTGCTCTATACCTTTCCTGTCAGGCCCATGCAACCGGATGACGGTATGACCCTTGATGTATTCTTTAAAATGACCATACACTTGAAAAATAGAAGGCATCCAGTACCCCTGTAAAAACACGTGTGAAAGTTTCATTGACTGGAGAAATTCAAAGTATGGTTTGTTAAGATAATTCTGATTTCGTATTTCAATGCAGTAGTGGAACTTGGGGGGTAACTTCTGATAGAACTTCTGAAGTTGATCTTGAAAGAGCATCTGGTTTGGCATTTTCTGTTTATTTAGATACTCAAATTGAAAAATCAGTGAGTTGATTTGTTTAGACATGGGTTCTATTAGGTGCAGAAAATCTTGCATCAGATCATTTGACAGGAAATGTGGGTTGGCCTCGGTTTGCCCCTTACCATACTGGTGTGTCAGTGTGATAGCATTTGGAACTTTGATACTGAATCGAAAATCTTTAGGAACAGAACCCACATACTCAGCGACAACTTCAGGCTTAGGAAGGACAACCTTTTCCCCGAACAAGGACCAGAACCACTGGTCGATTTCCACAAGGGTATAATTCTTTGCATATTCCGACAAATAGTTTTTGCCAACATCCTGGGAATAGACAAGTCCTTTCCATGAATCATACTTCCAGCTGCAAGTGCCGATCCTTAAAAATTTAGATGGCTCTCTCCGCATTGGTCAATTCCTTTTTTATTTTCCCTTGTTGATTACCCCATAACAACAAGCATTCCGCATTCCGGGCAGACAACTTTCAGACTCAAAAAGATACCGACACCCAAGGCTTTCCCACAATTAAGGCAATAATATGTTTTAAAGATTTCGTCATCTGCATTGCTGATTTGATCATTTGGCTTACCGCATGTCGGACAATATAATGCTGAACTGTCCTCTTCAACTGATGTAATCGGTTTGTCCATGGATTTCCCCTTTTTGGAAGGTGTTTCCATTTTCATACGACAGAAAAGAAAAAATTTCAATCAGGGAAAACCCGGAATTTTTAAAATCTATTCTGTGGGTTTGGACTGTAATTCTGATGATATTTTTTTTGGCTATAATTTTTATATATCAATGAATTGACTCCGGAAAACCACCTTACTGACGGCTTGATAAATGGATAATGAGTCTCAGTTAAATTCCGAAAAATTAAATCTTTACCAGATAAATAATATTTTAACCACATAAGATCTCACGCCAAACAGCAAAACTTTTATTTTTTTCCGCTCCCGCAAGGACAAGGGGAATATATATCATACTCCTTATAAATTTTTTTAATTGCCTTACCCCCCAATTTCGCTTTGAACAAGGTATAATGCCGTTTGATTCGGTCAATATAGGCAGGATCGACAAGCAATATAGATTCAAACAATTCTATAAATTGTTCACCGTATAGCGTTTTTTTTTGAGATGGTTGCAGTGTGGGGCCTTTCATCTCCGCAGCCATTTTTGAAGGTAGATAAGGGGACCAGGACAAATAAAAATCCAAACTTTCCCATCCATAGGAAATTCTCGCGGCATGAATTGGTTCATATTCTGGATCTATTTGGAGAACGTCAAAATAGACCCGTCGGCAATCGCAATCTTTATCCTCACAAAAAGAATCAACAAAGGCATATTCACCATCCGGAATTTTCGGATCGTTTCGAAGAATGATTCGACGTGTTTCCTTTTCTGCTATTTCTGGAAAAAATTCAATAAAACGCTTAAAACTCATTTCCCCTACCTCATTTGTTTTTTCTGTCTGTCTAATAGTTGGGCAACCTCATCGGTTGGCAAACCATACTGCATAATCTTTCACAGGGTGGTAGTTAGGAGAAGCTTGTCCCATGACCTCCAAATCACAAAGTGGAAACTGATACACACCTCGCTTGTGTGATACCGTAACAATAATCCCATACATGTCCTCAACACTGGCAATTTCCAAAATTTTAACTTTGTCCCCCTGACTCAATGGCCCACGTTCCTGAAATTCAACAATCTCGACTTCAAAGGGAAATCGTAATACTTGCTGTAAGTGCTCTTCCCATGATTCAAATGCAGCACCATTCATCATCTGGATCAACATTTTGCAATACTTTTTGAATACGTGATCCTTCTTCTCCAATCCCGTCCCAGAGATGTTCTGATTGAAGACGCTCCAAAGTTCGTTCAACATCATCAAGGGAATCGCGTGGTTTAATATGTCTTACCTCTGTTAGATATAGATTCATTCTTGACCAATCTAATCCGTCTTGTTCACATTGATTGATAATAGAAACTGGAATGCTCGCTAAGGTCAGGCTGTCCCATTGAATCAAGATACTTTCGTTTTCAATCTCTATGATTCTGCCAACCCATCCACTTATCTCATCCCCAAAATCAGGATCTTGGACATTAGGTTTGACTCTCACCGAATCTCCGGCTTTGAAATGATGCTCTTTTCTTGACATTTGATCTCCAACGTTTATCTACCGACAAATGGTGGTAGCATAGAGTACCTGCTAACCAACCAATTATTGTGCAGATCTGGATGTCACATAATTTGGAATGTGATCTGGCCTGCAACAATTAGCGATTTGATTTGCAAATCATTATCAATATTTCAAATTTGTGTAAAGAAATATTCAATTATATTTGACCAAGCGAAATCAAATGAACAAACTTTCCATTAAATTTTATTAGAGTAACCGGATTTTGGCCCAGGCCCCAGAAATAATTTTTCAAGAATCTGCCAAAATGTGATGTATATATATTAAAGAGTTGAATGTGGAAACATGACCGAGGATGCTAACCTTAGCTCATATAATGGAATTGAAACTCAGAGAATAATAAGGAAGCTGTGTTTTTTATATATTAAAAATTAATACTTACGAGGTGCTTATAAGAGACCATACCAAACCGGGGGCAAGCCCTAAGCATAGGCCTCCTCTGATTTACTCATCTCTGGATACCACCCACAAAAAGTATCTCGGAGGTTATTGTTTGAAATTTTTGTCCGTACCTGAATTGCAAAATAGTTGGGATTGGAAAAAGGACTTTGTTTGAGTACTTGGCTGAGCGAAAAAAGGGGAGCTGAAAGCCTCGCTTTTAGGGCTTGCCCCCGGTTTGGTATGGTCTCCAAGATTTAAGCAGGGCAGTGGTACCATTCAGAGCAGTATCTCAAAATTTGAGGCAGCTATCTTGCACCAAATTTTTTTACCATTGTTAAGTATATAAATTCTTTTTAATCCTTCACTATCAAAAAGTAAACCCCCCGATTTTTTGATTTTTACCACTTCATTCTCATAATCAAATTCTTTTTCAGTTAGCCAGTTGATAAACATTTCCTTATGTTCCATAGATTCCCTCCTAAAAATTAATATGAATTAAAATTAATATTCGGGAATATAATGTCAATAAAAAAGCTCCAAAAAAAGCTTTTTGCAGCTATGAAAATAAATAAATTGATTCAAAGATAGTAACAAGTCAAATCCATTATGACGTAGTGATTTTGAAGGCTGGGGTGAGCGTGAAAAAACAAATTGAGCAAATAAGGCCAAAGTCAAGATGGCAAAACCATGAGAACAATCACACAAGAAGAGGCTAAAGCCCTACGAGAAATTCTATTGACCCATGATGCCGGGACACTATTTAAAAAAAACAGATTAAGAGTCGGTTGTTTTATTAAAAGATTATTTTTTATTTAGAAGAATCAATTTTTTCTTGCAACTTAGCTGCAAGTTCCTGGGCTTCACCTAATTGTTGAGGTGTTAATTTTTTAACAAGAATATCTCTATTCTTAATAGCATGTTTATCCCCTTGAGCTGCTGCCAAACTTGACCAAATATATCCAAGTCTATAGTTCTGCGGTACCCCATAGCCATTATCATACATAACCCCAAGACTATACTGAGCAGAGGCATCTCCCTGTTCTGCTGCTTTGGTGTACCAATATATAGCTTGTTTATAGTCCTGCGGTACCCCCTGGCCATAATTATACATAACCCCAAGACCATACTGAGCAAAGGCATATCCTTGTTTTGTAGCCTTAGTGTACCACTTTACAGCCTTTTTATAATTCTGCGGTACCCCTTCGCCCCTGTGATACATGACCCCAAGAAAACACTGAGCCATGTCATCTCCTTGTTCCGCAGCTTTTGTGTGCCAATACACAGCTTGTTTATAATCCTGCGGTACCCCTTGGCCATAATTATACATAAACCCAAGACCATACTGAGCAGAGGCATCTCCTTGTTCCGCAGCTTTTGTGTACCAATACACAGCTTGTTTATAATCCTGCGGTACCCCTTGGCCATAATTATACATAAACCCAAGACCATACTGAGCAGAGGCATCTCCTTGTTCCGCAGCTTTTGTGTACCAATACACAGCTTTTTTATAATCCTGCGGTACCCCTTGGCCCCTTTTATACATTCGTCCAAGAAAATACTGAGCAAAGGCATATCCTTGTTCCGCAGCTTTTGTGTACCAATACACAGCTTTTTTATAATCCTGTGGAACATCGAAGCCGTTATAATACATCATTCCAAGAATACCCTGCATATCGGCATTTCCTTGTTCTGCAACCTTAGTGTACCAATACACAGCTTTTTTATAATCCTGTGGAACACCTTGGCCTATATAATACCTGTTTCCAATATTAAGTTGAGCATCGGCATTTCCCTGTTCAGCGGCCTTTAAAGCATCCTCAAATTCACCACAAAAAGCAGAACCAGCACAACATAGAATTAACAAGACGAGAATTATTGTTTTTTTCATATGCGTTTTCCTTTGATTAAGAATTTAAAAAAACTTGCTTCAGTCTAACCTTCCCATGTCTGGTCTGATACCCGATCCGCTAATAACAAAGGGACTCCCTTGAAAGGGGTCGAAAGAATAACCAGATCATGTTTTTCATCTATGCCAAATATTTCCTTAATTTCAATCACTTTTCCTGATGTTGTTTTTGCTTTTACCGAAGAAGCGCCATTCAACACATGAAAATTTGATACCAAATTCTCTCCGGTATGGATAAAAAAACCAGACCCTATTGAAAGAGGTTGGCCATTTTCATCAAAACTCATTAGCAGAACTACCGAATCCTTAGAATTTCTGAAAATTGTTGGGGCATCAATTGCCAATACAGGAACATAAGAAAAAAATATCAGAAATATTGTGAGAAGAAAACTTTTCAAATGTTGCATGTATCTCTCCTTTACGTATGAAATGTATTTACGTTGCCGATAGTTAAGCTGAATGGCTATCCAATATCTTGTCCCGCAAGATCGCTGAAGTTCTCCAACCCACTCAACCTTCAGGTTGTGCCAGTTTATATTATCCCTTAATAAAATGATGGAGTCCTGTAATTAACAGCAATTTCTTTTTTACTGAAACGATAGGTAGGGGATTTCCGGTTTTTTGCCGGTTTTTAACAATTTTTTCCCATTCAACATGTAATTTAATGCACCTATCTCTCGAACCATCTCCATACTTAATAATTAGCTCGCTAATCTGAGAATGAATAGATGATAGCCTGATCAAATCAGTTTGGATTTCAAATATTTCCGTTACCTGATGTTCAGTCAAAATCTGAGCTAAAAGGCCTATCTGGCTATTCCAAGCTTGATCAGCCCAACTTGGAATTTTTTCTTGAAATAATGAAATGATTTTAAAAGGGATCTTATCCTCATCTAAGTTCATTATTTCAACAATCTGTTTTTGTTGAGTCCCATAGTTATCGGTTGAGTTTGTGTGGTCTTGGATATTGTTAATTATCCTGAGGTTACGTTCAATTTCCGCACGAACAATAACATATGATTTCCATGCTTTCCAAATTTCGAAACGTAAAGTGATATAAGAACCAATGACCCCGCCTATAAATGAAAAAAAGATAGTTTTCATAGTTTAATTATTTAACAAATTATTGTAAAATTCTCTAAAATATTCGTATCTGAATGATATATTAACTCTATTTATAATGCGTTTGAATTGATAAACCTGTAACAGGATATTTTGTGGTTGTAAAGAAACATTCAATTATATTTGGTCAAGCGCAAGCAAAAAAATCAAGATCCCAATCAAGTTAATTGGAGTTATGTTGCGAGTGGGTCTAACCCTCTAAAATAATAGCAAAATTTAAGTTTCCGCTTGCAAATCCATATTGGCAATAAATTCAATGCCTTAGAGCGCATTTTTATAATTCTTAAAAAAACTGGTAACATAATATTTTGCCCCTTTGCATACCTCACTGTGTCTGGCACAGGCAGTTTCAATGGTTAAAGACTGTCAAGCCAGGTAAGCGTTTCCTTATTGTTTTCCCAATTTATTAACTCATCTATTTTCTTATCATGTGTTATTTTCGACTGTGTGTATTCAATAAAATTTTTTTGGATATCACGTTTTCTCGACAGATCAATGTGCAGATAAGCCATGGTGGAGTCTACATTTTTGTGGCCAAGGCGATTTTGTATATCAGACACAGGATCGCCTGAGATCCGCATATTCAAGGCGCATGAGTGCCTAAAACAATGGGCAGGACTCATTCCTTTGAGGCGCTTTGGCGGCAGCGCTTTTGATAGATATTTCCTGCAAATTTTATTAATCCCGTGCCTTGTCAATTCTCTTTTTCGCTGATTGATAAATAGCCTATGGCCATATACAGGGATCGGATCAATACGGTAGTTTAAAATATAGTTTGTGATTAAAGAAGCTGTTTTCGGGCAGAGATTAATCAGCCGGTATCGGTTCCCCTTGCCCAGTACTGCGATGCTTTCGTTTCGAGGATCAAAATAGTCAAGATCAAGTGTTGCAATTTCACTGGCCCGGGCACCAGAGTCATAAAGAAGATGAAGGATGGTATAATCCCGCATCCCTTCTTTTTTCTTAAGATCCACTGTTTTAAAAACTTTCATGACCTCATCCGGATATAAAAACCCCATTATTTTTTTTTGAGCTTTTTTCTGCGGGATGTTCAGGATGGCTTCTGCAATGTGTTTCTTATCCGGATGCATAAACCGGATCATTTTTGCCAAAGATTTAATGACGGCAAGGCGGTTATTGCGGGTTTGAACCGTATTTTTCCTATGGGTCTCCAGGTGATGCAAAAAAGACAGCACGGCATCTGCTGATAGATGCTCTATTTTTAAAGACTGTATTTTGATTGAGTGAAAGTTGCCCAGGAAATGCAAAAACAAAGAAAACGTTTGTCGGTACGCTTTAATGCTTTGTTCACTGGTGCCTTTTATCTGGGGTAAGTATTGATTAAAATACTCAAGCAAGCAACTTGATAATCTCATATGCCCTCACGCATCGACATTGAAAAATCAAACATCTGGTGGCGATGTTCTGCATCCAGCACTTTCAGGTATTTTGTTGTGTATCTGTACTCGCTGTGTCCCATGTAGGTTGCCAGCACCGGTAGCGCATTTTGAGGAGATTTGCCCTGCAGTTTTATCCTTTTTAGTGTATTCACAGCAAACGAGTGGCGCAGCGAGTGAGGAGAAGGGCCACAAAAATTAGTAGTCCCTATTACTTTTCTCGGCTGATAAAGGTTAATATATTTGATAACTTCTTTAAACTTTAGACCCATATAACTTTTTACTATTTTTGTTTGATCACTTTTTACCAGCAGCAAAGGATTATCCTCTTTATCAAACAACCGGCGAAGGTTCAGCAGGTTGTTTATCTCAGCAACTACGGCTTTTGGTATAGGGATCAACCGGTCCTTTTTAAATTTTGTTTTCTCAATATAAATCGTCCTTTCTTCAGACATATAATTGACTTTTAACAAATTAAGTGTCTCTGAGATTCTAAGCCCGCATCGGGCCATCAATAAAAAGGAGATATAAGCACTAAAATCACCTAAATAGAGTCGTTCAGTTCTACGCATCAATTTAATTACGCCATTAATCAAAAGATCTGTTTCTTCCGGAGAAAATATAAAAGGAACAATCTGGTTTTTCGGTAATTGGGCAATTTCCAGTAATGGATTTTCCTGGATCAAATCTTTGCGGACAAGAAAGTTGAAAAACATTTTAACCATTCTAAAACCCATGTTTTTGGATCGGTTTTGGTAATTAAGGCTGGATCTGAACTCAAGAAAAAACAGCGGCTTAAAGGATGCCCAGGTTGATTGTTTTTCAACCACATATCGATCAAAAATTTTAAGATAGTAAACCATCTCTTTTACCGAATACCCCAACTGTAAGCGGTATTCGATAAAATTTTCCATTTGTTCAGTCAAAAAACTGTTAAAGCGTTTCATCAAGGATAATCTCTCGCATAAGATTCATATGGATACTCAAATACCTGTGGGTTGAGTCGATACTTTTATGGCCCATCATTTCTTTGATTGCATAAATGGATGCGCCAGACTCTAAAAGATTCTGTGCATATGAATGACGTAGCCAATAGGTGGTTGCCGAAAGATTGTTTTTTCGCATGCAGTCCCGGATATGATAGGTGACATCATTATTTATATTTACAGGTTTATAAGGCGGAACAAGCTGTAAAAAAAGGGTTCGGTGTTTGCTTTTCGGTCTGCCTCCAACGATATAAGCGGTGATTGCTTTGATTGTGTCATCCGAGAGCGGAAGATGAGCCGGGCTATAATTTTTTCTGGATCGAATAAAAATTTCTTTTTGTCTGAACGAGATATCATCCAGGGTGATCAAGCTGACTTCCCTGGGACGCAGACCCAGATAGTACACCAGGTGCATTGTCGAATATGTGCGAATATCTTTTGGAACAGAAAGGTCAAGACTGCCAAACAATTTTTCGACTTCTTTTGGACGTAAAAATTTTGGTGGTTTTGAACGTGCAAACTCTGGCGGGCTTTTGACTAAAGGGGCAAGATTCTTTTTGATGTATCCATTCCGGTAAAAATATTTTAAAAATTCACGCAGATAAGATCTATTAACCCTACATGTCGCGGTGGCATAATTTTTATTATGAAGCGCTAAAAAGTTATCAACCTGTTCGATTGATATTTTGAAAAGAACAATATTTGATTTTTTTAAATAGAGATTGAGGCTGGATATTATGCTCCTCATCCCCTGAACTGTCTCTTTTCTTCGAACTTGAATTTTATAATAATCCAGGTATCGCTCAAACTCTTCTGGTATCTTATTTTTAATTTCTGTCATGGTTTCTCCCAAAAGATTGCATGACAAGGTGATGGATAGTTGCCGGGTCATGCTGCTCCATCTGTTTTTGATTGTTAAGCGCCGCTGGTGACGGCAAAGCAGTCTTGTCAGGAAGAGACAATACTTGAAAAAGACTACCGTCAAATGCGATCAGGTCCAGATCAATCAAGGCATTTCTGGCGAGAATATATTCATCAACTAAAATTCCCAAAAGAGTGCAGATTTTATCATAGCTGTAATATGATAATCCATGACGATCAGACACTATAATCAGAAACAGATACAACAAAAGCTGATGGTGATTGAGACTTGCCCAGAAACCTTCCCGTAAAAAACGGTGCTCGATAAAAGCAAAGCTGCCTGTAATTTTTCTGATGCGACAAGGTTCTATTGGATTTTTTTCAATAGACGCACGAAGACTGTATTTAGACCTTGGATCCAAACTTTTAACCCTATTATGTTTCATTTTCATGGCATTGCCTCCTTGAAGTTATCACTAAAGGCAATTTACCCTGTTTTTCAGGGAGGGTCAGTCCCCGTTTGGTGTTGAAAATAGCTTTTTTTAGATTTTTTTGCTTTGGGGCGGGGTCCAAAGCCTAACGGTGGTGGCAAAACGTCCAAATATAAACTGGCAAGCTTCCGACAGTGGGGTAAAACAAATTCAATACCAAGAACAGATCGAAAGGATGACAAAGTTGGTTGGCAATTTTCCGACAGTGATGGAAGAAGTTCAATCAATAAAATTAAGGTAAACCGGATAAGAAATAATCGTCGCCTCATCCACCGCAAGGCACCTGGAAGACAGATGTCCTGCCGAATTATATCTGCTGCTGCCTCTTGACTTGATGAGCTTTTGATTTGATTAATAACCGTTTCTACATCAATCAATGTCCCGGGTAAGCGCGAAGACAGGCAATCCGGCAGCATGCTAAACGTTGCATGTCCGTCCGGACAATACCATCTGGCTATTTTTACTCCATCTGGAAATTTTCTACTATAGGTTCCATGTCCTGCAAATTTACAACCGCCTTGTGGATGCAACGGACAATGATTCAGTTCGGCATCTTTCCATGCTTTACCTTTTATATATTGATCGACAGAGAGATTTGTGGCAAATCGAAGTTGCAAAATCTTTTCCTTGCACCAAAATACAAAATATGAAACATTTCCTTTATGGCAAAGATCGGACGAAATACACCATGCCCTTGTGGCAGTGGTAAGAAATATAAAAAGTGCTGTCTGTTGTCACAGAATGGGGCAATTCAATCCAATTCTCAGCCCACTAAATTTATACCAGTTTACACAGAATTAGATCAGCTTTCAAATAGTGTTATGGATCTTATAAAAAATGACAAATTGGACGAGGCAGAGGCCGTATCCAAAAGACTTTTGAATGAATATCCTGATCAAATTGATGGTTTTGAACGGTTCGGCCAGGTTTACGAGGCCCGGGGGGAAAAACAGGTTGCTGCTGACTATTACCAAAAGGCTGCTGATTTTGCCAAAATAATGCCAGGTTTCGATCAAGAAAGCGTTGAATATTACTTGTCAAACGCAAAGAAAATGAGAAAATAAAAAAAGTAAAAGAATTAAATCCAAAGAAAATACACTCTTTAAAAATCATCAGAAGAAAATCACGCAACAAAAAAAACTCGCTACATAATTGGAGATCAACTTGATTTTTGTTTAACTTCACGGAGAATTATTATCAAGTTTGGCTATATGAAAGTGGAGTTTGAAAGAATGCCGTTTAATGTTCGTTTGAGCTAACCTGCAACAAAAGTAAG
>NZ_JAQYWD010000074.1 GCF_030145145.1 Desulfobacula sp. | reverse complement strand
GTTAAAGGTGTTAACGATGCTGGAGTAGAAACTTCCAGACTCTCATCAGATGATGAACCGTTTTCGGCTTAAAGATCTCGGTGGTTACGAGGGGGGACACAGGGTCGTCTCTGCGCCAGCCCAGCCTCGGATGGATCAGCCGGAACTTGGCCCGCCTCCACCGTCATCTTATGATGTAAACCCTGCTGATGTAAGTGTAACCAATATTGATAATGAACCAAAAATCAATGAACCCTATCGCCAGATAAAACCTGGAGTAATAATATTATATCACCCTTATCCACTTTTCCATTTTCATCAAGGTCTCCTTTACAAGGAGGCTCTTTGATGTCAATGTCCAAAATGAATTCAACGCCCGTAGGTTCCAATTGGTTTCCAAACTCATTAATGGCATCTCCTATTACACCGAACACAAGAACGTTCTCTCCTTTAACCAATTTGTCAGAGTCAATATTCAAGGTATCCAAGTTCGGCCATGATAGAATTGGCAATCCGTTTTCAGTTCTTTCCCTACCAGCTTCGCTTGTAAAATCATCCGCAGAAATCTTGGGAGATATCCTGTATCCGTTTAAATAAGCCACCGCCATATCATCAACATTGACATTTAATGAAGCACTAAGAACGTCAGAACAGTTAGGGACTTCAAATGTGAATTTATAAAATGATGAAGAACAGTTGTCATAAGTAACTTCATTTGCATCATCAATGAATTCATTAGCCGAAATATATGGTTCATTCAGCGGCTCAGGCACACTTGAACACCCAAACGAACTTGCCACATGATTATCAAATTGTCGCTGAACTGAGGACCATTCATCAGAGTTATGTGCTGGTGGTCCGAAATTTACTTTATCAATCTGTTCTGAGAGTGTTCCATCAATTAGAGCTGCCTGGGCATATGTTGAACTTGTTATTTTTAAAGAAGCTGCCCCCGGTATGGGATCAGATAGCCAATTAACAACATTTTGACGGAATCTACTTCCGCTGGCGTCTGTATTCCAGAACATGATAGATATGTCGAGGATCGACAAGACGTTCTGATTCTGCCCCCAGAGCGTTATAACGTTGTAGTCGGAGAAGACTTGGATACCACCTTGCGCCGTCCCAGCATTTCCCGGCCCCGTGACATGATCCACACCATCTGTGAGTTGGTGCAAAATGATAGGATTCAAAACTAAATTCGGGGTATAGTCCGGGCCAACAATACCTCCCACAATGGAAAGGATGCTATTGTTCCAATCTTTCCAATAACGACTGCGCTCGCCATTCATCATTACTCGTTTGCCTGTAGAAATGAATTGAGAAAGAACAGCACGATCAGATGCTGACATAGCTTTAGAATAAGGTAAGTCGAGCCAAATTGCATCGGCGGATAGAGTTTGCGAAAGATTGAAAGAGGAAACAACCGTCACGTTGTTACCGAACGCGGCATTAAGCAGTCCTGTAATTTCAGAACCGTTCGATAAACCATAGCCGCCGTTTTGGAAATTAGATGGTTGGTAGATGATAAGGTTGACCTCGCCAGCCCGCAACACGGCAGTTGTACACAGGACTATAGCCAAAGTAGTTATTGTAATTTTAACCAACCGAGTCATCAAAACCCTTTCTGCACTCATAACCCCCTCCTATTCTAACCTATCCTAAATCAGCAATAGTATTTGAAACGGAAAAATAAAGTCGTATAAATTTAAAGTATAACTTCTTGATGCTAAATTAACACTTTCTTAATAGCACAAAATTTAACCCTATCCTTTTACTTTATTAAATGATTTTATCAAGCAAAATTTGTGCCACTTGATATGGTCAGGTAAAGGCTTAATTTTATATATTTTACAGTTTTTTAGGTAGTTCTTTTCTCATTAAAAAATGTAATAAAATCAGAAAAAGTTTTCCCAAGATTTCGCCTAGTGTTTCGATTAAGTATTTGTTTTTAATCTAATTATCAAAATTCTACAATGGGGAAATAATTTCGCATCGAATTCAGACCTTTTGATGCGTTTATTAGCACTACAGCGACACATTAAATCATAAACATACCGCTATTTATCTGCTACACTAACCATCTACATGAAAAACTGTGGAGGAAATTGTGCAGATAAATATTGATACATTAGAAGAACAGAAATCCTTTACCGGGTCATTGAAAGATTTTTCACAAGTACACCTGCGTCAAGTTTGTGGGAGTGATTTGGAACCGCTATGGGACGAGTTGGTAAAACGGTATCACTATTTAGGCCACAAATGGGATGATAAGGCGATGCTTCAGCAACATCAACAATTTGTTGCGCAGGAACTATCAACCGAAGATGGAATGTTGACTATAGACGCTTCCGAATTTCCAAAAAAAGGAAAACATTCTGTTGGAGTCGCACCTCAATATTTTGGCAATACTGGCAAAAAGGACAATTGTCAATGTTCCGGAAAATTTGAAATTTCAAACAAAAAATCAAATTGCTTCTGACTTGATAAAATCCGTCATAGACAAATTTCCAGCCAGATGGGTTGGTTGCGATGCAAGTTTTGGCAGCGATATCGACTTTGGGGAAGGAACTAAAGGTCCACTTCTTGCGCATGTAGCATGCTTGAGAGTATTTCCTTCTCGTGACGGATTGCCGCAGGACGACCCGATTTGGCTCATGATCAGAAAACGTACTGATAATCAGACAAGATACGCCTTTTCTAATGCCCCCGAAACAACATCTTTTGAAGAATTGTGCCGTGCATCTTGTTTGCGTTGGTCCATTGAGCGCTGTTTCCAGGAAGGAAAAATGCATCTTGGAATGGATCAATATGAACATAGATCATGGCCGGCATGGCATCGGCATATGCTTTATGTGATGCTGGCAAAGCACTTCCTTCCTTTTCCGTGTCAGACGTAAGTTAAAAAAAATGCCTAAGTTTAGCAATGGATAAGAAATTAATTCAAGTTGTTTTGTCTATTCGTTCTATTACACGTAAAGGGGCTTTAGAAATTGTAAAATACCATTTCAAACGTAACCAAATTGCGTATCAAAGCCATAGAAAAAGAAAAATTGCTTTCGCTAAAGAGTTAGGCGTAAAAGTGTCGCTGTAGTGTTAGGTAAGATAGTATAATCTTCTATGGGAATAAAAGTATCAATAGATAACATTTTTTTCCTATCCTTTGGAATCCTTTGATTGCCATTTATCCTCGCCACCTACGATCAATCTGTTGATGTAACGGCTTCCGCGATTGGTAATAGAACTAAAGTATTTAGTTGGTTCGTTTTTTGCTTGTTTTAACAAAAAAATTTGTCCTTGGTTTAAATACTACTATTTAAGGTAATAAAAATATGAACCGGTTTTTTATTTTACGGAAATTTATTTGCACTCTGCTGGCGATAATCGCGGTAGGGATTTTCATGACTTCTGCTGGGTACGCGGCATTGTCAGCCAGTGGTGATGTAACTCCTTATCCCTATAAGAACTGGATAAGTACGAATATGTATATCGGCTTTTCTGACACGGGTACGCTGAGTATTACTGACGGAGACACGCTGACGAATTATTATGTATATGTCGGTTTCCGATCAGAGTCCAATGGATCGGTGACCGTTGACGGTGTGGGATCTGAATGGACTGTCAAAATTCCAGGGACTTACCCTCTTCTACATGTCGGTTACCAAGGTCATGGAACGCTTTCAATACTCAATAAAGGTTTTGTGATGACGGAAAGCGCTAGTATTGGGAGTGAACCGGGCTCAAGCGGGATAGTGACTGTAAACGGAGAAGGGTCTACCTGGCAGAACAGCGGCTCTATTTCTGTCGGTTTTTCTGGTACAGGCCTTATTAATATTTTGAATGGTGCATCTGTTTCGATTTCTGGAGTTACATACATGGAGAAACTGGGAAAAATCTCCTTTGGCGGCAATGATGGCACACTTACCACTGGAATGCTATACACCGGTGCGTTTCAGCTGTCGGGCACCGGAACAATCAATACCTCCGGTATCGTTGCCGATGAAGATATTATCTTAAACAATTCAAACAGCGACACACAAACTTTTCAAATTGACAACGTCACCATAAATCTGAATCAAGATATTTCGAACCCTCTCGGGGTTGGTTACCGTGGGGAAGGAAGGCTCATAATAATGAGTGGCGTATCTGTTGCTTCGAGCGACGGCTATCTTGGATACAATTCAGATGCAACCGGAACCGCTACTGTCGACGGTGAGGGGGCTACATGGTCGGTCAACGACGGCTATCTCCATGTCGGCCACAATGGCAGTGGAACGCTTCTCATAACCAATGGCGGATCAATGACAAATACATACTCTGCTTACCTCGGGCACAATTTAGATACCCACGGGAGGGTAACCGTCAACGGTGAAGGATCTACTTGGAACAGTGGCGGTCTTTATGTCGGTGAGACCGGCACAGGAATACTTTCTGTAAGCGATAACGGATTGGTAACTAGTTTGGCCGGCTATGTCGGGAACAATCCGAATTCCAATGGAACGGTGACTGTTGACGGCGAAGGGTCTACTTGGAACAGCGGCATTCTATATGTAGGTCACAGAAGCAGTGGAACGCTTTCTGTAATCAATAGTGGTTCAGTAATTAGTTCAGCTGCTAACCTTGGGTACAATGCTGACGCCTCAGGGATGGTAATCGTCAACGGCGAGGCCTCCACCTGGACCGCCAACGGGAGTCTCAATGTGGGCTACAACGGTAACGGGACAATATCAATTACCGATGGCGGTTCGGTAACGAGTACTGCTACAAAGCTCGGGCTCAATTCTGACTCCATAGGGGTGGCAACCATCGACGGAGAGGGCTCTACCTGGAACCTGTTTGGTATCAATGTTGGTCTCAATGGCGCAGGTACTCTGAGCATTACCAACGGTGGTTCGCTTGTCCAGACTTCCCATAAAAGTTCATTTTCTATCGGTAGCCAATCCGGCTCTGTGGGGGCGGTGACCGTTAACGGAGAAGGGTCCACATGTGATGGTGGTCTCCATCTCACTATCGGCTACAGCGGCATAGGAACACTTACTCTCACCGAAGGAGGCTTTGTGAGGGCAAATGATGTCAATATCTTCAGCGGCTCAACCTTAACCGTTGATACTGAAAGCTTTCTCAATGTTGGTTACTATGGCCGCCTCAAGGATGGCACTATTATTGAGGATGATTGGAGGATCGGCGACATTAGCAACGAAGGAACTGTACGTCTTGTAGCAGATACGGGGGTGATTCCGGGCATCTATACTCCGATGGCATACGGTACAATGGCGGGCGCGGGTATCGTCCAAACCCTCGGTGGAATATGGGATGCAATCGATCACACTATAACGGTCACTGATAACGTTATGGCTCAAGGCATAGGCGGGGCAACCGTAACCCTTGATTTGGCCGTCAACCAAAGGGTTCTTGTCACCGACGCTGATAGTGGTAATTCTGTAGACGTCGGCTTTCTTGGGACCGACACATCCGTAGTCATCACCCTTGCCGTAGGTGCTGTCAGTGATGACGATCTCGATCTCCTTCGGGGGCTTCTTTCTGGGACAAGCGAAAAAATACTTTCCGCCTGGAACTTTTCAACATTAAACTATACAGTAAGCTCCGACAATCCGGCTTATCTGTCTCTTGATGCTTATTCGACCGAGAATCTTTCAAATCTAACCATCTGGTATCTTGTGGATGGGGCGTGGGCTGAGTACAAAGCCTCTGATCTTGCTTTTGACGGCATTGATGCCAGCTTTGTTGCCACCAGCTTAAGCGCTTATGCAGTAACGGCGACAATTTTAGGTGATTTAGATGGAGACGGTATTTTAGACGAACAAGACAAATGCCCCAATACTCCTGCAGGCGCAAATGTATATGATGACGGCTGTATTGTTATAAAAGGAGATCTAAATAATGATAAAAGAATTGGTCTTGAGGATTCTCAACTCGGATTTAAGGTTATAACTTTTCAACAAAATTCTGCTGATACGTCTTCAGACGTGAATGATGACGGGAAAATAGACCTGAAAGATACTATATACATTATTCAACACATCAAGAACGAAAGCGGGGAGTGAGTACTTCGTATCTTTAGGGCTCAGTCCAAACAGCAGCATTGAATATCAAAAATTAGTCGAATCCTGGTGCGTGAAAAATTATTTGTAAAAATGAAAAAAATCAGACAAGGAAAAAGGGACTGCAAAAGTTTAAAAGTAATCCATTCAATGGGAGATCTTTATGCAATATCGTAAAATACCCAAAACTGGGGAAGATATATCGATTCTGGGTTTTGGCTGTATGCGTTTACCTGAAAAAAGAGGCGGAATTGATGAAAAAAGAGCTAAAAAACAACTTTTAATGGCTATTGATGAAGGTGTGAATTATTTTTGATACAGCCATGCCATATCATATGGGGGCGAGTGAACCTTTTCTTGGAAAAACTCTTAACGAGGAAGGGATTCGAAAAAAAATAAACATAGCCATAAAATTGCCCCATTGGTCTGTTAATCAAGCCGACAATATGGATAAAATAATCAAAGCTCAACTCAAAAAACTTCAAACTGATTATATCGACTATTACCTGTTGCATGCCCTGAATGGTGAATCTTTTAATAAATTAAAAGAGCTTGGCGTGCTTGAATTCCTTTCTAAACTTAAAGCAATTGGATCCAAGCGGAAGAAGAACTGGAAAAGCGCATGGAAAAATCCTTCTCTGCATTTCTTTTCCAGTTGATGAATTCGTTATCTAAATTCCGCGTTGTTTTTGATTCACTGCAAACATGCCATCATATGGTTTTTTCCTTTCAATTGCGCCTCCTTTTGTTTATGGATTTAATTTTTAAAGCAACGCCTTTCCAGCGTTCTTTCTCCACTCGATCTGCACTTTTTTGCTGTCGGTTAGATAAATATAATAATTCTCTTTTCATTTTTTGGTAGCTATCCAGCCTTTCTTGTTTGACAGCACCGATCATAACACCATGAAGTACTTGACAGCCTGGTTCATGTGTATGACTACAGTCTTGAAAACGACAGCAGTTGGCAAGGTTTTCAATTTCTGGAAAAACAATATCTAAGCCACCGGCATCATCCCAGAACCCGATTTCCCGAATACCGGGATTGTCAATCACCATACCACCTTGAGGCATCAGGATAAGGCTGCGGTTGGTAGTGGTGTGCTTTCCCTTCCCCACGCTTTCGCTTACTGTATTGGTGGGTTGTATGACCTTTCCATAAAGATGATTCACGAGCGTAGATTTGCCGGCCCCGGAAGAACCAATCATGGCGATGGTTTGACCTTCTGATAGATAGGGTTCCAAACAAGTTAATCCATATGAATCCGTTGCAGATACCAAATGCACGGGAACTTCAAATGCCACCGCTTCCACCTCACGAACATAACGCTCAGGGTCTTGATGAAGGTCTGCCTTTGTCAGGACAATTGCAGGATTCAACCCACAATTATAAATTAAGGTAAGATATCGTTCTATGCGGCGTATGTTAAAATCGTGGTCTATACCGCTTACGATAAACACCGTGTCAAGATTGGCGGCAATTACCTGTTCTTTATTCGGCTGCACATCTTGTTTGCCATGGGTACCAGCAGCTCCCCTGGATAAAGCATTTTTCCGTGGTAATACATCTATAATGACTTTGTCAGCTATTAAGACCCAATCTCCTATAACTGGAAACAGACGATCTTTTTGGTAATTGAACCTTCCTGCTATGGTAACGAGCGTTTCATTATTTCCTCGACGAATGAGAAAACTATTTTTGTGTACACCGATCACTCTGGCAGGAAAAACATTGTCATTGCCCCTGCGGATGTTGTCTAAATGTGTCTGAAAATCAGAATCCCATCCCAAAATAGAAAGGGATTTGGAAATATTGTTTGTATCTTTATTCTTTGTCATTATTATTGGTCTCCGGCTATGGTTTTTATAACTTTACAGATTATTGCGATTAACTGAATCAAACATCAATCCAGTTGATCTGTTGCAGTTTAAGGCTTTATATCGCTCTGTAGGGGTGTTGCTTTGAAAAGATGTAACAATAATGACGGAATGTCCGATAGAACTTTATCCGGAATGGTCAAGACCTATATCGTCGGATGTAATCCAAACGATTAATTTGATCTAAACTAAAATCAACCTACCGCCGATTAATGATACCTTTTGCCGGCAACAGTTGACACAATTTCTAATGATCTTGTAAACAAAAAAATCCTTTTTTAAAATTTAAAATCGTTTGGATAAATATCATAAAATCGTACGAATAGTCAATCATTCAAATGAGTCTGCTGTCTATCTGTCCGGACCATTTATTTGCTGATTCAAAATATTGGAAAGGGGATCAGAAAACCGTTAAAAACAACCTCCGATCTCATTCCGCCCTTTACTTTGAAGGAAAATTCCGATATGAGCAATCCGATCATTGATACTGTGCAAAACGAAAAGGACGATCACCATGCCAATCAAAACGCAAGCAGAAATACGCAGTCCGGGTTACCGGGAATTTATCACTCTGATGGCGGTAATGATATCCATTACCGCCTTGTCCATTGATATGATGCTGCCTGCCTTGTCCGACATTGGCCGGGATCTCGGTGCAGGACATCCCAATGATGCCCAGCTCGTTGTTTCGGTATTGATACTCGGCATGGGGATCGGACAGATCTTTTTTGGTCCCCTGTCTGATTGCTTTGGCCGGAAACCTGTCATCTTTACCGGTTTTTTGATTTTTTCACTGGGTTGTTTATTGTCGATCTTTTCCAGGCAGTTCAGCCTTATGCTGGTGGGAAGGCTGATCCAGGGTATCGGTGCAGCAGGTCCGCGCACAGCCATCGTCGCACTCATAAGGGATCAGTACAGCGGCCGTGCAATGGCCAGGATCATGTCAACAATAATGGCTGTCTTTATTTTTGTTCCTGCCATAGCGCCGGCCATTGGTCAGGTTATCCTGCTCAAAGCGAACTGGCGGGCGATTTTCGGCGCTTTAATGATCCAGGGTCTCATCGCCCTGACCTGGTTCACCATCCGACAACCGGAAACACTTCCCCGGCAGCACCGGATGCCCTTTTCCGCCAGGCGTATCCTCAACGGCCTTGTTGAGGTCTGCACCAACCGTCTGTCCCTCGGATACACTCTGGCTGCAGGATTTATGTCAGGGGTGCTTTTGTCATACCTGAACTGCGCCCAGCAAATTTTTCAGGAAATCTACCATGTTGGACGGCAATTTCCATTTTATATGGCAGTTATAGCCCTGTCCATTGGAAGTGCATCGTTTGTGAATTCCCGTATCGTTATGCGGTTCGGCATGCGGTCCCTGTCATATCGGGCCGTTGTCTTGTTTATCATCCTGATGATCTTTTATCTGGCTGTGATCTTTCAAATGGACGGACCGTCTCCCTTGTGGTTGACCATGCTTTGTTTCATGTTAGCGTTTTTCTGCCTGGGTATTCTTTTCGGAAATTTGAACGCCATAGCCATGGTCCCACTGGGACATATTGCCGGAATGGGTGCCGCCGTCATCGGCTCATTGACCAGCCTGATTTCTTCTCCACTATCTGTTATCATCGGTCGGTATTACAATGGCACTACAGTTCCCCTGGCCCTGGGATTTATTATTCTGGGCGTTTTAACGATCACTGCCATGCACTGGGCTGATGATAACCGATGATTTTCGGATTCAGAGATGCGCAAGGCCCAATGGATATTCTCTTAAATGGGGCCAAAAATCGATTTGGCCTGTTCCCGGGTATTTCCTGAAATTTTTCTACCTGTGCGGTTAGACGCATTTAGCCATTAGCTGTTCGTTAAAAACCCAAAAGCTAACGGCTAAATGCAAATTAAGATACGATGAACTTATCGCATGTTATTATAAATTCAATACGTCTGCGGCATACGCCAGGTTCAAAGCGGTCAACTTTTCCCTGCTTGGTGACCCGGTTTCCAGGTTCCAGCCTCTTGCCGTGTAGTATTCATCCAGCATGAGCTTTAATTCTTCCTTGCTGATGAAATGGCCTTTTGAAGCACCGCCTGGTATGGGTTCGGTCAAAAGCCGTTCAGGTAGTGTGTCATCCGCCCGGGTAAACCCCTCTCTTACATTGAACGCCCTTGCCAGGTTATTAATCCGTTCACCGACCAAAAGGACATCATCGGTTGTATAAGCGATGCCGGTGACCGCTTCCATGAGATCTGCCGTATTCTGGGCAGCAATACCGATAACGGCCATGTCAAAAATAAAACCGCACATGGTGGGTGCATCAGTCACTGCGGTACGGATATCCTGGTTCCATTTGGTCAGTTCGCCTTTGCCTTTAGCCGCAAACCTGTCCACTTCTTTTGGGATGGGTATTCCAAATACTTCCTGGAACGCATATCCCCGACAGTGATCCGCACCGGTAAACGATGTCGCATAGTTGAGTCCGTGGGCTTTAGCCCCCCGGACATCATAGGCGGGAAGCTCTAACCCCTTGACATGCATGGCATACTTTTCAGATCCTTTGCCAATTTTCTGTGCGGCAATTTTTGAGCCGTCAGCCAGAAGACCGCCGAGTCCTTCTCGATAGGACATTTGTTTAAGGATGGTCATCATGGCCTTATCATTACCAAAGTTTAATTCAATGCCGCCGGTATCTTCCTTTGTCAGGATGCCTTTTTCATAAAGTTCCATGGCAAAAGCAATGGATACGCCCGAAGACATGGTATCAAATCCCATTTCATCGGCCAGGCGATCTGCGGCAATGATGGCATCAATATTTTCCACCCCGGTGACACCGCCAAAAGAATACATGGTCTCAAACTCGGGCCCTTCGCTCAGGGTTCCGGCATAATCACCGGTTTTGGCCAGTTTTACCTGACTGCAGCCCACGGGGCAGCCGTAACAATGTTCTCTTGTCACCGTTCGGTCAGTCTGAACTGCTACACCAATCTTTTCTATGGGATCATATTCGCCTGTTGTCGTATAATTTTTGGTCGGGAAAATACCCATATGGCAGGTGTGGTCCACCACCATTCCGGTTCCCAGTTTTGCAAATGCCGGATAAAGCACTTCACTGTCATTCATCGCTGTTGTGAATACTTTTTTGGCTTGTTTGAGCTTGTCTTTGTCTGCAATCTGTATTTTATCAGAACCCCGTACGGCAATGGCTTTAAGGTTTTTAGACCCCATTACAGCGCCGAGCCCTTTTCTCCCCACTGCCCGCCATTCATTAATAATGGCGGCTATTTTGATTTGATTTTCTCCTGCCGGTCCAATGCAGGCAATTCTAACATTCTGATCCTTAAGATCATTTTTAATGATCTGCTGGGTATCCGTGGTTTTCATTCCCCAGAGTTTTTTTGCGCTACGGAACTTTACGTCTCCATTTTTAATAAAAATATACACCGGTTCCGGTGACTGCCCCTCTATTATCATAACATCATAGCCGGCAAACTTTAACTCCACCGGAAAATGACCGCCGGACAGACCCATGCCCACCGCCCCGGTTAAAGGGGATTTGGCTGTAACGGCCATCCTGCTGGCACAGGGAACAGTTGTTCCGGAAAACGGACCCGGGGAAAAAATAAGTTTGTTGTCAGGACCCAGTGCGTCTGTATTTGCCGGCACTTCATCAAACAGGTATTTAATCCCAAATCCTGCGCCACCGATAAAATCCTTTGCCATCTGAAAGGGAAGGTCTTCTTCTTTTACACTTTGATCCGTTAAGTTGATTCTTAACACTTTTCCGGTATATCCACCTTTGTACATATTCCCACCTCCTAGGTTAAGTTGTAACACTACTGGTTTGACCCTTTTATTCCCCAGCGGCAAGGATTGTTTGCATCCTGACGCTGGGCGCTGGAAAACCATTGTTGTGCAAAAATATAAAAGCCCCTTTTACCCGACATTGAGTAAAAGAGGCTCCATTACCTCTGGTAAAAACTTTCTTCACGATCACCAATGATTTAATACCCCTGATGTTGGGTTGTCAAGCAAAAAATGGTTTACAGGCGAACTGTTTTGATATTCGCCTTGACAAAAGAATGATTTTTATTTTAAAGAGCTGAAGTATGAGCTACCGTATTTTAATAGCGGACGATGAGCCGTTAATTAGAGCAGATCTAAAAGAATTACTGGAGGAAATGGGCTACGAAGTTGTTGCAGAAGCCTCCGACGGAAAGGAAGTGCTTGATATGATCGAAAAGGTCAATCCCGATGTGGTCATTTTAGACATTAAAATGCCCCAGATCGATGGTATCAGTGTAGCAAAAAAAATTTCCAACCGGTTTCCCGTTATTTTTTTAACGGCATACAGCAACCGGCAATTGATTGAAAAAGCGAAAAACTCCGGCGGGATGGCCTATCTTTCCAAACCTTTTCGGGAAAGAGATCTTGCCCCCAGTATTGAACTGGCAGTCACACAATTTCTAAAAGCCTCAAAATTAACAGAACGTGTATCCAGGCTGAAAGAACAATTGGAAAGCAGGAAGGTGATAGAAAAAGCGAAGGGCTTGTTAATGAACAAAGAAAACCTTTCTGAAACCCAGGCTTACAGAAAACTGCAGAAGATCAGTATGGAAAAAAACAGGACAATGAAAGAAGTGGCCGATGCTATAATTTTGATGTCTTAAACTGTCAGTTAAATATTTTTTTTATCAGCAATTCTCATTTTGGCATTTTCTTGAACGGGTCAGGCTTGTTTTATTGTGCTTTTTATCAAAAATCGGTTCTTGAAGAGGCTAAAAGCGCAATAAAGC